>NZ_RHOM01000049.1 GCF_003946515.1 Companilactobacillus zhongbaensis | reverse complement strand
TTTTGATAATTTGAAAACAACTTTGTCTTTGTTGTGTAATTTCTTTTTGTCAGCTGAAACGTTAACTTGTTTGCCATTAACAGTGAATGTCCAGTAAATTTTCTTCTTGTTATTTTGTTTGTGACCGTCGATAGCTGTGATAAAGCCGCCTTTGTCGTTAACTTTCCAGCCTTTTTTAAGACCATCAGTAACAGTGGCATTCTTTTTCAATGTGATAGTTTTCTTGGCAATCTTCTTTTTATTCTTCTTCAAAGTGTAAGTAGCTTTGATATTCTCGGAAGCCTTAGCTTGAACGGTTGTTGCAGTTGCTGGAGCGAATACCCCTAGTAACATTAATAATGACAATAAAAATGCTGTAATCTTTTTCATTATTTTCCTCCTCGATTTGTACAACGATTTTTATTATAACAAAGAAAAGGCAGACGAAAATAATAATTTAAAAACCATCCAATTAAATAAGGCACAAAAAAGGATGCTTAAGGATAAAGAAATATATAATCATTTCAATTTAGAAAATATTTCCAGTTCCATCAAAACGGAGCTAAACAAGATAGTGCATGACATCGATGACTAATACTTTAACACCAAACAGAAAGGGGCTATGAATATATAGGGTCTATAATATACAAATAACCCCTCAAAATCATTGTTAAAATAACCCCCAACATCTATAATATAGATGTTGGGGGTTATTTGTTTTAATATTAAAGAAATGACTTCTTCTATTTGTCATCAATACTAAACAATAATTTGTACAAAGTGATTATTTCTTCTAGTTCCTCACGCGATACATGATCGACAATAGTTTCATCAGTGACATGTCTTGCCAGTAAATCTAAGGCTATGGTTTGATCTAATAATACTTTTCCATATACTGTTTGACTACTAGTTAGTCGATGATACATTGGAAAATTACGCTTGGTACTGCTAATTGGAGCCACAATCGTCATGTTACTCGTCTGACAGACTAAATCATTGCTTAGAGCAATGGCTGGTCGCTTATTCATCTGTTCATGACCACGGCTTGGATTAAAGTTAACATAAAATATATCACCTTGGCTTACCATTGAAGTTCATTACCTTCTGACTTTCCCCAATCAAGCTCGTGATCCCTTTTCCCGTCATCTTGCCAATCCTTAAATAGTTCGTGAATATTGGTTGGGTTCTTTTTTATTGGTGTTAAAACAATTGATCCATTTTCAATGGTTATTGTCATATCTTGGTTATCATCTAATTTCAGTTGTTTAATAATTTGGCTAGGAATTCTAGCAGCTTTCGAGTTTCCCCACTTTGCTAAGCGTGTTTGTTCTTTAATAAGTTCCATATTTCCCCCTCCTAAATTATTATTATAAGTCAAGTATATCCCGTGTAGATACACAATGCAAATATTCTTACTGGAGGTCATTTACATGCAACAAGTTGTTTTACCCATCAAAGATTCAAACGTTCTTAAAGAGGTTCAAGATACCTTACTCAATAACTTTAAAGCTGGCCGACGTAACTATACAGTTTTTCAAGTTGGCAAAGCGACACTGTTGCGGGTCAGTGATGTCATGCGCTTAAAACAAACCGATATTTTTAATCCAGACGGTTCTATTAAACAAAATGCGTTTATTCATGACCGAAAAACTGGTAAACCTAATACCTTGTACCTTAAACCTGTTCAAACAGAGCTCTTATTGTACCGTCAATGGCTGCTTGATCATAAGCTGGATTCTGAATGGCTCTTTCCTTC
>NZ_RHOM01000048.1 GCF_003946515.1 Companilactobacillus zhongbaensis | reverse complement strand
TGTCTTGCTTGATCTCTTATTTTTTTATCGTGCTCGGCCTGTTTATCAGCCAATGCTTGTTTCTCAGTAGAGCCTAAAGTTAACCCCTTAACCTTGTCAATGGCGCGCCATTTTTCCTGCTCTGTTAATTCACCATTATGCTGAATATTAAAAAGTTTTTGACGCTCATCTTGGAACTTACCTTGAGAAAAGTCGTTTGCGTCTTTTCTTTCAGGCTTCCAAGTAAAAGTATAACCAATCACTGGTTTCCCGCGACCTTTACCATATTTTTTTCGTATAGTTAGACCTCTAAACAAAGGGGTTAGTTCTTCTTTAATTGGGCGAATAACCCTAGATTCAACGTTCGCAGGCTTACTCCAATAGCTTTTTGGAATATCTAGTAGTTCAAAGAAATCATTTTTAGAAAAATAAGCATAACCAGTGGTTCGGAATTGTTTAAGAATACGAAAAGTTGTTTTTGCGTAACTACTCTTTAAATCTCGGAACTCTGTCAAAGCATAACGAACCCAACTTTCGAGATTATTTAGAAGTTTCAACGCTTTGGGATAAATTTGAATATCAACATAAGGAACGTCTGCAGATCCCTTAATTTCAAATCGAGTGAACATGACAAACATCTCTCTATCAAGACCATCTTTACTTCGAGAGCCAAATCTAAGACCTAGTATTTTTTGATATGTACTTTGTATGTCATCAATAAACCGATTATTTGCGGTTGGCTTATAGGCACTTAACTCTTTTAACTGATCAAAGGTAAATCTAACAGTATCATCACCTTTATCACGCATTCTAGAAACTACAGAAAAGAACAAGTTCATTTCTACAGGAGTAAACCTTCGCAAGGGGATTGTATTTAATTCAGGGTCATATTTGACTAATTCATTGCTCATAAAATAACCTCCTTGAATAATACTACCTTATTTGAATACAGGAGTAAATAAATGTAGTCGATAAACAGACAAAATGTAGTCGATAAACAGACAAAATGTAGTCGATAAACAGACAAAATGTAGTCGATAAACAGACAAAATGTAGTCGATAAACTTCTGTACGCCTTGGGGGAGTAAGCCTCAAGAGGGGTCTAAAAGAGGTTTAAAAGAGGTTTATAAAAGAGGTATAAAAGAGGCACTACTGTACGAGACCAAAACCTAGCAACAAAAAACACAAAGGAGTGAGCTAAAAACTGGCTCACATTCAACTCCAGTCGCTACGCTCCTTGCGCCTCACTCTGTTCGTTGCCAGATAAGGTGTGGCAAGCCACATTTAATCGGGCGCTAACGCCCCGAACCCCGTCCAAGCTGAGCCAGCTTAACCGCTTTTTCACTCGCCGTCAGGCAGGAAAGCAAAGTTTTATAGAAACTTTGGCTTTCGCCAATTCAGTGTTAAGACTGGTTTAGAGCTGTCAATTCCTTATGCTCCCACGCTTTGCTCGTCCGCTACCATTGACAGCAAACAGTTAGTTTTTTTTGAATCTTAACAAGAATCTAACTGCTATATTCGTTTTTAAGGGTCTTATTTCTCGTTTCTAGCGATTTTGAGACTATTTATATATATTTATACCAAAGCAAAAATAAAAAGCCCTCAGCAGGCTTTTAGAGGGCTAAATAACGAAGCCAGGACGATTAATAATATCTTCTTGTCTTTTTTGCAAAACATAAGTATACAGGGAATCATACAAATTCTTTTTGATCTCGTCAGGTTCATTGAAAGAAGCTTCAAACAATTCTTGAATATCAACTTGCCAAGGATCAGCAAGCATTTCATCAATGGTTTTTAATACTTTCTTTTCGTCCATCTTAATGACTCCTAACATCAAAATAATGATTTCAGTTTAAATTTACAGATTTTACAGTACCGTTATTCCAAACTTGTTACCAAACTTATAAAGATTCTTTGCACAGAACGATTAAAAAAATGGCTTAAAACAGCTTAATCCGCAACACTTTTTAAGTATTTAAAACATAACAATCTTAGTTAGGTGAAAACATAAATTGAATTAAGAATATGCTCAATTAAATAACGAGAAAAATTGATTGTATGGTTATCAGCAGACCGAGTGAAACGAGGTCAATGCGCACTTACACCCTTGACACTTGTCAAGGGTAGATTTAATACCCATCGAAATGGGTATTATTTGTATTAGAAGGCTAGCGCCAACGATAAAAATCCTAGAGATAAATCTCAAGATTAATCAATCACATTGTGAAGAATCCAATTGCTATAAGCAAGACGAGCACCAGGAGTTATCACCCAGGGGTGATTAATTTCGAAAATTTGAATTTCAGTTGCTAAGTAAAGTGGCGTCTTACCATGATTAAAAGCAAAAACGGGTTGCGGAAAATCAGGCTTACTAGCAACTTGATGAACACTTTGACGAGAGTTCATCTGCCAACGAATTTTTAAATCTTCACGCGACAATAACTGTGGCAGCTGTGTTTTTTCAAGTTGAGCTTGCTGTTGCAACTTTTGTGTAAATTCTTGTTTAGTCTTGTTTTGGTGCCAATCATCAAACAGCTCATATTTGTTGGTTTTAAAATCTAAATCCATAAAGCCAACCTCCTAACCAAAATCAATCTGATCCAGCATCGTTTCAGTACTAGCCTGGTCTAAGCCTAAATAAGCTAAAGTCATGGCTTCACTGGAATGATTGAGCAAATTCATGACTAAGCCAATATTATAATTTGATTGCGTGTAAACGCGATAAGCACCGGTTTTGCGCATTGTATGGGTACCTAGATAATTAATTCCTAACAGCTCACCAACCTTGCTCATGATTTTGTAAAACTGTTTTTCCGTGATATGGCGCTCGGGGTGTTGAAGGGAAGGAAAGAGCCATTCAGAATCCAGCTGATGATTAAGTAGCCATTGGCGATACAATAAGAGCTCTGTTTGAACCGGTTTAAGGTACAAGGTATTAGGTTTACCCGTTTTTCGGTCATGAATGAACGCATTTTGTTTAATAGAACCGTCCGGATTAAAAATATCGGTCTGTTTTAAGCGCATGACATCACTGACTCGCAATAGTGTCGCCTTGCCAACTTGGAAGATGGTGTAGTTACGACGACCCGCCCGAAAACTATCTAATAAGGTGTCTTGTACCATTTTTAAGACGTTAGAGTCTTTGATTGGTAGTACTATTTGTTGCACCATAGAGAATTTACCACCTTTCAAAGGTCACTTTATTGTTTGTTAAATTAGCTAATATTTGTATCTTTTTATACAATGCATCTTTCGAAAAATTAACATAGACATGATATTTACTGGAATCTATAGCTCTAGTTAATTTTGTACCTTGTCCTGAGACGCGCTCTAGGGTTCCTATTATTTGTACAGTATTGGGTTCAGTCGAATTTATTAAATCCGTTAATTTAGCTATATCTGACGACAAGACAAGTGTAGATACTAATTTAATAAAGACGTCTCGGTAAGAGCTTCCTGTATAATGCTGTCTACCAAATAAAACCGAAATAGTATCGTTGTTTGGAGTAGGGTCCACCCTATCAAATTCGGTATCATCACTAGCAAATAAGTTAATATTTGCGATATCTATCAATACCCGTTCAACTTTCGATAACAATGATAAGGCAGAAAATTGGCTTAATTTATCAATATAGCTCTGATTACCTTGGGTATTATTATCTAGTTCGATTTCTGCTCGTTTCATTTTTTCAATTATTTTGCGTTCTAGCAGATCTAACTGTGCTTTTGATAAATGGCCATCTTCACGGCCAAAAAATATTAATTTATTCCACCAAGGCTTATTAATATAATGTTGCTGCAACCGATTAAAAATAGCATTTGATGCTTGACCTATATATCGTTTATCATCACCTAACAATATATAGATACCAGGTTTTTTAGACTCATCAATCAACTGAATGCTAGTTAGATCATCTTTATTCGCAATGACCACAAATGATGGTTCGTCATAGAATATTGAAATATTATCATTCCCGGACTCTCGATTGATAAATATGTGATTGGGCATGTGATCATCGACCTCGTTTTTTAAGTACTATTATATCACCTAACAAAAAAACAGCCCCCGTTATCTACTAGTCAGATAATGGGGGCTTTTTTAATAGTCTTTTCTAGGGGTGATTTGTATAAAATAGACCCAAAAAATCGAATCAAAAAAATTTAAATTTCATTATTAGGATGTTTTCGTAATATTAACACTATTTTTTTCTTTTCTTCCATCCACTCTTAGATAGTATACAGAAATATTAACGGCAGAATTTAAAATTAGTTCAGCTTCAGCTTCATTGATTTTCACCCTATTAGAGCTACCATGGGAATCACTATTAATATTTCGCATGGTAGTTATAGAATCAACGATTTTATTAAGACCACTAATTAGAGAAGAAACATTTTCATCCCACCTATTGTCAGGTTTCATGCCCAATGTTTTATTAACTAGGGATCTATAATGACCAATATCTCCATTTTCTTTAAAATCGATCTGATGCTTACGTAATATTACTATGAATACTGTTTCAATTATTGTTCTAGATTTAGTTACTACGCTGTCTAAATCATTATTTAATAAATCTTCTTTAGCATTGTTGAGAATTTTTTTGACATAACCAATATTCATGATTTCGGCAGGGTCAACAAGTACTTTGGGGGTTGCTTTAGAATCAATAATGGCTATTTTCTCATTGAGAACAATTAATTTTTTATCGGACACTGATAGTTCTAAGTTTATCTTATTAATTAAATCTGTCCTCAATACACTAGCAATCGCTTTATTGTTTTGTTCTGATTCTTCTACTATTTCTTCTACTTTTGTGTATTTCGGTTTAGCATTGATATTTCCATCAATCACTTCTCTAACAGCAGAAGTAATGTTCATTTTAAACAGATAGTAGTAAAAGAAATCACTAGTTTTCCCATTTTCATGTAACGAAAAAAGTATTGATTGTAAAATTTGCCAGCGACTACCTCCCTCGTAACTTACTCCAAATTTTATTCCTATATCTTGAATTTCAGATCCAGTCATATAGGGGAATATGTCTCCTTGTATAAGTAAATCTATAATAGCTCTTTGATTTAAAATTGAATAACTTTCATCTTCCAATATACAATCACCTCACAATTCTACGGTAAATTTTCTATTTCTTGCTCAACATTTCTGCCATCGTTGTAAGTAAAGAATTTAACACCATAAAGCTTAACTTGATCATTCTCACCAACAAGTTCAATATTTTCAGGACGAATACTTTCTAAAAGTTCTTGTTTCCACTGATCCTGATCAAGCAATTGGGGTCCCTTAGGCTCAATATAAATTTGATAACAAAAATCTTTATTCTGTAAATAGAGGATAAAATCAGGCATGAAACCGGCATAATGAGTTGTCTGACCTTTAAATTGATGTAGCTTGAAATTAGTATTGCGTTCATCATTTCTAAATAAATAAATTTGACTATATTTTTGACTTAATCGGTCAACAAAAGCGCCGATTAAGTCAACTAAAGACTTCTCCAGCTTATCAACAATGGCTTCTTCAAAAACAAACCAAGGTTTATTTTTCATTGAGTAGGGTAAGATCATTTCACTGACTGATTTATTAAAATGTTTGGCAACTTTCTTTTGGTAGTCCCTAATCAAGGATTTTATAGGAACTGGAATAAAGCGCTTAGTACCGCGTTGTCTTTGATAGTTATTAATAATCTGTTTTTGAACAAAAGTTAAATATTGTTCAATTGCTTTAAGTTGCTGCTTACGATTTAAGGCTGGTGAACCATTGCTGACACGAGCATACAAACGAATATTTCCCAACCAATTATCAGCTGTCATAAATTCATTTAAAGAATTCAAAGTAGGAATATATTGCTTCAGAGAGTTAAACCGATAGAACTTATTACGTGAGAAGGCTTTTTTAACTAAGATTACGGCATCTCGAAACTTAAACAAAAATCTAGTTTCTGTTAAAGGATCTTTCTCAATAGCAACAGCATTATAATTTGTTTCCCAAGTGCTCTCTACCAAATTGACTTCAGCCATTGTGGTGGTATTAACCCCATAACGGTCAAGGCAATTAAATTCTTTATCTGGTACAGGCTCAACTTCGTTGTAGTAAAGATTACCCTGTTGATAAACTTTAGAGTGTTTAAATGACGGTTTAACATTAGTTTCAAAAACATCAAAATCACTATCATCTTCGACAGGTAGGTCCATCTTATCAAGTGACTTCTTAAGGTTATCTAGGTACTTAGGATCATTGATAGTGTGGTAATAAAGACTCTCTAATAACTGATATTTAGGATTCTGGTTGTCAAAACGACGTGTATAAGAGTTTTCGCCTTGATAAACAAAAGGATTGTAGCGTGCTCCTCGACCAATCAACTGAGCTTCACTGTTTGTTTGGTTCAAGGTAGTGGATTGTTCACCAATCCGCACAATATCATAAAGGTTTAAAACGTCCCAGCCCTCACTTAACTTAGCGACAGCAAAAATAACCCGAAAGGGATTATCAGAACTTTCCAAGGTATTTAGATTATGCAAGTCATTTAAATCGCCTAAAATTCCTTCTTTGGCACTATCGTTAACATTAATAGTGTTCATAGCCTGAAAGTCACGTTTTAATTCAACAATTGCAGTACCCAAATCTTGCGATAACCAGTAATCATAAGCTTGTTTCAATGCTTGACTATGGCTAGTGTTTTGTTGATGTTTAAGAAAATCGGTTAGGTCCGTTATATTCAACTGTAATATCATGCTTAAAAAAGTTGTTCGAGCATCTTTAGAAACCGCAATTTTATTAGACTTAAACAAGATTACCGGTTTAAAGTCAGGTATTTTTAAGTCGTTGGCAATTCGCTTACGATACTGGCTAAGCAAAACAGCATTCAGCATTTTGTTCTCATCGTCGTTATTTGCTTGTAATCGATATACCCGTTTAGAATATCCTTGGTGAATAAAACGGCTTAAATCGTATCTATAAACAATCTTTTGACGATATTTTTGATAAATCGCTTCATTTTGTAAATCTAGAGTTGCAGTAAACTCGAATTGACGATTATGTTGATTAGCTTGACGAATACGATCCAGGACATATTCCCAGGAACGTTCTTTTTGGTCCTCTTTACTTTTAGTACCAGCACTAAAATGATGAGCTTCGTCGGCTAAAACAACTAGTTTATGAGCCTTAAAATCATCATAAGTAAGGCCATTTTCTTTGGTTTCACTTAACTCATTGGTCAAGGCTTGAATAGTTGTTAATCTTAAATAGATCACACCATCTTCTGGTGTATTAGGAAACCGAGTTACTGAGCGAAGCTCGATTCTTTGACCATGAATAGTCAAAGGTTGCGAAAAAAGATATTTAGGTGAAGCAGTATTTAATAAATTGTCATAAGTCTTAGCCACCACAGCATTTGTATTTACCACAAAAAGAAAATTATGATAAGTAAATTCAGTATACAAATACAAGATTAGGGCAGCTAAAACATCTGTTTTGCCACTGCCAGTGGCCATATTGAAGAGTAATTGATTATATTGGTAATCAGCTAATGGCTGTTGCTGTGTCCAGTCTATATTAACTAAGGCTTGATTTTGGTAAGGTCGTAATTGGTGCTTTAAATTACCTTTAATATATTCTGGGATAATAAAGGGCTTTTCATTACTAAGAAGATCAATCTTACGTTTGTTTTCCAATAAATCGACCAGTGGGAGCTCAATTTTTCTCATAACTGTTTTTTTAACCACTAGTTTAGTCCTTCTTTCCATAAAAACTTTGATTAAATTGATAATCATTATCGGAAATCAGGTCACGAACATCGGCATCATCGATATTATTGAAGTTGTAGTAAAGTTGATTCTTATCCAATAATCTAACTAATAACCGTTTTTGTTCTTCAAAAGGCAAAGCTTTACGTTCTGCATCATTTTCATATTTATCAAGATCCACTCGAAAGTCGAAATCTGCTCCCGCTTTCATGCGTTTATATACAGCATCTAATTCATTTATATCTTTAGCTGCTAGCAGATCCTTTAGGTAACCTTGATTCTTTTCCATCAACTCTGCATAAACAAAAGAGCCACCACCATGCCAGTCAGCATCTTTAGAAATTCCACCTTGTTCACCATTAATTACTTTCTTAAGGCGCGGAACGGAGACAGTATTGACATAATCCATTTGTTCAATTCCGATGAAGCGACGATGCATTTTCATCGAAACAGCTTGTGTAGTAGCTGACCCCATAAAGAAATCTAGTACTAAATCACCTTTTTTAGTTCCAATTTGAATAATTTTTTGAAGAAGTTTTTCTGGCTTAGGCGTTCCAAAAACATTAGTGCCAAACATAGCTTTAATTTCTCCGTTTGCTTCTCGTGTTGATCCAGCATCTGTAGTTAGCCAAACAGATTCAACAACACGGCCTTTTTGATCAGCTAAATAAATTTTTCGAATCACTCGTTTATAATCGTCACTGAATTTAATCTTTCCAGTTTTAAGTTCAGACTCAAAAGTCTCCTTACTGAATCTCCATCCATTTTTTGGATACTTAATAACATTACCTTCAGGAGTAGTTATGTCATATTGAAGATTTGGACGCCATAACGAATTACGAACATCTGAAGGACGCCAAGGTCCCTTAGGATCATTATCAGGATTTCGATAATTTTTATTATTCTCCTTTGTCCTTGGTAATAAATTAATTTTAAACATTGACGTTTTTCGATAAACTAAAATAATATTGTGATGTAATGATATTTCATTTCCATAGCCTTTACTCTGTTTATTGTTGACCCAAACAATATCTGACACAAAGTTTTCTCTTCCAAATATTTCATCTAATAAGACTTTGGCGTAATATATTTCAGAATTATCTAATATTACCCATAAGCTTCCATCACTAGACAACAATTTTTTTGCTAATTGAATTCTATTCTTAAAAAAAGTTAACCAGGAAGAATGGTTGAACTTATCATTATATTGGAAATCATGTCCTGTGTTATAAGGAGGATCTAAAAAAATGAGTTTAACTTTTCCAGCAACCGGTTCTTTTATACTTTCTAATGCAATTAGGTTGTTTCCTTTAATAATTAAATTATCTCGATTACTAATATTGTTCGTTGCATGTTCACCGTCTTTGTCATAACGCTTTGCATTAACTAATACTTTAGACTCCAACAACTCATCAATTTCAGGCTTAGCAATAGTTTCATTAAAAAAAGGCTCATCAACAGATTCATCTTTATCTAGATCTTCTTTGGTCATACCAGCTTTTAAAATAGTATCTTTAAATGGAAAATCCAGAACAACGTCAGCAGATTCATCAATAAATTTTCCATTAGCTGTTAAACCGATTTTATTTGTATATTTTGTATAACTGTCTTCCCAAAATTCTTTATATTCAAACATCTCAATAAATTGATTGAGTTTAAATACTTCATTGTTAGCAATTTTTTCTACATAGTTTTTATGTATTAAAGGATCCTTAAATAGTTTTGTCATCAATCTATGATTGAATTTATCCAGATCGTTAATTACATTATTCCGTTTCAGAGAACCCTCACTGGTTAAATACGTGTTTCCAAACTCTCCTAAAATACTTTTAACTTGGGACATTACCTTAGGTTCTATTCTCATGTTTAATTCACCTTTTTAGCTTTTTCCAAAAATGCCACCAACTATTATTGGTTTTATTCTTAGATGCGTTCTTTTCTTCCTGCTTGTTGTTTTTATCTTTGGCTTGACTAGAATTAATGTTATTTGAAAAGGTATCATCTTTATCATTTTCTGGCCGTTTTTGAATTGAACTAGAGGGTTCAGACAACTCACTCAATTTCCGCACTTGTTCTTTTAATTGATGGTTTTCTGCTACCGTTGCTAATTGTAATTGCTGTTGCTGATCCACCAATTTTGTTAGATGATCTATTTGTCGGTCTTTGTTACTTATTTGCTGGTCTTTGGTAGTAAGCTGTTTGTCACGTTGAGCCTTTAAATCTTCTACTTCTCTTCTCAGAGTAGCAACCAGATCATTATTTTCTTTGCTAGTCTTTGTCACTTTTTTGCTACCTGTTTGTTGGTTCTTTGCTACCAAAGGCTTTGCTACCTTGTCGCTAATAATCTTTTCAGCTGTAGGGCTGATTATGTTTGTACCTTGACTATCTTTTTGTCGGTTCTTTGCTGGTAGTCTTTGGTAGTGATATTGAATAGTCTGTTTGGAGACCTTCAATTCATCAGCAAGTTCTCTAATAGTTTTAGACATGCTTTCCAAACCCCTTTCGGAGTTCAGCAAGTGCTTCTTGTCTTGCTTGATCTCTTATTTTTTTATCGTGCTCGGCCTGTTTATCAGCCAATGCTTGTTTCTCAGTAGAGCCTAAAGTTAACCCCTTAACCTTGTCAATGGCGCGCCATTT
>NZ_RHOM01000047.1 GCF_003946515.1 Companilactobacillus zhongbaensis | reverse complement strand
TATCTAGTTTTGAAGGTACGAGCACCAAAGTGTGGTGGCGATAGCAAGAAGGATACACCTGTTCCCATGCCGAACACAGAAGTTAAGCTTCTTAACGCCGAAAGTAGTTGGTGGGAAACTACCCGCGAGGATAGGTAGTTGCCACGCTTTGTAATAATGGAGGATTAGCTCAGCTGGGAGAGCATCTGCCTTACAAGCAGGAGGTCACAGGTTCGATCCCTGTATCCTCCATCCATTACGAGCCGTTAGCTCAGTTGGTAGAGCATCTGACTTTTAATCAGAGGGTCGACAGTTCGAACCTGTCACGGCTCATTTGCAACAAAATATACGCACAATGCGGGTGTGGCGGAATTGGCAGACGCGCTAGATTTAGGTTCTAGTGTCCAATGGACGTGAAGGTTCAAGTCCTTTCACCCGTATTGCAATGAAGCATGTTGCAAATGCATTCACAATAAAATAGCTTGCATAATTAATATAGTAATTATGCCGACTTAGCTCAGTTGGCAGAGCATCTGTCTTGTAAACAGGGGGTCGGAAGTTCGAATCTTCTAGTCGGCATTTTGCGGAAGTAGTTCAGTGGTAGAACATCACCTTGCCATGGTGGGGGTCGCGGGTTCGAATCCCGTCTTCCGCTTTCACTATAGATTATGCCGGGGTGGCGGAACTGGCAGACGCACAGGACTTAAAATCCTGCGGTAAGTGATTACCGTACCGGTTCGATTCCGGTCCTCGGCACTATAGTGAATATGCACCCATAGCGCAATTGGATAGAGTGTCTGACTACGAATCAGAAGGTTGTAGGTTCGACTCCTACTGGGTGCATTGTTTTATCTCGGGAAGTGGCTCAGCTTGGTAGAGCACCTGGTTTGGGACCAGGGGGTCGCAGGTTCGAATCCTGTCTTCCCGATTAGCAATCATTAGATTGTTTTGTTTTTGGCGGTGTAGCTCAGCTGGCTAGAGCGTCCGGTTCATACCCGGGAGGTCGGGGGTTCGATCCCCTTCGCCGCTATTTATTCCGGACCTTTAGCTCAGCTGGTTAGAGCAAACGGCTCATAACCGTTCGGTCGTAGGTTCGAATCCTACAAGGTCCATTGTAGGGATAAAGTTTTATATATATTCATTTTATTATTATCGCGGGATGGAGCAGTCTGGTAGCTCGTCGGGCTCATAACCCGAAGGTCGTAGGTTCAAATCCTGCTCCCGCAATTGTTAGTAATATGGTTCCTTGGTCTAGTCGGTTAGGACGCCTGCCTGTCACGCAGGAGATCGCGGGTTCGATTCCCGCAGGGACCGTAATTGGCTCGGTAGCTCAGTTGGTAGAGCAATGGATTGAAGCTCCATGTGTCGGCGGTTCGATTCCGTCCCGCGCCATGAATAGTAATGCGGGTGTAGTTTAGTGGTAAAACGACAGCCTTCCAAGCTGTAGTCGCGAGTCCGATTCTCGTCACCCGCTTTGCCACTTGTTATGGGCCTATAGCTCAGCTGGTTTAGAGCGCACGCCTGATAAGCGTGAGGTCGATGGTTCGAGTCCATTTAGGCCCACTAAATTTGGAGAAGTACTCAAGTGGCTGAAGAGGCGCCCCTGCTAAGGGTGTAGGTCGCGTAAGCGGCGCGAGGGTTCAAATCCCTCCTTCTCCGTTTTATATGACCCCTTGGTCAAGTGGTTAAGACACTGCCCTTTCACGGCAGTAACATGGGTTCAAATCCCGTAGGGGTCATTGATACATTCGTATCATATATTATATTTTTAGCATTAAGCATGGAGGATTACCCAAGTCCGGCTTAAGGGAACGGTCTTGAAAACCGTCAGGTCGAGAAATCGGCGCGTGGGTTCGAATCCCACATCCTCCTTACAACACAAAGGTTATTAATATCATCGCGGGATGGAGCAGTCTGGTAGCTCGTCGGGCTCATAACCCGAAGGTCGTAGGTTCAAATCCTGCTCCCGCAATTTGTTTTGTATTTAGTAATTTGGTTCCTTGGTCTAGTCGGTTAGGACGCCTGCCTGTCACGCAGGAGATCGCGGGTTCGATTCCCGCAGGGACCGTTAATGGCTCGGTAGCTCAGTTGGTAGAGCAATGGATTGAAGCTCCATGTGTCGGCGGTTCGATTCCGTCCCGCGCCATTTTGGAGGGGTAGCGAAGTCTGGCTAAACGCGGCGGACTGTAAATCCGCTCCTTCGGGTTCGGTGGTTCGAATCCACTCCCCTCCATAGATAGGGATATAGTTTAATGGTAGAACTATGGTCTCCAAAACCATCAGTGTGGGTTCAACTCCTACTATCCCTGTTTACTAATATTATGGCGGTATTGGTGAAGTGGTTAACACACCGGTTTGTGGCACCGGCACACGTGGGTTCGACTCCCACATACCGCCCTTCATTGGGTTATAGCCAAGCGGTAAGGCAATGGACTTTGACTCCATCATGCGCTGGTTCGAATCCAGCTAACCCAATTGCTCCACAATTGAATATGGCGGTATAGCCAAGTGGTAAGGCAGAGGTCTGCAAAACCTTCATCACCGGTTCAAATCCGGTTACCGCCTTTGGCTTATGCCTAAGTACTCAATATACACACCATGCCGGTGTGGCGGAATTGGCAGACGCGCGGGATTCAAAATCCCGTTCCTGTATAAGGAGTATCGGTTCGACCCCGATCACCGGTATAGATTTCAAGCAATTATTTAGATCATCTCTTATGAGATGATCTTTTTTTTTGACCTCAAATTCAGTTTTTCAGCATACAGTAAGCGTAGTAGTAATCAAAAATAACTACTATATAATCGCAACGTTAAGATCAACCAGAACTATCTTTATTCAACCAATGTCTTTGATATACTATAACCAAGATAGAGGGGATATTATGTTGAAAAAGTGGAGTTTGTTTTTAGGTTTCTTTACGGCTTTAATAGCTTTTTTTGCCATTTCTTCACCGGCATTAGCTGAAGATTCATACGACATCAACGATTACATCATGGACATCAAGATCGATGATGCTGGTAATGCTGATGTGGTTCAGAAGATAACTTATGATTTTGACGGTGATTTCAATGGTGTGTATTACAATGCTGACGTGAAGGGCATCAAAAGTATGTCGGATCCAACTGTTACTGTCGAGCAGTCACAGCAAAAAATCCCAGTGAAAAAGTCGAACAGTGGGGCTAATAACACTTATTCAATCGATAACACTGAAAATTACAAGAAGATCAAGATTTATCACAAGATCTCTGATCGTCCTGCTACCTTTACGTATCGCTATAAAATAAATGGGGCAGTAACTAATTATCTCGATACCGCTCAGATCAACTGGAAAGTTATTGGTGGAAACTGGGATAATGATATCGACCATGCTAAGATAACATTCCAACTGCCACAAGGAAACGTCCGCAAACTGCGTGCTTTTGCACACGGTCCGTTGAATGGGGAAACTAAGGTCAATGCTAAAAAGGGTCGGGTCACGTTAACGGTCGACAATTTAAGCGACCATACTTTCGTTGAAAGCCGGATATTGTTCCCAGATAGTGTTACGATCAACAACACTAACGTGGTCGGTAAGGAGATACTGGATCAAGCTCTTCAAGAAGAAAAAGCATATGCGGAGTCTGCCAATCAAAAACGTGCACGAAATCAGGCAATGGTGTATGCGTTGATCCCGATTTTTGCAATCGTCTTCTTGTTCTTACTCTGGAGAATTTTACGCGCATGGAAGAACAATCCTGATACGAACATTAAAAAGCCGATTCCATTGCATCATTGGTTTGAGATCCCAGATGTCAGTCCTAGTGTTGCCAGAATGATCGTTAAAAAAACAGATCACACTGATTTCATGGGATTAACAGGTGATTTACTCAATGAAGTGGCTCATAAGCGTTTAGATTTGAAACAACTCGACCATGATTACGAGATCATATTAAAGAGTGACGATGCAGATGCGTTCTTTAAATTCTTGATCCGTGAGATCGGTGATGGAAAATCCGTTAAGATGTCATCAATCAAGAAGTCCAAGAACTCTGATATTTATTACTACTATCAAAATTGGCAAGATAAAAACGATAAGGATCGCAATAAATACTTCAGCAAAGCTAACGAAAAGCTAAACTCAAAAGCCTCTGTTTTCTTAATAACGACGATTATTTTGGCAATTGTCTTAGTATTGGTTATTTTAGCTATGATGCCTAAGGGACTTTTATTTGCGATACCGACCGCACTGGTAGCTATCATTGTTGCAACTACAGTCAAAATAGTTTGCCATTATCGGATCATTGAATACACTCAACTAGGTATCAATAAAGCTAATGAATTCAAAGGCTTCCGGCAGATGTTGCGGGATATTAATGACATTAACGTGGCAGAAGTCGGTGATCTGATCCTGTGGGAGCAAATTTTGCCATATGCTGCCGCATTTGGTGTTTCGAAAAAGGTGATTGATGCCTTGAAACTCAAATTTGGTGAGCAGATTGTTAATGATGAACCAATTATTGGTTACTATTACTTTGGTCTCACTAACTACGCGGCTATGACTAACTTTGGACAGATCGTCAACAGTTCTTATGATTCATTTGATAAAACTCTTAACTCAGATTTTTCTAGCACTAATGGTTATTCAGGTGGTGGATTCAGTGGTGGAAATTCTGGAGGATTTGGCGGAGGCTCAGGTGGCGGGGCATTTTAAGTCACATTTGACGCCATTAATGACTATGCCTTAATACTTTTTTAAACTCAATTAAAAAAGTTATAAAGAAATAGTTTTGTAACGTCAATGTTATATTGAATTGGTATTATATTCACTGGAACGAAAAAGGGAATTGACGAGAGGACCCTCACAATTTTGTGAGGGTCTTTTTTTGAGGAAAACACTGACGTGATAGTCTTTATTTAATTATAAAAATACTATATATAGATTTTTGCGGAAATGTATATACAACATATGGCCTGAGTGGTAAGATATTACTCGTTGATTTTTTTAAGATCGGATGGAGGAATATAATGATGATCGTATTAAGCGGCACAATTGGTGCTGGTAAGAGTACTTTAGCAACAATTTTGTCAAAACATTTGGGAACTGAGGCTTTCTATGAACAAGTAGATGATAATCCAGTTTTGCCATTATTTTATAAGGATCCTAAGCAATATGCTTTCTTATTGCAAATCTACTTTTTGAACAAGCGTTTTGAATCTATCAAACAAGCTTTAGCTGATGATAACAATGTTTTGGACCGCTCAATTTATGAGGACGCATTGTTCTTCCACATGAATGCAGATATGGGTCGTGCAACTCAACAAGAAGTTAAAGTGTACGATGAATTGTTGGAAAACATGATGCAAGAATTGCCATATGCAGCTGCTAAAAAGGCACCTGATCTATTGATCCACATCGATATTTCATATGACACAATGATCAAACGTATCCAAAAACGTGGTCGTGACTATGAACAACCAGAACAAGATCCTACTTTAGTTGATTATTATCACAATTTGTTGAGCAGATATGACGACTGGTATGATCAATATGATTACAGTCCTAAGATGAAGATCAATGGTGATCAACTCGATTACGTTGAAAATGCTGACGATCTTCAAATCGTCTTGAATCAGATCGATACAAAACTTAGCGAACGTGATCTACTTCCTAAGATGTAAAGATAAATTTAAAAAGCTTTTTAGACGAGCCTCTGGGTTCGTCTATTTTTTTGCGATGGAGACGATATTTTGATAGATTCATTTGCTTATAATTAATAAACACGTTATGATTGATAATTGGCAGTTTCCACTGGTAACCTGCCCTAACAAAACCGTGAAAGGGATTTATTATGCATAATTTAAGAACGAAAGATATTACACGTTTGGCAATCGTTGCAGCTTTGTACGTTGCTTTAACGTTAACTCCAGGGATATCGGCTTTTTCTTATGGAGCAATTCAATTTCGGGTCTCAGAAATTTTGATGTTGTTAGTTTTCTTTAATCCGAAGTTCAGCTGGTCGTTGATCATTGGTTGCTTGATAGCCAATTTGTTTAGTCCAGCTTTGGGGGTAGCCGATTTAGTCTTTGGTACTTTGGCTACTACGATTGCTTGTTTATTGATCGTTTTGATCAATAATAAAAAAGCCTTGATCTGGTTAGTTTCAGTGATCTGTGCCGTAGTTAATGGCTTGATCGTCGGAGCAGAATTGTTCTTCGTCTTGAAACTTCCATTTTGGATGTCAGCAGGAACAGTTGCTGCTGGAGAATTCGTGGTCGTTTTGATTGGAACTTTGATCTTCGTATTATTAATGAGAAACAATAATTTTGCCAGAATAATCAAATAACAGCATGTGGGGAGATTTAGGTCTTCCTTTTTTGTTATAATCAACAATATAAATAGTATGAGGAGATGTTTTGATGAATATCGGAATCTTTACCGATACGTATTTCCCTCAAGTTAGTGGAGTTGCCACTTCAATTCAAACCTTAAAGAACGACTTAGAACGCAAAGGGCACTCAGTTTATATTTTTACAACGACTGATCCTAGTGTTTCGAAGTCAACGATTGAACCAAATATTTTTCGATTAGGTAGCGTGCCTTTCATTTCTTTCACTGATAGAAGAATTGCAGTCAGAGGAATGTTTCACGCCGTTGATTTGGCTAAAGAGCTGAAGCTCGATGTTATTCATACACAGACCGAGTTTTCTCTAGGACTAATTGGAAAGTTTGTTGCCAAGCAACTTAAGATCCCATTTGTACATACTTATCACACTATGTATGAGGATTACTTACACTATGTGCTCAACGGTCATTTGCTGAAGCCTTATCACGTTAAGCAAATGTCTCGAATGTTCATTAAGAACGCGTCGGGGGTGGTGGCTCCGAGTAAACAAGTAAAAGCAACGCTTGATCGTTATCAGATCGAAGCGCCAATTACGATTATTCCAACAGGTGTCGATCTTTCAGAATATACCAAGCCAGTAGATGCCTCAGTTGTTCGACAGAAACTAGGTATTTCCGAAGATACGCCAGTGATTTTGATGTTAAGCCGGATTGCTCTTGAGAAAAAAATCGATCACGTCTTACATAGTATGCCTGAGTTGTTAAAGCATGATCCAAAACTCAAGCTAGTCATCGTCGGTGGTGGACCTGACATGGATGAATTAGTTCAAATGTCGAAAGATCTCCAGATCGATGATAGTGTTATTTTTACTGGTGAAGTCGAACATGACAAGATTTCGCCATATTATCATATGGCAGATATTTTTGTGTCTTCCAGTGATACTGAATCACAAGGATTAACTTATATTGAAGCAATTGCTTCAGGATTAAAGATTGTCGTTAGAAGTGCGCCTTATACTGATCAATTGTTGACTGATCCGTCAGTCGGGGTAACTTTTAATCAAGATGATCAATTAGTTCCGAAGATCCTAGCTTATTTAGATCATCCGAATTCATTCGATGATAGGGATGCTCGTCAACGGATCCTTTACAATATTTCTTCAGATAAGTTCGGTGATTCGATCATCGGTTTTTATCACGGAGCACAAGAGTACTTTATCCGTGAAAAATTGTCTAATTCAACCATAGATCCAGAGGAGTATTCTAATGATTAAGATCACCATGTTTTCGACGGCAGATAAAGTAGCTGGTCAAGGTGTGGGTAGTGCTTACCTTGAATTGATCAACTTACTGAAGAGTCGTTTTAGTGATGAGTTCGATATTAAGATCAACCAATATGGTCGCTCCGACCTCAGTCACTATCATACGATCAATCCGACTTTTTACTTGTCGACTTTTTCCAAGAAACGAGGTCGCAAGATCGGCTACGTTCATTTTTTGCCAGAAACACTTGAGGGTAGTATCAAATTACCAAAGTTATTTAGAAAGATTTTTTACAAGTACGTCATTAGTTTTTATAAACGGATGGACCAGATCGTAGTTGTTAATCCAACTTTTATTGACAAGCTAGTGGCGCATGGTTTAGTGCGCGATAAAATAAAATATATTCCTAACTTTGTTTCCACAAAGAATTTTTACGAAAAGACACCTGAAGAAAAAGCAGCGTTCCGCAAAAAAATCGGTATCCCAGAAGATAAATTCGTTGTCTTCGGCGATGGTCAAGTCCAAGAACGTAAAGGGATCGATGACTTTTACAAGCTAGCGCAAGAAAACCCTGATATTCAATTCGTCTGGGCTGGTGGCTTTTCATTTGGTAAAATTACTGATGGATATGATCGTTATAAGGCAATGATCGAAAATGCTCCCGATAATATGACTTTTACTGGTATCGTTGATAGAAACGACCTAGTGAACTACTATAATATTTGTGACATTTTCTTGTTGCCATCTTACGATGAATTATTCCCAATGTCAGTGCTTGAAGCATTCAGCTGTGGAGCACCGGTTTTGCTACGTAATTTAGAACTTTACCAAGCTATTATTGATGGCTATTATCAACCGGCTGAAAACCGTGCTGAAATGGGTGACTTTATTCGTAAAGCTTGCAACAATCGTGCTCTGTTGAATGATTTCAAAGAGAAGTCTTTGAATGCAGCAGGTTATTACTCAGAAGATCATTTGAGTAAGATCTGGCATGAGTTTTATAATGATCAATTCAAATTGTATAAACAGGATAAATAATGAGTAGAAAAAACATTTTTGCATTATTAATAATGTTGGGGCTTAGTGCGGGGATCTTCTGGTGGGAAGCGAGAAAGATCGACTTTGATCACATGATTCACACCTTTAGAAATCTCAATTTCTTTTGGCTTGCTGTGGCGTTTGCTTCAATGTTGTTGTCTTATGCTGTTGAAGCCTGGGTTTTGCACACGCTTCTCAAAAAGGAGAACGATCGAAAGTTTGGCTGGTGGGAAATGTATCGTATTCCTTTGATCCAAGCTTTATTTAATGCGATAACTCCTTTTTCGGCGGGGGGTCAACCAGCCCAATTAGTAGGGATGATGCAATCAAAGATCGATGGTGGACGCGCGAGTTCTGTTTTGCTGATGAAGTTTGTGATATACCAAGGGATGGTATTGATCAACTTCATCGTTGCCATGGTCGTTAGTTTCCAAAGCGTCGCGAAACATTTTGGTGGACTAGCATTGATGATCGTCTTTGGATTAGTGATCCACGTAGTTACGATATCTTTTTTGCTAATGATAATGTATTATTATAGTTTCACGAAAAAGATGGTTCGAGTAGTCTTGAAACCAGTTTTATTTTTCCTGAAAGAAGCAAAACGTGATAAAATTCTAGAATCAGCTAATCGTAGTATTGATAGTTTTTATAAAGAAAGCTTAGTTTTGAAAGAGGAAAGGCAAAAGGTCATAAAGGCTGCTTTGCTGACCTTTTTGCAACTGCTATTGTATTATCTGGTAGTTTACTTTGTATTACTGTCTCTGAATGTGACTCATGTTAGTATGTTAGATGTCATAGTTATGCAGATCATGATCGTTATGATCACTTCGATTTTCCCAGTACCAGGGGGAACTGGTGGGGCAGAAGTTAGTTTCAAAGCTTTATTTGCCGGCTTTATTCCATCGGCTTCGGGATTAATTTTAGCTATGTTTTTATGGAGATTTATTACATACTTCTTCGGTATGTTTTTGGGGCTGATAGGTATTTCTAAGAAACCAAATTTAAAGAAAAGAAATATCACGCTAAAGTAAAATTATGGAGCGAAAACAAATGAAGCGTATTATAAAAAGCTTGTCAAATTTTTTAAATACTAGATTAGGCTTCGTCATCTTGGCTGTTGTTTTGTACACTATCAAAACAGTCTATGCCTATACGACGAAGTTTAACCTGGGTGTCAAAGGCTCACTTCAAACTTTTTTGATGGTCATCAACCCGATTCCCGTCATGTTGTTACTGTTTGGGATAGCCTTGTACATGAAAGGTAGGAAGTCTTATATTTTCTTATTGATCATCGACTTTCTAGATTCAGTTTGGCTATTCTCGAACATCTTGTATTACCGAGAATTTTCTGATTTCTTAACTATGGTCTTGATCAAAGGATCAGGAGCTGTTTCCAATAACTTAGGTAAGAGTATCTTAGGAATCGTTAAACCAACAGACTTCCTAGTCTTCCTAGATGTACTTATCTTGATCTTGCTGCTAGCCTTCAAGGTTATTTGCATGGACATTAAACGACTAAAATGGCGGATTCCCGTCTTAGTCAGCTGTTTAGCTGTCTTATTGTTTGGTGCTAACTTAACATTGGCCCAATCAGACCGTTCAGGACTTTTAACAAGAACTTTTGATAACAACTATATCGTTAAGTATTTAGGACTTAACGCTTTTAATGTTTATGATGTTATTAAAACTACTAAAACTAGTGCTGTTAAGGCACAATCAAAGAGTTCCGACCTTGATTCGATCAAGAAGTATATGAAGGACAACTATGCCCAACCTAATGCCGAATATACTGGCGTTGCCAAGGGTAAGAATGTTTTTATCATTCATTTGGAAAGTTTCCAACAATACTTGATCGACTACAAGTGGGATGGACAAGAAGTAACACCTAATTTGAATAAGCTTTATCATCAAAACGACACCTTATCTTTCGACAACTTTTTCAATCAAGTTGGACAAGGTAAGACTGCCGATGCTGAGTTAATGCTTGAAAACTCATTATTTGGATTACCAGAAGGATCAGCAATGGTTACAGATGGTACAAGTAATACTTTCCAGGCAGCTCCAGCTATTTTGGATCAACAAGGTTACACAACAGCCTCATTCCACGGGGATGTTCCAAGTTTCTGGAATCGTGACAATACTTATAAGTCATGGGGTTATGACTACTTCTTTAGTTCTAGTTACTACAAACAAAAGAAGAGTTACAACATAGGATACGGTATGAAGGATAAGATTTTCTTAAAAGACTCTGCTGCATATATCCAACAGCTCCCACAACCTTTCTATGCTAAATTGATCACAGTTACTAACCACTATCCATATACTTTGGATAAGAAGAATCAAACTATTAGTAAGACAGATACTGGCGATAGCACTGTAGATGGATACGTCCAAACTGCTTGTTATCTTGATGAAGCAGTCGGTGAATTCATGGACTGGCTCCAAGCAACTGGCTTAGATAAGAATAGTATGGTTGTCTTTTACGGTGACCATTATGGTATTTCTGATAATCATAAGAAGGCCATGGCCAAGCTCACCGGGATCAAAGACTTTGATGATTTTGACAATGCTCAATATCAAAGAGTGCCTTTCATGATCCATATGGATGGACTAAAGGGTGGAGTCAACCATACTTATGGTGGTGAAATTGATGTCTTACCAACACTTTTGAACTTACTAGGAGTGGATGATAGTAATATGATCCAATTCGGTAGTGATTTACTATCTCCAGAACATCCGCAAACCGTTGCCTTTAGAAATGGTGACTTCGTCACACCAACTGTGACGAAAGTAGGAAGCACATACTACAATACTAAGAATGGTAAAGTAGACAAGAAGATCTCGAGTGCCGAAAAGTCTAAACTATCCAATAAGGTCACCACAGAGCTATCCTTATCTGATCGTGTTATCAATGGAGATCTATTAAGGTTCTATAACCCTGAAGGATTTACCAAGGTCGATAAGAAGGACTATAACTACAAGAAGAGTCATGCTCTCAAAGAACTAAAGAAGGCAAGGACTAAGAATGGAACGAGTCTCTTAGCACAGAATGATAACAAGTCATTAGTAGACCTATACCAAACAGATGCACCAGAATTGAAATAAACACTAAGACGTCAGGCAATTGAGCCGGCGTCTTTTTTTATTGGCTCATCATTTTCAGAAAAAAATGAAAAAAATCAAAAAAGGGGTTGCATGAGTTAGAGTCTATTGGTAAGATATTATTTGTTGTTGCGAGAGAGCATTAACGTCAAGCCTAGCAAGCGAAAGCGAGCTAGCTTGATGAAAAATTATTTTAAAAAGTTGTTGACATGAGGTTGATGATTCGATATGATAATTAAGTTGCTCCGGTAAGGAACGACAAGCAATGAGATGAACTTGTTCATCAAGTTGCTAAGAAAATTATTTTAAAAAGTTGTTGACAGATAGTTGATAACATGTTAAAA
>NZ_RHOM01000046.1 GCF_003946515.1 Companilactobacillus zhongbaensis | reverse complement strand
GGAACTAACGAAGTACATAACAGAATGATCCGACGTGAACTTCCAAAGAATCTGTCCCTAGATACTGTGAGTCCCCAAACCATCTCTGTCATCAACGCTCACCTTAATGAACTACCAAGGAAACAACTAGGATACAAAAAACCCCAGGATGCATTCGCCCTGGCCTGCGGCTACTAATAATCTGTCACTCCGATCCTGATAGATCTTAAGCTTTTTTTATTTTTTCGGGGTGGCTAACTTGTTCTTGCAATTTGCGAAAAATTAATTCTTGTTTTAAGACAAAATAAAAACATCCTCGGATTTGAGGATGTTTTATTAGTGTCAGGAGGCTACGGTTCCATCCACTTGATTAACTAATTGAGTCGCAAGCTTCCCAGACCCAATGACTTTTGAATGTGCCATCAGAGGTCTCGTTAGGGCGCTTGAGTTTAAGTTTAAGTTCTTTTTCAAGTTGCTTTGTGTAATCTGTCACGGTCAACCATTCTCCAGGGATATTTTTGACTTCTTTGAAAGGAAGTTTTTGTCCGGCTGGGAAATGAGTTTGATCGAAGATTACTGACGTGTCTAGTTCTTGATTGTTTTTTGATTTGAATTCGGCTGTTTTCAATGTGACTCGGATCGGTGATGAGTTATCTTTTCTAAAATCACGTATTTCCAGGTCACCAAATAATTGAGGCTTGACCGTTTTAGTTTTACCGTTCGGGACATTGTGCATTCCAAATTTAATTTCTTGAGGTGCAATTAATTGGTAACTGCCATCTTTTCGGGCAAAATAAAACGTCTTTGTTGGATCTTCAGTTGTTGAATCGTGATCATCAATCATGAAGGTGATTTTGTGCGGTTTAGTGTCATTGATGTCCTTTATATTAAACTCGGGCAAGATCCAAGGCATGACACTTCCGGGGATGTTTTTTTCGTGATCGAGTAATTTTTTCGGATTTTCGTCATCAAAAGAATAACTTAAAGTTATCGATTCGGAATCCATATCTGACCAAATACCCTTGATTCTCAAAATATCTGATGTTGGTTCGAACATGTTGCTTTGAGTATGTGGTGCAGGGGAGGTTATTTCTAATTGTGGTTCTTTGGTGGCAACCCGCGGGATCTCAAATACTAATTGTTTTACGGTAGATTGCAGTTTGTCCTTGGAAGTATCGACTGCCACCACGGCAATTACGTATTTTCCAGGAGCGAATCCTTCAGTAGAGATAGTTTTATCCCAAGGGAATCTAGTTCCCACTTTTTGTTCAGCTGCTGTTTGCTTTTTTGTTCCCATGCTTAAGTTTTCAGCTAAGATTTCTTCAGCTGTGTATGTTTTGTCAGGTTGCGATGGATCCCACTCTTTTATTAAGTAGTTGAGATTAACCTCGGGGTGTCCAAAATGGAACCAACCACCATCTATTTTTAATTCCTTTTGATTAGGTTGTAGGACTAACGGATCTTCGAAAGAACCTTTCTGATGTAATTCAATCATTGGATGATTGCTAATGGGAACGACATCAATAGCATACGCCATTGATACTTTTTCGCCAATTTCTAAAGGTTGATCCATTGTGTGCATCGAAACTCCTGAATCCCAATTTCTGTTGTCATTATTAGCAATAGCTTTTTTTCCTAATCCTTTTTCATTCTCTGGCGAGGCATTAGCAAGATCATCAATATTGAAAAATGGTCGTTCGTAATTATCGTTAATGTTTTTCTTCCAAGGGAATCCCTTTGCTTTTCTTGGCCATAATGGAAGGCCATCAGTACTTGCAAAATAACTGGACTTTGTTCCTTGAGCTGCCCATGCAAACGGTGCATCATCAAATGTGTCCATATGTAATTCCATACTACCGTTATATGCTTTTCTCGTTGCATAAACACCGCGGTTTCCACCTAGAGATCTGAGAATATTATCTTTTTCCATGGCTCCATAATTATGATTTTTCATAAAGGTAATATCTCGGAAAGTATATCCGGTAAAATGTGGAATATTCATGGTACCCACGTTCTTAAAAACCGTTCTGACGTAGAGAGAACCATCAGGATTAAAACCCTGAGTAATGCTGATTTTTATATGATAATTATCAAACATTTGATGGAAAACGATTCTTTGTGCAGGGTACTTAGTTCCATTAGCGTTTTTTTTCATATAAAATCTTGGTGGAAACGGTTCTTCCTCGACTAAGGAAATAGTATCAGGTCCATCAGAGTCTTCGTTACCTGGTCCAAGCATATAGGGGGACTTGAAATCTTTGCTGGACTTGAAGTAATCATATAAATTAGTTGTTACAAAGTTTCGTTGGGAGCCGAATTTTTCAGTTACGGAATTGTCTCCAATATTTATATGTCCATCTCCAAATGTGTTTGTGATCCAAGTATTACCATTTGGATCCACATCCTCCGCTTGAGTTTCATAGACATCGTGGCCAGGAGGGACGGTAATTATGGCATGATTAGCGGCTGTAATATTGTTTTTACGGCCATTACCAGCGGCTACAAATATTCCGTGGACTGGTCGACCACCTACAGAATCAATAACATCTGTTTTTTCCAATGCATAATTTAAAGCGCCAAAGTAGATAACTTGATAAACATCGGGACCATCAGGATTATCTTTGATGAGAACTGGGGAAATTTTTAATTTTTTTGATTCTTCCCATCCTGAAAGAGGGCTTTCCTCATTATCATTTATTTGCTCACCTGGTGCATTAGCATGATTTCCATCAAACCCTTTATCTGGCTCTGTACTAGGTTGATCATTTTCAGTAATTGGACTCGTTTCCGTAGTTACACTATTCGGATTTTTCAAAAGTTCACCAGTTTCCAACCCATTGTTCAATGGTTTACTTTCGGTCTCCGTATTGCTCTCGATGGGTTGATTCAAAAATTCGCTCTTCATAATTTGATGGTCAATATCGCGGATCTCAAAGTACGTTTGATTTTGATTAATAGTCTCAAAGGTCAGTGTTCCACGACCATCCGCTGATATTTGATCCTTCATGTAAAGGTGTATCAGTTCTTTTTCTAAATCGACACCGACGTTTTTTTCGCCCAGATCTTCTTTTAACTTTTTCAAATCAAGGTTTTTGATTTGAGAAGAGTAGAGGATCAAGACCGGCTTGTCGGGCTCTATTTGATACTTTGCGGTTATCTTAGTTCGTTCTTGTTTTTTATCGATTGCGAGATCTTCAATTTTTCGCTCGACGTTGCCGCTTTCGTTAGCTTTAGAAGTAGTTGAATCACCGAAAGCTAATAATAAGCAGAGGATTGAAAAAAATGAGGTTGCAGCAATTAAGATTATTTTTGTTTTTGAATTCATGTACTTCTCCCACTCATTATTGATTAAAAAATGTTTGCGTCGTTAACTGTCATCCAAGACTTTGATTGCCGTCATAACAAGCTCCTTTTTAAATGAAATAGTTCACAAGAAACAATGGTATCATTTTTGTATAAGAATTAACTTCCAATAAACATAAGATATGGTTTTGGAACTGGATTAATTTTGAATATTAATTTTGTATGTGAAACAACAGTATTTTTTTTACGAATATATTTTTTTAATGAGGTATAGTCCAGTGCTTGCATCGTTTTTGTGGAGCTAATGTTGACTCCGTATGAAAGGATTTTTATCGGATGGATCGTTTAAATTGTATTTCTAATTGAAGCGAATTAATTTATTGAACAAGCAAACGGGCTAGACCAACCAAAAAGACACTCTTCAAATATTTGAGAGTGTCTTTTTTAATTGATTATTAAAGTGAATCTGAAGCTGTCCAAAGCCATCCACTAGTGAACTTTCCGGTTTTTACAGGAGTGTCATTATCCACTTTTAAGCGAATATTTTGCAAAAAGATGTCGTTTAGGACGATACGATTTGCTTGTTCTTCGTTAGTAATTAAATAGGGGATGTCTTTTTGAAGTTGTCGGTTGTTCCACAGTAAATCTGTATCGATAGTATCATTGGTTACTTTTATTGTGTTCTTTTCTTTCAGATGGAAAGGTTGCGTAGACAAAGTCAACTTGACGGTTTCGTCACGTTTATCGAGTTGACGTTGATCGTCAAACACTAGATTTTGACTTATTTTCGGTCTAAGAATGCTAGTTGAATTATCAGCCATGTTAGTTACACCAAAATCGATCTCTTGTGGAGCTAAGATCCTGAATGTTCCTTCTGGTTTGTTAGTCGAGGCATTCATGACGTATTTGAAAAAGAATTCATCAGTCGTCGTTTTACCATCTTTATCAGTTAATGTGAAGATAATCCGGTGGATTCCGATATCTTTTTTCAGATTGGACAAGTCTAAATCTCTCAATCCCAAAAAAACGATATCTTTATCTTTGAATTGTTGATGGACATCGACTGGTTTCTTCTCGCCACCATCTAATTGGTATTCGATTTGATGGTTATGAGTCAAGTCGGTGCTTTATCCAGTTATGGTCAACTTGTCAACGTGTTGCTGATTTTTACGAGGATCATATGGAAAGCCTGGTTCAGTTGATGATTCTGGGGTCATCACTTGGATTTCAAAATTTTTAACTTCAGTTTGTTCAGGAATTAAAATGTAATATGTTTTTAACTTGGAACATTTATTTTCCTTATCATAAGCTACGAAAGTCACTTTTCTAAGTCCAGTACCTAGTTCATTGAAAGGAATCTTTGCTGTCCAAGGATGTTTTACCCGATTGTGCATATCGGCCAAGCTTTGATTTTGAAAGCCTTTTGTCACCGAAACACCATTTTGCATGATGTGCTTGGCAAATTCGTTTTCATCTTTGTGTTTTATGTCGGCGTCTTCAATTACGTATTTCACATTTACATCATGCATTCGATCATAGAGCCAAGTTCCGGTGATTTCAGCATTATTAGATAAATATGGTATTACTTTTGGATTTTCTTTGCTGTTTTCTTCAGCATTCGTTAAATCCAAAAGTGGGACTTCATCTTTTTGAATAATATTGGTCGAGTAGGTCATTGCTACTTGTTGATTTGGCAAGAGTGGCTGGTTTTTAGTATGCATTGAGATACCTGAATCAGTGGCAAAATCCATGAACGGTTTACCAAAGCTTGGCTCTCTATCTCGATCACCCCGATCATAAATATCTGTAAAGGCATCGTCGTATTGATTATTGAGTCCTTTAAAATTCCAGGGGAAATGATCTCCGTCATATGCCTGGTAAAATGTTGAACGCGTTCCTCGTGCAGACCAAGCATATGGTGAGTCTGGATATCCATTGAGTTTGAATTCTATTCTAGAATTAAATTTATCATTTCGGCTAGCATATGCTCCAACATGATTTCCCAATGATCTAATAATATTATCTTGTTTGGAACCCTTACGTTTGTGGTTATACAGGAAAGTAATATCACGGAATGTGTATCCTTGGAAATTATCAATATAAGTGGTGCCAATATTTTTAAATTCTGTTGTGATGATTGAAGTGTTGTTATTGTCAAATCTCATTGTTATTGTTACTTGAACGATGGTATTCTTCATTACCTGTCGAAAAACAAGTCTTTGTTTTATTGTTTCAACAACGTTCTTTGAGGATGTGTTATTGGGGTTCCCATCTCTGTATAGTTTATCGTTTTTGATGTAATAATGGACGTTGTGTTCATCGATACCCCAAACATCTTTTTCCTCAAAATCTGGTCCATAAATTCTAGGTTTTGAAATATCTCCTGTAGGTAGATAGTAGTCAAAAAGATTTGTGGTAATAAAATTTCTTTGTGAGCCACGGTAAGCCTTATCTTCAGCATCATTAAACCAACCATCGCTGTATAGCAGACCATCACCAAATGTATAATTCAAATAGTAATTTAATCTATAGTCATCATCATCGTCAACTTGTGCTTCATTCCAATGATGTCCAGGTCGGTAAGTAATAATTGCTGAGTTGGCAGCGGTTAGGTTATTTTTTCTACCAGTTCCACGACTGGGACCGGGTAATATTAACCCCGGACGTAACGGTCGTCCTCTTACGGAATCGTAAACTCCTGTATTTGTAAGTGCATAATTTAATGCACCAAAATATTGAACAGGCATCGAAGTTCTTCCCGTTGGTAATTTTTTTTCAATTCCACGAGCTACAAGAAGTTCAGCCCTCTCAGACCACCCACGATCCCAATCAGGATCTCTTGTGATTTCGGGTTGTGCTGAATCGTCAATTATATTTTTGTCAGTATTTGTTGATTCCTCAGTAGTGTCTTCATCGAGCTGATTATTATCGACTTCGGTTGAGGGAGCTTCAAGATTGTTATAGGCCACATTAGTTTCAGCTGGTTGGATTTCTGCGTGAGAAGTCGTAGCTTCTTGGAAAGGTTCTTTCATATCTGAATCAATTTTTGATTGATACAACAATTCATTTTTGGCATTTCTGATGTTTAATAAGAGGGGATCTTCCCCTAGTTTTCTCAGTTGAAATGATCCATTTGATTGTTTGAATTTTTTTAAGTTGAGAAAGATTTGTTGATTTTGTTCGTTAATTCCAACGTTTTCCTTATCAAATTGATCAACTAAGAAAGGAATATCGATATTCTTGAATTGATGGGATGACAAAACAATCACAGGATTATTGTTTTTGTAGTCATATTCAATTTGATAAGTCTGAGTATTGTTTTGAGTTTGCTTCAATTGGATTTTAAGGACAGTCTTATCTGCGGATTCAGCAGCGCCAGTCGATTGCGGTGGATGCAACTTAAAAAATCCGATAGTGACTAAGACGAAGGCCATCATTATGGGTATGAGTATTTTTTTATTCATGGGTTAACTCCTTTACAAATGGGATGTTTCACAGGGGAAATGATAGCACTTTCTTATTAGAATTATCTTTCAAAAATAATAAGTATTGTTTGACCATTTGGAGCTGTTAACCACTAAAAATTTCATTTATGCAATAAAAAAAATCGCCCTGTAAATAGGCGATTTTTTATATTGTCTAGATCGGTGACTAGCGTTTATGTTTGATTGGCAATTCAACGATGAATTTACTGCCTTGAGGGTGATTGTCCTCGATGAAAATTTTACCGTGATGACTTTTGACGATTTGTTTGGCGATGGAAAGGCCTAGACCATGTCCACCAGTTGCTTTGGTCCGCGATTTATCAACACGATAAAAACGGCCAAAGATCTTTTGTTTATCTTCGTCTGAAATCCCGACACCGGTGTCAGAAACGGTGATGTAATACTTGCCGTTGTCGACTTTATCGGCAATCGAAATGGTTCCACCTTCAGGCGTGTATTTAGTAGCATTGTCTAACAAGATGATCAAAAGTTGTTTGATCTTATCACGGTCAACGTTTAGGCTGACTTTTTCTTTGATGTCGTAAGAATAGTGCTTCTTTTGCGATTCAACGATGTCCTTGAAAGGCTTGATCGGGTCAGCCAAAAAGCTTTCTGGTTCAACAATTTGAAATGACATTTTCGTCGTCGACTGATCTGCTCTTGCTAGTTCTAACAGACTGTTGGTCAGTGAATTCAGGCGATTAACTTCGTCGAGTGAGACGGAAATCGGTTCCGCTTGTTCAATTATCGTGTCATTAGGCTTGGTCAGCATGTATTCCATCTTTCCTTGGATGATAGCTAGTGGGGTCCGTAATTCGTGGGCGGCATCATTTACGAATTCGCTTTGTTGTTTCCAAGAGCGGATGATCGGACGCATGGTGATTTTTGTCAGCAAGTAGGAGAGTACTAACGAGATCAACCAAAAAATACCGAACGAAACGATCAAGATGTGTTCGAAGCTTTCGAGTGATTCCATTTGATTATCAAAGTTTTGGACGACCATGACATACTTACCAGCATATGCGTCATTGTTATTATCCTTGGAAACTTTAATCAGTTCCGTTCGGAAATTCATATTGTTGATGGTGATATTGATCTTTTTATTTAAGTCACTTTTGCGCATTGGTACGTTTTTCAAGACCGAATATCGATTACCCAAACCAGATTTATTGACCAACTCTTTTTTGGAATTATAAATCAAAATTGAAGTTTGGAAGGGTGCCTTTGGTTGTGGAGAATTTTGTGCAGGTTGTTGTTTATCATCTTGTCCAGGTGCGTGGATCTGGGGTTGGCCAATGACCTTTGGTGAGTCGCGGATATCTTTAATTTGCTTGTCGATACCGTGGTCGATTCCGTTATAAGTATTACTTTCAAAAGTATGAAAGACGATCATACCTAAACTGATGAACAAAATAGCAAATGTTGCCATCACCAAGACGAACTGCTGAATTTGTTGCTTCCGAATGATTTTACTTAATTTAGTTTTTCGCTTTTTCTTCATTTTGGAAAATATACCCAACGTTTCTGATTGTCTTGATTAGATAATCGTTTTCTGAAGGACGTAATTTTTTACGCAAATTACTCATGTAAACTTCCACGACGGTAATGGAAGTATCCGAATCAAAACCCCAGATCCGTTCAAAAATTTGATCTTTCGTCAAGATAGTATTTTTGTTTTGAACTAAGTAAACGAGCAGGTCATATTCTTTTCAATTGAGGGCGATTGGCTGTCCTTCAATTTTGATCTCGTGATTGTTCAAGTTGATCTCAATATCATTGATCTTCAAGATCGAATCGTCGGCTAGAGCACCACTTCTTTTTAACAAAGCTTTGACCCGAACTTTGAGTTCCTCACGGTGGAAAGGCTTCGTCAAGTAGTCATCGGCACCCAAGTCAAAACCACGAAGTTTGTCATCAAGTTCAGCCTTGGCCGTTAAGATCAAGACCGGTGTCGTGATTTGTTCTTGGCGGATGCTCTTCAAAATATCATAGCCATTCATTCCGGGAAGCATTAAGTCCAGGATGATCAAGTCATAAACACCTTCGACAGCGTCAAACTTACCCGAAAGTCCGTCATTCTCAATATCTACTTGGGAAAATTCGTTTAAAAAAGTTTCAATGTTATTAGCGAGTTCGACATCGTCTTCTACTAGTAAAATTTTAATATTATTGTCCATATGCACTCCTATCTGATTTCTAACGTTGCATTAATTATAAGTTATAGCCATGAATATTATAATGTTTTTCTAAAAAAATCAAATCTAAGAATATTTTTATATTATTTAAGCTTGATTTAAGTTACTTAAATTATTCTGTATTCAGCGTTAAAAAAGGGAGTGAAACAAATTGAAAAATCATTTACGAAAAACAACACCAATTTATTTATCGATGTTGCTCTACACAGCAATTTGTTTCCTGATAAATATTACCTTTTAAAAGATAGGAGAATAATAATTAATGGAACTAAAGGATTCGCGTCAAACGAAGAGGCCAACCGGCTTCTTCGCTAAAATTAAAAACGTTAAATGGGATTATTGGCTGATTGCAATCTTGATCTTAGCCACATTCCTATACACGTGGAATATCTGGGAAGCCGGTTCGGCAAATAGTTTTTACACTGCCTCTATCGAGAGTATGACTCAGAATTTCAAGAATTTCTGGTATGCCAGTTTTGATCCAGCCGGATATATCACTGTTGATAAACCTCCCGTAGCTTTATGGTTTATGGCAATATCCGCTAAGATCTTCGGCGTCCATGGGTGGAGCGTTGTTCTACCATCGATCCTCTTCGGGATCGGATCAGTTTACTTGATCTACAACTTGGTCCACAAACGTTTTGGTAAGATCCCTGCTAGAATTTCAGCCTTGATCATGACCTTAACACCAATCGTAGTTGCTGATTCAAGAACTAATAATATGGATGCAACTTTGATCTTCTTCTTACTATTGTCGATCTGGTTCGTTCAAAAAGCCGTTTTCAGTACTAAGCAAAGATATCTCTGGATCGGTTTTGCTCTAATGGGTGTTGCCTTTAACGTCAAAATGCTTCAAGCATTTATGATCTTACCGGCATTATATTTCTATTATTGGATTGCTACCAAGATCAGCTGGAAGAAAAAAGTTGGTCATCTAGCAGTCGCAACCGTCTTTTTAGCAGTATTTACATTGATCTGGCCTTTGTCGGTCGATTTAACTAATTCAAACAATCGTCCTTATGAAGGTGGATCAGAAAATAATTCAGCTTTAGAATTAGCTTTTGGATATAACGGAACACAAAGACTGCTCGGTCAAACTACTGGTACTGGTGGAGCATTCCCAGGAATGGGAAACAATAAGAAGGGCTCTTCTGAAGGCCAACCCACACCACCAAGTGGTTCGAAAAAGTCATCGAAGAGTAGCTCTTCTAATACACCTCCAGCAATGCCTGGAAGTAGTAGTAAATCAAGCAAGAACGGTCAACCCGGTGGCCAAGGTGGTCCTGGAGCTGGTGGCCCTGGAAGCAGTAAAAAGGGTAACAAGCAAATGGCCGGAGGTGGCGGTGGTGCCTTTAACATTGGTACCGCAGGTCCACTAAGACTTTTCCAACAAGAATTAGGACCACAGATCAGTTGGTTACTCATCGTAGCAATCTTAGGATTCTTCTCTAGTTTCTTCTATTATAGAGGCTCAAAGATGAAACACTGGTGGTCATTAACACCACAACGCAAAGAATTATGGCTCTGGGCAGCTTGGTTAGTCCCAGTATTCGGCTTTTTCTCAGTTGCCAGTTTCTTCCATCCTTACTACACGATCATGTTAGCACCAGCCATCGCAACTTTAGGCGGTGTCGGATTGTACACGATGATCAAGCAGTGGATGCATAAATCCGGTTGGTCACTAATGTTACCAACAGCAATTTTAGGAACTAGTTTATTACAAGCATGGTACTTATACGAAACTTATCCAGTTTGGGCTTGGATCATGGTCGTCTTAGGTGCTTTGATCTCAATCATTCTTTATGCCTTACCATGGATCTCCAAAAAAGCACGTCACGCTTATACTTGGCCGATCATCGGTTCGATTTTGATCATGGTAGCTCCGACTTGGTGGTCATTGACCCCAACAATTGCCGGATCATCTGATGGTATTCCAAGTGCTGGTCCATCGTTACTCCAATCATCCGGAATGGGTGGTGGAGGTGGCATGGGTAATTCCCAAGTCAACTCTGAATTATTGAAGTACGTTGAAAAACATCAAGGAAATGCTAAATACTTGTTCGCAACTGACGATGCAAGTACGGCAGCTCCATACATCATTAAGTCTAAAAAAGCCGTTATGGCCATGGGTGGATTTAATGGTACCGACCCAGCAATTACTTTGGCTCAATTCAAGAAGTTAGTTAAGTCTGGTCAATTGAAGTATTACTATTCTGGTGGTAAATCAGGTAGTGGTAATTCTGAGATTGTCAGCTGGATCAAGAAACATGCCAAGAAGGTAACTCTCAAGAGTTCGACATCATCAGCAATGGGTGCAGCAACTTCGACCTCATCATCTAAGTCATCAAAGAATTCTAATCAACCAGGCCAACCAGGTGGAAATATGGCTGGTGGCCCTGGACAAGGACAAGCCCCAGGTGGCCAAGGTGGACAAGCTCCATCCGGAACTAAACCAAGTTCTAAACCATCGAAGGCACCAGGTTCGAATGGATCGACCGAAGGTATGTCACAAGGTGGCATGATGGGTGGCCCAGGTCAATCAGGAACACTTTACGATTTAACTAGCATTTATGATTAATATTATTAATAGGTAAAAACACAATTAAGAAAATGAAAGGAAGTCTTATCATGACTGATACGATCTCAATCGTATTACCTGTATTCAACGAAGAAGCAGGTATTAAAACTACCATTGATACTCTCGAAGACTATGTCGCTAAGCAACCTGAAGACTATGAATTGATTTTTGTAGACGACGGTTCGAAAGACAAGTCAGTCGATATTATCAAAAATGAATTAGAGTACAACGACAACATCAAGTTAGTCGAGTTCTCACGAAATTTTGGACATCAAATCGCTATTACAGCTGGTTTACAATACACCTCAGGCGACGCTGTCGTCGTCATGGACGCCGACCTCCAAGATCCACCGGAAGTTATTCCTATGATGATTGAGAAGTGGCGTGAAGGCTATGACATCGTCTATGGAAAGAGAAAACAGCGAGACGGAGAAACTTTTTTCAAAAAAGTAACGGCCGCAATGTTTTACCGAACTTTCAAGAAATTAGCTACGATCGATATGCCACTGGATACAGGTGATTTCCGCTTGATGAATCGCAAAGCGGTCACTCAAATGCAACGCCGCCACGAACAAGATCCGTTCGTCCGTGGCCAAGTTACTTGGATCGGATTCAAGCAAACGAGTGTCGAATATCATCGTCACGAAAGAATTGCTGGAGAGACGAAGTATCCTTTGTCAAAAATGATCAAGTTAGCCTTAGATGGTATCACGTCATTTTCGATGAAACCTTTGCAACTAGTTAGTTTCTTCTCAGTTCTGCCATTAGTAGGTGGTCTGATCTATCTAATTTATTTGATTGCTGCTGGCGGGTTCACCGCAGCCACAGTTGGTATCACGTTGATGCTATTCTCAGTAGGATTTGTCTTCTTGTCACTAGGAATTTTTGGAAGCTATCTCGGAAGAGTTTTAGATCAAGTCAATGATCGTCCACGGTTCATCGTAAGAGACACTGTGGGGTTTCAAAAGAGACAGAGTAGTATCCACCATCTTGAGACCAGACAGAGGGTATCTAGATAGTGCACGCAATCATGATGATTTCTAGTTTCTTTATCTTGATCGGTATTTTGTTTTTACCTAGTGACAAGCAAAGAGTTCAAAGTGTTAAAAAGAAACATTTTTAGAAAATAAAAAAAGGAGGTGATGTTTGATTCTCTCCTAAATCTTTAAAAGATGAAATGAGCTATGGTAGGATATAGCTCATGGCAAATAATAATGGGAAGTTTTGGTAAAATTTCGGGCAAGATACTATTTAAATTTCCTGCTTTATGTTACAGTAATGTTAAATTTGATAGGAGGGGTATACGGTTTGCTAAGCTACGGTTAGTGAATCAGATACTTGTTTGTCAAATTGAACAATGAACTATCCCATTCATTAGAAGAAAGCCGACAATTACCCAGTTGTTGGCTTTTTTTGTATGGTTTTGATTTTTTGTTTTGTGTTTGATTTTTGTGGTTGTTGTTGTTTGTGTGGTGGTTTGTTCCCGGATCTGTGGGGGTTCCGGGAATTGCGCCGTGGAACGCTGCGGGGTAACTTTGAGCTATCCAAGGGAAACCGCCTTGGACATCTCAAAGCTTACCCTTTTCGTAAGCACGGCCCATGCCGTGCAAACGAAAATTTCGCGGCTGACGGCGAATTCCCTCCACCCCCACAGATCCTAATTGAGTACAAATATCATTTTTTCTACGTCTTGTCAATATTAATGTTGTTAATTCAATGATTCATAAATATGAATACAAGATATTAGTTCAGTGACGAGGGTTTTCACCACCAAACTAATGCCTTAGTCTTGTTATTTTAGTGATTTTAAGTAAGCCAAATAAACCTTGAAGGTTTAAATTTTTTTTCA
>NZ_RHOM01000045.1 GCF_003946515.1 Companilactobacillus zhongbaensis | reverse complement strand
AAAACAAGTGAAGCAGCCATTTTTTGTGACGGTCTCAAGGACCAAAAATGAGTACGGCTTGTCTTCACTACCACTATAAAGTAATAGAGGCATAGGAGCACCCCGTCGGGTAACTTCTATGCCTCTAAGCTTAGTATTTTTTTGTGGGGATACGGTACTTATCTTTGTTGGTTTTGACTGTTTTGGTTAGGTGAGTTGGACTTAGCTTTTTTCGGTCTTACGATTTGATTTTGATTTATCTATCTTGTTGATTTTTATTTTTTGTTTTCATCGGTTGGTATTTTGTATTTGCTTTTTTCTTGCTCTTTCTTCGCTCCTTCGTCGCTGGAAAGTCGCTATTGCTCTATTATTGTTGTTTTGATATTTTTAATTTAAAATTTAATTTTATGACTTTTCGTTCCTTTTCTGTTGCTGGTTTTGGTACTTTTGTTTTCACTCTTTTTTGAAAATTTGTTTGACTTTGAATTTTTTTGGTGTTAACTTTATTCACATCAACTAATCAAATTTTAATTTTATTAGACGTTGAAGAGAAGAGTAGGATTTTTTAGTAGTTTTAAGCGACCGTTAGATAGTGAAAGGACGGAACGAACGAAGATCTGAACATGAGCTTGGAGTCTTTCCTGAGGTGCAAGCCGATGGAACGCAAGGATGCGATATTATCCCGGACATGTTTGTGTCGTTGAGGTGCTTTATGTGAGTGAAGCACGAATTAGGGTGGTATCACGGGAAATCGTCCCTACAATTTTGGAGTATTTTTTACTTCTTGTTGTAGGGGCGATTATTTTTTTACTCTAAGTAAGCGCCTCTGGCGCCTACTTAGAGTTAACTGGTGACATCGAAGATGTAAGGAGTTTCCGATTAAAAAAACGAGATACTTCCTGAAACTTCAAAGTTAGCAGGACTCGTCGCTTTGCGACTCGGGCGCCCTTCATATTTAATGCATTTCTAATTTTTGATTTGATTTAGTTTGTTTCATTTTTTCTGCATTTATTTTTGGGGAAGGTGATTGTTTGAAGGCTTTGATGTTTTTGGATGATTCTTAGTTTTGTTTTATTTTTGATTTTTATTTTGCCAGCGCTTTGAGCGCGAAAGGGGAATTTTTATGAAGAGGTTACGTTTTGTTTTTGCTACTTTTGTTGCTCTGTTTGCTATTTTTGTTTTGGCTGGCTGTGGCAGTGGTTCGAATTCTGAGGATTCGGTTACTGTTGGTTCTCAAGGGTCTGATTTGGAGATCTGGGAACATATTGCTAAGAGTCAGCAAGCTAAGGACGCTGGTTTGAAGATTAAGGTTAAAGAGATTACTGATGGGACGCAATTGAATAAGGCTACTACTGAGGGGCAAGTTGATGTTAATGCTTTTCAGTCTTGGGCCTACTACCAAGCTTACAATCGCGAAAATCCTAATGGAAAGTTAGCTGCGATCGGGACTACTTATTTGGAACCTCTGGGGATCTACTCGAAGAAATTTAAAAAAGTTAGTCAGATCAAGGATGGTTCTACCGTCGCTATTGCTAATAATCCTGCCAATACTTCTCGGGGGTTGGAATTGCTTCAGGCTGCTGGTTTGATCAAGTTGAAGAAAGACTTTGGCGCATTGGGGAACGCTAAAGATATTACCAGCAATCCGAAGAATCTGAAATTTAAAGAAATAGATGATACTACCGGACCAAGAGTTTTGAATGATGTTGACGTCGTGTTGATCTCAAACACCGTTGCACTAGATGGTGGCTTGCACGTCTTAACTGATTCGATCTATCATGAAAAACTCGATCAAGATACCAAAAATAATGTAAATATATTGGCTGTTGCTTCTAAAGACAAAAACAACAAGACTTATAAAAAATTAGTCAAGTTGTATCATGACAAGAAGATCCAACAATATATTAAGAAAAAATATTACGGAACGAAAATTGAAGTTGATAAACCATTATCATATTTCAAAAAGTAGTCTAAGATAGATACTGTATAAAATTAGGAGGAGATTTACATTATGGCAAAAGTTGAAAGTTTTACATTGGACCACACAAAGGTTAAAGCACCATACGTTCGTTTGATCACAGTTGAACATGGTGACAAAGGAGACGCTATCTCAAATTATGATTTGCGTTTAGTACAACCTAACGAAAATGCTATCCCAACTGCAGGATTGCATACAATCGAACATTTGTTGGCAGGTCTATTGAGAGATCGTCTATCAGGTGTTATTGACTGCTCACCATTTGGTTGTCGTACAGGTTTCCACTTGATCACATGGGGTGAACACTCAACTGAAGAAGTTGCTAAAGCATTGAAAGGTTCATTAGACGAAATTGCAAATAAAATCGAATGGAAGGACGTTCAAGGAACAGATATTTATAGCTGTGGTAACTACCGCGACCACTCACTATTTTCTGCTAAAGAATGGTCAAAGAAGATTCTCGAAGAAGGAATCAGCAGCGACCCATTTGAACGTCATGTAATCTAATTCTTGTCAAAGGGATGGTTAAATGACATTTTCAGAATTGAATGACAAAATAGTTTTTGTGACAGGGGCTCATCAAGGAATCGGTCAGGCAGTCGCCCAAACTTTTTACGAAGAAGGGTCGATCGTCATCGAAGCTGACTTAGCTTTTCAAAACCACGAACTAAGCCAAGCAAAACCAGGCCTTTTTCAAATCAATCTGAACGTAGCCGACGAAGAAAGCGTCCAAAACGTAACAGACCAACTAAAAAAAGCCGACTTGATCCCCAACGTCTTAGCACACGTAGCCGGAATATCCACCATGGACTACTTGGTAAACAGCAAGACCAGCGATTTTGACAAAACCATAGCCGTCAACACCAAAGGCACCTATCTAGTAGCCAAATACATCGCCAACTTAATGTTGACCAAAAACCGACCAGCCAAAATAATCTTCATGGCCTCCCAGGCCGGAAAAAACGGCTATCGAGCCATGGCAGCCTATTCCGCATCAAAGCACGCAGTATTAGGAATCACCAAGACACTAGCAATTGAATTAGCAAGCAAACAAATCAACGTCAATGCAGTATGTCCCGGAATCATCGAAACTGCCATGAAACATCGTGAAAGAAATGACGGAGCAAAAATCAGAGGACTTCAACCTGATGACATCGAAAGGGAAGACAACAGCCAAGTACCACTAGGCCGAACAGGAAAACCACAAGACGTCGCAAATGTCGTACTATTCCTAGCCAGTCGCCTATCAGACTACATGACAGGCCAAGCCATCAACGTAACAGGCGGCATGACCATGAATTAATAAATTACAAAAGAAAAAACAAAAGACAGCACCCATTATTATCGAAGAAAAATTGATAATAAAAGGGATGCTGTCTTTTTTCGTGATGTAAAAGAATCAAAAAAGCAATAAATAAATAAAAAATAAAAAAATTAATAAAATAGCGAGGCGAGAGTGCGGGAACCAAGCACGCGAGCAAGGAGGAAAGGACGGATATGAAATTGGAACAATCACAAAAATATCTAACTCAAAAAAGAGGTCTTGAACTAAATCTTACAAGAAAAGGTAGAAACTGAGATAGACCGCAAAAACTAGGACGCGCAAAAAATGCCAACTTGTACAAAATAAATCGGTCCCCATCAAAAAAAGGGGGATTGTTGCACTATCCTGGGCCCCGGAGTCGGCAGTGAACCCCCAACCAAACTACAACCACAACCCCAACCACCAAAAATCACAAACATCCAACCAAACAAAACGCTTCTCGTCTGCCAAAAACTCTCTCACCTCCAGAACAAAAAACTATCGCTCCAATCAAAAAAAATAAAAAAAATCCCCATCAAAAAAAATTATCAAAAATAATTGCGTAATCTCTATACAGAGGTGATGAATAATGTACGCAGCGTTAAACGAAAAAAATCAATTAATCAACGCAATAGAATGCAAAGAAAAAGGACAGTTCAAATGTCCAGAATGCAAAAGACCGGTAATACTAATAAAAACAGCAGTAACACCGTTCTTCAAACACCAACCAGAAACAACCAACGAAACCAACGAACGCCCGATCCACAAACAAGGCAAAAAACAGCTAATAGAAGCACTAAAAAAATCAACGCCAGAATCATGCGTCATCGAAGAAGAAGTCTATCTAAAAGAAATCGATCAACGGCCAGATATTATGGTAGATAAAAAGACCGTCATCGAATACCAATGTGCCAAAATCGACCTACCAACCTTGAGCAAACGGGCCGACAAATATCGTCAACTAGGATTAGAAGATCTCTGGATCTTAGGTGGGGACTACTTATCAAAGAAGCTAACTAAACAACATTTAAAATTTTTAGCATACAATGACAACTGGCGCTTTTTCATCGTCATGTTCGATCCTAAATCCCAGAGGCTTTCTTTGTTTTACGAAGTCCGTTTCATCGGGCCGTTCAATCGGGTGACTTGCCACAAGAAAACTTTTAAATTGAAGAACTTCAAGCACTTTTTGGATTTTCAGCCTGAACGGGATGAAGTTAAAGAAGTAAAGATCAGTGAGCACCAGATCGAGCGTATCCGCAAGATCCAAGATCCAAAGATTAATCACTTTAAAACTAGTTATTATATGCGCCATCATGAGCGGGTGGAAGATTTTTTAGAAGGGAAAAAATTTGAAATGTTGAAGCCAATATATCAAACTTATCACTGGATGATAAAATGTGGTTCGACGCCACGACGGATCAGACAGCCGTTGTTGAATCGCCCGCGGAATGTGGAACAAGATAAGAAGTCTGAAAAATAGGCCAAAAAAAAGAAGCTAGTTAATGAACTATCTTCTAAAATTATCGATATTAATTATTCTACTTTGCCGATCAGTTTGAACACCGGTATTATTAGGTTGTGGCATCGTTTTTTCTAACATAGCAGTTAGATTTTCGTTGATGATGTCTTCGGAAGTTTGACTGCCGAATTTATTGATCATTACACCGGGCTTTGTCGGATCGTCATCATCGAAGACGATAACCGTCGGAGCCTTTTCTATTTGCATTTGACAAGTTAATTCTTGATCTTTGCGGACAGCTTTTCTGACGGCTTCGCTATTCTTTTCGGTAATGATAGCTTTAAAATCAAGTCCACTTTTTTCAACGGCGATTTTGATAGTATCTTCATTGAATGGTTTTCCCAGAACGTTAACTTCGTTCTGAATGTTCATTAAGAAACTGCGAGCTTTTTTGTTACCTTGACAGGCGGCAGCTTTGTATAATAGTGCCGCTTCAAAAATATTTTCTGTAACTTCATTTCTTTTTTCTAGATCAGCTGGTTTATAACCTTTCATTAACATATAATCAGTGATGGTTGCCATATTGAAAGTTGTTACGAAGTGATATTGAGTGTCGATATTATTTTTTCGAGTGAAATCGATGATTGACCGTTCCACTTTTAAGCAGTATGAACATAGGGGATTAATATATAAAAAAACTTCCCACATTGCTATTCCCTCCATCTCTTTAGCAAAATCATTCTAACAGCTATCATAAAAAAGGTAAAATAAACTGCTTTATACTCACAATTATAATTTTAGATGAATATTAATGCCCAGTAGGATATATTTAAATAGTAAAGAGGGATCGTAATGTCAGAAATCAAATGGGATGAATTTTTAATTCCGTATACGCAAGCTGTTGATGAATTGAAATTGAAATTTCGAAATACTCGTAAAGAGTATCTTGAAAAGAATATCCACTCGCCGATCGAATTTGTGACTGGTCGAGTGAAAACAATCGACAGTATTAAAGAAAAAATGAAACGTCGTTACATTTCAGAAGATCTATTGGAACAAGATATGCAAGATATCGCTGGTATCCGGATCCAATGCCAATTCGTAGAAGATATTTACGACGTAGCCAAACTATTACATCAAAGAGAAGACATGCGCGTTATTGAGGAACGCGACTATATTGCTAACAGTAAATCGAGTGGATACCGCTCATACCACGTAGTTATTGAGTATCCAGTCCAATTAGCTGAAGGTCAAAAGAATATCTTAGCTGAAATTCAAATCAGAACTTTAGCAATGAATTTTTGGTCTACGATCGAACATTCGTTAAACTATAAGTATAAGGGCGATTTTCCCGAAGAGATCAATGAACGACTCAAGCGTGCTGCTGAGGCCTCATTTTTACTCGATGAAGAAATGTCCAAGATCCGTGAAGAGATCCAAGATGCACAGCAATACTTCACAGACAACAAACGAAATATCAATAATTCTACGAGGTCGCCGAAGAAATGAAATTTTGGGTAAACAATAATGGAAAAGAAGAATCGGTCCAAGCCGCCGATAAGATCCGCCGTGAACTGATCGCTCACGACTTTGTACTCGATCAAAAAGCCCCGTCGTTAGTCATCAGTGTTGGTGGCGACGGTACTTTGTTGAGCACTTTTCACGCCTACATCGACCATTTGGACACGGTGAAATTTGTCGCCCTCCACACAGGTCATTTAGGCTTTTACTCTGATTGGACGGATGATGAGATCGATGAATTAGTAGCTCGAATCATTGAACAAGGGGACGATATACCCGCAACGAGTTATCCCTTGATCGATGTTGAGATCGATGCCAAAGATGGCTCGGTTATTAAAGGAACTGCCATCAACGAAGTCATCGTAAGACGTTTGTCAGCTTTGACTTTAAAGACACAAGTCGATATCGACAACGAATACTTTGAAAGTTTTCGTGGCGATGGACTGTGCTTTGCGACGCCAACGGGATCGACAGCTTATTCCAAATCGATCGGTGGCGCTTTGATCCATCCCAAGGTCAACGTTTTTCAAATGGTCGAGATCGCCTCGATCAACAACCGAGTTTACCGGACCATTTCATCACCGATCGTGATCCCAGCTGATCAGATCGTTCACCTTTATCCACAAGATGCCGAAGACTATGTGGTCAACTTTGACGGAAAAGTCGTGAAGTTGAAGGATACCGAATGTATCAAGGCTCAACTAAGTCCTCAAAGAGCACAGTTTGCCCAATATCGTCATCGTCATTTCTGGACTAGGGTCGAAACGGCTTTCTTAGGTAAAAATGACTGAGCCACGTTTTTTGAAATTCATCATCCAGGCAAATGATAAGAAGATCATTCGTAAGTTTTTAACGCAAAAGAAATTTTCTTCCAGTCAGCTGCACAATTTAAAAAACAAAGGTGGCATGATCTTCGTCAATCACAAGCAGCGTCATTTCAATTTTGAAATGAAAACTGGTGATCAAATATTGATCGTGATGAGTGAAGAAATTCCATCAGATTTGATCAAACCGATGCCAGGGAAACTTGATGTGATCTTTGAAGATGAGTACATGCTAGTGATCAACAAGCCACCAGGCATCGCCAGTCTTCCGGCAAAAGCACGCACATCGAAGACGATGGCTAACGTCGTCAAAGCGTATTTGCAGGAGAAGCATGGAAATGGCACGATCCATTTGGTAACGCGACTCGACCGCGATACCTCAGGACTAATGGTTTTTGCCAAGAATTCTTATGCCCATTCACTCTTAGATCAGATCTTACATTCGGATCATTTTGAAAAATATTATTTAGCTATTTTATACGGTCAATTAAGCCCGTTGTCTGGCAAGGTTGACTTACCAATCGGTATCGACAAAGAAGCTTTTTACTTGCGTGACATCGATTTTGAAAAAGGTAAACAGTCGCAAACTCTGTATTGGACGGAAAAAGTTTTCCCCAATGCTAGTTTGGTCAGGCTAAAATTACTGACGGGACGAACTCATCAGATCCGAGTTCATATGAAAGCGGTCGGACATCCGATCATTGGGGATTATATGTACACGCGAAAAGACGAGCCGATGATCGACCGCCAAGCACTGCACTGTGCTGAATTAAACATTTTGCATCCAGTTACGAAGAAGTTATTAAAATTATCAGCGCCGTTACCAGCTGATATGACAGAACTCTGTCAAAAATTAAGGGGGTGAGTCAAGTGGACGAAAGCACAAAGAAACAAAACGATAAATTTACAGAACTAAAAAGCTTTTTAGACAGCGACGACCGGATCAGATTTAGAAAATCTTATTTGGACATGCATTTTTATGACCAAAGCACTTTTTACTTGTCACTCGAAAAAGACGAGCGGATCAAGATGTACTCGATCTTAAATCCCGATGAAATGGGGGACATGTTCGATACGATCGAAGATGATCTGCCATTGATCCCAGAATTGTTGGACGAAATGGACGTCAAATATGCCTCACAAATGTTGAACTGCATGTACGACGATAACGCTGCCGACTTGTTGGAACATATGGATAAATCCCACGTGGACTTATTCTTAAGCGAAATGCCCAAAAGCGATGCCAACAATTTGAGAGGCTTGCTCCACTACGATACTGAAACAGCCGGTGGTATCATGACGACCGACTTCGTTCAGTTCAATCAAGAGTTCACAGCAGGCGAAGCCATCAAAGGCTTGAGGACCTTGGCTGAAACTGCCGAAACCATTTACTACTTATACATTTTGGACGACAACGAAGACTTAGTTGGTGTCATGTCTTTGCGTGACTTGATCATGCAAAAGTCCAAGACCGTTTTAAAAACAGTCATGAACACCGACTTGATCACTGTTAACGTCGACGATGAACAAGCCGACGTAGCTCAAGTCTTCAGAGATTATGAATTCTTAGCCGTCCCAGTAGTTGATCACGCCAACAAACTAGTCGGGATCATCACAGTTGATGATGTTATCGAAGTTATCGATGACGAAGCCCAACAAGACTATTCTGGTTTGGCCGGTGTTGACGTTGATGAATCCATCAGCGACAACCCCTTCAAAGCAGCCACAAAACGTTTACCATGGCTGATCACCTTATTGTTACTAAGTATGATCACAGCAACATTGATCAGCAAATACGAAGCACTACTAGCTCAAGCTAGCATCCTAGCAGTCTTCATCTCAACCATCACCGGTACCGCCGGAAATGCCGGAACACAAAGTTTAGCCGTGGCCGTCAGAAGACTAGCCACAGACGAAATCGACCGCTCCGACTTTTTCAAGTTACTAGGCAAAGAACTAGTAACAGGACTAGTGACCGGAGTAGTAACAGGAGTCTCGATCTTCGTACTAGTAGGCTTCTGGAAACACAACTTCGTCCTAGGCTTAGTAATAGGCCTAGCAATGTGTGCCGCCATCACAGTAGCCAACATAGCCGGAAGCTTCATCCCAATGCTAATGTCCAGAATAGGCTTCGACCCAGCAGTAGCCAGTGGCCCATTCATTTCAACCCTCAGCGATTTGACCAGTGTCTTGATTTACTTCAGCATTGCAGGGATGTTTTTGCAGTATTTTGTTGGAGTGTGAAAATATAAATAATTCACAGTTAATTTATATAACTAATAATGTGTCAAAAATGATGTATTTTTTTGAAAAAGAGACCCTCTATCTACCACGATGGAGGGTCTCTTTTCGCATAATATCAAGGATTTTCAAAGTTATAAATAAATATTTCATAATCACATAATTATATAAATTTAGTTAATAGTCAATTTATGATCTATAATTTGTTAAACTATTTCCATAGTATATTAATGATAAGGGGAAGAGATAATGAATAAGCAATTATTGTTAAAATTGACACTTATTTATTTTGTAGCCCTTTTGATTATTATTTTAATCCTGTTCAAGATTGATGTTGGTAGCAAAGACGTATCTCAAGCAGCATTGCAAAAAAATGACCCCATTATAGTTCAAAAAGATTTTCAATCGAATGGCCAAATCAGTAACTATTCTTTAATAGACGATATTTTGGGTCCTGAATCACGATATATACCTGGGGCTTTAAGGAATGCTCCTGAAGGTCTTGATATAGCTAGTTTATTTGAATTTGGAATATTTGGTGATTCGTTGAAAGAAATTAAAAACACGGTAGAGATTGTTCCAAGTGAGACAGGTCACTCACCAGAGTCGAGTATTTTAAAAGTTACAGACGGACCTGATCAATTAGGAGCAATTTGGAGTAAGGTGTCTGCTGGAAACTATATTGACGTTTCCAAAGATCAAACTCTTTCAATGTGGCTTCATTTTGGATATAACGGCGCATTAAACGGCAGCGGAGATGGAATGGCGTTTGTGTTACAAAATGACAATGATGGAATAAAAGCCATAGCTGCTGAGAATAAGCACTCTGATCATCCAAAATTTGGTGAAGGCGAATCTCTTGGGGTGTGGGGCACGGATTTCAAGTCTTCAGAAACTAATGCAGCTAATATCGCCGCAACAGCGATTCAGAATAGTTTTGCTATCGAATTTGATACATACGCTGATAAACAAGATAATGGTGACCATGTCTTAGAAACTAGGGGAGCATCTTTTGATTTGCCTATTTATAATGCAGCTCCGCAAAATAATTCATATCAACATATTGCTATGGGATATCCAAGTTCTAGTAACACGTATAATTTAAAACGAGATTACCGAGGCAATTACTTCACGATGAATCATATGCTACCGATAAAGAATCTATATATGACTGATGGACGTTGGCATCATGTCACAATTAACTGGCAGCACATTGATGACAAAACAGCGAGATTAACTTATCAGTTCAACGATAAAAAAATTGATGGAACACCTAACCGAAATCCAACGAATGAATTACCTATAGAGTCAGTCTACAATTACGTAATGTCATACGCTTATTTGACTGAATCAACCACTATTGATATTTCTAGATTTCATTTGCCCAAAGAGGGCCCGAATGCTAATAAATTAAGATGGGGTTTCACTGGGTCAACTGGAAATCATGAACAAATTAATTTGATTTCGTTTGAAACGGTCCCATCTGTTGTAAATGCTGAAATTTCCGCGTCTATTTATGATGAAACGAGAAAATTCGAAATTTCTGATAAGTTACAAAACCAAGCAAACAAAGTGTTCGTTGGAGATGATTTAACTTTTCAATATCATTTGGAATATATGAGTGGTCAAGAGAATTGGGTCAATATTTTTTCAAAAGCTGATATGCCTGCAGGCGTTAAATTCGTTTCAGCGGATATTACCTATGCGGATGGGACCACAGAAGAAGTGACTGATCCTCAAATCACTAATAATGTATTAACTTGTAAAATTACGAGGCCTTTGAATAATTTGATGAAAAGCGCAACCTTGAACATTCATGCCCAAGCAGGAAGTGAGGTTATGACAGTTAAATCAGCTCATGCCAGATTCAAGAGTCAATTCGATATTACCGATGTTCAAGTTCCGTCGTTTGAAATTGTGAGCGATGAATTAAATTTACGAACGGATCCTTTTGGAACCATTAATTTTGCAAATAAGTCTGTGATGAAATCCCCATTTGAAATAAATTGCTATGTTTGGAAAAAGGATCTTTATCAAACGAATGCCTCAAATGTGAAATTGCTTTATAAAATAAAAAATTCTGAATCTACTGAAGTAACTGAATCTATTGCTGATTTACAAAAATTATCTAGAACAACTCCAAATATTCTTGAAATTCCCAAAGATAAATTTAAATTTGGCATGAATCAAATAGAAATATACGCAAAAGACTACACGAATGGGAATAAGACAGCTACACACGTTATTATTGTCAATGTCGGTGGTGATTTGTTATTTGAAAACAATACTCCACATGTATTCTTTCGAACACAATTTGCTGACTTTCCAGGGAAAATTATTCCTCGAATGGGAAAGTGGGATTTCCAAGTTAGTGATGCTCGAAGTAAAAGTAACGGATGGAGATTAGCAGTATCGGCAATGCCAGATCCAAAAGAAAAAACACATTTCAACGGCAAGGTTATTTATAAAAAATCCGGTGGGAAGGAATTGTCATTGGACTCAATGCAAGTAATTGATAGCGATAAAAAGGATGACGATTCAATAAAGGAAACAAATATCGTGAAACCTTGGAAAAGTGATGATGGAATTCTTTTAAAATCAAAAGGTCAAAATAATCCTGGCAAATATTCATTTATTTTGAGTTGGTTCTTAATAGACGGAATCTAAAAAAAGCGAGCGCAACCTGCGTTCGCTTTTTGTATAAACAAAAATAACTAAATCAACTTTTTAAAGAAGTCGAGTACCATGAAGTGCCGAAACACCAAGCTCTTGAGCAACAGCATCAGCGTTCTCAGCAGTAATACCACCGCCAGGCAAAATCTGGCTCCGGCCAGCAGCGTAATCAATATATTTCTTGATCTGAGGCAAAGTATCCTTAATAGGCAGATCCAAAGAACCACCATGAGTCAAAATCCGGTCAACATCATGGTCGATCAACCAATCCATAGCCTCAAAACGACTGTCTTCAGCAATATCATCAAAAGCCATATGGAAAACCACCTGCATCCCAGAAGAAGCCCCAATCAACAGCTCCAAAGCATCCTCATCCAACTCGCCATCAGCAGTCAAAGCACCAAAAGCAACAGCATCAATACCAAGCTTCTGAGCCTGAAAAACATCAGCCTCCATCATCTTCAATTCCAAATCATTATAAACAAAATTCCCACCACGAGGCCGAATCATCTCAACCAAGGGAACACCTTTCTCCTCAAGATACTTAGCAGACTCCTGCAAAACACCCAAACTAGGCGAAGTACCGCCAACAGCCAAATTATCGTTCAACTCAATACGATCAGCACCGGCCAAAACAGCATGGGGCACATCAGTAAAATTCTCAACAGCAATTTCCTTATACATAAAAAAACCTCAATTCACAAATAATTATCGTAATGATTATGGCAGTTTCCCAAAAGAAAAGAAAGTACAACCAATCAGAAAATAAGAATACCCAGAAAACAAGAAGAAACGAACAAGGAAAACAGGCGACGCAAGAGAAACAAAAAAGTAAAAGAACTAGGCGCAAGTGCGAAGAATGAGCGCTGAGCAAGAATAAATAAAATCAGCGAAGAAAACAAAAACAGAAAATCAAAGATACAGCTAAAATCAATAATGAGCGGAGCGCAAGTCCCGCGAAAGAAGCAAAAAATAAAAGCAAACGAATAAATAAATCTAGATCAACAGTCATAAATATCAATCAGGGTTTTGAACTTACCAGTAAAGGTAGAAACTGAGATAGACCGAAAAAACTAGGACGATCCAAAAGTGCCAACTTGCAGAAAATAAATCAGTCCCCACCCAAAAACAATGGGATTGTTGCACTATCTAGACGGAGGGGCCCGGGGATACAGCCCTCAGCCGCCAAATTTCACTTGGCAATTCATTGCCTAGTGAAAGGTTCGTATTGGAGATGTCCGGGCGAGCTTCCCGGATAGCTTCAATCGATGCCGTGCTACAATTGTTTTAACCGGAAGAATGATAAACAAGAACGAGTCCGGGAGACGATAACAATGAGTAAGAAAAATAAGAAGACCCCTTTCGAAATTAAGAGAAAGGCAGTGGAACGTGTATTCAATGGAGAGAGTCGGAGAAGTGTCGG
>NZ_RHOM01000044.1 GCF_003946515.1 Companilactobacillus zhongbaensis | reverse complement strand
CGCAACGCTGGGTTATCGAACGCAGTTTTAGCTGGCTAGGAAAATATCGGCGCCTCTGGCGCAATTGTGAGCGAAAGCTGAACACCAGTAAGATGATGATTAGCTTAGCCTTCCTGCGAATACTCTTGAAAAGATTCTAAACACGTTCTAAGTTGTCATTAAGAAGTTGGTCAGTGAAGAGTACATCTTTGTAATATGTAAGATTGTCCAACTTAAAAATATCATTGATGTAAATTGTTCTTTGCGCTTGCTGTAGAGCTATCCCCAATCTGGTAGTTTTTGTGCTGATTCCCAGTTTGATTTTTAGTTTTTTACATTGTTCTATATATTGATTTACCAAGTGATGATGCAAAGTTATTATGATCATTTTATTAGGCGCCGTTGAAAACACAAAGTCATTGTCATTGTATTGTAAATCGGAATTATGATCACTCAGAGCTACTAGAACAAAGCGAGGTTCTTGAATATCAATATTTAAGCTGTTCCCCTCAGCAATTAATTCTGGATATTTACTGGTATCATCCGTTATTTCCAACCATTGATATAAAAAACGATTTAATCGATTTTTGTATTGTGTTTGCATTTGATTATTATAGTTCTGAGAAATTAGTAATTCTGTAGATACTTTGAGCAGTGACGCTAGAGGTGCAACAGTATTTGGGTCTCCAGTTATTCCGACTACGCCAATCGTTTGTTCTTTAAATTTTACTGGCATATTGACACCAGGTTGCCCATGAATACCGTATGACTGAATCATCGGCAAGATTCGATCAGAGTCGATTGAATCAATTGCGCCAACGTGTAATGTGTTGATACGAGCTTTATCACCACTAGCAATGATGTATCCTTTTTCATTCATGATATTGATGTTGTATGGGATTGTTTTCATCATTTTGTCGACGATTGATTGTGCCAAATAGGGATCTAGTTTCATATTAAGTCCTTTCTCAATTGTGAAAGATGTACACAATATTTCTAAAAAAATGATTTTTTATCAGGATTGTTGATTATATAAAGAATTGTGCGTTTACTTAATGTTTTTTTCGACTACATAATTCAATGTTGATATATCAATGATTATATTCTTGAATTGTGTTTTAGACAAATAATTTTGTGCATATGCACATTGATATGAAAACGATAACATTATATTATGTGTGTTGAAATTATTTTGAGATGTTTTTAACAAAAGTAGGGGGATGGATTTAAATGACTATTGCTTGGTGGGCAGCCTTAATTGGTTTAGCCTTGGCTATAATTTTGATTTTATTGAAGATCAATCCAGTTTATTCATTGATGTTCGGAGCAATTGTTGGTTGTCTAATAGGTGGACTAAATTTGGTTCAAACAACCGACATAGTGATCAAGGGTGGCTCCAGTGTTATGGGGACTATCGTTCGTGTCATTTCTGCAGGAGTTCTTGCTGGGGTCATGATGGAGTCAGGTGCAGCAAATGTGATTGCTAGAAGCATCGTTAAAAACTTCAACGATCGATTAGTTATTTTTGCCTTGGCACTTTCAACTCTAGTACTGACCGCTGTGGGTATTTTTATTCCGGTGGCAGTTTTGATTGTTGCACCGATTGCCTTAGAAGTCGGTCAAAAAATGCATTATAGCAAATTATCACTTTTAGTTGCACTTTCTGGTGGTGGAAAAGCAGGAAATGTCATTTCACCAAATCCAAATACGATTGCGGCTGCAAAAGGATTCAATGTAGATTTAGCTCAAGTTATGATTGCTGATTTTATACCAGCAGTCGTTGGACTTATTGTTACTGTTGTATTAGCTAATATCGTTAAAAATAAAGGGACGTTTGTTCCTGAAGATATGAAATTTACAGTAGCAGAATCAAAAGATCTACCTAGTTTGAAATCAGCTATTGTTACACCTTTAGTAGCAATCGTTTTATTACTCATCACTCCAGTTGGAGATATTTTGGGTGTTAAAGCTTTAGCAGGAATTAATTTGGATGCAATGTATATTTTACCTATAGCTGGTCTCGCAGGTGCATTGGCCATGAGACGTGGGAGCAAGTTCATTGAATACATGGGTAAAGGATTAGCAAGAATGACTGATGTTGTAATGATTTTAATCGGTGCCGGAGCAATTGCTGGTCTCATCGGAGCATCGGACTTGCCTCAAAAAGTTGTCGAAGTAGTTAAAACTGTAGGTGTTTCCGGAACGTTCTTAGCACCAATTGCTGGTATCTTGATGGCTGCAGCTACAGCATCAACATCGACGGGTGTTATCTTGGCTTCAAATTCATTCAGCAAATCGATTTTGTCATTTGGAATTTCCGGAACAGGTGCTGCCGCAATGGTTCATACAGGTGCGACTGTAATTGATCAATTACCACATGGTAATTATTTCCACGTTACAGCTAAAGCTGTGAAGATGGACTTTAAAGAAAGAATGAGCGTAGTTTTCTGGGAAATGCTCGTCGGACTATCGATGACGATTGTCGCAACTTTGATGTACGGAAACTTTTTCTAGGGGGATAGTAATATGAAAATTGTTTTAGCACCAGATTCTTTTAAAAATTCATTGACCGCAAAACAAGTAGCACAATCAATGGAAGACGGTCTTAGAAAATCTTTGCCAGATGCCAGTTATCAACAGGTTCCCATGGCTGACGGTGGTGAAGGGACAGTTCAATCTTTAGTTGATGCCAAAAATGGGAAAATTCTAACTGAAGAAGTAGTTGATCCGCTTGGAAATAAAGCTCAGGCACATTTTGGCTTAATCGATGATGGGAAAGTCGCTGTTATTGAAATGGCAGAAGCCAGTGGGATTCAGTACATCAACAAGCAAACTCAAAATCCATACATAGCAACTACATATGGAACAGGACAATTGATTAAAGCAGCCGTTAATACAGGTGCTAAGACTATCATCATTGGTATTGGTGGTTCGGCAACTAATGATGGTGGGGCAGGTATGGCACAAGCACTAGGTGCTAAATTACTTAATAAAAATGGTCAGGAATTAAAATTTGGTGGAGCAGATTTGATTAACTTGGATAAGATCGAAACCGGTGAAATGATGCCTGAATTGAAGAATGTTCAAGTAATTATTGCCTCAGATGTGACAAATCCGTTGACTGGAGAAAAGGGCGCCTCAAATGTGTTTGGACCACAAAAAGGTGCAACACCAGAAATGGTACAAGTATTGGATAAAGCATTATCTCATTATGCTGACGTCATCAAGCGAGATCTTCATAAAGACTTAGAACACGTTGCTGGTGCTGGAGCTGCTGGAGGATTGGGTACAGGATTATTGGCCTTTACAAATTCAGAAATGAAACCAGGAGTTGAAATTGTTGTTGAGTACACCGGTTTGAAAGAGATTGCTAAAGATGCGGACTATGTCTTTACTGGAGAAGGTCAAATAGATTTTCAAACTAAGTATGGTAAGACACCAATGGGCGTTGCCCAAGCTGCAAAAGAAGCTAATCCTAAAGTTAAAGTTATTGCTGTTGCAGGAAGCGTTGGTGAAAGAACTGAAGAATTGTATCCAATCGGAATCGATGCCATTTTTAGCTGTGTTCCTGGAGTAGAAGATTTAGAAAAAGCTATTAGGGATACAGATGCCAATATCCAAAAAGCAGTAGAAAATATTGGGCGATTGTTGTCCTAAACATAATCACAAAAGTTATGAGTATTATTGAAGATTTGGAACAAATTAAAAACTCGAGTATCCATGGGTGAACTTATACATCCAAGGAACTCGAGTTTTTTATCGAATATTCAAATTAAAGTGCAATTGCAATCGAAATAGTATCTACAACATCGTTGATTCTATTTCTTATTATTTTGTTGAGTGATTAGTGCTGGTTCACGATCGAATTTGTTGAACGTGAGGGTGAGAATGCCGAGGGTTGCTACTACGACTAATCCGTAGGCGGCACCGGCGATGAAACTGCCTAATCCGGTTGAGATGAAGCTTTGGAAAAGTGATTGACCTAGCATGATTTGCATCTCCTGTTTTATTGGATTTGCGGATATTATAGGTCCATCTTTATTAATTTAAAAGTTATTTGACTCGGGGGAAAATGGAGAGATATTTCCTTTTTTAGTTTGGAGAATTTTGAAGATATCTAGCACGAAATAATTCATGCTATTAAAAACTTTGGCCGATGATATAATTTTATTTGTGTTAAACGCGTGAGGTATTTTATATGAAAATTGTCGAAGTTACAGATAGAAATGACATACTCCTCAAAAAGCTATTAAATGTTTGGGAAAGTTCAGTTCGCGCAACGCATTTGTTTTTAACTGATACTGAGATTTCTGAAATTAAAAAATATGTTCCGCAAGCTTTGGCTGAGGTTCCTCATTTGATTGTTATTGAAGACGATGATCAAGATGCAGTTGCTTTTATGGGTATCGCTGGACGGCATTTAGAGATGTTGTTTGTTTCTGATGATCAAAGAGGCCAAGGGCTTGGGACGGCTTTACTGCAGTATAGTATTGATAATTATTTCGTGGATGATTTGGCTGTTAATGAGCAAAATCCTCTTGCCAAAAGTTTTTATGAACATATGGGATTCGAGGTTTATCAGCGAAATCCATTGGATGATCAAGGGAAACCTTATCCGGTGCTGTATATGAGTCGGAAAAAAGCTAAATAGTTTTTACAAAAAAAGAGCAGGCCGTTTTGGTCTGCTCTTAATTATTATTCAAATTTGCTTCGATGAAGTATTCGAAGAGGCGGTTTTTGGTTATTTTACCGATCACTTTGAAGCTTTTGGCGTTTTTTACTACTGGCAAGGAATCGACTTCGTGTTGTAGTAATAACTTGCCAACTTCCATGATGGTCATGTCTGGTGTGACTGTGATCAAGTTGGGCATTCTTGTCATGACCATGCTGGCTACCATTGATTCGGTGTCGCGATTGCTGACGGTTACTGCTAGGAGGTCCTTTCTGGAGATCAAGCCTAGTAGTTCTTGGTTGTCGTCAACCACATAAAGTGATCCGGCGTCTTTTAGAAAGAGGCTGTTAACACATTCTTGTAGAGTGGTATTTGGTTCCACCAAGGCTGGTTTTTTGACGATCGATTGGATTTTTTTGTCGTATAGTTTGGAGTAGTTTAATTTATCTTTTGGTATGCCAGTGTATTCGTAGCCGACTTTGGGCCGTGAGTTTAAGATGCCTACTACGGTCAATAGTCGGAGGTCACCTCTGATGGTGGGTACACTGAGTCCTAATTTTTTCGCGATTTGTTCGCTAGTCATTGGACTGGTTTCTTTTGTCATGTTGATGATCTGTTGTTGTCTGTTGGTTAGCTCCATTTTTCGTACCCCAATATTCTTACTTATTTGAAAGTGACAGATAACATTATATATATAATCACTTTAGGTGGCAATTAATACGTTATATATAGTATATACTCACTGAAAAAAACCGACACTTCTGTGCCGGCTATTTGAGGGAAGAGTATTGCAGCTCCATTCGCATGATTTTCCAGTTTAGGGGTTAAGAAAATTTTCGAGGAGTGACCTATGTCGAGCTGCAATCCAATAAAGGCATCATTTTCCATCTGGCCAAGCTGTGCGGGAGTTCAACTTGATGGTAATGAGCCCGATGAACATGGGTAGTGAGCTAATTTCTACGTAAATTTAGCTGAAGACCGTTTGTTTCGTCATAATTGTTGGGTTCAGCATCAATATAACGTAACAATTAACAACTCCAATATATATTACATCACAATAAAAATCAAGTATAACCGGTAATTGTCATAATTAAATTTATATTAGCAAGATTGATTTTTATCAATTTTTTCAATGTACAATGAAGTTATCATACATATTAAATGGAGATCGTTATGAAATACGAAAGTCGCAAACAAGAGAAAGACTTATATTCAACTAGGAAAAAGCCCCAGATCGTCGATGTTCCGCAACAAAAATTTTTTTCCATCCATGGGGTGGGTGATCCGAATAAAATTGGATTCCAAGAACGGATTCAAACCTTGTATCCACTGAGTTATGGTCTAAAATTTGCTTATAAAAAATTTTGTCAGGATAAGGATGTTGAGTTTGACGACTATGTCGTTTTCCCACTGGAAGGTGTTTGGTCGCTAACTAAACGTGGTCAACATCTAGATCATCTGGACAAGAATGAATTCGAATATGATATGATGATCCGGATTCCTGATTTCGTTCCAGCTGATTTGGTACAGCGTGCACTGGTCGAAACTGGGCAAAAGAAGGATCTACCTTTGTTGAAGGAAGTTGAGGTGGCTGAGTATCCAGCAATCAAGTCTGCCCAAATTTGTCACGTTGGTAGTTACGATGATGAGTCAGCTAGTTTTGAAAAAATCGATCAATTGGTGGCAGACGAAGGTCTTAAACGAGCTTCGAAAATCCATCGAGAAATTTATTTGTCGGATGCTCGACGAGTTGATCCAGATAAGTTGAAGACTATTTTGCGCTATGAAATAAATTAATTGATATTTTTGGGATCAAATTGTTGCTATTGGATTTGAATGCTGTTAGTATCATCAGTGGACTTAGTAATTATTACTATTAACGACGACTTCCTTTGGTTTCAATAAAATTTTGTACAAAGGTGGTACGTGAATGGCACGTAAAGCAAAAATAGAACGTGAGAAACGCTTGCAACAGACTGTTGCTAAGTATGCCTCTCTACGTCAGAAGTTAAAGGATGAAGGAGATTACGAGGCTTTGAGTAAGCTGCCTCGTGACGCTTCTCCTGTTAGGTTACATTCTCGTGATAAGATCGATGGTAGGCCTCATGCTTATTTGAGAAAGTTTGGTATGTCACGGATTAATTTTAGAAATTTAGCACACCAGGGACAGATCCCTGGTGTACGCAAGGCTAGCTGGTAGGGTTACTACTACTGGCTGGTGCCTCCTCATATTTACACGGCTCCGAGTTGGATAGACTCGAAGCTTTTTTTTATTGGTGCAGGTGTGCTAGAGGTGAGAGAGCTTTTAGAAGACGAGAAGCGTTTTGCTTGGTTGGATGTTGGTGATTTTTGGTGGTTGGGGTTTGTGGTAGTAGTTTCAGTGGTGGTTCACTGCCGACTCCGGGGCCCGGGGATACAGACGCTGGAACGTGGTGGGCACATTTTGAACCAATCGAGCAAAGTCCGCTCGCTTGTTTCAAAACTGCACCTTTCACTAAGCTCCTTCGTCGCCAAGTGAAATCTCACCACTGAGGTCTGTATCCCCGGGCCCCTCCGTCTAGATGGTGCACCAATCCCCTTTTTTTGGATGGGGACCGATTTTTGTTGTACAAGTTGGCACTTTTTGCGCGTCCTAGGTCTTGTGGTCTATCTCAGTTTCTATGATTGTTGGTAAGATCAAACCCAAACCCAAACCCAAACCCAAACCCAAACCCAAACCCAAATCCCTGGTTGATGTTTGATCAATCGGGTTATTTTTTTATCAATTTTTCTTTTTCTCCGGCTCGCGTGCTGGTTTCCGCACTCTCGCATTGGTTTCGTTCTTTTTCTGTGTTTATTTAGTGCATATGTGGCGATTTTCTTGTTTTTATGACTTCTTTTTTGCTTATTCTCTAGCAGTTATTTTTAAATTTGTTGTATTCTATCTAAGAGAAGTTTGTAGTTAGGAGTGGTTTTATGAATGAGACTGGTGTTGTTGCGGTTCGGAAGTTTTTGGATGCGCAAGATTTGGATGCTTTTTTGATTAGCGATAAGGAAGATCAATTTTATGTGGCTAATTATTCCGGAGACGATGGTTTTGTGGTTGTTTCTGCTGATGAGATTTTTATTGTGACTGATGCTCGCTTTTTCTCACAGATCAAGGTGGAGTGCCCTGATTGTGAGATTGTTGATGTTGCTAAGAAGTCGTTGGCTGATTTTTTGGCTGAGCGGTTTTCTAAGGTTGCTATTGAGTCGGATAGTTTGTTGACTAAGGATTATTTGGCTATTGCCAAAGGTGTTTCGACTGTTAATGGTGACTTGGTGGTTAAGCAGGCTCGGATGATTAAGTCTGCTGCTGAGATCGATTTGTTGAAGCAGGGGGCTGTTATTTGCGACCAGGTGTTTGATCATATTGTTGATTTTATGGAAGTTGGACAAACGGAATTGGCTGTGGCTAATGAGATCGAGCGTTTTGGTAAGTCTCTGGGGGCTTCGAAGTTGTCGTTTGAGACAATCGTGGCTTCTGGCGTTCGCTCGGCCTTTCCTCATGGTGGAGCAACTTCTAAGGTGATCGAAGACGGTGATGTGGTTACTTTGGACTTTGGTTTTGTGGTCGATGGTTACTTTTCTGATATTACGCGGACTGTTGTGATGGGTGAAGCTTCTGAGGAAGTTAAGAAGGTCTATGGTCTGGTGCAAAAAGCCGAGAGTATGGGTATTCGTTTTGCGCCGATGGTTGAGACTTTTGGTGATCTTGATCGGGTTGTTCGTGGTTTTATCGATGATACTGAATACGGTCCTTTTATTCATGGTACTGGTCACGGCTTGGGGCTCGTTTGTCATGATTATCCGATTATTCGGACTTCTAACAATGATCAGCTCGTTTCTAATATCGTCTTTACGGTTGAACCAGGGATTTATCTTGAAAATAAATTCGGTGTTCGCATTGAAGATGATGTTTATAAAAATGACGCTGGAGACATGGTACGTCTTACTAATTCAACGACTGATCTAATCGAAATCAAGTAGTTTTTCAAAAAATGTAAATATTTTTAGTCAAAAAGGCATCCGCAAGGCGGATGCCTTTTTATTATAATAATTGTATGAATATGCAAGAAATAGTAATATAATTTAAAATTATTTTTGGTAATTTGACACATGTAATCGTCAGTGGTTATATTATTAGACGGACATTTCTTAAAATAATGATAAGTTATAAATTATCAAACGGCCGTTTTGCATTGAAGTTGTTTTCTCATCTTACAAAAATGTAAGACCTTTGTAAGAAGAAAAAATGTTGTGTCGATTTTTTTAGAACTATGATAGTTACCATCTTTTCAATAGTTCTTGAGGTGAATGAGGTGAGTTAGTTGATGATCAAAATTTTAAACTTCTTGAAAAGACCAGCGTCGATTTTCGTTTTGCGAACGATCTTTTATTTTGCAATATTATTAGCTCTTCTATATATCTACGGATATAACGGTGTGGGAAGTGCCAAATTTATTTACAACGATTTCTAGGTTAAAAAAGGAGACAAAAATGAACTCAATTATTGATAAGATCACGCGTATTGCTCAACAATATCCTGACCAGATTTGTTATCACAACGGCAATGTATCCGCTACGTATCAACAACTTGATCAACAATCTGACAAGATTGCTAGTTTCATTCAAGCGAAAAATCTTCCTCAAAAGAGTCCGATCATCGTCTTCGGTGGTCAACAATTCGAAATGTTAGTGCTCTTCTTAGGTGCCATCAAGGCTGGACATGCCTACATTCCCGTTGATGATGCTTCTGATCCGCAACGGATCCACCAGATCAATTCGGTAGCGCAACCGACCTTAGTTTTGAATTGGAGTGACAAGATCGATTTTGGTATCGATACACCGATTGCCTCTCAAGACCAACTGAAAGAGGTTTTGAGTGCGGAACATCAAGATTATGATGCTACTAAATCAGTTGGTCCAGATGACAATTTCTACATTATTTTCACATCGGGTACGACCGGGACACCGAAGGGTGTACAGATCAGTACTAACAACTTGCTTGATTTCGTGAATTGGGTCGATCAAACGTATCATTACAACCACGAAACTAAGGTAATGTTGCAAGCACCATTTTCCTTTGACTTGTCGGTCTTTTCGATCTATCCAGGATTGACTAACGGATCGACTTTGGAAGTTCTCGACAAACAAACGGCTAAGAACTTGCCACTATTGCAAAAAGCTATCTTGAACTCGCAAGCAACGACTTGGATTTCCACACCATCATTTTTCGAGATGTGCTTGTTCTTTAGAGAATTCAATGCCGAAACTTTGCCTCAGTTGCAAAAATTTATTTTTTGCGGAGAAGAATTGACACACGTTACAGCGGAAAAACTCTTAAAGAGATTTCCTAATGCACAACTTTATAACACATATGGACCTACGGAAAACACCGTGGCCATCACTTCGATCCAAATAACTCCAGAAAACTTAGCTAACTTTGATCGCTTGCCAATCGGCTATTTGAAGGAGAACATGGAACATCGTTTAGCTAATGTTGAAGTGAAGGATGGAGAAAAGGTTGGCGAGTTGATCGTCAGCGGTCCGGATGTTTCCAAAGGTTACTTGAACAATCCCGTTCAAACTAATAAGGCGTTTGAGATCATCGACGGTAAAGTCTTTTATCATACTGGCGATATGGTCAGCGAAGATCCCGACGGACTGCTTTTTTACAAAGGGCGGACCGACTTCCAGATCAAGATGCACGGTTATCGGATCGAGTTGGAAGAAGTTGACTCCTTGTTGACGAACTTAGCGGAAGTTAAACAATCTTGTACCGTTCCGCTATACAACAAGAAGAAGCAAGTCAATAAGATCATCGCTCATGTGGTCTTGGACGATAAGTATAAGCACGCTGAACCTAAAGAATTAAATAAGCAGATCAAAGCTGAATTGCAAAAGAATACGATGGATTACATGATTCCTAATGTGTTTAAATTCGTCGACCAATTGCCTATTAGTAAGAACGGAAAGATTGATAGAAAGGCATTGATAGGCGAAGTAAATGCATAATATTACACCATACAGCAGTCCTACTTATTTCATATATTTGCTGCTCTTGTTGTCACCGATAATGATCGGGTTATACAACGGTAAGAGATTTAGAGTTTATGAGACTTTTGCCACTGTCATTATTTTGATCACAGCATTCTTCGGCGGAAACATGAGCCAAGGTATTTCTTTGATCTGTTACATTCTCTTCGAAATGGTGTTAGTTCTTTCTTACTTGAGGTATCGAACCAAGGAGAACTCGAAAAATAATTTCTGGGTTTTCTTCTGGTCGGTCATCCTCGCCATCATTCCGTTAGTCTTCGTTAAGATCGATCCACTGCTCAACAATGCGACGATTTCACTGTTCGCATTCATGGGTATTAGTTATTTGACCTTCAAATCAGTCGAAATGATCATGGAGATCCGTGATGGGGCGATCAAGGAAGTTAAGCCGTGGGAATTCATTCGGTTCTTGCTCTTCTTCCCAACTATCACATCAGGTCCTATCGACCGATTCAGAAGATTCCAGAAGGATGTTTTGAAAGTTCCTTCTAGAGAAGAGTACGTTGCACTTTTAAAAACCGGAACTAATCGTTTGATGTTAGGTTTGTTATACAAATTCATCATCGGTTATATCTTTGGTACCTTATTACTACCAAAGGTTTCGGTCCTCGCATTATCGTATCAACATCAAGCCCCATTAGGGTTGTCTTGGTGGGTACTAGCATACATGTACGTTTACAGTATGTACCTATTCTTCGACTTCGCCGGCTATTCACTTTTTGCCGTAGCGATCAGTAATTTCTTAGGTGTCAAGACACCAATGAACTTCAACAAACCGTTCAAATCACACAACATCAAAGATTTCTGGAACAGATGGCATATGACTCTATCGTTCTGGTTCCGTGATTTCATCTATATGCGGTTAATGTTCTTCATGATGAAGAAGAAGTTAGTCAAAAATCGTGTCACAATGGCCAACTTGGGCTACTTGACTTTATTCTTGATCATGGGATTTTGGCACGGTGAGACTTGGTTTTACATCGTATATGGTCTCTTCCACGCGGGAGCTATGATCACCAACGATGCTTGGTTGAGATTCAAGAAGAGACACAAGAAATCGATCCCTAGCAACAAGTTTACTGAATGTTTCGCTATTTTCTTAACATTCAACGTTGTATGTTTCAGTTTCTTGATCTTCTCAGGCTTTTTAAACACATTATGGTTTAGTTAAGGAGAAAAATTATGGACGTAAAAGCAGAAATTATCGCAATTTTAAAAGATGTTACAGGATTAGATGATGTAGGTTCAGATCCAGCTGAAAACTTATTCGCTGATGGTGTGCTCGACTCAATGGCCACTGTTGAAGTTTTAGTAGCAATGCAAGACAAGTTTGGTATTCAAGTACCAGTTTCAGAATTTGACCGTAACCAATGGAATACCGTCAATAAGATGGTCGACCGTGTAGGAGAATTGGAAGAAGCATAAAACTATGAAGAAAAAACTATGGATGATTTTTGGACCTGTAATTATTGCCGTTGCAGCCCTATTGATCCTCCTATGGACGCCGATCACGATCAAAAACGTGACGCCAGAAGAAGTTAATCAAGCTGCAACATCGCTAGATGCTCGTGTATTGAAGGGTGAAGACGTTAAAAATACTGCGGAAACTCAAAATTACATTCCGATTATTGGATCTTCCGAGCTTTCCCGAATGGATCCATTTCACCCATCTTCCATGGCCCAGAAGTACCATTGGAAAAATCAACCATTTTTGCTTGGTAATCCTGGTACAGCATCATTGACGCAAGCTATGAATATTAGTGGGATGAGCAACCTTAAGAATCAAAAAGCTGTTTTTATCATCTCACCTCAATGGTTTACTAAGAAGGGTGCTCGAAGTGACGCCTTTAAGTTTTATTTCTCCCCGCTCCAGTTAACAGGCTTTATTTTGAATTCAGATCATGGCGACAAGAAGATGAATCAATATATTGCAAATCGGATCATACAATTAGGGATTTCAAAGGGTCCCATTGAAAATGATGCCATTAGACGAATTGCTGTGGGGCAATCGATCACTTCATTTGAAAGACTTTATATTGAAGGGGCAAGATCGAGTTTACAAAGTCAAGATCTACTTTTTGGATCAAGTTTCTTGAATGATCACCAAGGCCGGATCGATAAGGCTACTAAACAATTGCCCGATGAATACAATTATAAGAATTTGAATAAACTAGCCACTAAGCTAGCCAAGGAACACTCAAGAGAAAATGACTTACAAATTGGTGATTCCTTCTATAGAAGACAATTAAATGCCCGGATAGCTCAGTTTAAGAATTCACATACGAAGGCCGACTACTTGCATTCTCCTGAATACAACGACTTTCAAGCTGTGCTATACATGTTTAAGCAAAACAACGTCCAAGTTATGTTCGTTATCCAACCTGTAAATAAGAAGTGGATGGAATATACTGGTATGCCTCAAAGCTCACTTGATAATTTTGATCGCAAGATCAAGTATCAGTTGAAGAGTCAAGGATTTAACAATGTGGTCGATTTGACTACGGTTAAGAATTCTAACTATATCGCTGAGGATACTATCCATATGGGATGGCGTGGTTGGCTTATGTTGGATAAGAAGTTGCAACCTTATTTTGAAGATAAGAAGGCTGATCCTCGGGCTACTCAATATAAGTTAAATGACTAAAGGTTGAAAGATGAATATAACAAAATAACCCCGGCATACCGGGATTTTATTGTATAAAAATAGACATGAGCTTACTCATATCATTATAATTAAGGCGTCGAAACCAATTACAAAGGAGTATTCATGTCCATGTCTATTTTACA
>NZ_RHOM01000043.1 GCF_003946515.1 Companilactobacillus zhongbaensis | reverse complement strand
TATTTTTGACGAATTTATAAAAGCATTACCCAATCGCCTGATCAGGCTCTTGGATAATGCTTCATGATGTTAAAAAACTATTTGATTGTACCCAACCTCAACATACGAATGAGTTGAGGGCTATTTTCGTGCTTTCAACCTTTAGATGACAAGGAGGATCTTTACAACTTCCATACTTCGATGCGCAGTGATGGAATGGTCATTCTTGCGGGCTTAAGTGGTACTGGGAAGTCTCAATTAGTCAAATGTTACGGGAATGCACTTAAACTTCCTCATGAACAGGTTAAATTTGTTTCGGTTGAATCAAATTGGACTGATGATTCTGATTTAATGGGATTTTACGATCCAACAAGTAACAAGTATTATCCAGGAAAGAGCGGTTTGGTTGATAAGTTATTGGATGCTGAACAAAATCCTGAAAAATTATATATTATTGTCTTTGATGAAATGAACTTATCAAAAGTGGAGCAATATTTTTCACAATTTTTATCTGTTTTGGAAATGGACAAAGGTTCGAGAGAAATAACGTTATACGATTCGGGAACTAAAGATAACCACTATCCAAACAAAATTAAAATTGGGGACAACGTGTTTTTTGTGGGAACCATCAATACTGATGAGTCAACTTATAAGTTTTCCGATAAAGTATTGGACCGTACAAATGTTATTAAATTAGGTATGCAAGAGTTTACTTTATTTAATACGAAACATTCTGAAGAACCATGGGAGGGTTCGACAATTAGTTCTTATCAATATGCACAAATGGGACAAAGCAATCAGGATAAAAAATTGAAAGACAATGAGTTGAATTTACTATGGAATTTACATAAAGATATCAATAGCGTCGAACCTAATGTCGGGATTGGTTGGCGTGTTGTAAATCAAATAGACAATTACATGAGTAATCTTCCAGAACAAATTGGCAAGTTCCAGGGGTTAGATTATCAAATCAATCAACGTGTTATGACAAAAATCAGTGGATCTGATCAACAGTTAAATGAATTACTTGGACAGTCGAATATTAAGGATCAGGGTGGAACTATTTATCAATCATTGGGGAAATATTTAAAGGCTGAGGAATCAAATAAAAAAGTTGAAGATGTATTTAAAAAAACATTGGAAACAGTCGACAAAAAACGTAAGGACCTAGTAATCTATGGATACACCATTTAAAGTCATAGTCAATGATGAAGAAATTAAAAATCACAACAACCTTAGCCCTTATGATCCCAGATATTATTTAAAGCCAATTAAAGAATCAGATAACTTAACAATTAAGTTTTTACCTGGGGAGTCCATATCAACCATTTACCTTGATGATTTCTCACAGTATGCACATCTGTATTCTGATGTTAACGAACATATGACATTCGTTAATGACAATGCATCTTTTAGTTCACGCAATCATGAGCAAACAATTACTATTCACGATAACACTCCAAGAGGCATTCAACTCACACCTCAGAGGTATCAATTTAGAGTCGTTTGTAATGGAATAACTTATTATTATTCGGTTAACGTAACCTTTAAGGATAAGGAATTCGAAAAGAAACGAAATAAGATGCTGAACTTTTTGTTGTCATACTTTAGTCGAGAGATACTGACGAAGAACCCCATATTTGAAACTGTCTATAACCAGAATGATAATTTTCATGAAGATGATTCTCATCAATGGGATTCCTTGCAACTAATTTTGCAAGATGCTGCGCAACTGCAATCAGTATTAACTGAGTTAAATACAAGTCCTAAAGTCCAAATTAAAAAGGATTACCATCGAGCATCCAATGGAAATCCAGGAAAAAAAGACCAAAAGTCTATCGAATTGACCATCAAGAGAAGAAGAAACACTAACCAACAATTTTTTCTGAATAAAGAACAAGATTATAATATTACCGCTAACCGCTATGCTAAATTTATGCTGAAAAAAATCGATAAGTTTTTACAAAATCAAATTTCTGACTACACCGTAATCCTGGAGAAGTCGGATGAAAACGTTTCGCAAGAACAAAGAGCAAGTATCGAACAAGTTTTGATCAATATTAAAAGTGTTCATAATTTGATTCAAAAAAAATTGAATGAGGGAATCTTTCATAAAGTCGAAAGCGTGAATCCTAAGGGCCCTGAAAAAACCATTACTCAAAATCCAGTTTATAAATTCATTCGTCAAAAGTATTATTCGTTAAAAAATATTAATTTTACAACCTCTTTGCGTCAAATGGAAAATAATGCTTGGAGACAGACTGACGTGATTTATGAATTGTGGTCGTATTTTTATTTAATCGAAATGTTTTTAAATGAGACCGACTTCAAGCTCAGTAATTTTGGAGGCAAAAAAGATGAGTGGAAAAAAGATTGTTTTTATAAAATTGCCGAGATGGATCAAAAAAATGGTAATTATGCAAAGCAAAGACAGAATGTATTGGAAACATGTTTAAGCAATGATGATATTAAATTAAATATTGTGTATCAAATGGATTTTCGAAAGTCTGTGGAATCAGATGCGCCAAATAGACCATTGAAAAACTTTTATCAGGAGAATCCAACAGATCCTAAAAAAATTAATCATTACAATCCGGATATTTTTATTGAAATTCTTAGTGACAAAAGAAATGTAGTAGGAGGAATTGTCTTAGATTCAAAATACAAGCCATTGACCAATTGCGTTTACCATTTCGATAATAAAGAGAACAATGATGTAATTAAACTGTGGACTTATCGTTATTCTGTTAAATGTCCTAAAATTAAATTATTGAATTCGATTGTATCTGTGCACGCTTTACTTCCCGGCATCCAGAGGAGTGATGTTGATAGTCGTAAATCTAAAAATGAAAAAGAAGACGGTGAGGAAGAAAGAAAGCAGGAAAAAGTGAACAAAGCAGTGAACGAAAAAGTTTCTTTGTTAAAACAAAGTGATATTTATTTCGACATCTTTAACTATGCTGATACAAATGGTAATGACATCAAGGAATCTCCTGGTGTCCAGTTAATTAAAAAACTTAATCAGGAAATTCACGATAGGGTGCAAAGTGCGAAAATCACTAATAATGTAGTCTATGAAAAATAATAACTACTTTTATCAACCGACATCTTTATTATCATAAACACTTTTTTTGCCCAAAATTCTTTCTGCGTATGCTATCCTAAAACTAAACCAAATAAAGCACTAGGGGTGTTTCACTCGAAACTGAGATAGGCTTTGGCCTGATCCCTTTGAACCTGTAAGTTGATACTTGCGTAGGAAAGTGCATGATCTGGGCAATTGACGCCACGATTCTTAATCCTACGACTAAGAACCGTGGCTTTTTTTTACTTTTATTTTCTTTTTTTGGAGGAATGGATATGCAATTTGATTTGTTGAATAAGGTTAGAACTGATAATCCGATGGTTTTGAATATTGCTAATTCGGTTACTCAAAGTGATGTTGCTAATGGTATTAGTGCGATTGGCTCATCTCCTTTGATGACTAATTACGATGAAGAGCTGAAGACTTTGGCTCAATTTGCTAATGGTATTTGCATTAATATTGGTACTTTAGATCAGCGTCAAAATGAGCTTAGTCTGGAACTTTTGCGTCTGGCTAACCAATTTAATAAACCGGTTGTGCTCGATCCTGTGGGGATCGGGGCTGTTCCCGAAAGATTGTCTTTTGCTGAAGAGTTGTTGCGCAATGGTCAACCGACGGTGATCCGTGGAAATGCTGGTGAAGTGGCTAGTTTAGTGGGTGTTTCTTGGTCAGCCAAAGGAATCGATTCGATCGATGATGGTCATGATCAAAGCATTGATGAAATGGCCCAAGCTTGTGCTAAAAAGTTTAGCTGTGTAACGGTCGTAACGGGTGAAACGGATACGATTGCTACAGCGGATGAAGTTGCTCATGTCTTTAATGGTCACAAGATGTTCACTACTCGTGTTGGAACTGGTGATATGTTGTCTAGTTTGATCGCGGTTTTTGCCGGAGTTTCAACTGACAATGTTTTTGAAGCTGCTAAGATGGCTTGTTTAGTCTTTGGATTGGCAGGTCAAACAGTGATGGATGAAAATCCTGAAATTGGCCCAGCTGAATTTTCTGCTCGTTTGTTAGATAAATTGTATTCAATTACAACTGCTGATGTTGAACAAGGAGGCAAATTTGATGAAGGAAATAAATAGTTTTCCCCAAACATTAACTATCGCTGGAACTGATAGTGGCGGTGGTGCTGGCGTTATGGCCGATATGAAGACGATGCAAGAATGTGGTGTTTTTTCAACTGCCGTTATCGTGGCAGTTACGGCACAAAATACCATTGGTGTGCAAGACTTTCAGGCACTTTCACCCAAGATGATCGACCAACAATTTGATTCGATCCACGATGACTTTGCCATCAAGGCTTGCAAGACAGGGATGTTGGCTGATGCTGAACACGTTGAATTAGTTTACAACAATTTGAAAAAATACGACTTTGGTCCCTTCGTGCTTGATCCTGTAATGATTGCTAAGGGTGGGGCCCAATTGATCTCCGATGAAGGGATCGAGATGATCAAAACTAAGTTGATCACCTTGGCTACTTTGGTGACACCGAATATCCCCGAAGCTGAAGCTTTGACTGATATGAAGATCCACGATCAAGAAGGGATGATCATCGTCGCCCAAAAGATCCAAGCTTTGGGTGCTCAAAACGTGTTGATCAAGGGTGGTCACGGTAACTCTGATGTAGTCCGTGATCTCGTCTTGCTCGAAAATGGCGAGACTTTCTGGATGAACAGTCAACGGATCCAAACGGTCAGAACTCACGGAACCGGGGATACGATCTCATCCGCCATCGTTTCTCGTCTCGCTCTTGGTGACGATATGAAAGATGCTATTTTATTTGGTAAACGCTTTGTGGAAGCTGCTATCAAAAATACGATCCAAGTTGGTCACGGCCACGGTCCATTGAACCATTGGGCATACAATGAGGAGATGATTGGTCATGGAGTTTAATGCTGATTTTTTAAAAGCTTATTTTGTTTGCGGTACGCAAGATCTAGTTGGTCAAAACTTTGAGAAATTACTCCTAAATGCCATTGATGCTGGGATTACGACGTTCCAGTATCGGGATAAAGCAGCTTCAACATTGACTGCTCCAGAACGTTTGGATCTGGGCAAAAAGCTACGCGATATTTGTTCAGCTGAGAAGGTGCCTTTTATCGTTGACGATGATGTTGAGTTAGCTAATCAGTTAAAAGCCGATGGTATCCACGTGGGGCAAAAAGATATGAATATCATCGATGTTATCGCCAAGGCTGATCCTAATATGATCATTGGATTGTCTTGTCAAACAATCGAACAAGTTAAGATCGCCAATGAAATCAAGGATATTGACTACATTGGTGCCGGTCCGATTTTTCCGACGTCTTCTAAAGATGATGCGGTCGCTCCGATCGGACTGTTCGGACTCAGACAGCTGTCTCAAGAAAGTCGTGTACCGATCGTGGCTATCGGTGGTATCACTGCCGAAAATGTCCATCAACTGCAAAATTCCGGAGCATCCGGGGCAGCCTTTATTAGTTTGTTGACGAGGTCGAATAATGTTAAACAAACAGTCGGGAATGTTTTGAACGCTTTCGCTTAAAATCAGTCATATTTAAACAGTTAATGAAGTTTCGCCAGAATCGAGTGATTTCAGTGGTGTAGACGTGATTTAACTGTTTTTTTTGTTTACAATGTGAGTATTAAGGTGAGGAGTTCAAAAAATGCAAAAATTATTTCAGTATTTTTCGGTTGGAGTTTTAAATTTGCTGGCTAATGCTGGCGTTTTTATCCCGTACTTTTATTGTTTGATGTTATACAACATTCATAAAACGGAGCCAGTCTTTGTGTTGCCGTTCTTGATGCTTTATACCTTTAGATGTATCGGAATGTTGCTGACAGCTCAGATCAAACGTTCTGCCATCAAGATGATGAACGTTTCGAGTATTTTCGGCGTGCTCGGCTCGATCTCGATGCTATTTGCTGACCACATTTTCTTTGGCGTTCTTGGCGGAATCTTGTTAGGACTGGCATCCAGTTGGATCTGGCCTTACTTTTTAACAATCCGTTCACGGGGTCAATTGGACAATGAGTTCACGATGACTAAGCAACACTGGTTGTACTCATTGATTGCCATGATTTTATTGTTAGTCGTCAGTTTCGTGGCGATGAAATTCAAGGCGATGGCTGTGGCTTTCATCTTGTTAGCCTTTTTATTCTTGTTCGCATGGTTCGGGGGCGTTTATTTAAAAAACGAGATCGACTTTTATCACGAAGAGGATTTCAAAGCTAATTTTGTTCATCCTAGCAAGTTGATCTTGAACTTGGTCTATTTGACGATATTGGTCGTCTTAGTTTTCTCAATCAGATATTCTCGATTGAAGACTACTTCTCATCACCTCGATCTGATTATGTGCATCTTGGCAGCGGTGATCTTAGGATCATTGATCTACGTCCAACTGGGCATCCACAAGAAGATTTTTCCGCTTAGTTTGGGAGCCTTGAATCGTGGTATCGTGATGAATTTCTTGTTGCTGTATTCGACTTTTGATAGTACTTTGCGCTTCCATTTTGAAGCTACTGTCTTGATCTTTGTGGTTTATTTATTAGGATTTGAATGCGGACCAATGTTATTGAAAAAATTTCCGCAGTATCGTTATCCAACTTTGTTCGTTGGGATGCTGTTGACGCTGTTCAATTTCGTACCAATTTATTTTCTAGGGCTATTTTTAGCGGCTGTCTTCGTTGGAGCGGACAATACCTTGTTGAATCGGTCGCTATACAGTAGTCCCAATTTAGATGGTGAACGAGCATTTTTGGTCAAATATCAACTGTCTAGTATCGGTAACATTTCGCAGCAACTGATTTACATGTCATTAGTATATTTATTGAGTTATTTTTTGAATATTAATGTTTTGTCATTTTTCAATCCGACTGTTCATGGAGCAACTTACACGACTTTGACTATCGTTCATGCTGCAATCACTATCGGTATTTTAATTATTTCAATGATTACTTATCATTTTGTAAAAAAGCTTCCTGTCACAGATGAATAATTTATAATAAATCTGATCCTATTTATGAATATTTAGTTAGTCATATTTGTTTAGTTAGATGGCTAATTGGTCTTACAATATGGTTGAACGAAGTAAGGCTAAGAAGTTATGAATAGGAGATGATTGTATGAGAGACAAGATCAAGATGATACTTTTATCTACAATCGCAGTGTTACTTGCGGTATTTAGCTTTAACGCTTTGAATTCGAGTGCTAAAGCTGCCGTCGTCCCGATTACGGGAAACACCGCCGCTGATGCATCTATGACGTACACCACAGGTGGTACAGCTTCACCTACAGATACAATTTATGACTGGCAAGGGGTTAATGTTAGTTATAAGTTTTCTATCGCTGATGGCATCCCTATTAATGCAGGGGATACCGCAGAGTTTACTTTACCGGGGAATGTTGCACCCAATACTAATTTGAGTTTTGCCGTAAAATCAACAACCGGTGAAATCGTTGGTACTTTTAATATTGCAAAAGGTGCTTCCACTGGTACTTTGACTTTTAATAGTAATGCTAGCCAAGCTGATTTAAATCGTTCAGGCACTTTAACCTTCACTGGTGCTGGTACGACTGTAACTGATACCAACCCCAATGATTTCATTCTCAATAAAAATGGCTGGATTCCAAATCAAGCAAAGTTAGATGAAAGTCCAACCGAATTAACTTGGAATGTAGCTTTTAATAATCCAGCTTCAAATTTAACTAATGTAAAAATTGTTGATACTTTAGGTCCAAATCAAACTTATATTGATGGCTCAGTAGTTGCCAATACTGGTTACTACTTGAACGGTCAATTCATTTCAACTGGTACTATTCAACCAACAAGTGTTTTGATCAAAGGTCAACAAATTATTTTTGTATTTGGTAATGTTAACCAAACAGTTAATATGACTTATCAAGTAAAAGTTCCAGCAGCTGATGCCAACCAAGTAAATTCTTGGGATAACAACGTTACATTGCAATCCTCTGAAGTCACTGAAGATGCTAGTCACACCATCAACTGGGGTGGTTCTGGTACTGGTACCGGAGATGTTCAAAATGGTAGTGTCATTTTGAATAATCTCGATGGTACGACTAATAAACCTTTAGCCGGTGCTACATTTGAACTTCTTGATGCAGTCGGTAACGTTTTGCAAACTAATTTAGTTACTGATCAAAATGGTCAAATTGCTGTTGATAACCTTGCACCTGGTGATTACAGTTTTGTTGAAACCAATTTTCCAATAGGTTATGCACCTAGTGCAAATAATGAAGTTCCATTCACGATTACCGCTGGACAAACAGAACCTGTTAGAGTTTCGGCAGTAAATGTTCCTTATCCAGATGAACCTGAGCCAGATACTGGTACAGCAGTTTTGATCAAGCTCTCTGCTGAAACTCATGAACCACTTGCCGGTGCTGTTTATGATTTGTTAGATTCTACTGGTAAGGTCATTGCATCAGGTATTACAACTGATGAACAAGGTATGGCTCCAATCGATGATTTAGCTCCTGGTGAATATTCACTAGTTGAAACTAAAGCACCGGAAGGCTATGAAGCAAATAGTGATCCTATCAAGTTCACTGTTGAATCTGATAAGATAACTAATGTTTTAGCATACAATGCAATGGTCGATACACCACCAACAAATGTTGTTCCACCAACAATCGTTGAACCACCTGTTGATCCTGAAGCACCTGTATTACCTGAAGAACCAGGTACTACAACTCCAACGGAACCAACAACTCCAACAGAACCATCAGAACCATCAGAGCCTTCAGAACCAACGGAACCTTCAGAACCAAATGAACCTTCAACACCAGATGAAAATAACAATGGAGAACAGCCTGGTACTACTACTCCAACGACTCCATCGCAACCTGATGAAAATAATGATGAAGAACAACCGGACGTAACTAGTCCAACAACTCCATCAACACCTGATGAAAATGCTAATGGTGAACAACCAGGCACAACGACTCCTACATCACCATCACAACCTAGTGAAGATACTAGTTCGCAACCAGGAACTGTTTTACCAGGCTTGCCTGGCACAACGACTTCAACAAGTCCTAGTTATCCAGCAACATATCCATCAACAACTCCTTCGAAATATCCATCCAATAGTTACTTGACTGGTGGCAGATTACCTCAAACTGGTAATCGGTCCAATAGTATCTTTGGATTGATTGCAGCAGTTGTTGTCATCATGATTGCTATGTCGTTGATCATGTTCAAAGTTCGTCATTTTGACAAATAATTAGTTTTTCAAAAAGCAGATATTCTGAAATATGAATATCTGCTTTTTTAGTGGATGGTATAAATAAAATATTGAATTCAGAAAATTTTTTATGTGAATAATGATTTTTCTGCTAGTAGGGACTATTTATAATTGGTATTGGTTAATTGATTAAACCTTTTTTCAGGAGGCTCTACATGAAACATCGACAAATTGTTAATGTTATTTCTATGCTTACTATATTTTTCGCGACGCTGACGATTGCCTTGTTTCAAGTTGATCAAGCAAAGGCAACGGCGGTTACGATCAGTGGTGCTGATTCGACTAGTGCAACGATCACTGATCTAAATGGTAAGAATATCGACCACGCAACTTCGATCCCTGATTGGCAGACCGTTTCGTTGAGTTATCAATGGTCGATCCCTAATACTACGCAAATTGCTAGTGGTGATACTGCTACGTTTACTTTGCCTAGTAATGTTGCCGCTAATTCAAATTTGCAAGTTCCGATCAAAGATAATGCTGGGAACTCGGTTGGTACTTTTGCTATTAGTAAGGGTGCCCAAGTTGGTACTCTAACGTTTAGTCAGGAGTTTACTACCGATACGGAAAATCGTTCTGGTACATTGCAGTTTTATGTTAATGGTACGAAAACAGATGGTAGTGAACAAAATTTTTCCGTCAATAAATACGGTTGGATCAGTGGGTATGATGCTCAAAACGCTCCTAATGAACTGACGTGGAATATCGCTTTGGATTCATCAGGAAAAGAACTGACTAACGTGACGTTAGTTGATACGATGGGTCCAGGTCAAACTTTTGTGCCTAATTCAATTGTCGCCAATACAGGATATTATTCTAATGGTCAATTCGTTAACACTGGAGTTATCACACCGATAGTTTCCGTTTCTGGCAATACGATCAAGATGTCCTTTGCTAAAATTTATTCGGCTGTCAATTTGACATACACCGCCCAAGTTGCTCCCGATGCTTCAGCTCAAAATGTTGGCTGGGATAACGATGTCACGATGACTTGTGATCAAGGTGGGGGAGTTTCGACTTCATCTAGTCATAAGATCGAGTGGGGTGGTGTTGGCTCCGGTAATGGTGAAGTAGATCAAGGTAGTGTCATCTTGACGAATACTAATGCTAAAGATGGTACTCCGATCACTAATTCAACTTTTGACTTGTACGACAATAACGATAAAGTTGTTAAAACTAATTTGACGACTGATTCTAAAGGACAGATCAATCTTACTGCTCTACCAGCAGGAAATTATTACTTTGTCCAAACAAAAACACCACCAAATTACACTTTAAATGATCAAAAATTTCCGTTTACGATCACCGGTGGAAAAGTGGCTACAGTTTCGGTAACCAATCTTGATCCACCAACGACGCAACCGGTCGATCCAACCGACCCCGATCCAGTGGACCCACCAGCAACGGTCGATCCAACTGATCCCGATCCAGTGGACCCACCAGCAACGGTTGATCCAACTGATCCCGATCCAGTGGCCCCACCAACAACGGTCGACCCAACTGATCCCGATCCAGTAGATCCACCGGCAACAGTAGATCCAACTGACCCTGATCCTACGAATCCACCAGTAATTGTCGATCCAAGTACTCCAGATCCAGTGGATCCGAGTGATCCTTCTGCAGGACAACCCGTTCTACCCGATTTATCAACTAACTCGGGTGACAATAATACTGGTAATACTCACAAAGTCCAAAATGCTATTTTTATTGGGGACCCGATCGTTATCGGTGATCCACCAGTAAGCGCCAAAGCAAAACCCGTTTATTATGCCTCGTCTGACAATGACAGCTTTCGTTCGAGAGTCTTCCCAAGTCGCTCAACCGGTGATTTGCCACAGACTGGTAACGACAAGAATGATAGTTTCTTGCAGTCAGTGGTAGGTGTGATCATTTTATTTATTATTGGTAGCGAGTATTTATTCTGGAAGAAATCAAAAGGTTAAACGAATTAAAAAAACGACGTTTATGCGTCGTTTTTTTATTTATTTCGATCAAACATGGTTAAGAATAAAATGGTTTTTAAGCTGGTGGTTGAGAAAATGAGTGCAAAGATGAGCGATAACACGCCAGAAAAGATTAATAGTAAGAAGAATGCTTTGAAGAAAAACTTTACCCCGTTTACCTTTTGATTGATATCTTCAAATGAGGCACTTTCTTTGTCAGGATAACCAGCGGCAAAAGGTTCGACCTCCTGACCTAATTTCTCCGTTAATTGAAGCACGGCATCGATCTGGTGCTGTCTGTCGAAAGAATGCAAGGCTGGTTCGAGCCAAAACTTGAGTTTCCAAAATTTGTAGTCAGTTAAATAACGGTTAGTATCGCTAGATGGCTCCCAATAAACCTTTTTATCTTTGAGGGATAGCAAAATAAAGTTTCAGCCCGTGGAAAGGTCACCGAAAAATTTATCATCGTCAAACGACTCCCGTTCGTAGTCTGCATGTTTGAATTTGTCGATCAAAGTCGAAAAATAATATTTGCGCTGGTCTTCGTCTGTCAAAGATGAATAAGTTGCTCCCGAATAGTCTTCGATAGGGATGTGGTCAACGATAACTAAGGTAATATTTTCGTCATTGTGGAGCTTTTTATTCATATTATTGATCTTATCGACTTGATTTTGTGTCAAATATTCTTTGTCTTCATAGATGTAATATCCAATATTTGTATCTGCAGGGATGCTTTTATCGTAGTTATCTTCAGCCTTGCTTTCGTTAGAGCATGAGAAAAAAGTTATCGCCGCGAACAATAGGGTGATCAACGATATGATTTTTGACATGGCGAGCTCTCCAATTGTTAAAGTTAACTCTAAGTATAGCAAAATAAAACGTTTTCATGGAAATGTTTTGTCGAATTTTTAGAAATAAGTTGCAATAGGGAGTAGACTACTATATATAACTATGAAATTGGGGATGCTATTAACGTTTTGAAACTAAAATCGATACTATTAATTCTTATACCGACTTTTCTCTTCAGTTCGATGGAAATCGCTTTGAAGATTGCTGGGGGCACATTCAATCCGGTCGAATTGAATTTTATCCGATTTTTAATAGGGGGCTTGGCACTATTTCCATTCGCCCTGTCATATTTGCGTAAACACAGTGTACTGCTGAAAAAGCAGGACTTCTGGCGTTTTGCCAGTACCGGCTTTGTCATCGTTGTGTTGAGTATGTCACTTTATCAGTTATCGATCCAATTGACCGATGCTTCGATCGTGGCCATTATGCTGAGTGCTAATCCGATCTTCGGATTGATCATCGGCTTCATCTTTTTACGCGAAAAATTATCTAGAACAAATATTTTTGCCTTAGTTTTAACTTTGATTGGACTTTTGGTCATCATCAATCCATTCAACTTGAAGAATCCTGTGGGTATTACTTTGGGATTGATCTCATCGATCCTCTTTGGGGTATACGGTGTGATGTCACGTGTCAAAAGTCATAAAATCGGTATTAATGCCTTGGCAATGACTTGTTTCTCGTTTTTATTTGGTGCCGGAGAACTCGGTGTCTTAATGGGTTTGAGTCACACACCACTTGCCAATTTTATTCCAAGTAACTATAGCGAATTCGTTAACATTCCTTTCTTCCAAGGAATCAATTTACAAACATTACCGTTGATCCTGTACATCTCTGTCTTGGTCACAGGTGCTGCCTTTGGTTTGTACTTTGTCGCTATGGACGAAGTCGGCGTAGTCCAAGCTTCGTTGATCTTCTTAGTCAAACCAGCGCTTGCTCCGATCTTGTCACTCTTTATTTTGGGCGAGGCTTTGTTGCCTAGAACTGTTATCGGGATCATCATTATCTTACTCGGTTCAATGATCACATTGATGGGTGCCAAGATCGCCTACGGTGTTATTTCCTTGTTCGTGCGTGATTCTAAGCGTCCTAAGCAAGAAGTTGAAGCTGAGATGGAACGCGATATGGAGAATCTGCCTTCTGATGATGAGAAGAAGGATGGTTTGCATGAGTCGTTGAAGACTTCGATTGATTCGCATCATGCTGCTTCTCGGTTGAACCATGGTTCTGTTAAATGATATTAAAAAAGACTAGCTGTTGTTTTTCAGCTAGTCTTTTTATTTTGCTTGGTGGTTGAATTTGTTGAAGAGTACTGTTAGTACTGTGATTGATCCTATGATTACTGCACCGTAGATGATTCCGGCTGCGAAGCTTGATTGGATTAGTGATTGTAGCATGATGTTTCCCCCTTGATTGTTTTTATGCGGTTATTTTGTTATCTGAAGACTTGATGTGAGAGAGTAGCGCGGACAGTGGCGTTTTACTTTGGTAGTCGTTGGTGATTTTTGGTGAGTGTTTGGATAGAGGTAGTAGTTTGGGTGTGCGTTCACTGCCGACTCCAGGGCCCAGGGATACAGCCGCTGGAACGCTGCCGACACGATTTTGAGCTATCCGAGGAAACCCACCTCGGACATCTCAAAACTCGGTCTTTTACTAGGCAATAAATTGCCAAGTAAAATTTGGGTGCGCTCGGCATGGGCGTTAACTAGGTGGTGAAAGTCCACTGTGAGCCGTAGTAGTCGGAATCACGAGCTGAGGACAAGGGTGTC
>NZ_RHOM01000042.1 GCF_003946515.1 Companilactobacillus zhongbaensis | reverse complement strand
AAGATGGGTTGGGTTTCTTTAAACTCCAACACCAGATCCAGCTTCTCTTGGACTGTATATTTACTTCTAGACATAAAAAAATCCCTTCATGAATATCAGATGAATTTATATTATTTCATCTGACAACCATAAAGGGATTATCGCATTTTGCGATAATCGTCTTTTTAGTTAAATATTAAAGTCTATAGTGCTTTCAGAAGTATCCAATTCAGTTTTCCAATTTTTATCCGTTAATGAGGAGTCACTATATGGTATCGATTGGCTATAGTCAAAAGCGTCATCACTGTCTTGTAATGGTTCATCATCGTAAGTTAAGATGCCATCTTTGAATTTAAGATCTACGATGATTGAGACGTAATACTCATTGCTTTTGACTTTATAAATCATTGCTAATCCATTTTCATCAGGATCCCAATTTGCACCTACTAAGTGTAAATCATTTGGATCACTATCGTCTTTTTCTTCTTGGTATTTATCAAGAATTTTTTGGTTAACCTCATGTATATTTTTTGCAGTTCTTTTATTATTCTCTAATCCTGTAACAGATAAGGTAATCTTCTTATTTGGTTGTCCAACAAATTTAATACCGTGTCTATATGAATATTCATTATTCAGCACATGAGCAATTTTCTTTTCATAAGCAGAAAATTTGTCTCCATTTGAGTATGGCTTATTATATGTCACCTTGAAAACTTTTGATAACGCTCCATCTTCAGGAGAGACTTTTGGTTTGCTGTTGTCTTTCACACCTACGTAAACGGTCGAGTGATGATTGGTTCCACCACCTGTGATTGTTAGATACTTTTTAAAACTTTGAACTGAAACTATATCGATTTTTTTAATTCCATTAACAGTTAACTGCTTTGTCTTTGTGTCAAAATAAGGGTCAACACTATTATCTTTGATTGAAACTGTTATTTTGTCGCCGTTTTTCAATCTTGTCTTTTTAGATAATTCAATGTTTGTGTTCGCCATATGATGAGCATAAACTTCTGCATCGACAGGATCTTGAAGTTTCATTGAATCAAAAATTTCACCAGAACTAAGTTCGTCCACGGTGCTTGCTGAATTGATAACAGTTTTGGCAGCGGAAGAATCGAAGTGAGCTTTTTTAGCTTCGTACTTAGCTACCTTTTTAAATGATGATAATGAACCATCATCGGTCACCGCGGCCATCCCATTGTCCGAGTAACCAGTATATTCAACTTTGAGATCCTTCAGAAAATCTTGAGCTTTGTAATTACGGTAAAACATAAATCCTGCGATAATTGCAACTACCACGATAATAATCGCGATAGCCTTCTTGCTTTTTAAATCTTTAAGTTGGAATTTCATTACTTTCTCCCTAGAAATCCCAATAACAACATGACGATATTATTTTACCATACGAATAAAAAATCATTTCGCAAATCATTTTTAAAATTTATTATGAAAAAAATATTGAAATTTTCACTCTTCAGCAGTTTTTTTGATAGAATTTGAGTAAATGGTGCTACATCATGAGGAGTTAGTGCTTAAATAATAATTGTAGTAATTGTGATTTCATGGGGGATGGGTTCATGCTTAAAACTGATCGAATGATTTTTACAATTGATAACAAGGAAGTTTCTTTTGAGCGGATCTTGCAGTGGGAATTTAAGCGGTTGGTCCGAGCTCACAAGGTTTTGACTAATGTTTATGGGATCCACTTTCAAGATGAGGTTTCGCAATGGATCAAGACGAAAAATATTCATGCGCTCGATAAGGAGATCACTCGGGTGAAGTTGACGATCGAACCGGATAAGCTGCGGGAGGCTTTGAAGTCGAAATATGATCTGGGTAATGCTGCTTTGATGGTGGCGGAGAAGATGTCTGCTGGAAAAAGGCGCTTTAGCACGACGGAGGTCTTTGTGCCTGAAAGTGATCTGTCGGCTGATGATGTAGCTGAGAAGATCTTCAGTATCATGCAGACTAATAATGACCTAAATATGCGGTTAAACCTAGATGCTTCACCGGATCATTATATTTTTCGCAAGTCGGGCGAAAATGTTCAAGAGATCGTTGAGATCAGTGGTGGTACCGTTGTGCCACAACATTATTTTATTCACTATGATGACCTGCAAGGGGTGCAGTCTGAAGCTAGCCAGGATTATCCTATTCAAATTGCGGGTACGATGCGCCTTTCCAATAAGACGATCATTGGGGCTATTCGTTATCAATTCAAGCCTGAAGGTGATGGCTTTAAGGTAAAAATTTTGATGGAATATCCTAAATTGATCCCGATAGAAGTCGTCCATAATCAGCAGATTCATCAAGCAGGCGAGTTCGGCCATTGGATCTCCGATGTGTTGGATGCTTGATTCCAAATCAAATTTTTTATCAAATCGGTTCGCGATTGTTACAATGAAATCATTCCGTTAGATTAGGGTGATATTATGTTAGAGCAATTAACGAGCGAAAATTATGCAACGCGCAAGCTTTCTGGCGTCAACGTGATCAGTTTCAATAATGACTGGTGTGCCCAGTGTTACACGCAACAACCGATCTTGGAAAAAGCTGCACGGAATTATCATGGGGCTAACTTTTACCAAGTCAATGCTGACAATAACACTGACGTGATCAAGCAGTACGATGTTTATTCAGCCCCTTCGTTAGTCGTGGAAAAAGATGGAGCCGCGGTATATGCTGTGGCCGGCTTTTTAGATGAAGAGCAGTTGGACAACATTTTAAAATATTATTTATAACAAAAAAGCCGTGGTACAAACGAAATTGTTTGCATCACGGCTTTTTAAAAAGTTTGTTAGTTGCTGTCGCCAAAGATAGATAAGAGACTGATGAAAATGTTGATGAAGTCTAATACTAAGCTGATCGAAGCAACTAGGGCAATCGCACCCAAGTTTTCTGAATTTTGTGCTTGAGCATAAATGCGTTTGATGTTTTGAGCATCAAAGGCGATGTAGAACAAGAAGACGATGACAACGGCGATGTTTACCAATAAGGCCACCATTGAACTCTTGAATAACAAGATGTTGATCAATGATACGGCGATAACGGAAACTAGTCCGATCATCAATGTTCTACCCCAAGAAGTTAAGTCCTTCTTCGTTACGAATCCGGTGACCGAAGCAACGATGAAGATAACTGATGTTACCGTCAAAGTTTGGATGATCGATTTGGCTGAATACAAGTAGAAAATCGGTAAACCGAAAATTGCTAGTGCAGCTAAGAAGAATACGTAACTGATAAAGGTCAGTAAGTATGATTTAGTTGCAGCACGACTTGCCATAGTTATGAAGCCCATCGATACTGCCAAAATAGCGATGGAGAAAATGAATGGGTGCTTGCTCATTCCCGACATAACCATGTTTGAGAATGCGGCATTACGAGCCATCGCATTGGCAGCAAGCATCCAAAATGCAACTCCTAGTCCAGTGTACAAGTACACTAGAGAAGTGAAACGCGCCAAGCCAGTGGCTTTAGTTTGATCTATAGTTTGCATGAAATCCTCCTTTTTTCGTATTGAATAGTATAACAAATTTTAGTTGATGTAACATTAATTGTGATTGATTAATATCAATATTTAAGTGAACTTTAAAAAGCAAGCTGAGTTATCGCCTGATAATTGATATACTTAAGATGGTAGCTAACAAAAAAATTGCATAGGAGGGCTAGAAATGAAAAAACTCTTTTACAGCATATTTTTAAGCGCAACATTAGCAATAGGAGCCATCCAAATAGCTCCAGCAACAGCATCAGCAAGACCATGCGACGGTTCAGGAATGGCCAACCAACCAGGCCGCTGTGATGGTACAGGACAAAGAATGCACCAGGGTAACCAAAGACGGGGCCAAATGGGTCAAGGTCAACAGTATCGAATGAACCAGCAAGCAAGGATCAACAACGATACAATGCAACAAAATCAGCAGTATCAAATGCAACAAAAAGCAAGAACAAACAATGAAACAATGCAATCAGATCAAATCTTCCAAAGACCTTGCTATATGATCCGTCAAGGAAATTACCAAGTGCATCAAGGCGATTTTTTGAGTAATTGTTTAAGATTTAACAGTACTAATTTTATGAATCAATAGAAAAAAGAATAGCTACCTTGAGTAACTGATCAGGACGTCGAAGACGTCCTGATTTTTTTCTTATATGACGGAATTCACCCTAATTTAAACCACTTCTAAATAATCTGTGTAAAATATTTTTTGCAGCAGTAAAACTAGGTGCAAATACGTAATTTAAATAAGAAAGGAGGAAGTTGCCATGGACACTTACGATATCAAAATCAAATATTCCGGAAAATCATTAGACAACAATACGATACCCGTCAGAGATTTAGGCCCATCACTATTAGCGCTGTCGGAGTTATTTACCAACATCCAAGATATGAGTAATAATTTAGACGAAAAAATATCCTTAAACGTTAAAGCAACGAGTAAAGGGTCATTCATTATTGACATGGCCTTAGCAACTGATTTTTTCCACAAAGCAGTATCGCTATTAAATAGTGACAGATCAAATGCCATCCTAGCCCTAACAACTTATGGCACGACCTTCATCGGCTTAATCAAATTCATCCAGTTCGTCGGCAAGAGAAAGCTAAAAAAGCAAGAAAAAGTCGAAAGAGACACAATTAAGATCACACTAGACGATGAATCAACCATTATCATTCCCACAAAATCATTAGAAGCCTACCAAAACGTAACAGTCAGAAAGAATGCCAGAGATATGATAGCCCCACTAAAAGAAGACGGAATAGACAGCATGGAAATTTACCATGAAAAAAGTCAAACAATCACGATAACCAAGAACGATTACGACAAATTCGAAGTCCCGGAAGTAAAAGAAAGCAATCTAGACACAACAGTAAATGAAGTATACCTACAAATAATAAATGTAGCTTTCGAACACGGCAAATGGAAATTCTCCTCCGGAAGCAACACCTTCTTCGCCAACATAACAGACGAGCAGTTTTTAAAAACAGTAGAAAAAAACCTAGACCAATTCGGCTCAACAGACTTACTAAAAGTAAAACTACAAACAAGACAATACCTAGACAAAGACCAAATAATAAAAAGCGAATACACAGTCCAAAAAGTATTAGATCACCACAAAGGCTCCCAACAAATCAAACTGGATTTTACAGATGAAAAAGAAACAAGCAGTAATTAAATAAGTAGAAAAAGACCAGAATAAAGCAAAAAATGACAAGAGGATTCTTCCTTTTTGTATTTGCTTTTGAACTTACCATCAGGAAGAAACCTGAGATAGACCGAAAAAAATAGGGCAGGACAAATCGCCAATTTACACAATAAAAATCGGCCACACCCCCAAAAAAGGGATGATTGCTAGCACTATTTAGGTGGAGGGGCGGGGCGCTATATGGGCTCAGCCGCGAAATTTCACTTAGCGGTTTACCGCTTAGTGAAAGACCCAGCTTTGAAACAAGCGAGCGGGGTGTGCTCGATTGGTTCAAAGTGGGTCCGCAGCGTTCCAGTCCCATATAGCGCCCCGCCCCGGAACCGGCAGTGAACCACCACACAAATTACCACCACTATCCAACACAAATCAAAACAAAAAAGCCACCAACAAAAAGTCAGCAGCTTAAACCAAAAACATATTACAAAATATGAATGTTATATTTAGCACAGTCTTTAATATACTCATCAGGCCAAACACTAGCTTGAACCTCACCAACATGAGCCTTACCAAGCAACAACATACACAAACGTGATTGTCCAATACCACCACCGATAGTAAATGGTAGCTCCTCGCTCATGATCATCTTGTGGTATGGCAACTCAAGTCTAGCTTCTTCGCCACGGACCTTAAGTTGTTCCATCATTGACTTAGCGTCAACACGAACACCCATTGATGAAATTTCGATAGCTTGTTGTAAAGGTTCGTACCAGAACATGATATCACCGTTTAGTTTCCAATCATCGTAGTCAGGGGCACGAAGGTCATGTGGTTGACCACTCTTCAAGGCACCACCGATTTGTTCGATGAAGACACAGCCTAATTCTTTAGCAATGGCGTTTTCACGTTCTCTAGGTGTCTTGTCAGGCCATCTGTCTTCTAGTTCTTGAGAAGTTACGAAGTGGATCTCGTCTGGTAAGTGATGAACAGCTTCAGGGAACTTATACCAAACTTCGTGTTCCATATGCTTAATAACTTTAAAAATCTTTCTTACAGTAGCTTCCAAAGTTTCCTTAGTACGATCTTCTTTAGTAATAACTTTTTCCCAGTCCCATTGGTCAACATAGATAGAGTGGAAGTTGTCGAGGTCTTCGTCTTTTCTAATGGCGTTCATGTTAGTGTATAGACCTTCGCCAAGTTGGAAGTCGTAATGTTTCAAAGCCCAGCGTTTCCACTTAGCCAATGAGTGAACGATTTCGATAGTTTTTCCTGGCATGTCTTTCATTTCAAAGGAAACGGGTTTTTCAACACCGTTAAGGTTATCATTTAATCCAGTGTCCTTTTCAAGAAACATTGGGGCAGAAATACGTGACAAGTTCAATTCTTTGCCGAATTCATCTTGGAATGTTTCACGGATGAAACGAATTGCTGCTTGTGTTTGTTTAGTTGTTAATTTTGGTTGGTAGTCCTTTGGCTTAATAATATGCATAATGATAACTCTCCTTTAAAATTTTTGAACAATGACGTTTGATAGAAAAGAAGGTAATAAAAAAAGCCTTCCATCCCTATAAAAGGGACGAAAGACTTTTCGCGGTACCACCCAGTTTGCTTACCCTAAAGTAAGCCACCTTAATAAGAGTACTAACATACTCCACCGAATGATAACGTCTCGGTCTCACGTCTAAGCTTAATTTGATCACTCATTTCGGCTAGAAACTAGAAAGTGTTTTTCAGATAAATCTCATCTGGTCGGGTTCTCACCATTCCCGATTCACTGTCAGATCGAAAAATCCTACTCCTCTTTCTTCACGTCTTTGTCTTGATGTAATTTATACTAGCATTTTTTTCTCAGTTGTAAAGTAATAAATTAAAAAAAATCTTTTTTTGCTAATAATTCTCACATTTTAAACTAGTCCAACATCAACTAGGACAAGCAATTCCGGTTCAAATAATTCTCAAAAATTTTTCCAAAATTAATTTTTAAATCACATAATAAACATAATTATAAAAAATGCTGAAAAAATGTTACATAACCGGACTCTGTGTAGTATACTGATCGTAGTTGTTACTATGGATAAAACAGTAATGCCATGGATTTTCTGGGATCCATGTTTCCCACCCAATTGTGGTGTGTTTTACTAGTAGCCTAATTGGGATAGATGAAGGTTCAATTCCTTCTATATACATTTATAAAAAAGAGATGACGTCATACTGGGTTTGAACGTTATCTCTTTTTTTGCATCATAAAAATTGAATCTTTGTAAAGCAACATGAATAAATGGGTGACATCTTCTTTAGTCAGATCATTCTCGGTGAACAGCCATTTATCGAGTAAATAGTTGGAACCTTCAACGTAAAAAGTAATCAACCATGGTGCCATCGTCTTGGCCGACTCTGGAGAAAAATCAAGTTCCGAAACCAAAAAGCGGGCCATCGAATCACCTTCTTGTTTAATAGCAGCTGCAAGAAAATTATTCGAGTCATGCTTCAAAATGGCCAATAATTTTTGATTATCTTCCGCGAATTCAAGAAAATCCATAACAATATCTTCACGAAGAATATGCTCGTGCTTGATCGGCAACATAAACAAATCCTCAAACCGCTGAGCCATATACTTTTGCAAAGAATCGATCAACTCATCCAAATTAGCATAACGATCATAAAAAGTCTTACGACTAATATCAGCTTCCTTAGCCAAAGCCGTCACAGTAATCTTCTTAAGGGGCGTAGTTTGGGCCAAGGAAATAAATGCATCTAAAATGGCGTTGTCAGTCTTAACAATCCGTTTATCAACAGCCATAATCAAGCCCCCTTCTTTTTCCATATTAATTTTAACATATAAAAATATAAAAATATCATTGTAAAAAATGAGAAAAGAAACTTTTTAATGGTCATATTTGACAGGTTTGGTACAAAAATACCAGAACCAAGCAGGGTAGAGACTAACAGCAATCAATCCAAAATAAATAAAAAAATTTTCTGATAAAAGAAACAAAGGAAAATAAAAGAATTAATCAAATAAGCCCAAATATTTGCAAGAAGTGAACGAAGCAAAGAAATATAGCAACCGATGATATCACTAACAAAAATTCAACAGATAGATCGAGAAACTAAAATCGTTAGAACGAAAAAAAGTAAAACAAGCAAAACCAAACAGCAGCAATTTTGTACAAAATAAATAAGTACCGTATCCCCACCCAAAAAATGATGTTTAAACTACCTTAGGTTCTGCGGGGGTGGAGGAAATTCGCTGTCAGCCATGAAATTTCACTTAGCGGTTTACCGCTTAGTGAAAGACCCAGCTTTGAAACAAGCGAGCGGGCTGTGCTCGATTGGTTCAAAGTGGGTCCATGGCGTTCCACAGCGCAATTTCCGGAACCCCCGCAGAACCGGCAATGAACCTCCACCAAACAAAAAAAGCCGAACTCAATAAAAGCTCGACTTCAAAAATATTATTAAACATCAGCCCGCTTCAAAGCATCATCAACCGCTTCCTTGACAGCACGGCTAGAAGCAGAAGCCCCAGCAATAGAATCAACATCAGTACCATTATGAGCCACAATAGCCTTAGGTAGCTCATCGATAGCTTTTTGCCCGTAGTCTTCCGACTCGCTTTGCTTGAGCACTTCGACGTCTTTGATTTTGTTGTTGTCGCCAACGGTTACGCGGACGACGACCTCGTTGCCCATTCCGGCTGTGGAACGACCGATGAATTGGTTTTTCGCTGTTGTAAAATTTTCCTCCACAGCATCTGAACCTAATGTTCCATTGTTGTTAGTGGAGTTTTCACTAGCACCAGCAGTAGCGTCAGTTGAATCAGTTGGTTCTTGAACTTGCGCCTTAACTGTCGCCGCATTTTCACCAGCGATTTTTCCGAAGATCAAGTCCTCAGCCAAGTTGCTACCACCGTTGTATTTTCTACCCATCAAACTACCGAGTTCTCCAGCAGCGTATAGGTGAGGGATGACATTGTTGTCTGGATCTAAGACTTCGGCCTTCGAATTGTGGACAGGTCCACCTTGAGTATTCAACAATCCTTGGACCATGGCGATGGCGTAATAAGGACCGTCACTGTCAAAAGCAGTCAAGGTGTCGCCATCACGATGGAAAGCTGCATCGTATTGCTTTTTAGCAAAACGATTGAAGTCTTTGATCGTGTTCTTCAAAGTCTTTGATTTAACACCCATGATCTTGGCTAGTCCCTTGAGATCTTTGGCTTTTTCAACCAAGTTCAAAAATTCGGGATAAGGTGCTACTTTGTCAGCTTTGAGTTCTTGATATTTCTTCTCATCAAAAATGACATAAGGGTGCAATTGAGCATTAGGAATACGCCACTCGCCGTGATTTTGGATGTGACCGTGACGGTGCATTTCGTTTTCGTCGAAGTAACGAGTTCCGTCATCACCGACGACCATCAAGCTGCCTTGGTGGAAAGCAGGCCAGTCGAAAGGAAGAAATTGTGAACGCTGACCAGCTTCAGGCTTTGGTGTTAAGCCATGGAAAATGCCGTAAGATTCATAGTTTGCCATGTTGTAGAGCTTGGCACCGACATCTTGAGCCATCTTGACACCGATACCTTTGTTGTACAAAGAACCGATCGGATTCAGACTCGTTTCGCCGAGATAGTTTTCGATCATCTCTTGGTTGTTTTCGAAGCCACCAGTGGCCATGACGACACCGTTATTAGCTTTTACATTTAATGACTTGCCATCACGTTTGATCTCAACACCGATAACTGACTTGATGTAAGGATCTTGGTAAATGTGTTCGGCTGGTGTTTCGTACAAAACATCGATTTTATCTGAACGGTCGAGTACTTGCTGACGCAAGTTTTTCCACAAAGCAGAATCGGCCACGCCTTCGTGAACGGCTACTAAGTCGTGAGTTTTTTGCCCGCGAAGCTCAGGGTACTCGTGACGCATGAATGCGAGAGCTTTGGAGACAGCTGATTTAGGATGGTCAGTCATGATAAATGGTTCAACACCTAAATAATTTTTTAAAAAAGTAGGCATGTCATAGAGACCTTGAACGTACGTCTCCATCAAATCTTTGTCATATGATAATGGTTTTGCTAAATCATCGTAATAATCGCGAAGATCATCGAGATCAGAACCAGTCGAGATAACTTGACCGGCATATCTTGTGTTACCACCTTCGTGGCCTTCAGGAGCTGAATCAACGATCAATACTTTGGCGCCGTTATCGGCTGCAAAACGCGCAGCTGTAGCACCGGCACCACCAAAACCGAGCACGACAACATCGTAAGTTGCATCCCAGTTGGAATTTACACTTTTAAACATATTTTTCACTCCTTAAAAATTTCCTCATAGATTAATATAACTCAAAAATATAATCATATTTGAACAATTTGTGAAAAATGTCCTCAAATAGCCTAACCAAGGCTGAAGTAATATGTTAAATTAAACGTGAAATATAAAAAATTTAATTAGGAAGACTTGCCAATGGGAATGATAAATAAGAAGTACTATGCCTTAGGAACAGTGGTCAATCTGTCCGTGGCTGAGCCTAATACGACTGATGATCTGGATGCAGCCTTTCATTTGATCCAACGCTACGAGGATAAGCTGACGGTCAATCGCAACGAATCAGAAGTCATGTCGATCAATCATAACGCTGGGATCAAGCCAGTTTCAGTTGCTGAAGACACTTATGACCTGATCAAGACGGGCGTTGGTGTTAGTCAAAAGCATTTTGGCTTCAACGTTGCCATCGGTCCACTAGTCAAGCTGTGGAAGATCGGTTTCAAAGGCGCAAACAAGCCACGAGATAGCGATATCTTGGAGCGTCTGCGCGTGATTGATCCGTTGAAGATCGAACTAAACGACCAAGACCATTCAGTTTTTTTGAAAGAAAAGGGCATGGAGATCGACCTCGGTGGTATCGCTAAAGGCTGGATTGCCGACCGTGTCAAGGAATTTTGGGAACGAGCTGGCATTGAATCTGGCATCGTTGACCTTGGTGGCAATATTTTGCTGGTGGGTCCGAGTTTGCGACCGGATCGGTTGTGGAAGATCGGTATCCAAGACCCCGTTAAAAAAAGAAATGTCCCGCTAGGTATTTTGCACACGGCGGCTAAGTCGATCGGAACATCAGGCATTTATGAACGGAAACTCGTTATTGATGGGAAAGAGTACCATCACATGTTCGATTCACTGACGGGATATCCGATTGCGAATAATTTAGCAAGCGTGACCATCGTTAGTGACCGTTCAGTTGACGGTGAGATCTGGTCGACGATCGGATTTTATCAGGGCATCAAAAAAGGAATGGCCTTGATTGAGGAAGAACCTGGTATCGAAGCGATTTTTATTACTCGTGACCACGAAGTCAAGACTACCAGTGGATTGAGAGATAAATTCACTCTTATTTAGCTAAATTATGTAACCGTTTTAAAAACTTTGATTGATTTATCACAAGAATGTATTTAAAATATATAATATAGGAATATTTACCGAAGATTGAAAGGATGGATAACTTAATGAAAAAGTTTATCGCCATAGTTGGTTCCAACTCAAAAAGTTCAACAAACCGTAATTTATTAAAGTACATGCAAAATCATTTTAAAGACGAAGCTGACATTGAATTAGCTGAGATCAAGGACTTACCAATTTTTAAGAAGAGTCCTGAGAAGACTGTTCCTGAATATGCTATCGAGCTTGCTAACAAGATCGAAGCAGCCGACGGTGTTATCATAGGAACACCTGAATACGATCACTCGATCCCAGCAGCACTATCAAGTGCACTCGCTTGGTTATCATATGGACAACATCCATTTGTTGACAAGCCAGTTATGATCACAGGGGCATCATATGGTTCACTTGGTTCATCACGTGCTCAAGCACAATTACGTCAGATCTTAGATTCACCAGAGATCAAAGCTCGTATCATGCCTAGTTCCGAATTTTTACTAGGTCACTCACTACAAGCTTTTGACGACGATGGCAACTTAAAAGACAAAGATACTATCAAACAATTAGATGGCTTATTCGCAGACTTTTTGAAGTTCGTAGGGATCTCCGAACAATTAGGCGGCGCAACTGCAGCTAACATGGAAGAAGCAAGAAACTTTAATTGGGAAGATAACAAATAGGAGGATTCAAGTATGAAATTAGTTGGTATTGCAGGTTCGATTGCAGAACAATCATACAACCGCATGCTTTTAAAATTTATCGCAACACATTTTAGCGACCAAGTAGATGTTGAGATCTTGGACATCAATGACATTCCAATGTTCAACCAAGACAACGACATCTCTGACGGTGACGCACTTCAATACATTTCAAACAAGATCAAACGTGCTGACGGTGTGATCTTGGCTACACCAGAACATAACCACACAGTTCCAGCAGCTTTGAAGAGTTTGATCGAATGGCTTTCATATAGCATTCATCCACTAGAAGGCAAACCAACTTGGATCGTTGGTGCAAGTTACTACACACAAGGTTCATCTAGAGCTCAATTGCACTTAAGACAGATCCTAGAATCACCAGGTGTTGGCGCAATTTGCTTGCCTGGTAACGAAGTCTTACTAGGAAACGTCAAAGAAGCCTTCGACGAAAACGGCAACCTAAAGGATAAGGGTACGATTGACTTCATCCAATCAACTCTTAACAAATTCCTCAAGTTCGTTAAAGTTATCAACCACGTTGATAATGAAGACAGCGATGCTTGGAAACAAGAAGACCTAGAAGCTAACAATCCAGTTGATACAACCGTAACTAATGTTGATATGAACGCTAAAGATTGGGTCGAACAAGCAGCTGTTAAGACTAATGCTGTCGATGGCAAAGCTTACGTTAAATTAGACCGTGGTTTGTTAACAGTAGACCAATTGAACTGGTTCCTAAAGACCATGCCAATTGAATTGACATACGTTGACGACAACAACCAATTCATCTATTACAACAAGACAATGGAAGGCAAGAAGATGTTGGCATCAAGAACACCAGATCAAGTTGGTGACAAGATGACAGACGTTCACCCTCCACGTGCCATTCCTAACGTAAAGAGGGTTATCCATCAATTGCGTACTGGCCAAAAAGACTTAGTATCAATGCCAGTACCAGGAAACAACGCTACAAAACACGTCATGCACTATTACAAAGCAATGCATGATGAAGACGGTAGCTACCGTGGTGTAAACGAATGGGTATTAGACTTATGGCCAATCGTTAGTTCATACCTCAAGATGACAGGTAAGATGCTAGTAGATGACCCTAACAACCAAGTAGACGCCAACGCCGGAGCTTCTCAAGCAGGTGCATCAGCAGATACAGATGCTAGTGCCGGAGCTTCCGAAAGTGCTGACGAACCAGCTACAGAAACAGTAGATGTAGATGCAAACTCAGGCGCTTCAGAAAGCTAATAAAAATTACGAAAAAATGCATTGAGATTTTTCTTCTCAATGCATTTTTTTTACTCTAAATTTCCATCGCCGCAAGTGAAGTCTACTAGGGATTTCTTTCTGATCTCGATCAAATCTTCTAGTTCGTCGATATCTTCTAGGGTTGCTCGTGTTTTGATGAATTGGTTGGCTATTTGCTTTTTTTCGTTGTAGGTTAGTTGGTTTGAATCTTTCATGTTTTCACCTTTGTATTTTTTTGTTTAGTTTGAATTATAGGGGAATTTTTTTTGGATGTGTAGTATTTGGATTTTGGGGTGGGGGTTTTGGAGACTTCGTGGTTACCAAACTGTTATTTATTATCACCAAACTCCGTGTTAAGATTGCCAAACTTTACTTCCGATGAACCAAAGTTCTCTTCAAAGCTACCAAACGTGCCCATTTTATAGTGGAAACACGCTCCGAAGCACATCGGCCTCCGGTTAACACAAGTTGTAGTGGAGCTGATTTACATGTATTTAATGGGTGCTAACCATGATTGTTAGCTAAACTTGCTGCAATTTGGATAGTGTGTTTATGTTTTATCCTCAAGGATCTGAAAACGGGCTCCGCGAGGTAGCGGCCTCCGGTTTAGAAACTGGCGGCAGGCACGGCTTTGCCGCACCTTGGGTGCCGACAGTCCCTAAATCCTCAGCAGCTGACCAACCTCGCTGCGCCCTCTGTGTTTAAAAAACGTTTTCAGAAATTAGTCTCTTTACTTTTCAAAAAATGCAGTCTATTATAATACTTATATTTTCTGAAAAGTACGGGGGATTTTAAATGAATTTTAAGAAGTTAGTTGCTGGTGTCTTGGTAGTTTTGGGATTGTTTGCTGTTGCATTTTCTGTAAATAGTGCCAACTCAGGCGTTTCTGAAGATGCTTATGCTACTACCACAGTTTCTAAGCCAAATAAGAGCGCTAAGACTGATTTGAAGAGTGTTGCTCAAGCTAGAACTTATTTATCTGATAAATATGGTGATGCTGGTTGGGAGTCAACAGCTTACACACCAACTGAAAATGGCAACAGTTATTGGACATTCGTTGCTTTGAAAGATGCTCAAAATGGCATGATCAAAGCTGGTCATACATTGTATGTTCACGTTGACGGAAGCGTTGTATATTAAAAAAATAAAACAGCTCACTGAATTTTGCGATAATCCCTTTATGGTTGTCAGATGAAATAATATAAATTCATCTGATATTCATGAAGGGATTTTTTTATGTCTAGAAGTAAATATACAGTCCAAGAGAAGCTGGATCTGGTGTTGGAGTTTAAAGAAACCCAACCCATCTTCAA
>NZ_RHOM01000041.1 GCF_003946515.1 Companilactobacillus zhongbaensis | reverse complement strand
GTAAAATAGACATGGACATGAATACTCCTTTGTAATTGGTTTCGACGCCTTAATTATAATGATATGAGTAAGCTCATGTCTATTTTTATACAATAAAATCCCGGTATGCCGGGGTTATTTTGTTATATTCATCTTTCAACCTTTAGTTAGATTACTAAAACTATGAATACAGAAAATAAAGTGTTTATTCTAAATAATTTATTTTTTATTTATTTTTTAAAGTTTATTAAAAAAGGACTTGAAGCATTGGTTGCTTCAGGTCCTTATTGTGGTTGTAGTTTGGTTTGCGGTTCACTGCCGGTTCGGTGGAGGGCTCCGGAAATTGCGACCGCGGAACGCCATGGACGCCACTTTGAACCAATCGGGAAAACCACCCGCTTGTTTCAAAGCTGGGTCTTTCACTAAGCGGTAAACCGCTAAGTGAAATTTCATGGCTGACGGTCGAATTTCCTCCGCCCTCCACCGAACCTAGGTTTGTACAATAAATTTTTCTTTGTGGGGGATACAGTACTTAGTTTTATAGTAGTTAACTGTTTTGATTAATTTGTTGTTCCTAATTTTTTAAGTCTTACGAATTTGATTTCTTTGGACTTATCTTGTTGATTTTTCTTGGTTGATATCATCGATTAACATTTTATTTTCATTAATTAGCAATTAATAAATATAAGTTTATGACATCATTCAAATCCGATTCATCTTGCCGATCTTTGGGTGAATTTTTATTTCTTGATGATCATGTTGATAGCTTGTTCGAGTTTTTTCGATTGAGCTGCTGGGTCACCTTCTGGATTTTCTACGCAATCTTTCAAGTTGTTGGCTACTACCATGCCCATTACTCGGTCGATGCTTGATCTTACGGCACTTAATTGGGTCATTACGTCCATACAATCTTTGTCATCGCTGATCATTTTTTGAATTCCACGGATCTGGCCTTCAGCCCGGCTTAATCTATTGATGATTTTCTTTGTTTCTTCTTCACTGCGAACTGTATCCATGATTTTCCTGCTTTCTACTTATATGAATAAGTTTAAGTTGGAGTTTTCTGTGTCACCTAAATATGTGGCAACGCCACCGTACTCAACAAAACTATAAAGTTCTTCTTTTTTAACGCCCATTAGTCCCATGCTCATTGTGCAAGCTACGAATTTGATTCCAAGATCATTTGCTTTTCTGATCATTACGGGAAGTGGATCGACGTTATTTTTCTTCATAACTGATTTTATCATTTTTGATCCTAAACCGCCCATATTCATGGTTGAAAGTGGTAATTTATCTGCATTACTTGGCAACATCATGTCAAACATCTTTGCTACACCGTGTTTCTTAACTTTGTTTTTCTTCAAGACATTTAAGCCCCAGAATGTGAAGAACATGGTAACTTTTTTACCCATTGCTGCTGCACCAGTAGCAATTATCAAGGATGCTAGTGCCTTGTCTAGATCTCCATCAAAGACTACCATGGTTGCTCCTTCTTTGGTTTCATGAAGTTGACCATCGTTTAAAGCTAATTCGGCTGCTAATTCTGGATTTTGCTTTACAGGTTTAGCCTGACCTTGTCCTTTTTGAACGGTTGCAACTACTGTATCGCCATCGATATCATTGGAAAGAACCTTATTACCGGTATTTTTGGCCCACGATTCGATATCAGCGCTAAATCCAAAATCACTAGCTTTGACTACCATTTTTTGACCATCATCCATTTTATCCATGTGTTGCTTAACTTTTAAGATGGGACCTGGACATTGAAGACCACAAGCATCAACTTGTAACGTTTGTAAATTATCCGCGTTAGGAGTTTTAGCTACCTTATCTTCATCTTTAGGAAAAGGTTTGTTGTTTATCTCATATTTAGCAATCTTATAAGTCTTGAATCCGCCGTCGATATTGACTACATCAAATCCTTCGTTTACTAAGACTCTTGAGGTGTTGTAGCCCCGAAGGCCAACTTGACAATATACGTAAATCGTCTGATTTTTAGGCAGTTCATTAACACGATTACGTAATTGATTGAGGGGAATTAATTTACTACCAGGGATCTTGCCCGTTGTTAGCTCAAAGTCATTTCTGACATCGATAATAGTAGCTTTTTCATCAACTAGTTGATCAACTTGATCCCATTCAATAGTCTTAGTCCGACCATTGATTTCATTGTCGGCAACATAACCTAGCATGTTAACCGGATCTTTGGCACTTGAATATGGTGGAGCATAAGACAATTCGATTGAGCTTAATTCATCAACCTTGGCTCCAAATCTCATGGCTGTGGAAATAACATCGATTCTCTTTTCGACACCTTTGGTCCCGACTGCTTGTGCTCCCAAGATTTTCTTATCGTCATTGTAAATTAATTTCAAGTTGATTGGGCTAGCACCAGGATAGTAACCCGCACTTGAATTTGGATGAATATGAATGACGTGATAAGGCATATCCAACCGTTGTAAAGTTTTTTCATTGTCACCAGTTGATGCAGCAGTCAATTCAAAAACTTTTGCTACCGAAGTTCCTTGTGTTCCGGGATATTCAGCAGGAATTCCATTGATAATATCTGCTACTAACCGACCTTGACGATTTGCTGGCCAAGCTAGAGGGATATTGGTTGCTGAACCATCAACTAAATTATGTACTTGGATAACATCCCCAATGGCATAAATATTAGGATAGTTCGTTTGAAGATGCTGGTTTACTTTAATAGCATTCTTAAAACCAAGTTCAATTTTGGCATCCTTAGCTAAATCATTAGCCGGTGTGATTCCGATCGACAAAATTGTCATGTCGGTATCAAGTTCCTTGCCACTTTGCAAAACTAATTTTTTACCATTATTTTGAAATTCTGCCAGGCCATCATTTAAGTATAAATTGACATTGTGCAGATTGATTTGTGAGTGAAGCTGTTGTGCCATTTCAAAATCCAAGTTAGGCATTACTTGCGATGACATCTCGACTAATTGGACGTTTAAGCCGATCTTCTTAAGATTTTCCATCATCTCAAGTCCGATAAAACCACCACCAATGATCGTAGCAGTTTTAACATTTTTATCAGTAACATAAGCTTTGATCTGATCCATATCAGGAATATTTCTCAAAGTAAATGCATTGTCAGCTTCGGACAAACCCTTGATATTGGGAACAATTGGCTTTGCTCCAGTCGAAATGATTAATTCGTCAAAACTTTCTTCATAAGTCTCACCCGATTCAGAATTATGAACAGTAACAACATTTTGGTCGGGATCAATCTTAGTAACTTCGGAAAAATTACGAATATCAAGTGAATATTGTTTTTCCATACCCTCCACGGTTTGCACCATCAAGCTATCACGCTCTTTGATCGTTCCTCCGATGTAATATGGCAATCCACAGTTAGCAAAAGAAATATATTCACCCTTTTCAAAAAGGATGATATCATCATCTTCACTTAAGCGACGAAGACGCGTTGCAGCAGTAGCACCTCCAGCGACACCACCAATAATAAGTATTTTCTTTGACATATTCAGCACCCCATTTATTATTTTGTTATCCTTTTCACAAAACAATATACCCCCTACGGTATCTTTAGTCAACCCCATTTATAATCAATATTCATAGGATACTTTACTAACCGCCTTTCTCTAAATGGCCTCCAACACACGTCATAACAGCATTTACATACCCCGATTATGTATTTAAAGTCAAAAAAATAACATTCAATAAAAATTTGAATGTTATCTAATTAAATATTTTCCTCACATAGAAATCAGCACATAAAAAAGGAGCCCATCACGGACTCTTTTTTACTTATTACGATTTTTAAAAATAAAGAATTTCGAAAATATATAGTTACCAACGATTGCTAGAAATTGTCCTACAACCTTTGTTGCTGTTCCATTGGCTGTCAGCAACGAAATACCAACCCACAAAGTCAAGGCTTCAACTAAGTATGTAAAGATCCGTGTTCCATAAAAGGCAACCATCTCTTGAAAAGCCGTCGTCGACTTGTGACGGAACACGATAATCCGATCGACCCAAAATCCAACTTGAACACCAAGGAACCAAGCAATAATATTAGCAACTTGATAATTCATATGAGCAACACGATAAAGGAGATAAAAAGTTCCGAAGTTAACAACAACAGAAATCAAACCCCAAAGGATATAACGAACAGCCTGCTTAACATTACCTTCCTCAGCAACTTCCTCATTAACAGAAAAAGTATTGCCAGCAGAATTAATGCCTTCAGAAACGCTATCAACAATATTATTCAACTGAGAATCTTCATCATGCAAATCTGATTGATGTTTCATAACTTATCTCCTTTCAAAAAAAGTTCCATATGAATATATTAACCCTTTTCGACACATTAAAGATAAAAATAATGATAAATCTTATAACAAGATTTGAATTTTATAATAAACAAAAATTAATGATGTATTATTTTTTGTTCGTATTAATTTGAATTAACATGTTTTTCGTTCATCAAATAAGCAAATTGTTCTCGAATAATATCATAAGCATTTGATGAATTATAACGATCAAGTTTAAAATCAATCTCCTTAAGATTTTCAGCCAGTAATTTCTGTTGTTGGATAACCGCTCGACGGTGTTTATTCAACAATTTTTTCCTAAGTTCAATTGTATCTGGACCTTCCATAACATAATCGATATATTGCTTAATATCTTTGATACTCATATTCGTATTCTTTAAACAGACTATTGTATGGATCAACTGTAAATCAGCCTCTGAAAATATTCGATATCCAGAATCATTTTTTGAAACGAATGGCAATAAGCCCTTTTTATCATAAAATCTGATCTGCGAAACCGATAAGTCAAATTTTTCCGCAACTTCCTTAATTGTGTATGTTTTAATCATCAAAATACCTCTTGCCCTAAACCATGGTTTAGCGTTTATGATCATATTAATCAACAATTTCAAATAAATCAATAAGAGGTAATATGATGAAGACAGCTTTAGTAACAGGTGGAACAGGATTTCTAGGATCACATATAATTGTTAAACTTTTACAACGTGGATACATGGTGAGAACTACCATTCGATCAAAAAACAAAATCCCTCAACTGATTCAAACATTGAAAAATAATGATATTTCAAATATTGAAAATTTAAGCTTTTTCGTATCTGATTTAGGCACAGATAACGGTTGGAAGGAAGCTATGGAAAATGTAGACTATGTTTTCAGTGTAGCCTCCCCAGTATTCTTTGATATTCCAAAAAATGAATCAGAAGCAATTAAACCTGCAGTAAATGGGATTATTAGGGTCTTAAAATTTGCAAATCAAGAAAATGTCAAACGAGTCGTAATGACATCTAATTTTGGTGCTGTTGGTTTTAGTAAGAAAAAATCATCCATTCCAACTACGGAAAAAGACTGGACAAATATCGATCAAGAAGGAATTTCAATATATGAAAAATCAAAATTAATTGCTGAAAAAAGAGCATGGGATTTTGTTAAGGATCCAGATGTATCCGTCGAATTGACAACGATAAATCCGGTTGCAATGTTAGGACCTTCCTTAAATCACCATGTATCTGGAAGCTTTGATTTAATTCTTGATCCACTATCTGGCAAACAAAAAATGTTGGTAGATATTCCATTAAACATCGTAGATATACGAGATGTTGCCGAAATTCACATCTTAGCGATGGAAAATCCAAGTGCAAATGGTCAGCGCTTCATCGCTTCAGCGGATGGCCAAATTTCACTTAATGAAATCATGAATATCATAAAAACACGATATCCTGAAAAAAGTAAAAAGATACCCAAAAGAACCCTCCCTAACTGGTTGATAAAAGCAATCGCCCCGTTAAACAAGCAAGCGAAAATAGGGAAACTATTTATTGAAATGAATCGAAAAGTTTCAAATAAAAAAGCAAAAGAAATGTTAAATTGGCAACCAATTTCAGATAATAAGCAACTAATAATCGACACGATGGATTCGATAATCAAAAATAATTTAATTTGACCTTAGACATAAAATACCAACCGATGATATCCACCAAGAAAACTCAACAAGATAAGTCCATAGAAAACAAACTCGTAAGACTTCAAAAAACTAGGAACCTCAAACAAGCCAAAACAGTCAACCACCATAAAACTAAGTACCGTGCCCCCACAAAAAACAGAGTTATTGTCCAAACCTAGGTTCTGTGGAGGGTGGAGGGAATTCGCCGTCAGCCGCGAAATTTTCGTTTGCACGGCAAAGGCCGTGCTTACGAAAAGGTCAAGCTTTGAGATGTCCAACGGAACGTAAGTGCTGACGCACTTGCGCGACCGGTTTTGGTGGTGGCTACGCCACCGAACAACCAAGGTCGAAAGTGGGCCCACAGCGTTCCACGGCGCAATTCCCGGAACCCTCCACAGAACCGGAAGTGAACCACCACACAAACAACAACCACAATAAAAATCCAAATCAAAAAAGGCTTGAAGCAAAATCTGCTTCAAGCCTTTTCCTATTAATGATTAAGCTTTGACTGTAAATAAACTATCTGCTTACGCAGCTTATCCCCTACATCAGTATCACCAACAGTCTTACGCTTAGCCGACTGCTCGATAACACGCTTAGTAGAAACAACATCAGTCATATCTGCAATAGCCTTAGCACGAGTAGTAAACGGCTCATGCGTTACCAACTGGAAACCAAATGAGTTCGATAGCAAAGTATAACCACCGATCCCGGTCGTCTTGTGATAAGGTTTCGACATCCCACCATCAATAACGAAGATCTTGTGATTAGCCATAATTGGCGAATGTCCCAATTTAACCGGAGTATGGCCGTTGACGATGTGGCCTTCATCCGGATTCAAATCGAATTCCTTCAACAATTCGTCAGCGAACCACTCTTCCTTCCGCAATGAGTAATAAGGATTTTTAACTTCCTTGTGGAGAGCCTTATCCTCGATAAAGTAACGTTCAAACGTCGTCATCGCAGCCTTTCCAAACAGTGGCGACATCTTTCCAGTCCATAAATACCAAATAATATCAGAGTTCAAGCAATCTTCAGGCGTTGGATTTTGGAAACCATTTTTCAAAGTGTTTTCGAAAAAGTCGAATAGTGACTTACCTGAATAGCTCTTCCCTTCGACTGTCCAGGATTGCATACTGCCGTCATCATTGACGGGAACACAACCGTGGAGCAATAAATTATTGTTGTACTTCAAGTACATTGACCCGTTATTCATCATATAAGACATGTGATAACGCAATTTTGGTGAGTCGATAAATTGTCTGATCAAATCATCAACAATGTTTTGTTCTTGGTCAGTCAACTTGTAAGGATCTTCAGGATCGACTAATTGGAAACAACCGTTGGTGATCGGATGATTTTCACCATTGATCTCGATCGATGTTCGATCAGGGCTTAACTTGTGCAACAACATCCGATTTTCCATTTCAAAATCTGGATGAGCTTTGATGGCTCGTCCTTCCATCTTGAATTGGATAATTGCCATCGCTTGTTGAACGGTATTGTCATAAACCGAATCATCATTAGGAATGTTATCACCCGTGTCAGAACGTGGTGTAAAGACTGGCAGTGGTTGATATTTTTCAGCTGCGAAATCTTTTAACTGGCTGAGATCGATATCGTATTTATCTGTTAGTAATCGTAAATTATTGTAACGAGCACTGATCCGGATCAAGTTTGCCATGCAGAGTTTTGATCCACAGGCGCTACCGATCCACAAAATATCGTGGTTACCCCATTGAAAATCAAGGCTACCCCAGCGATTCATCAAGTGATCCATGATCAGATCAGGATGGGGTCCACGATCATAAACATCACCAATAATGTGGAGATGATCAACGACTAATTTTTGGATCGTATGGCAAGTCGAAATGATAAACTGATCGGCCATTTTTAGCTCGATGATATCTTCCATGACCTCACGATAGTAACTACGTTTGGTTAAATCGTTTTGGTCGGCATAAAGCAACTCCTCAGTAATATAGACGAAGTCACTCTTGATGGCTTTTCTAACTTTGGAGCGGGTATATTTGATCGATGTGTAGCGTAACATGTCGATCAATTGATTAAAGACATCGAAGTACCATTGTTCAAGGTCCTCTTGTTTCGTAAATTGTTCCTTACTTTGGCGCAAAATTTCGGACGGATAATAAATTAAAAAAGCAAACTTTTTTTGTCTATCTTCGCTCAGTCGTCCTGTGAATAGTTCCGAGATTTTTTGACGAGTATTTCCAGAACCATTTCTCAAAATGTGGGCGAACTCATCATATTCACCGTGAATATCACTGACGAATGCTTCCGTCCCTTTGGGAAGATCAAGAATGGCTGAAAGATTGATAATTTCAGATTTGATTTCATTATCGTTTGTGAAATTTTTCCTCATGTTTTAACCTAGACCTTTCTTTAGCAAAATATTGTAATCGCTTTCTAAATTGTAACACTTGAACCTATACCAAAGACAATCTAATTTTTTGTATCACATTACTTTTGCTAATATAATGAAGTCGTGGAGGTGTTTATATGAATTTTTCAATAGATTCAACTGTTACTCTCAATAATGGCGTTAAAATGCCCCAACTTGGTCTTGGTGTCTGGAAAATCAATAATGCAGGCGCCGCTCAATCAGTTCAATGGGCGATCAAGCACGGTTATAGAGCAATCGACACTGCCAAACAATATGGTAATGAAGCCGGAGTCGGTGAAGGACTAACCAAAGCCTTGGCTGACAATGGATTAAAACGTGAAGATATATTTTTAACTACAAAGATTTTTAATGGTGATCAAGGATACGAATCAACTCTAAAAAACTTCGACGGTCAATTAAAAAATTTGCAAACGGACTACGTCGATCTGTTGTTGATCCACTGGCCAGTTGATGGCAAGTACCCCGACACTTGGAAAGCACTAGAAAAGATTTATCAAGAAGGAAAAGCTCGGGCAATCGGTGTTTCAAACTTCAACATCACCCGTTTACAAGACGTACTAAAAAACGGCTCGATCAAACCAGCTGTTGATCAAATGGAATTCAATCCCCTTTGCCAAGAGGTAGATATTAAAAACTTCTGCGATGAACACAATATTCATCTAGAAGCATGGTCACCACTAGGTGGTGGCACAGTACTTGGTGACGAGCGGTTGCAGAAGATTGCTGACAAGTATAATAAGTCAGTAGCTCAAGTAATTTTACGTTGGGATCTGCAACAAGGTATTATTACGATTCCTAAGTCTGTTCATGAAGAACGGATCGTGCAGAATGCTGATTTGTTTGACTTTGAGCTCAGCGATGAAGATGTTGCTGAGATCAAAGGATATGATGAAGATAAGCGTAGTCTCTGGTATGGTGGCTTTAAGTGGCATGGCAATCCTACTGGATTTGGTGATGCTGTGCAGAGCTGGGAAGATACTGGTGAGTATGCTAAGTAGAATAAAAGACTCCTGTATAGGAGCCTTTTTTATTGCTGTTTTATAGGCCGATAGTCTTGAGATGAGAGAGCAGTAGCATTTTTGCTTGGTGCAGGTGTGCTAGAGGTGAGAGAGTTTTTTGCAGACGAGAAGCGTTTTATTTGGTTGATGTTTTGATCAAATTGGCACTTTTTGCGCGTCCTATATTTTGCGGTCTATCTCAAATATCATCCTTATTGGTAAGTTCAAGTTCAAAAGAAAAGACCAAGTCCCTATTCATTCACACTAAATACTAAAAAGTTGTTCTTTGAAGATACCCAAAATATCGATGATAACCCAGAACATAAATTTAATAGATAGACTCCAAAAATATAAATCCTAGGACTCAACAGATCATAGATACCTAATGTAAAGTTAAAACAGTTTTCTACTATATAAGTATGTACCGTATCCCCACAAACAATTGATGTTTCACTACCCCAGGACCTGTGGAGGGTGGAGGGAATTCGCCGTCAGCCGCGAAATTTTCGTTTGCACGGCATGGGCCGTGCTTACGAAAAGGTCAAGCTTTGAGATGTCCAAGGCGGTCTTCCTTGGATAGCTCAAAGTTGGCCCGCAGCGTTCCACGGCGCAATTCCCGGAACCCTCCACAGGTCCGGCAGTGAACCACCACCCAACCTACAACCTCAAAAAACATAAAACACAAACATCAAACACAAAAAAAACGCCGCATAGACTTTCAATATGCGACGTTTTTCGACCCAAAAGGTCTTCGAGGTATTTTTATTTCAATTGTTTCTTACTTTCTAATTTCGAACCCGTTTTGTTTTAAACCGACGTATCAATTGTGTTCCAGCTAGACTAATAACTAGCAATAAAATCCCAATTTGTGCAAGTGCACGTTCTTTCTGTTGACCAGTTTGTGGCAATTTATTGCTTGACGTTACTGGTGTGGAGCTGAATTCGGTTGAATTGCCTAGTGGCAATGTTTCACCGATTGTGTTGCCAGATTGATTCGTGGCTGAACTGTTAGGTTCGGTTGCAGCTGGTTGTGTCATGTTTGGTTGTGTTTCTACATTTATTGAACCTGCTGATTGAGAATCGTTCACTACTGGCGTATCCGCTTGTGATTCTGTTGAAATATCAGGAGTTTGTCCTGTTGTTGAAGTTTCTGGTTGTGTTGTGGTTGGTGTTTCTGGCTCAGTTGGAGCTGCTAGATCGCCTGTTCCAGGTTTTTCTGGTTCAGGTGTCACTGTGGAGCCATTAGTTCCCGGATTTGATGGTGAAGTTGTTTCATTACCATCTTCATCTGGTACTGTAGCTGATCCCGAGTCGCCGTTTGTTGGTGGTGTTGTGATACTTGAGTCACCTTCATTTGGTTCTTCGGTTCCAGTGACTGTGCCACCTTCATCCGGTGCTACTGGTTCTGGTTCCGGTTCAGTTTCACCTGGTTCTGTAGTTCCAGTACTTGTGCCACCTTCATCCGGTGTCACTGGTTCTGGTTCCGGCTCAGTTCCACCTGGTTCTGTGGTTCCAGTACTTGTGTCACCAGTACCTGGATCAGTCGTTGTTCCGGTATCTTCTTGTGGTTCTTGAAGATCACCAGGTCCAGCTTCGTCTGTTGATTCATCGGTGATGTATTTATCGACCGACGCATCAGCTGTGCCAGTGTTGCCATTTGCATCCGTCAAGTTGGCGGTATTGGAATACTCGATTTGTCCGGTATTCGTATCCGCTAAGGTTGAGTAATGCAATTGTAGACCAGCGCTATAAGTTCCGGTTATTTTAAAAGTTACTACATTTCCATCAATGCTTGATGTAAACGGTACTGATTGTCCATTTAAATCTTGGATAGTTGCACTATTGTCAATGAAACTTTGATTATCACTAAAGGTATCTTTGATCACGGGATTTACTAAGGCATTTGTCCCAGGATAAACATTTACTTCCCAGTTCAAATGGTTCGTATCAGTCGCGTTTTCAAAGCTACCGAATTTACTCATAAAGACTTCCATTGGTGTTACCGGTGGTTCAACTGGTGTCACTGGTGGTTCAACTTCAGGAGTTGCACCAGTTACGGCTAAGTTAATATAGCCTTTTTTGTTAAATTGAGGTCCTGCTAAGGCCCAGTTTAAGGTGACCGTTCCGACGTGACTGCCTTCGGCGATATAAGCACTACCAATGGCTTTACCGGTTGAAGTGCTCGTCATTTGAAACGAATCATCCATGGGGATCTTAACATTTGAGGGAACGTAGAATTTAAAAGTATCTCCGCCTAAAACCCAAACGCTGTCCGGAATACTCCATGTGTAGCGAACAGTATATTCCTGGCTCTCGGGTAGTGCTGCATCGTGAGACATAATGTTCTCATCTTGATCATAGATCACAGCATCTGACGCTTGTGTACCTGTTACTTGCGTGATCTCCTTTGCTTGACTGACATTAGTCGGTCCGGCAAAGATAAAAAGCACTGCTGCGAGTGTAGCAAATAGCCAAGGAAAAAGTTTTCTCACAAATAATTCCCCCCTTTGCCTAAAAAATCTATTCTAATCAATATCCATCTTTAAATTAGCACCTCTTCGCAACAAAGTGATACTATTTAGTCTTAAAATCACAATTTAGTTATTTGCTATAATCGCCGTTATATCAGTAGTTTAAGCGTTATCAATAAATGACTAACGATAAAAAAATACACTTTATTGACTGAATAAATTGCCAATAAAGTGCATTAATTATTTTTCTACTTTTAAGCTTTTTGGATTTAAAATCATATTTAAAATAATTGCCGAAAAACTTCCCACTACTAAACCATTGTTCAAAATAGTTTGTAATGTTGATGGTAAGAAATGTAACAATGAAGGTTGCACTGTTACACCTAAACCAAGTCCAATAGCGACGGCCATGATCAATAGGTTACTGTTAGTCATCTTTACTTGTGACAACATCTTGATACCTTGAGCACCAACCATTCCGAACATGATCAACATAGCTCCACCTAAGACGGAGTTAGGGATCAATGTGGCGATGGCGCCGACCTTAGGGATCAATCCTAATAAGATCAGTAAGAAAGCCGAGAAATAAACCGGTTTATTTTTCTTGATACCTGATAATTGAACGATAGCAACGTTTTGCGAGAAAGTCGAATATGGGAAAGTATTAAAAATACCACCTAAAATAGCTGCTAAACCTTCTGATGCATATCCACGTTGCATGTCTTCTTTTTTCATATCGCGTTTAGTAACTTCAGCTAGTGCGTAGTAAACACCAGTCGACTCGATCATACAAGTTAAAGCTGCTAAAAGCATGATAACGATCGAAGACCATTCAAATTTCGGTGTTGAAAAATAAAATGGCATTGGAACTTGGAACCAGTGAGCGCTGCTAACGCTTTGGAATCCGATTTGACCCATGAAAAAGGCGATAACGTAACCTGCGACGATACCGATCAAAACGGCGATCTGTTGAATAAAACCTCTACCCCAGATCGTAAATACAATAATGATCAACGCAGTCGTGAAACCGAGGATCAAATCTTGAGGGCTACCAAAGTTCTTAGCGGTAGCATCCCCGCCACCAATGTTTTGGAACGCAACGGGGATCAAAGTAAATCCGATCAATGTGATCAATGACCCCGTTACAACTGGTGGGAAAAATCTTTGTAAGTTTGCAAACAACTTAGAAATCAACAAAATAAAGATACCGGCGGCGATAATTCCACCATACATATAGGCAATACCAAAGTGGTGCCCAATATTTTGTAATGGTGTAACATATTCGACCGCTGAACCAAGTACAACCGGTAAGCCGATACCTGTTAGAGGAGTCCTCTTGATCTGCAAGAGAGTAGCGACTCCACACATAAAAATGTCGACAGAAATCAAATAAGTCATTTGTGTTGCTGAAAAACCTAGTGCCGTACCAATCAAAATTGGTACTAGAATATCACCTGAGTACATGGCGAGTAAATGTTGCAAGCCAAGTACTAGATTTTTGAGGAATCCACCCTCATCTTTATCCATTTTTAAGTCCATGTTTGCCCCCTATATTCAAGAAATTATATCATCTTTTTCCAGTCAGTTGTGAGTACTATCAAATAAAAAAAATTATAGCTATGCTAAAATATACATATCTATACTTAGGAGGGTTCCATAAAAATGAAAAAAAATCATTTAGAGGATGCCTGTACCTCCGTCCTTGTTGGTAAAAATGCCAGTATTGATGGTTCTACAATGATTGCAAGAAATGACGATACCTTCGATCCAATTAATCCTCAAAACTTCGTAATGCATCCAGCTGTTGAAGGGCAGTCTGGAAGAAAAGTTAAATCTTGGCTCAATGGCTTTGAAGCAGAGATCCCAGCCGATAACTACAAGTGGCCAGCAGTTCCAAATGTTGACTACAAAAATCTTGGTTTTTACGACGAAAGTGGTATCAACGGCGCTAACGTTGCCATGTCCGCTACCGAAAGTACTTACGGAAACGAACGAGCATTAGCCTACGATCCGCTAGAAAAAGACGGAATGGACGAAGACGTCATCGTCAGAATGGTCCTACCTTTCGTAATCTCCGCTAAGTCAGCTGTACAACGGACCGGAGAATTAATCAAACAATACGGTTCACCAGCCGGAAACTCACTCTTATTCAGTGACAACAACGACGTCTGGTACATGGAGATCGTAACTGGACACCACTGGGTAGCCCAAAGAATCCCCGATGACAGCTACGCCATCGCCGCCAACCGTGTATCGATCCAACAAGTAGACTTCAACGACCCCGACCAATTCATGTGGTCAGAAGGAATCCAAGAATTTGTCGAAAAGCACCACCTAAACACCGACAAAACAGGCTTCAACTTCCGTCACATCTTCGGAACTGACAATCTCAAGGACCGTCACTACAACACATCAAGAGTTTGGTACGGTCACAAATATTTCAATCCAGAAATAGAAGAAGACCCCGAAGACGGCGAACTACCATTCATCATGAAAACCGACCACAAAATCAACGTCGACGACATCGAATACGTACTAGGATCACACTACAACGAAACACCATACGATCCCTACAGTCCAGACACCAGCGACGACGAAAAATATCGCTACCGTCCAATCGGCCTAAACAGAACCCAAAACTCGCACGTCCTCCAAATCAGAAATGACGTCCCTGAAGAATACTCAGCAATAATGTGGCTATGCATAGGCTTCCCAACCTTCGCACCATACATCCCATTCTACACAAACATGGACAACACCCCAGAAAGCTATCAAAACGTATCAGAAGAATTCAACTTCAAAAACAGCTACTGGATGTACAACGCCCTATCAATGCTAGTAGAATCCCACTACAAAGAATTCCTACAAGACGACATCGACTACTTAACAGAATGTCGCCAAGAATTCCGTCAAGCAATAGAAGAAACCGACCAACAAGCCAAAAACTACCAAGGAAACGAACTAACCAAGTACCTAACAGAAAGAAACAACCAACTAGTAGAACAAATGGCCAAAAAAGCAAAGAAAATGTTCGGCGACCTCTACACAAAAGGAATCAGACTATCAAAACTAACATTCGACATGGACAAAAACTTGTAGAATAAAAGAAAAAGATAGAAAAAGAAACAAAAGAAATCAATAAATAGAAGAAACTCAAAAAAAGCGCAAATTGCAAGAACAAGTTAGCCACCCCGAAAAAATAAAAAAAGCTTAAGATCTATCAGGATCGGAGTGCCAGATTATTAGTAGCCGCAGGCCAGGGCGAATGCCTCCTGGGGTTTTTTGTATCCTAGTTGTTTCCTTGGTAGTTCA
>NZ_RHOM01000040.1 GCF_003946515.1 Companilactobacillus zhongbaensis | reverse complement strand
ACCAAAAATAACGGATTAACACCTGCAGAAATGCGAGAAATGTCAGGAATGGCTGCTTAAAAAATTATTATATTTAAATCGTCCGGTTGAAAAATATGGCTCAGGACGCCACTTTGAACCAATCGGGGAAACCGCCCGCTTGTTTCAAAGCTGGGTCTTTCACTAAGCGGTAAACCGCTAAGTGAAATTTCATGGCTGACAGCGAATTCCTTCCACCCCCACCCCCTAGGGTAGTGCAAAATCCATTGTTTTTTGTGGGGTACGGTACTTATTTTTATTCTGCAAATTTGCTTTGGTTAGTTTTGTTTTCCACTGCTTTTTTTCTGTCTTACGATTACTTTTCTTTTCCCTATCTATTCGATACTTTTTCGGAAATCATCGGTTGCTATTTGGATTCTTTTTCTATTTTCTCAGATCATCTTAATTTGATGATGTATATCTTATTTGGTGTTTTTGTTTTATTCATTTTTTAATTTATACTTTATTTACAATTAGTACTATAATTAGATTAATAACTTCTAGGGGGAATTCCAATGAAGAAGAATCTTAAGCAAATTTTGATTGCATCTGCTGCTGGGCTTTTGTTGTTTCCTGTAGCTTTTGGTGCTGGTTCTACTGAGGTTTCAGCTGCTAGTTCTGATGGTTCAGCTTTAGTCATTTCTGTTAATGGTAAGAAGACTTCTGGATCTGCTGCTAAATCTAATACTGTTCAATCACAATCTAATGTTTCTAACGTTTCCAATGTTTCTGACATTACTCAAAATGAGTATTTCGATAAAAGCAATATTAGTTACTACATCACTCCTGGCTTGCCTTCAGGATTGCAACAAGATGTTCGGGCTGCTGCTTTGCAGTGGACCATTTCTACTAAGGTTCATTTGTTTGAGACTCGTGTAAAAAAAGATGCCGATATTGTCTTTACTAATAACGGTACTTCTAGTTCAGAAAACGGTTTGACCACTAACACAATCAACCGTTCACGTGGCTTTACTGAAGTCATCTCATCGAAAATCGACTTATCAAAAAATACAATTCCTAACAACAAGCTCTCAACCATGGGACGCCGAGTAGCCGAACACGAATTTGGCCACGCATTGGGATTAAAAGACACAAGAAGCGACTCGAATGGAACAATCATGTGGTACAAAACACCTAATACTGATATCACTGCTAAAGACATCGCTGCTATAAATCAATACTATAAATAACACAGAGAGTGGAGGCACACGGGTAGCTGCTGAGGATTTAGGGACTGTCGGCACCCAAAGTGCGGCGAAGCCGTGCCTGCCGACAGTTTCTAAACCGGAGGCCGCTGTGTGCCGGAACTCGTTTTCGCATACTTGAGGATAAAGGTAAGAAGCACTAACCCAATTCCGGCAAGTTTAGCAAACAAAGATTGAAGGTTCTGTTCTATCTGAAACCATGCCTCGACCACCTGTGTTAACCGGAGGCCGCTACCTCGCGGAGCTCGTTTCCACATACTTGAGTATAAAAATAAAAAGCACTATCCAAAACCGCTGCAAGTTTAACCAGCAGAAATAGATAGTGCTATTTTATTGCTGCAAATTTGGAAATAAAATATATGCCCTCTGCACCTGAACTCGTTTCAACATTCTTGAGTATAAAAAACAATGCACTATCCAAACCATGCAAGTTTAACCCGCAAAAATGGATAGTGCTATTTTATTACCGCAATTTTAGACTGATTTTCAATCAAAATCCCCATCATCACCTAAAAAACCATCGGAATTACTTTACAGAGTTCATTTCAACATTATTGTTCAAACTCAAAAAAACACTACACAAATAGCTGAAAGATAATCCAGCAAATTTTGGATAGTGCTTTTTTATACAATCTTTTTTTTATAACCCAAAACTTTACTTCCAAGAAATCCCCAACAAGAAGAATCGAACTTTAGGTACCTTGCTAACTATATAGCAAAATGCCAAGCAAATGACTGTCGTTAATCCAAAAACGGCAAATGGATTAACGATCCTAAAAGCCTGCTCAATTACTTGAATGACGAATCCGTGGGTCAGATAGACCCCGTAACTCAGCGTCGAAAAGAGTGCCAGTCGTTGCTGATTTTTATGGGTATGAATATGATTTCTAGCCCAAGTTCTAACCGTAACAAATAATTCTGTTGCTAACAGTAGTGAAAAAATCGAGTTAAAGCCGATTACTGGAACGTTTAAATGAAAAGCTACGTTTTCTGCGTTCATGACAATCACGAACAAGAATAATAATGCCGTAGCGGCAATGTTTACTGGTTGTGACTTAAGATTGATTGGTTGCTTCGAAATTCGATAACCAAGGATGAAATATCCAAAGGCTTGTCCTAAGAAAATCAAGTTATATTGCGGATTGGCCGTGAAGTAGATCCCGTATTTTTTCGGTAGGATCGAGACGATGTATGGCAACAACATGTTCGTTACGAACCAGACGCCAATTATGTAGTCCAATACTTTCGGTGTTGCCTTGTCTACGAAGGCTTTGACCATCGGTGAAATTAAATAAAAGCCTACTAATGGGTATAAAAACCAATATGGTACGATGGGAAATTTGTGATAGATCTCGGCCATTTGCCGGATCAATCCTGTCCACGTGAATGAATGATCGAGGTTCATCAAAACGGCGATGCTGATTGCAGACCAGATGACGAATGGTACACAAATTTTTACTAATCGGTGTGTCCAAAGATATTTGATGTCGTCGGTGTGTTTGCTGGATAAGATCAGTGCTCCACTGACGAGGTAAAAAATTCCTACTGCTGGTGAGACTAATCCCAAAGTTATATTTTTTAAATGCCACTCCCATGAGAGCGGATTTTGACTTAAGGTGGCTGCTAACGAGTGTGACATTACTACACCTAGCATGGCCGTGATTTTGAGATAGTCGATATACGCTATTCTTTTTGTCATTATTGCTCCATGTTTTTTTTGTTCATTTTTTTGTTTTTATTTTAACAAGATTTGTTTTTGGATGGGTGGTTTTTGATTAAACTTAAAGGATATTTCATATTTGACCGGTTTTGGTGTGGTGTTTTTTTGAGGTTGTTGTTTGGGTGGTGGTTCACTGCCGGAGTTGGGGGTTCCAGGAATTGCGCCGTGGAACGCCATGGATGCTACTTGAAGCTACCTGGGAAAACCACCCAGGCATCTCCAAGCTGGGTCTTTTACTAAGCGGTAAACCGCTAAGTGAAATTTCATGGCTGACGGCGAATTCCTTCCACCCCCAACTCCTAAGGTAGTACAAAATCCATTTTTACGTGGGGTACGGTACTTATCTTTTTTCTACAAAACTGTTTTGTTTGGTTTTGTTTTCCACTAATTTTTTCTGTCTTACGATCTCTTTTCTTTCCCCCTATCTTTTCGACTTTTGTCCCAAATATCATCGGTTGCTATTGAGTTTTCTGTAGTATTTAATTTTAATTCAAGTTCTTGGTTTTTGGTTGCTGCTTTTGCTCTCTTACATTTTTTCTGGTGAGTTTGGTGCTTTATTTGTTTGAGTTATTCCTCATATTTTTGTCCTTATTTGGACTTCCTGGCTAATTCTGTGAGGTGGAGGTCTTTTTTGGACTCAAAAAGCGATAGATCTGCTATCTGATCTATCGCTTTTTATTTTACTTTATTTCCAAATATATTTTTACTTTTTTGAATTTAGTTCCCCTACTTTTGCTACTTTCCCCATGTTTCCTTTTCTTTTAAACGGTGTGTGCTGATGAGTTGCCATCGTTTTTCAAGTTTAAACCAGATGGTTGTTCGCCTTCTGGTAGGTTACCTGCTAGTACTTGGTCGTGAGCTTTTGTTCCTGCGTATACGTCGTCTTTGAGGGCATTTCTGCGGTATTTGACGATTCTATATACGTGTAGTACTAAGACTGCTACGTTTGCTGCTAGTGCTATGAAGCTTACTGTGAATAGTGCTGCGTCGCTGTGTGTGCTTTGTACTGCGAATTGTGAATCTGTTACGAAGGCTGGGACGCTCATTGTGAACATCATCCAGAATGCTAGTGTTTGAGCACGTGCTTGTAGCCAGGAGCCTTTTTTGATGAAGAAGGCTGCGAAGGTACATGATAGTAGAAGTGCTGCACCTGCGTAGAATGAGTGGTCACCTACACAGTTGTATACGTAGGCGAAGTTCCATAGGTCGTATGCTATGATCCATGGCCAGATTTGGTCAGGCCAGATCATGTCTTTTTGACGGTTCTTGCTGATGATGATGCCGAACCAACCGGTGATGGTGATGATATTGATTATCCCGGCGATTCCATTCATTACGTTCCATGAACCACCGTTCATGAAGACGCCGTCTACCATTCCGTGCATGCCGGTTACTTGGAAGTCACGGATTACGGCTTCCATGATGTTTACGGCTAGGATGATAGGTGGAAATAGTAAGGCCCATTTATTTTTACTTAGTTTTGGAATAAATCTTAGGGCCATGAAGCCTAGACACCCTGCTAGAGCTGAATATACTTTTACCCAGTGGAACCAGGTTCCGGTACTGCTTCCTGCTCCGGCTGTGCTTGGCCAGACGAAAATTGTCAAGATTACGGGTACGGCAACGAATAGCGTTAAACCGATCCATTTATTTGCGCGGGCAGCTTCATTAAGTAGCATGAGCGCGGCTATAATTGCGATCCACATTAACCAATCTGCCCCTGAAATGTTTTGGAATAAGAACATGATGACACCTCCAGAATTGGTTTGTTAAATATTTTACAATCTCATTGTAACCGCTTCCATAAATGTTTCATATGGTCAAAATGGTTGATTTATCCAAACTTAATGGACATTATGCTCAAAAACGTTGTTTATTGACCCACCTAGCATCCGATTCATTCGTTCACAAAATTCCGGTTTAGACTCTTCCATGTTCGTTGTCAGCCACTGGATCAATTGACTACTCAAAGCTAAGCCGTAAAAATTACCGATCTCATCGCGTAACTTAGCTGGGCAATTAGGATGCGTATCATCCACGACTCCAGTGACCATGTCAAAAGCGACCCGATACAAAAATTTTTCCAAAAAGCGTCGATTGACTGACTTGAAAGTATTCAAGCAAAACTTCTGATTATCATCGATGTAGTCGAGCAACAATTTTAAACCGTCCTGCCAGTTTTTTACCCGTTTGTAGGAAGCTAACTGTTGGACGATCTCTACGCCATAAATATACTCTAGCAAGCTATTGATGTCGTCGAAGTGATAGTAAAAAGTGTTCCGAGCGACATTGCCGGCTGCTGTTAATTGGTTGATCGTAATTTTATCCACAGGTACCGTCTGCATAACTTCTTTAAGTGTATTGGCTAAATGCTTCTTCGTATCCATAATTATCCCCTATTTGTGATAAGTACGATTGTTGATGATCATAAATGACCGATAAATCTGCTCGGTCAAAACTAAACGCATTAACTGATGTGGCAAAGTGAATTTGCCGAAGCAAATGCTGTAATCAGCGCGTTTCTTGACTTCTGGGCTAACTCCGAGTGAACCACCGATAACCAACGTAATATCGCTCGTTCCATATGTGGATAAGTCGTCGATCTTCTTCGCTAGTTGTTCCGAAGTTAACTCCTTGCCCTTTAGATCGAGCAAAATGACGTACTCCTTATCCTTGATCTTACTTAAAATCCGTTCACCTTCAACTTCTTTAACGTGAGCGTCTTGAGCATCACTGAGGTTTTCTGGGGCTTTTTCGTCGGGGCATTCCACGATTTGGAACTTGCAAAAGGCTCCCAAACGCTTGGAATATTCCGCGATCCCCGCTTTTAAGTACTTTTCTTTTAACTTACCGACCGTAACAAATTTAATATTCATAATTCCACTCCTTAAAAATATAATATACAACTATCCACAACATGCCAAATGGTAGTTCAAAGGCAAATGTTTAATTAACCGACTTATCCACACATCAAAAAACGTTTGTGTATTACTGTGTAACACTTGTGAAGTTGATATATCAACGTTTGTAAGGGTTTTAAAAACTGATCAAAAAAGTTATCAACAAGTTATTTGTGGATTGTGGATAACTTTATCTACAGCGGTAAAACTAGATTTTTTCCACTTTTCCACAAGTTATCCACACATGTGGATAATTCAATTTCATTCATTTCCGTAAAACACGAAAAATATACTTAAATTTGGCTTAAAAGTTCACAAAAAAACGTGAAACCTTGATTATTCGGTTTCACGTTCTCATTTTATTCAGTTGTTTTTTGTGTTAAATGAATTTTTACTGTTTTTAGATCACCACTGCGGTAATACTGTAACGAAATCGTATCGCCAACCTTGTGTGAATATAGAGCGTTATGCAAGTCAGCAACCGAACTTATCTTCTTGCTGTCGACTTTTACGATAACATCATTTTTCTTCAATCCGGCTTTTTTAGCAACTGAATCGTTTTCTGCACTGTAGACTAAAACTCCTTGGGTGATGTTGCTAGGTAGTTTTAGACTTTCTTGTGATTCATCAGATACTTGATTCAAGTCGACTACTCGGATACCGAGTGATGGACGAGTTACTTTTCCGTTCTTGACTAATTCGTTGATGATCTTGACTACTTCGTTACTTGGAATGGCAAATCCCATACCTTCAACTGAAGTTCCATCGGTGTTCGATGCTAGTTTCATCGAGTTGATACCGATGACTTGTCCAGCTGAATCTACTAGTGGTCCACCTGAGTTCCCAGGGTTGATAGCAGCATCAGTTTGAAGAACTGTTGCTTCACCAGTAGTTTGACCAGTGTTTTGGTCTTGTGTTTCTACGGTTCTGTTTGTGGCAGAGATGATACCTTGTGTGACTGATGTTGCATATTGGCTACCTAATGGTGAACCGATGGCAATTACGGTATCACCAGGTGTTAAGTTGTCTGAGTTACCAAATGTAGCTGTGGCAGGAACTTTACTACCATCAATCTCGATAACGGCTAAGTCAGTCGTTGCATCGCTTCCGACTAATTTACCTGTGACTTTAGAACCATCCTTTAGGATGATTTCGAGTGAATCAGATCCAGAAACTACGTGGTTGTTAGTGACGATGTACCCTTTACCATTTTGTTTGGCGTAAATGACACCGGAACCTTCACTGTATTCTTCTAGTTGGCTATTGTTTCCGTTCGAAGAGCTTGAACCTGAGTTTGCATCAGAATTACTGTTTGAATCTGATCCATCGGTTCCGTTAGTTCCACCAGTTGTGCCATTTTCAGAAGAATTGCTGTCACCGCTATCTCCGAATAAGTCACCGAAGATCGATGATAGATCACCATCTGAGGTTGATTGTTTTTGTTTTTGCAAGTTGACTACCGAAACGACGGCATTATCAACTTTGTTATAAGCCTTGGACATGGTACTTGAGGTATCGACCTTCTTGTCACTGACTTGAGTCGTACCTGGCCCACTGCTTGAATTAGTATCCGGTACGCTGCTAGTTCCCATGTGAGTGAACCCTGCAAAAGCGATCCCGACACCTAAAATGGCAGAAACAAACGCAACAACTGCCGTTTTCCATAATGACTTGTGGGACTTCTTCGTTCCACGATCATTTTGTTGTTCTTGATTGTTGTTATTTTCATCCATAACGAGCTCTCACTTCCCATTAATACTGTAAATACATCATACAAATAAATTTTGAACAAAATGTGAATGTTATTTGATAAATTAGCTAAAACAAAAAGGCTATTCTGAATTAACAAAATAAACCTTTTAAGCTTCTATTCAACTTTACAGCGAAATCAACGGGTCTGCAACTTTAGGATCCGTATCGTGGATCAAAAAATCACTCCCCACTGCGAAGTCATTATCTTCCATGATTTGCTCGACAGCCGTGTGAGCGACTGTTTTCGTGTTGTTTTCTGGACTTAAGTGTCCTAGATAGATCTGCTTCGTATTATTGCCTAAAACGCTCATTAAAGCGTGTGCGCCATCTTCATTGGAGAGATGACCTTTTTCGCCTAATATCCGTTGCTTCAATGGCCAAGGATACATCCCATTGCGTAACATTTCGATATCATGATTGCATTCAAACAAATAACCGTCAGCATTTTTGATCGTCTGTTCCACTCGATCAGAGACATAACCCGTATCCGTCAAAATGACGAAATCTTTGCCATTGTGATGGAACTTGTAAAATTGAGGATCAGCAGCATCGTGTGAGACTGCGAAACTTTCCACGTCTAGGTCGTCTAAAGACAAGACCTTGTTGTGTTCAAAAATATTGATCTGCTCTTCAGGGACCTTGCCGATCTTAGGAGCCATTGCCTGCCAAGTTTTTTCGTTAGCGTAGACGTTCAACCCGTAGCGACGAGCCAAAACTCCGACACCTTTGATGTGATCAGAATGTTCGTGGGTCACGAAAAGTGAATCGATCGTATTGATATCTTTACCAATACTTTCTAACGATTCTTTGATTTTCTTACCCGACATCCCTGCATCGACTAAAACGTGGTGTTCAGGTGTTTCAATGTAAGTCACATTTCCTGAACTGCTGCTAGCCAAAACACTAATACTTAAATTATCACTCATTACTATAATCGTCTCCATCAGTTGAAGCCTTGATAATATTTCCGGTGAAGGCATTGACCTTCTTAACGGTGTCGACCTTACTATCCTTATTGTGGATACTAACGAACCATACCGGAATATAAATCGTGCTTCCCTTTGCTTCCAATAACTTAGTATAAGCTAAGTTAGTATAAGTTATCTTTGAATTATTAGGTATTTCCGAGCTGGAATACAAGTTAGTCACAACATCACGTTCTGACTTCGTAGGTTGCTTTTCCTGCAAAATATCTAATCGTTTCATATAAGTCTGGGTATATCCTACCACTTTACCATTAACGACGGAAAAAACTAGCTGTCCGGTCTTATCGTACATTGGACCTAATGGACCAGTTTCCGCATAAACTATCTCAGTACTTGAAGACAATTGTGGTGCGTACTTGTACTCATCACCGAACAACACGTTGGATTCTTTCTTCAAGAACTTATCCAATTTCGATTGGCGATTAGATGAAGTAACACTGATCGGATCATCTAAATTACTGACCAACTTGTATGAGGTTTGATTGTAAGTTACTTCTTGATCACGCAATTTCGACTCATTGTTCGCTAGATCATTACTCGACTGAGCCCCAAGATAATAAGCCGTACCCGACTTTTTATCAAGTCTGCCAAAGGTAATGTTTCGCTTACGCATGTCGGTCAAAGTTGAGCTCACACCAGTAGTGGAGTTAGAAATGACTTGCTGACTATTGTGAAACGAAGTCAATAAGAAGACGTCTAATGCTAAAAATACGACTAGGAAAATTATTTCAATTCTTCGAAAATCCATGCATTATTCCTCCCCTGTTGTATTGTTCGTTGCACTTTGAGTGGTCGAGTTTTGCGATGAAGTCGTTTCAGCTGACATCCCCGTCCAATCTTCAAAGGAGCGCCAGTGGTTGTCGACCTTGATGTAATAAGTAGGTTCCAGATCGATCACAGATGAATTGTTTTCTTCATTCGTCCATTGATAGCCGACCTCAAGTTTTTGAACGTCACTCGGCGAGATACCGATATTGTCCAACTCGGTCATGATCTGCGTAGTTGGCTTCAAAGTAGCGTTGCGCATGTCTGAAGGAACTGGCACTTCGAGCACTTTATTCAAAAATTGTTCCGACGAGCCATTGCGGCTGAAGGCAATCTTGATCGAACCGTACTCACTCTTCTTGAAAATAGGGAAACCTTCAACGTATTCCCGGTAAACTAAGGTCTTTTCCTTCCAGTTAGCATCGTAAAGCCGCAAATTCGAGACGGAGTCTTGAATGTTAGTAGCCTTCTTATAGCCACGTTGGAAAAATGACAGGTAATCTTTAGGAACCGAAGTATCCGTATAATCTGAGAAAGTTAATTCATTTTTGTCGTGATCGGAAACTAAGCGCTTCGATTCACCGACACTGTATGAAAAAACATTTCCGTTGGAGCTATTGTTGATCTCGTCACTATTAGTATCGAACAAATTAGCCGTATATTCAGAGTCATCTTTCGAACTCATGACGTACGAATAACGTTTTAAAGTGATCGGTTCAGAATAAAAAGTAACGACACCGTGTTTGAGCAAGTTGAGCTTAACTTTCAGATCGATGTTAGCTTTTTTCGCTAGTTTCAAGATCGGTGCGGCTGAAGCTCCCTTGACGGAAGCTTCGTAGACGGTATAAGTCTTGTCATTAGCTAAGTAAACTTCATTCTCATCGTCTTCGTCAGTTGAGAAAAGGATCCGATTGAACGGATGATCTTTAGCTTTTTGCAGCTGATTGTTGCTCATCAAATATCCTAGCGTCCGAATGGAAATATTTGTCGGATAAACTAGTTGGATCATCTTTTTCTTTTGGATCATCTTTTGGTATTTAGCACCATCTTTACTGAATTCACGGTGGAAAATTCCCACCTTCCAGTCTTTGATGATGTCTTGCATGTTAAATGAAATATTATCTTTGTTGTTGTAGATCAAGCGTTGATTCTTACCGTCTTGCCAGATCACTTCCGTAGGACTGATGATCTGGTCGATCGGTGTTTTATTTTTATCAACGTCGCTACTAGCTACGTCAACGTTCCGGTCTCTTTGGTAACGAGCCGTATTCGTCCAGATGAAAAATGACAAGACGAAACTAGTGATCACGGCGACAACTAACAAGATTTGAACGATCAAACGACTAAATTTCATCCCATTCTCCTCCTGTCTCATTTGGATCAAATGGTAGCGAGATGTAGAAAGTCGATCCTCTACCTTCAGCACTGTTGACCCAGATCCGTCCTTTATGTTGTTCAACGATTTCCTTAGAAATAGATAGTCCTAAACCAGTACCACCTTGTTTTCTAGAACGAGCCTTATCAACCCGGTAGAAACGGTCGAAGACTTTCTTGATATCTTTTCTCGGGATACCTAAGCCCTCATCGGAAATACTTATGATGATATGCTTATTCGTCTCGAGCAAGCGACAAGTGATGACTCCACCATCTGGTGAGTACTTGATAGCATTGTTAATAATGTTATCGATCACCTGCGTCATCTTATCGGTATCGATCTCGACCCAAAGATCTTTTTGGGTAAAAATCCGTTTGATCCGATAATTCTTGACCACCTTCGAGTCATCTTCCTTAGCATCGGCTTTTTCCTTCTTCAACATCATGTCGAAACGGTCGAGGATGTAAGAGAAGAACTCATTGAAGTTGATCAACTCTTTGTCGAGTTTGGAACGACCTTGGTCCATCCGCGATAAATTCAAGAGATCTTGGATCATCCGGATCATCCGGTCGGTCTCTTCTGCGGTAACATTCAAAAATTGCGGAGCCAGCTTTTGGTCTTTCCAAGCACCATTATTCAAGGCATCGATATAACTACTGATACTCGTTAGCGGTGTCCGCAATTCGTGAGAAACGTTGGAAACGAACTGACGACGCTCACTATCGATTTTTTGCTGCTCGGTAACATCGTGGAGGACACAAACCATACCACTGATGAAGCCACTATTTCTTTGGATCAAAGAAAAATCAGCGTTCAAGATCAGTGATCCATCGTCGTCTTCAGCGAGATCTTCGTCAGAAAAATCACTCGATTCAATGATCATCGGTTCAGGATTTTCCAGCAACTCATCAAAAGTAATGTTGTCGCTGATCCCCAAGACATCAACTAACTGAGCTCCGTTAGCTTCCTCTTCAGTTTTGTTGAGGAATTCACGCGCCATTTCATTGATGACAGTGATATTACCCAGCCTGTTCGTGGCAATAACACCATCGGACATCTGGGTCAAAACGCTATCGAGTCGCCGTCGCTCCGACTCCGAGTTTTCCGTCGCCTCTTCAACTTTAACGGAAAGGTCATTAACAGCCATAGCCAACTGGCCTAACTCATCGGGAGAGTAAACACGAACTTGTCCAGAATAATCCCCTTCAGCCATTCGTACAGCCTGCTGTTTCATTTCACCGATCGGCCGGGTGATCGCTCGTGAAATAAAGATGGCAATAATTGCCCCGAGTAAGCCAGCTACTAATGAAGCGGTCAAGAAAATAACGATGATGTTATTGATTCCGGTATAAACCGACTCCATGCTGGCTCGAACATAAATTGCTCCGACCACATTACTACTATCCGGTGACGAGACCGGCGTGATCGACTCATAAGAACTTCCCAGCGTCTTATCGTAGTAAATCTGAGTGATCTTTTTATTATTGGCAATACTTCGTCGGACTTGGTCCTTCATAGTCTTGCGCCCGATCATCGATGCTTTGTCGGCATCTTTAGTCCCAACCACGGTACCACTCCGGTCGACAACTTGAATATCGGTAATATCCGAGTTATTTCGCGCAAAATCTTGAATAGTATTGTTAATATTTGTCCGCGTATGCGAATCATTGTCAGTTAAATTCTCAGAAATTTGGTTGAGAACGTACACCTTAACGCTGACCGAATCCTCAAACTGCGAAACATTTTGTTGTTCCAACTGGCGAACAAAGTAAGCCCCAATGATCTCGATAGTAAAGATCAAGATCAAAATAAATGACAAGCCGATCTTGAAGTTGATCGAATGTAAAAAAGCTAGTCTTTTTTTCAATATAATTCTCCTATGATCAACTAAACTTTCCTCGTTTAGTCAAATAACACAAACATATCTCTATTATACTTTCACTGAACACCATTGTAACAAAAAATCGGACTCTCAAATATTGAGAATGTCCGATTATTTATTATTATTTCCTATATTAGAATTATAAATTACTATCTGAGTCTGGATTTCTAAGATAATAACCAACTCCACGTCTAGTCATCAACCATTCTGGTTGACTAGGGTTGTTTTCGATTTTCTCACGGAGACGTCTAACGGTAACATCAACGGTCCGAACATCACCGAAGTAATCGTACCCCCAAACAGTTTGGAGCAAGTGTTCACGTTTCATAACTTGACCGATATGTTGTGCTAAATAATACAGCAACTCAAATTCACGGTGCGTCAATTCGATCCCTTTGCCATTCTTAGTAACTGTGTAAGCTTCTGGCAAAATAGTCAGATCACCGACTTGGATCTCGCTATTCTTACTTTCATCGGATGGTGTTTCCCGTTGAGTTCTCAAACGTGCCTTAACACGTGCAACTAACTCACGGTTTGAGAAAGGTTTAGTAACGTAATCATCGGCACCGAGTTCCAGACCGATAACCTTATCGATCTCGGTATCCTTAGCTGTCAACATAATAATCGGTGTATCTTTAGTCTTTCGAACAGTCCGAGCGACTTCAAGACCATCGATAACAGGTAACATCAAATCAAGTAGGATCAAATCAGGACTTTCCGAGTCAACTTTTTCGAGGGCCTCTTTACCATCGAATGCAGTAATAACTTCGTATCCTTCATTTTCCAAATTGTACTTAACAATATCTGAAATCGGTTTTTCATCGTCTACTACTAAAATCTTTTTAGCCATAATTCCTCTCCTTGACTTAAATCATTATACTAGTTCTGAAATATTAAAACAAAATCATCTAAACTTAAACTTAAAAAAATTGAATTTCGTAAAAAAAACTCTTGTGCTGGATTTGTTCCTTATGATATTATATATCTCGTTGGTTGATTGAGATAAGAAATCACATCATGGGTGGTTAGCTCAGCTGGCAGAGCAACGGACTCTTAATCCGTGGGTCCAGGGTTCGATCCCCTGACCACCCATAATTTTTTGTTAGCCGATCGTGTTGGATGTTTTATTCCGATGTGATCGGCTTTTTTGTTTACTTTTTTATTGTACATTTGGTTTTTGGTTAATTGGGAGTTGAAACCTAAATTTAATTTGGTCTTAATTTTTTTAGGGGTTTGGTTTTTGGATGATGTGATATTTTGATTAGGTGCTTTGTTTGGTGATTGGTGGGATTGGTGGGGGTTGTTTTGTTGGTGGTTCATTGCCGACTCCGGGGCCCGGGGATACAGCCGCTGGAACGCTGCCGGCTCGATTGGAGCTATCCGGGTAGTTCGCCCGGACATCTCCAATACGAGCCTTTCACTAGGCAATAAATTGCCAAGTGAAATTTGGCGGCTGAGGGCTGTATCCCCGGGCCCCTCCGTCTAGAGAGTGGTCATCAAATCTCTCTTTTTTTGATTAGGACCGAGTTTTTTTGTGCAAGTTGGCACTTTTGGCACGTCCTAATTTTTGCGGTCTATCTCAGTTTCTTCCTTTACTGGTAAAATTCAAAACCTCTACCCCACTTTGGCTCGCGTGCACTTTGTGCACTCTCGCGTTACCTTTTACTAACACTTATTTATTTCATCTCAAAATATTTTGGACATTCCTCTTTTTTATCCTCTAGATCAAAAAAGAACATCGTTGACAATGACAATGTTCTTACTTCCATCTAAGGGAACTTATACTAACACATAACTTTGGCTAATGATATAAATTAGCCTTCTATTGAGTTTTCATACAATTTTGCTTATCTTTCGTATTTTTTTCGAAGATCAAAAAAGACGTCGTTTGTTTTCGACGTCTTTTTATTTGTTTTCATTTATTTTATTTTGCGTAATTGTTTTTTTAAATGGCCATTGAGCCGTTCATTACGTAAAACAATCGATCAATGGCCGATTTTACCTGTGTGTTGCTATCACCGCCCAACTTGGCAATTCTCTCTCTGGCAAATTGACGTGCTTTTGTGGAATCTCCTAGGTCGTTTTCTCTTAGGTAAAAAATCATGTATCTCATTCGTTCACTGATGACTGGGTAACGGAAGTTTCCTTCTGTTTCCACTGTAGGATCAACTACATCGTCCTCTCTGGCGTATAAGTCGCTAACCTGACTTTTCTTTAAAAACTTCAAATAAGCTTTTTTCAGTTCACGAAACTCAATCTTATTCACTCGATATTCGTTTTCCAAAGAACGATACTCTTTTGTCTTCTCTTCATCTTTCAACTTAATAAAAGAAGAATGACCATGAGAAGTAATCGTATTCGACAACTTTCCGGACAAATGATCGATCAAATGACCCTGTTTAACAATTTCCGCATTCTCAGAAATCAACAACTTAACAATCCGACTACCTTCCAAAAAGTTATCAGCAAAAGCATTACAAAAATCATCATATGATTGAAACTCATTCAACAACATTTCACTATTATCAGTCATAACAAATCCCCCTATCTCTTAATTCGATAGTAGGGTCCAAAAGCCTGTCATATCAATCCACAAAGCTGTGGCATTAGAAGAAATCGGCGTTATAACGGTAAAGCAGAGAGTGGAGGCACACGGGTAGCTGCTGAGGATTAACGCGGGTGGTCGAACAAGGTGCGGCGAAGCCGTGCCTCGACCACCTGTGTTAACCGGAGGCCGCTGTGTGCCGGAACTCGTTTTCACATCCTTGAGGATAAAGCTTAAAAAGCACTATCCAAACCGACGCAATTTTAATAAATAAAAATAAAAACCCTCAAACCACGCAGCAAGTTTGAGTACACCAAACTAAAAACCACAAACCAAAGCAAAAAAAATCCCACCCTACAAAAAGTAAGATGGTCTAAAATCCAAAAAATAAAAAACTACAAAATAAGGCGAGAGTGCGGTGAAACAGCACGTGAGCCAGAAAGCGAAAGCAAGAGATCAAAAATAATATCAAAGCTTATCCAACAAGAAAAGGAACAAAAGATTGCAAAAACAAGGTAAGCCAGGAAACAAAATAAGCGGAGCTTTAGTCCCGCGCACCGAGAAGCAGCACAGCAAACAACCAAAGAAAATCTTGCGCATAAACCTAGGAAGCACCTACTTTCCCACCAAACAAGGGGAGATTGCCCAACCTAGGCGGAGGGGGCCCGGGGATACAGCCCTCAGCCGATCGAGTAGGAGGTAGCTAGGCTACCGACCTCTCACACCACCGTACGTACGGGTCCGTATACGGCGGTTCATTAATTTAAGCATTCTGAATAAGCCAGAGCTTTCTGGACAGGTTCATTAGT
>NZ_RHOM01000004.1 GCF_003946515.1 Companilactobacillus zhongbaensis | reverse complement strand
GGCCATCGGTTTTTTGTACGGGTTTTAGAACGCCAATAAAGCAACGATGAACACTGGACCGCCTTCAATGAGAGTATAACTGGATTAGAGAAGTATTTCACTTATGGTTACGAGGGAGGAGCGAAGCGACCCCTCAGAGAGTTTTTTGTGGGATACGGTACTTATTTATTTTTGTGAAACTTGCTGTGGTTGGAGTTGTGATACCTCGTTTTGTTTTGTTCTTGAGATTTTTTTCTGCGTCCAAATCTGGTTAATTTTTGTTTTCGGTTTTCAACGGTTGCTATCCAATGTCCGATTTTCAAAATATTCAATATCTGCTATTTCTGGCTGTTTGCCTTGCTCCTTCGTCGTTTGTCAAAGCCGCGTCTTCACATAGAATTATTGGATTGTTTATCGATATTTCTCTTTTTATAAATTAAATGGGGTAGGCTCTTTCACAATCTTTCTTTGTCTAGTAAAATAATGATATTAGGTTATGTTAAGAGGGGTATTATGAAAAATAAAAATCTGCTGTCTTTTTTATTTGCTTTTTCATTAATTTTTATTAGTGGGTTAGTTTGGGTTGATAAGGCTGCTGCTGTTTCTTTGCAGTACCAAGTTCTTCAAGCTAATGGACAGACTAGTCATGCTGATCAGTATATGGATAAGCCTGCTAATGTTGTTATCCAAGATGGTAAGTATTATGTTTCTATGACTTCTTCTGTTCCTTCTTGGATCGGTTCTCATCCTGTTACTTATACTTCTATTAATAATGGGGATGGGCAGATTGTTAATAATGCTCATGGTGCTTCTTTTAAGTTTGCCACTTCTAATTTGAATCAGTTGATTCCGGTTACTATGCATCTTGATGTTAAGGTTGCTAATGTTAATATGGATGCTTTGGTTTATTTGAAGTTTTTGAATGTTCCTGCTCTGGATAGTGGTGGTTCTAATAATGATTCTGCTGCTAGTTCGGATGCTAAGGTTGCTGATGATTCTGGTAATGCTGATGTCGCTGCTGCTGATAATCCTGGCGATGCTGGTGATTCTGCTGATGAACAGAAGGTTAAGATCGAAAAACCTGTTAAGTTGAATAAGGATAAGTCGAATCCTGAGAAGTCGGATAAGGGCGATGCTGCTGATAGTGATTCGGTGATTTATCCTGATAAAGATAAGAAAGAGAAGAAGACTAAGAAGACTCATTATGTTGCTTTGGCTTCGGGGACGGTTTTGATCGTTGCTGTTGTTGCTGGAGTTGTTTATTATCGGAAACGTAATGGGTAGGTTTGGTGCTTTTCTTAGTAAAATTGATACAAAAAAATAGACTTGCTGTTGGTTGAACAGTTTGTCTATTTTTTTGTTTTGTATTTGAATTGATTGTTGCTAGACGAGTTATTTTAGTTACCAAATGTTGCCCGTTTTATAGCGGAAACGAGCTCCGGCACACAGTGGCCTCCGCTCTCTACTGTAATGCTTTTTCCAATCTTTCAATCCGCTTCTCCAAAGGTGGGTGAGTTTGGAACCAGCCTTCGAAGCTTTTTTTCTTTTGGGGATCGGAGAAGTATAGGGCAGCACTGGCGTCGTCTACTTTTTGCATTGGCCTGTCGTAGGTTTGTAGTTTCTTTAGGGCGTTGATCAGTCCCTGTGGGTTCTTGGTTAGATCGGCTCCTGAGGCATCCGCTAGGTATTCTCTGTTTCTGGAGATGGCCATTTGGACTAGGTTCGCTATGATGGGGCCTATGATCATGAAGATCAGACCTATTAGCCACAATCCGATTCTTACTGCTACCCAGCCACCACTTCTTTCGTCTCGGTCATTGTCGAATGGTAAGACGAAGTGATAGAGATTCCCGATGATGTTACAGATTAAGATGATGGCTGAAGATAAGGCTACGGAGATGGTGGAAACTCTGATGTCAAAATTTTTGACGTGAGATATTTCGTGCGCCATTACTCCTTCTAGTTCTTCACGGTCCATCAAGTCATACAGCCCGCGAGTTACTGCAACCGCGGCGTGTTGTGGATCCCGTCCGGTTGCGAAGGCATTGGGACTAGGGTCTTCGATGATGTAAATATCAGGTAGCGGGATGTCTGCGACCATCGACATGTCTTCGACGATGTGCCAAAGTTTTGGAGCATCGCTAGCGTTTTCTAATTTCTTGGCGCCGTTCATCGACATGACGATACTAGTTGACTGAAAATAAGTTACTAGGGCGTACACTAAAGCAATCCCTAATGAAAAAATTATTCCGTACCAAATATTATCGACGAAAAAATAGCCAATGAAACTACCAATAGCTGCCAAGATCACGAAGAAAATAGCAAAAATCAAATAAGTCTTACGTTTGTTACGATCTATTTGCTGATAGAGCATAGTGATCTCCTAATTAAAATTTAACTTTTGGAGCTTCTTTTTCTGACTCAGGTACAGCAATGTAGTCGATAGCTTTGAAATTGTGGATCCCAGCAACGATGTTACGAGGGAATGTTTCGATAGCTGTATCATATTGTTGCACTTGGCTGTTGTAAGCTTGGCGAGCATATGAAACTTTGTTTTCGGTATTAGATAGTTCTTCCATTAATGATTGGAATTGTTGATTAGCTTTTAGATCAGGGTAGCTTTCTGATAAAGCAAATACTTGTCTCAAAACTCCAGTTAAAGCATTGTCGGCTTCAGCTTTAGCTTGAGGAGTATCAGCGTTAACTACTTGGTTTCTAGAAGCAATAACTTGGCTCAATGTTTCTTTTTCGTGAGTGGCGTAACCTTTAACGGTTTCCACCAAGTTAGGGATCAAGTCAGTCCGACGTTTAAGCTGTACGTCGATTTGAGAATCGAATTCCTCGGCACGATTACGATATTTAACCAAACCGTTATAAATAGCTACATATGAGATTGCTAGTAGCGCTAAAATTACTACAACAATAATTGTTAAGATCATGTTTATCTCCTTAGTTTTGATTGCCTATATTTTACCATATTACAAAATGTTATTACTTATCCTGCTCAAGCAAACCCGAGGCCAGTTGTAGTAAAAAAAATAATCGAATTTTGAGACGCATATTCCACCATATGAATTATGATTTTAGTGGATATTTAAATACATATTTTTTAATACAAAAGGAAAATCAACCATGAAAAAATTTTATTGGAAGTTTGCCATTGCGGCTTTTTGCTTAGCTTTAGTATTAATAGTAGGATCACTTCATCACACAGCTGCCCAACCTGTATCTGGTAAAGCGACTGAAAAAGTTGCAGTTGGGAATACCGATGTCGACAAGATCGATTCTTTAGTTAAGAAAAATAATTTTTGCGGTTCGATCTATGTTGTTAAAAATGGACATGTCTTGTATGAAAAGAGTGCCGGCTATGCCGATTTTGGCCGCAGGGTGAAAAACTCGAAGACTACATCTTACGAGATCGATTCGATCCAAAAAAATCTGACTGCTGGTATCTTGATGAATTTAGTCCAACAAGGGAAGGTCAATTTAACTGATCATTTGTCTAAATATTTTCCTAATGTCAAAGGCGCTGATCAAATCACCTTGAGACAAATGCTTGATATGGAATCAGGTTTAACTTTGAAGGGCAATGGTCCAACGAAAGTTTTAGCTGATCCGCAACTAGTCGATGCTGACATTGCTAATATTAATTTTGACCATTTGATGCTCAATAAATGGCAATACTCGCCAATAAATTTTGTTTTGCTGGCACGGATCATTGAAAAGGTAACTGGCGAAACTTATAAAGAGGCCTTTACACAGACTTACATTGTTCCATTAAATCTTAAAGAAACGACTTTTGCTTATGGTAGCGATAACGACGTTAACAAAGCTCAAGGATACACTAATAAGATCCCCGTTTCCGCCAATTTGAATTATCATAATCCATTCATCACGACCCCATTTCAAACTCGTGACGAGTTAGGTACAGGCCAAGTATTTATGAGTCCTAGAGACTTATTCAAAGTCGAAAATTACATTGTCAGTGGCAACTTGCTGACCAAACAATCTCGGCAAACTCTATTTATTCCCGCTAGTATTAGTACTTACGGTGGCGGATTTTACAATAATCACCAGAGTCATTCAGCCAACGGCTGGGGTTATGGATTCCAATCCGTCGTTCATATTTCCGATGATGGTCAGACAGCTGTAGTAATAATGAGTAACTATCAAAGATTAGCGGCTGATATCAAACCAATGGCCAGTCAAATATACACGATTGCCCAACAAAAATAAAAATTCAATTTACTTTGTCAAAATTCTTAGTTATCATTTTAATTGTTGAGCAGTTGATATATGAAATATTTGTTTAATTTTTGAGGGGGAAAACAGCATATTTGTAGTTGCGTTGGGGAACGTATGTTCGTATAATGTGCTGTGAGGGGTGTTTAAGATGAACAAAGTAATATTAGATGACTTTATTGCCGAATTTAACAAGAAATACAACGCCAAGACGTTTTCAAGTTTGGAAGTAATCAACAACGATTCTCTAGATCAATCTTCGATCTTTATCAAGCAAACAGATTCAAGCGACGATCAATTAAAACAAATTTATTCAATCTCACCAATGAACACAAAATCTGTAAACGTGATTTTAAGTGAAGCATCCAAATTATTACCATTTGATGGCTATTATTTGCACACGAAATCACCAGAAAAAAATGCGGATTTTGTCAAATTAAGTTAAATACAACCGTTTTCATTTCTTGAAAAATAAAGGTTATTAAAGTTGTTGTTAAAATTGTTACATAAACATTATATTTAAATTATTTTATTTAAAATTAGCTTAAAATTGTAGACATATTTTTCTAGAATAGCGATAATAGAAATAGATAAATGAGATTCATTTATCAGAGAATCATAGTTTCTAGGTAGTACTAAGTAGTACCTTTTTACCAACACAAAGATCCCCCTACTCATCATAGGTGAGCAGGGGGATTTTTGTATGAAAGCATGATAGCAGAAAAACTATTCAATAAAATGCACCAAAAGTTAAATCAAACCTTAAAAATCGCATAACGTCGGTAATTAACTAAAATCTAAAATAAATTTGATTAGGAAAAAATACAGTGATAGTATAAACATGTTGTACAACAACAAAATCAAAAGGAGGACATATTATGACATTCTTGACTAACATCATCTCATCATTGGGAACATTCAATAGTTCAATAGGGTCAGCATTCAGCACTCTATTTTCATCACTATTCAGTGGATTAACATCAAGTAACTAATTCATAATATGTTTACACCTTAAGATCATAAGAGGTACATTTGGGAAAGGCTTAGCCTCAAAAACAGCAGTTCAGAAATAATCTGAGCTGCTGTTTTTTTGAGTTTTAAGTTGGTCTGCCAAATCATGATCCAAAATCAGGATCGAGTTGATGATCTTAACGTGCTTCTAGGCAAAAGTTTAATCGTTAATTGATCAATAGTTTCAGCCGATTATTTATTGCCATTAGGTAGTGCAAGATTTTGGCCATGAGTGGTTTTTGCCCAAGCCCTTTTTCCGGTTACCAAATAGAAACAGGCAACGTAGGGGATGAACGATAAAATGATGTTGTAAAAAATACATTGCCAAGCTCTTAAGAGGCAAGTAAGCAACGAAAGATTAGTCGTGTTGTGAAAATATTCGATTGCTGTCATTAGCCAGATCAGTAAAGTGAAGACTATGACGATCGAAAAAACAATAATAACTGGCAGAGATCTCTTGGTAAAAACGTTAGTCAACTGAATTAAGATCGATGCAATGTTTGCGAAGTTGAGTAACATACTGAAAAACGGAAGTATCAAAAAGAGTGATAAATCAATTTTGACACCCATGTTGATGTGTGGCGAGACAATAATTTTTTTCAAATATTTGACGAAGCATTGCATGGAACCTTCACACCAACGGATACGTTGGATCAGTAGTGGTCTTAAGGAAGTCACGGCTTCTTGATAAACGATGGCAGTTGGTAAAAATAAAGCTCGATGTTGCTTGAGTAATCCTCTGACCGTAAATTCGAAATCTTCGAGTAATGAGTCACCCCAACGAACATCTTGAGCCATTTTTAAGGTCAAAAATTGTCCGTTACCACTGGCGATAGCTTGTCCGAGACGATTTCGGCTTTCTTGCATGAATGAGTTGGCGCCTAAAAATTCGATGTCCTGCATTTTGGAAAGCCAGTTGAAATTACGGCGGTTCATACCGACGGCTGTTTGCACCATACTGACATGGTTATTTTCGAACGCACCGATGACTGAAGTCATGGCTTTAGCTGACATAAAACCATCGGCATCGATAATTCCGATGATCGTGTGTTGATCATCTTGTCGACGATCCAAACCGGCGATGTAATTCAAACCAAAGTTGAGTGCAGCTCCTTTTCCTTGTTGAGCATTGGGCAGCCTTCTTGATAAAACGTGGATATTCGTGCGAATTCCCAAGGATGCTTCGCAAAGAGTATGGAGATTTTTGAGGGTCTTATCGCTAGATGCATCATCGATCAAAATGATGTTGGGATTAATGGAACGGTCAACGTGATTCAATTCGTTGATCAAGTTGTTCACGTAAGAAAAAATCGTATTTTCTTCATTTAATAGTGGAACCATAATATATAGATCGTAAGGTGTATCTTTTTTTTCACTGTTTACATCACGAATGCGTTCGAAATTAAAAACGGTGAACCACAGTAAGTAGCACAGAAAGGTGGTCAATGAAAGAATCAACAGGATGTTGGTAAAAGTAACAATCATGGTTTCCTCCTAATGTTGTTCAAGTATCAAATAATAACTGTTTAAGTTTTTCCAAGTACAGGTAGGTTAGGAATCAATTAGCACTGAGTGCACGCTTTTTAGAAATAAAGGTAGTGATCGCACCGGCTGCTAATGCTAATGGAATGTACAAAACTACGTGGTAGCGGCCTTGGACTTCAAAGAGCATAGATCCTAAAATAAAGCCATTGAGCATTAATGATAAATAGAAAATTTTGTTAGTCGATATCAAAGGTTCAGAATTTTTCCGTTCAAAGATGAAGATCAATAGCATTGAGAGGGATGCTAGAACTAACATAAATTCGAAGAAAATCGTTGAGAAGCTGATCAATGGATACCTGAGATCGGAATACTGCTCTAGATAACGATTTTTTGAATAAGTGTTGTAATAGATCCAACCATAGCCATAACTCTCATCTGCAAAGTTGGCATATTTCCGACTGAGTAAATTGAGCCAGCCCGGACCATTGCTAATAGTCTTTACGTTTTGTCTAAATTGATTATTCATTTGCTCGTTGGCAGTCTGATTGATCTGTTTGGTCGATTTGCCGTTTTTGATATCTTTAGTTAATTGGTCATATAACTTGTAGTTATAAGAACCTCCAGTCCGCTCAGTGGTCCCAGTTGCTAGACTATAGCGCGTGTTGATCGATCCGCTAGCAATTGGTAATTGATAAAGATGACTGTAAATTGTAGTTGAAAGCCCGGCAAATAGCATGAATAAGACGGTGATACCGAGGAAATAGGCGCTTCTAGTCAGTTTGAATTTAGTCGTTAGTTTGTATGGATAACGTACTAGGATCAAGTAAATGATGCCCATGATGATCCAAATTCCGATCGTTGGCCGGATCATATAAGCGATGATTGCCAACAGTGACATGTTCCGAAAACTGGCGACCCATTGGTCAGTCGTACTATCTTGAGGACGATTCATGAAAGTATCGAAACAAATCATCAAAGCTAAGACAACTGTCAAAAAGAAAGGCTCAGCTCCGTTTAAGGTTGAGTACAAGTAATAAGCAGGGATCAGTGAAAAAATCAACGAAGCAATGATACCAGCTTGTTTGTTGAAAAATCTTTTTCCGAGGATGTAGATGAAAGCTGCATCGAAAAAAGTTAGAAAGACATTGAACAATTGTGCAGTAGCGTAATTAGTCCCGATCAAGGAGTAGGGGATCGAGAACATCATGGCGATGTTTAAAACATGAGGGAAGAACAAGTTGGTCCCGACCATATTTTTAGTCCATAAGACGCCTGATGCATGTTGAAAGGCAAAATAGTGGTAGTTGAAATAGTCGCTCGTTGGATGGATTGCATAAAACATGACGAAGACTATTTTTATTAATGAAATTACTAGAATGATCAAGTAGAAAATAAATAGTGGTTTATCGCGCAGCCAAATAGAAATTAAGTAGATAGCTGAAAAAATCAGTCCGCAGATTAACACGAATGAGGTGATCATCCAAGGATCAGTCGTAAGATTGTTACTACTGTTCCAAGTGGCAACGGCCATTAAAAGCGAAAGCACGGCTGCAATCGAAACGCTGACAGCTTGAAAAACAAACTTGATCGTTTGAACGATGCTAGAACTTTTTTGTTTGATCTGTGGCTGTGGTGCTGTTTTTTTATGGTTAGTTACAGAGCCGAATAAATCATGGATAGTTCTCCCAAGAGGGAATCCAGGACTGACTAAACGATTTTTTCTCGTGTGGCCAATGAATCGGTAGTGTTTTGGTTTATTTATGTTGTTTTGATAAGATTTAGAGCGATTCATAAAATTCCCTCCCAATTAATTTGTGGCGTGAGCAGCTTGAGCGTGAGCAGTTTTGTCCCACTTTACTCGGCCGGTAATGAGGTAGGTAAAGGCAAAGTAAGGGATGTACGACAAAATAAAGTTGTAAACGATACATTGCCAAGCTAAGAAAATGCAAGTGAAAACGGAACGTTGATGGTCATTTTGGTGATATTCCAGTCCGATCAAGGACCAGACGAATAAGGTAAACATCAAAACGATGATAAAGACCATGACCACTGGTAGTAATTTTTGTTTGAAAATATTATTGAATTGCATTATCGCTGAAACACTGTTGGCGATATTGAGTAACATACTAATAAAAGGCATGGTCAAAAAAAGTAGCATATCGATTTTTACAATGTTTTTTACAAGCGGTGACAAGAACAGTTGCTTGGAATACTTGATCCAGCACTGCATTGAGCCTTCACACCAACGGATCCGTTGCTTCCATAAGGGAACAATTTTTCTGACGGCTTCTTGGTAGACGATAGCTTGCGGTAAGAAAATGGTTTTGAACCCTTGCAACAATCCTCTGATGGTGAACTCGAAGTCTTCCAGTAAAGAATTGCCCCATTTTACGGCGACAGCCATTTCCAAAGTAGTGAATTGTCCGTTACCGGAAGCAATTGCTTGACCAATAGTATTCCGACTTTCTTGCATGAAGGAATTGGCACCTAAGAATTCCACATCTTGCATCTTAGAAAGCCAGTTGTGGGAAGTTGAATTCATCGAAACAGCAGTTTGCACCATCCCAACGGAATTGTTTTCAAAAGTACCGATGACCATCTTGATGTGCTTGGCAGAAATAAAGCCGTCGGCATCGACGATACCAATGATCGTATGGGTTTTGTCGTATTTCGAGGGTAAATTTTGAATAAAGTTTAAACCGTAATTCAGGGCACTCCCTTTACCAGTCCGGGCATTAGGTAAGACCCTGTTTAACACGTAAATATTAGTGTGGGGACTGACGATGGTATGCTGCATCTTCGTTAGGCGAGCCAAAGTATGATCATCGGAACCATCATTGATCAAAACAATATTCGTCTTGATATTTTTACGAAGTTTATTCAACTCGGTAATCATATTTTTAACGTAAGAATTGACCGTATTTTCCTCATTGAGCAGAGGAACCATAATGAAAAGATTGTAAGGAATATTTTTAGTTTCACATTTGACATTCTTATTCCGAATCAAGTAAAAAATTGAAAACCAGAGTAGATAGGATAAGAAGGTTATTAGTGAAACGACTAATAAGATTTTGGTTAGTATCATATAGTTCATCACCTTCTTATGATGCATAGATAAACTGATCTAGATCGATGATCATAAATTTAGATCGACTGTATTTTAAAATGATTTTTCTATAAAAAAATATTGATATTAAAAATTTTCACTAACGAAAAATGAAAAGAGTTTTTACTTGCAAAAATGGCCATAAAAAAAGACGACCTAAACAGGTCGTCGAATAATAACAATAAAATAAATATACTACTTATTTTCAGAAATCAATTCCGATAAAACTTCCCGGTCTTGGACTGTAGATAAGTTATGATTTCTTTTGAAAAAATAAGTAAAATGTTTCCAAATACGTACCATAACGATTTCCTCCCTAAATAATCAAATATGAATCCTACTAGTTATTACAACTTCATTATAAAACAGCAAAAAGTATTTGATAATGATTAAAGTTTCTAATATAATGGCGTTTCAATTTTCATTTTTTAGTCATATGAAAATAAAAAGTACCAAGAAAAAAATTACTGATAAGCAAAACTTGAGACAAAAAAAGCAAACAAAAGTTAGCGACAATTGTTTTTTAAAACTAATTAAATCTGTATGATCCAGATGGATAATTAATGGCCCAGATATGAAGTTAGCCTGGTGTAACTAGTTCTTTCCGATAGTCGATCAATCGACTAATTACGAACGCTAATGGTTATTCGGCATCATCAATACAAACCGTGCCACTAAAAAACCCTCTTAAAAAGAGGGCTAGAAAAATTATTTTGAGGAGAAACACATGAATTAATGTTTGAGTTTACAAACAAATTGTTTAAGGAAGTGTTCTCAGTAGGTATTTAAGAATTAGAGTGCTAATTGGTTGATAGAAGGGAATACAACTATCTTGCTGAGAACATCTTTATAGTAATACGTTTAAAGCTCGATCTAAATTTGAATTCGATAAACTATATTTATTAAAAATGAGTAAGAATTTACCGTCAATTTTAATTATCCTTAGTATGTAAATTAATCATGGCTAACAATGCTTTTAGATTTAATAAAAAAATTAATAGAATAATTTTATTAAATGTTTGCTATTGATTAATTTACTTATAAAAAAATGCAATTTATTTTTTCCAAATATGATTTATCCACAATATAATTTCGGGTTACTATAATGATGTAAATATTCTAAATAATATTTTTTATTTTTGATTCCTGTATATGGAAATAAGAAATAGGGTGATATTGATGAGAGAAACTGATCAATTTGTAAAGGCATTTGTTAAACACTACGATTCTAACAAGTTCCTTCGTCTTGAAGTAATCAGAAATAAAGGTAAAGATGTTACTACGATGTATATTGAACAGAGTTCTGGGAAGATGATTTGTTGTAAGAAGTCTCATAAGATTTTTGAGATGAAGCTGTTGTCTAATCAGGAGTTGAAGAGGTTTATGGATAGTTGTTTGGATGATTTGCCTATTAGTAAGTATGATTTGAATGTTGTGGATTGATGTTTTTGCTCTGGCACTTTTGTTGTGCTGGGGCTTTTTTTGTTGGTGGTTCACTGCCGGTTCGGTGGGGGTTCCGGGAATTGCGACCGTGGAACGCTGCGGGCCAACTTTGAGCTATCCAAGGTAGACCGCCTTGGACATCTCAAAGCTTGACCTTTTCGTAAGCACGGCCCATGCCGTGCAAACGAAAATTTCGCGGCTGACGGTCGAATTCCCTCCACCCCCACCGAACCTAGGTTTGTACAAACTTCCTTTGTTTGTGGGTGTACGGTACTTATCTTTTTTGTGCTAACTGGCTGCGATTTGTTTGGATGTACCTATTGAATTTTTGTTCCTACGAGTTTGATTGGTATTTTTTATCTTTTTCAGCTTTTTTTTGTATTACATCGGTTGCTATTTTAATCCCGGTTTTTCTGGCTCTTTCACTTGCTCCTTTGTCGCTCGTGAAAAACGCGTTTTTCTTTTTATTTTAATTTGTTTTTAATTTTTGCATTTTGTTTTGCTGGTTTACTTAATATTAAATCAAGCTTTTATTATAAAGTGAAAATATGATCAATTTTCATTGACTGGTAATGGTTTTAGATTTAAATCTTTTATTGTCATATTTGATTGTTGTAATAGGATAGACAGTTATTTACTGACGTTGCAATGAATGATTCTAAAAGCTGTTATTACAATGATTTTTGGCCCGTTTATGATAAATGAATGAAAATTGCCCTCATTCGTGATACCGTTTACAAAAAATGTTTCCGAATGTACAATGTAGGAGGTATTGGTGCTGGGTTTATTTTTTTGCACCTATTTGTGAAATTTGTAACTAAAATTTAGTTACTTTTGGGAGGAGATTGTTTTGTGACTTTTGAGGATGCTTTGATTTAAATTTTGTTTTTCACAGATTTTTCCGAAGATGATTTTTAAATGATTTAGGGGGAATGGAAGATGAAGATTGAAGAAGGTTATATGCCGTATCTTGGGTATAAGACTTATTACCGGATCGTTGGTGAGCAGAAGGATGGGAAGGCTCCGTTGGTTTTGCTTCATGGTGGGCCTGGTTCTACTCATAATTATTTTGAGCTTTTGGATAATATGGCTGTTGATGGTCGGCAGTTGATTATGTATGACCAGATCGGTTGCGGTAAGTCCGCTACTGAGTCTAATCCTGAGCTTTGGCGTAAGGAGACTTGGGCTAATGAGTTGATCGAATTGCGGAAGTATCTTGGTCTTGATGAGATCCACTTGCTTGGGCAGTCTTGGGGAGGCATGTTGACGTTTATTTACATGTGCGATTACCATCCTCAAGGTGTTAAGAGCATGATCTTGTCCGGGACCTTGCCATCGGCTAAGTTGTGGGCTCAAGAGCAGCATCGGATGATCAATAATTTCATGTCTGAAAAAGATGTAGCTGCCATTAAAAAAGCCGAAGAGACTGGTAATTATGATGATCCAGATTACATTGCTGCAAACGACTTATTCATGGAACAACATGCTGCAGCAACACCGACAGCAGATTCGCCAGAGCCTTTACGTCGAAAAAAAGTTCCTGGGACGGAAAGCTATATGGTAGCTTGGGGTCCTAATGAATACTCACCGGAAGGGACCTTGCATGATTATGACTACATGGATCAGATGAAAGATATCAAGACGCCAACTTTGATCACTAGTGGTATCAATGATCTATGTACTCCATTGATAGCCAAAACAATGTACGACAACATTCCCGGTTCCAAGTGGGAATTGTTTGCTCACAGTCGCCACATGCCATTTGTTGAAGAAAACGAAAAGTATGAACAGATCTTATCGAAATGGTTGGACGACCACGATTAAAAAACACAGTGAGGGGTGTTACTTATGGATGAGAGCGTTGAAAATAAACCGAATGAAGAAACAAAAGTAAAATCGAAAAAGCCGTTTGGTTTTTATGTTTGTTCATTAGGTTTCACGTTTGAAAGAGTTAGTTTTTACACAGTTAAATACATGCTGGCTATTTGGATCGCCACACAGACTGGAAAAGGGGGCCTCGGTCTAACTGATGTTAAGGCTGCTTCGATGGCTTCTATGTTTATTGCTTTGACTTATATCACGCCAGTCCTAGGTGGTTATGTCGCAGACTATTGGCTCAATCCGAAATTCTGTGTTGGTTCCGGAATGATCTTGATGGCCATTGGTTATTTATTTACTTGGCAAGCCCATTCGATCGGAATGGTTTGGGCAATGATCATCTTAGTTTCAATTGGTACCGGACTATTCAAAGGTAATCTTTCCGGTGTTAATGGTTTATTGTTCGATGATGAAAAAGAGCTTAACGAAGCCTTCACCGTTCAATATACTTTCGTTAATATCGGTAGCTTCACAGGAACTACATTCATCGTTCTATTGATTCCTTTGATTGGTTTCAACAATGTGTTCTTAGTTTGTTCACTATTCATGTTCCTCGATGCTTTATGGTTTATTTTGAACCGCAAGAGCTTAGGCGATGCTGGTAGTAAGCCATTTAAGATCGATCAACGGAAATTTAAATCAGTCGCCGCTCAAAATGATGAGACTGAAGATGGAAAAAATGCACCACTTACAGCAGGTGATAAAAAACGTGTCACAGCTATTATCTTAGTTACATTGTTCTCAGTCGTCTTCTGGATGGCTTGGTATTTGGCTTACATGCCCGTTTACTACTACTTCGGACATGGTGACGGAGCAGCTTTCTTGAACCGGGCTAACTGGGCTATCGGAAGCTTCAATGTCCCAACGTCTTATTTTGATTCAGTCAATGCCTTAGTATGTATTGCTTTAGGACCTATCCTAGCTAAACTTTGGACAAAATTAGCTAAACGCCCACAAGGCGATATGAGCATGTTCAAAAAAACAGCTCTAGGAATGATTTTTATGGGTATTTCTTATGTGATCATGATCGTCGCCGACTTCGTTGGCCAAGGAAATGCTTCGATGGTCTGGATCGTTGTAGTTGGTATCGTTATGTCACTCGGTGAAATGGTCTTCAGCCCATTAGGAAATTCGTTTATTACGAAGATGGCACCATCGAAATTGATGGGACTATTATTAGGCTTTTGGCCAGTAGCGGTATTCTTTGCCACATTGATCTATCCAAAAGTTTATGCAATTTTAAAAACGACCGACCCAACTCAATTCCAAATTGGTTATGGAATTTTAGCATTGATCGTTATCGGTTTAGGTGTGGTCTTGTACTTATCAAGTAAGTCACTCGATCGACTAGAATCAGCTAAGTAGTAAAAAGGGGAGTTTGAAATGTTAAACGAATCAAAAGTTCGAGAATATTTAGAGCAAAAAAATTTAGATGCATATTTCATGGCAAAACGGGAAAATATCCGTTTTACTAGTGGCTGGACCGGAGATGATTCATATTTGCTGTTAACTAAAAACGGCCAATACTTCTTTACCGATCCTCGTTACACAGAACAAGCAGATATCGAAATACCTGATTATCAAGTGATAAATTGGCGTTTTCCTGGTAAGACAGTCGGTGATTCTGTTGCTAAGGTCGTTGCAGAAAACAATATCAAAACGATTGCTTTTGAAGACGACTACTTAACTTATGATATGTATGCCGATTTCCATCAAAAAGTTAAAGCTGAATTAGTTCAAGCAGGTGGCGTGATCGATCACATGCGTGTAGTCAAATCACCTCAAGAGATCGCCTATTCACGAATTGCTTGTGAGATCACTTGTCGCGCATACGAGCGGATCTTAAAAGAGATCAAAGTTGGTGTGACTGAAAAAGAATTGGCTATGAAATTATCGCTTTTTATGACTCAAGAAGGGGCTGACAATCAGCCTTATGGGAACATTTTGATTTCAGGTGCGAAGACTTCATTGCTCCACGGTATTTCTGATAATAAAGCTATTGAATATGGCGATTTAGTCTTACTCGACTTTGGTTGCCAATACAAGGGCTACATGTCAGATATGACAAGAACAGTCGTTGTCGGTAAAGCTACTGCTAAGCAAAAAGAAGTTTACGAATATACTCGCAAGAGTCTAGAAATAGTTGAAGACATGCTCAAAGCTGGCGTCAATTACAAAGACACGTATCCAGAATCACTCAAACCACTCGAGGGCACTGAGTATCCAGACTTAACTTATAACAAGATCGGTCACAGCATCGGTTTATTCGTTCACGAAGAGCCACTGTTAGCAGTCGATTATGACGAACCAGTAGAAGCTAATACTGTTTTGACAGTTGAACCAGGGATCTACATTCCAGGATGGGGTGGAATTAGACTCGAGGATCAAGGTTTAGTCACAGAAGATGGTTTTGAAAATATGATCAGTATTTCGCACGATTTGATCGAATTGTAAAAAAATAATAGATAGGATGGGATTTATTATGACTAAAAGATTTCGCGGATCATGTACAGCAATGTTAGTAGGAAAGGACGCTACGATCGATGGCTCGACTATGATTGCTCGTGACAATGACGCTCACGGCTCGATCGAACCACAAAGATTCATCGTCGTAAAACCAGAAGAGCAAAAAAGAGACTATAAGTCAGTGATCACTGGCTTGGAAATAAAACTTCCTGAAAATCCACTGAAATACACTTTGACTCCAAGAACGATTTTAAAAGAAGGTCTATGGGGAGCATCAGGTATTAACAGTGAAAACATCGCCATGTCAGCAACAGAAACAATCACGACTAATTCACGGATCCTCGGGGTGGATCCATACAATTACGACGGATTGGGTGAAGAAGACTTAGAAGTAATTGTCTTGCCTTATATTCACAGTGCTCGCGAAGGGGTAGAGCGTTTAGGTGCTCTCCTTGAAAAATACGGAACATACGAACCAAACGGGATCTCATTTTCTGATAAAGACGAAATCTGGTGGTTTGAAACAATTGGTGGTCACAACTGGGCCGCAGTTAAGATCCCGGATGACGCATATGTGGTAGCACCAAACAGAATGAATATCGACGACTTCGACTTTGATTCAAAAGACACCATGTGTTCAACCAACTTACGAGAGATCATCGACAAATATCACATGAACCCAGACCGCAACAAGACTAATTTGAGACACATTTTTGGTAGCTCGACAGTGAGAGATTCAGAGTACAACAATCCACGTGCATGGTACATTCAAAAATTGTTCAATCCCGAGATCGAACAAGATCCAAGAGACCAAGACTTGCCATTCATTTGTCACTCCGAAAAGAAACTATCAATCGAAGATGTCAAATTCGCTTTAAGTTCACACTATGAAAATACGCCATATGACGTATACGGCAAGATGGGAACTGAAGAAGAAAAGAAAATGTTCCGTCCCATAGGGATCAACCGGAACCACAGCTTACACATTCTCCAAATCAGAAATGGTGTCCCAGACGAAATAGCCGGCATCCACTGGTTAGCCTTCGGAAACAATACCTTCGACACCATAGTACCGTTCTACGCCAACGTAGAAGACACACCAGCTTCATTCAGAGACACCCCAGCAACCTTCGACCCAACATCAGTTTATTGGCTAAGCAAGGCAATGGGCTTATTAGGTGACTACGACTACGACCTATACCAAGACAGCAGAAACACCTTCGAACTAGAGTCAGTAGCAAAATTCAGAAACCTACAAATAGAAGCAGACGAAAACTTTGCTTCAAAAGACAACGTAGCCAAATATCTAACAGAAGTAAACCAAAAAATGGCCGACGAAACCTACGACAGAAGCGTAAAACTATTCGGAGAAATGATAGAACTAGGCTCCCCAGAAATGCGTTTGCACTTCGATTTAATGGGATAAAATCAAAATCATAAAATTTTTTAAGAATCGTTTATTAAGAAATATAAAGGATTTAAAAAGGACGAATACAGATCGCATATGCAATCTGTATTTGTCCTTTTTTTGTTTTGAACTTGAATTTACCATCTCAGAACACATTGAGATAGACCAGCAAAAAATAGGGAGATAGCTTAGTGCCAACTTAACCAAAAGAAATAAGGGACTATCCCAAAAAAAAGAGTATTGATTACAACATTAGGTGGAGGGGCGGGGCGCTATATGGGTTCAGCTGTGAAATTATTCTTAGCGACGAAGGAGCTTAGAATAAGACTCGTATTGGAGATGTCCGGGTGAACTTCCCGGATAGCTTCAATCGGGTCCACAGCGTTCCAATCCCATATAGCGCCCCGCCCCGGAACCGGCAGTGAACCTCAACAAAAAATCCCACCACTATCCATACTAAAAAAAAAATTTACTGAAAATTTATCGATTGATAAATATTCACAATCCCCCGTCACAACTGAACAAACACATCAAACATGACATATATCAAGCCTTTCACCTTAATCCCTCAGTCGTTATTTTCTTCACAAATCCATGGAAAACGAGCTGAAAATACCTTATACTAAATCGTGTGAAAGGGGATTCACAATTTTTTTATAAGGGGGATGAGTTAGATGGAGAGTCAAGTTTCTAACAATCGTAACAAGCAGCAAATAATTTTTGCTGTGCTATTCTTTGTGATTCTGATCGCCGGTATTTTTTACGTCAAATGGTGGCCGTATTACGGAAAGGCAATCACAGCTGCTTCAACACATTCAGTAGGTGATTCAATTATCGCTGGTGTTGGTGCGAAATCTGCGGGGGTTTCGCTCAAGACTGGTTATACATTTACTATTGCTTACTTCTTGTCGGTTTGGAAAGCCTTAGTCGTTGCCATTATTGTCGGTTCATTAGTTCAAGTATTGATCCCAGTTCGCTGGGTACGTCGCTACTTGGGGGGAACTAAACTGAGAAATACCATGATCGGAACGTTGATGGGTGTACCAACTATGATGTGCACTTGTTGTTCAGCACCAGTAACTGTTGGTCTTTCTAAGTCAAAGGCATCTGTAAACAGTATTATGGCGTTCTTCTTAGCCAATCCATTACTAAATCCAGCAACATTGATTTTTATGGGATTAGTTTTAGGATGGAAGTTTACTTTCTTCAGATTGATCTTTGGCATCGCAATGGTCATTACTATTGCAACTTTGGTCGGTAAATTAGCCGGTCAAAAAAGAGTTGAAGTGCCAAATGGCGTTGACTTCGACCCTACAGAGGAAGATCCAGAAAGTTTGCTAAAACGTTGGTGGAAAGCTTTTTACACTTTGATCATCGACAGTATTCCTGCATATGTTGTCATTGTTTTCTTACTAGGAACATTTGAAGGAGTATTATTCCCTGCCATTCAAGGGGGATTAAGCAGTGGAGTATTAGCAATCTTATTATTCGCCTTAGTTGGAACGATCTTCGTGATCCCAACAGCCGGCGAAATCCCAATTATTCAAGCATTAATGGCATTAGGTTTAACAGGTGGCCCAACAGCAGCCTTACTAATGACATTACCAGCTGTAAGTATCGTTTCACTAGCATTGTTGAAACCAGTACTTAGCTGGAAGAGTTTGGGAATAACAGCAGCACTAGTATTTGCCTTCGGTCTCGTCGCCGGAGTTGTAGGTGCGTTTGTGCTATAAAAAAAATCGACCTTTGCGGGTCGATTTTTTTAATCTTAATTAATACTGTAAGTTTTTGTCCCAATAGTTTTGAAATCCTCATTTGAAAATTCAACTTTAACATCTTTATCATTTACTAATGAGAACACAACAACTGCATGTGTAGTTTTCCCTGGCAATAGTTTATCTGATAAAGCATCATTTTCTGCTTGTAGTGGATCATTTGCATTTTCATCTAATGCCGTCATACCTGGATCAAGCTGCTTGTTTGCTGTATCAGTCTTTTGATAGGCATGAAGTACCATGTATATATTGGATGGATCTTGTTCTTTCTTTGAATTATTTGTTACGTCCGTATATAAAACGAGGACTTTTTCACCATCGGTAATGGAATCTCTAACTTCTGATTTGGTGAATTTATAAGTTAAATTCCCTGCATCAAAGACATCATCTTTATAAGTCCATTTTTTCTCGGACACATCTTGACTTTTAACTTTTGTAGATTTTTCTGTCTGTTCAGTCTTATTTTCTGACTTTTTATCATCAGAATTATTATTTGAACAGCCAGTGGCGATGAGAATAAGAGTAGCCAGCGAAATAGTCCCGTATAACAATCCTTTTTTCATTTGTAAATCCTCCCATTAGGCAGCTTTTCAAGTCGTTCAGCTTATTGGACTTGGTAATGCTTTTATGCATACCAGCAATTTGTTGAATAACGTTGCGATAGTGGTATTTTTACAGATAAATATGATCAAAATCAAAAGATGTAAAGTGATCATTTCGATATTTATTGGATTTACTGTTTATCATAAGTGATTATGTAGCTACCAAGAACACTTTTGATGTTTTTGACTTTTAGAATCAAAGTGTCACCCTTTTTTACTTTTGGATTATCGTCTGAAACAAAATTCAAATGTTTACCAGTTTGGATGTTGTATCCAAAAGCACTGTTTGGAACTATTTTGTTAACTTTAATTTTTACAGTTTTATTTTCTAAGTCTTTCCCTTTATTAAGTGCAGTTTCAAAAGATTTTTCACTGTTATAATCTGCAGACTTGTTTTGGGCACAAGCGGAAATTGTGACGATTGAAAGTATTAGAGTGAGCAGCATAAATAATTTTTTCATATTAGTTCACCTCAGTAAGATTTACCTAATATTATACAAAGAAAATACCGTTGATACCATAAATTAGTAATCTCAGAATTAGTGAATATTGCACAAATAAATTATATTAATGCAAGAAAAAGAGCTAACCTCAGCTTGAGATTAGCTCTACTAATATGAAACACAACATCGTTACCAAAGGCTCGATGAGGCAAGGGCTTTTAAACCAAAGGGTTACCTTGATTCCATAGGTGTATTTTAACATGATTTATAAGATTGCGGTAGCCAATGCCCGTTGTATATCGTAAATATGATTGTCACCACTGAATTTGTACGATTCAGAGGGTTCGACTTGTCCTGAAATCCAGATTTTTAGTTCAGCGTCTATGTCAAAGGTCCCGGTTGTTTCGATACTGAATCTGGAAATTGATCGATAGGGTATACTTCTATAACTAGTCTTTGAACCGGAGAGCCCTTGAACGTTGATGATTATTAATCTCTTATTTGTGAAAACAAACTTATCCCTGATAAGTTTATACGATAGTTGAACAGATTCACCATCAATCAGTATTTTTGAAAGATTATTTTCTGTTGAATCTTTATCAGTGACACTTGCATTTCCAAATAATCCCATATTACTTCTCCTAAATTTTATTCAGCTTTTAATGTCATTCAGAGTACTGGACGTCTAAAATATTTATCATAAAAAAAGACCCGTAAACTCAACGTCTACAGATTTTTAAGATAGAAAAAATTCAATTATCACCCGTATGGGGGTTATATCCCCACATGATGAAACCTTATAATACCAGTGCTTACAAGGGTTTAATAGCGCTTAAACACCTAACGGCTCCGCTCGTGGCTCCGAAAATTTAGAAGCCTACATAACTGGTAAATTTATCTATTGTTTCCTCGGTGGCTTGTTTGGTAACATGAGCGTAAGTATTAAGAATAACACTAGTGTCACTGTCACCAACTTGCTTTTGAATTTGTTTCAAGGTTAGATTGTTTGATTCAATAGCAAGTGTTATCCAGGTATGTCTTAGTTTATGTGGTGTAATACGTTTTAATTTTTTTCTATTATCTTTATCATTATTGTATGAGTCAATAACTGCATCCATCCACTTGTTTGGTTTCATCATAGATAATAGTTGGTTGTGAGTATTAGGAAATATCCATTGGTTCCGTGAACCAGTATTATATCCAAGCATAAACATTTCTTTGTGCATTGTACTTATCCAATGGTTCAAAATATCCGCAGTATTTTGATCTAAGTGTAAAGTACGATAGCCATTAATAGTTTTAGGTGTACCAATAACCTGGTGGTTATCAATATCCCTTGTAACAGTTTTATTAATTAATAATGTCTTATCTTTATAGTCAAAGTCAGCAACCTGTAAAGCCAATATTTCAGCTTTCCTGGCACCTGTGAAGGCTAGTAGTCTAAACAATGCTACTGCTTTCTCATTTCTACCACCATAATACTTGTTAGTTTGATTTATGAAAGCCTGTAATTCGTTTTTATCCCAAAATTTATTATCATCAGCATTTTGCATTTTAGCCTTCTTTTTTGGCATAATTACAAGATCCATAGGGTTTTCATATATGATACTCAAACGTCTGGCTTCTTTAAAAACAAGATTGGCATAATTCTTAATCTTTTTATAGTCTGAAAAATCATCATACCAACCGTTTACTATCTTTTGACAGGTAGTAACGGTTATTTTTTTTATCTTATATTTCCCGAAAGCTGGCAAGATATGTATTCTAAACATTCCTAAGACGTGGTTTAGCGTGCTTTCTTTGACCGTCTTCCTATAAGACTCAATGAAACTATCGTACACGTCTTTGTACGTTGCGTTAGTGTCTTCCTTAAATCCGTGATTATCTAAGTCAGCCAATTGATGAGCTACATAAATTTCACATTCTTTGCGTGTCTTAAAACCACGTTTTTGTCGTTTAGTTCTTTTGCCAGTTAATGGATCAGTTGCAATGGTGTACTGGCAACGCCAAAATTTACTACCATCTTTTGTTTTGTATTGTGTAAAACTTGCCATAGTTTAGTTTCCCCATTTCTAGCTTTGCACGGCGCGTTTATGGGGAGATGGTTAATTAATGAAGATGATATTTAGAAATTAAATCATAAAGTTCCGCCCTGGTATTTTGTAATATTTTAAATATTTCATCGTATACTTCTACACTCATATCATCATAAATAATATCTTTAATTCCATTAGGATAATTATAAATGTCAAGTTCTGAACCAGGATTTACTTTAAATTGTTCCTTTTTTTTTGGATCAATATAAGCATTATTGACAGTAGAGCCTAATTGAGAAATTGCAAATTGTAAGTTATTAATAACACCCTTATCAGTTTGACCTTGACCCTCCAAGTTTTCTACTGCTTGTCCAATTATCTTTTGGATGTTCTCATTTTTATCGATTCTATTTGAATCAGTCATTCTCTTAATTTCTTTTTTTATTTGAGATACAGAGTGTCCAGTAGCGTTTGCCCAATCATTCCAACCGTTAGGGTCATCAGAAATACCTTGTAGATAGGAAACAGGAACATCAAAATAGTTAGCTAGTTTTTCCCACACCTCAAGTTTAGGCTCGGTTTTTCCATTCTCGTAATTGCTAAAAGTTCCACGTTTGATTTTCGTATCTAATTCAATATCATCTAAAGTTTTTCCTTTTTTCTTTCTTAATTCTTTTAATCTATTATTATTTTTTTCAGTCAAATTAATCACCACTCTTTTATGTAAAGAATAACAACTAATGAGAGCTAATACAACTAATTATCTAAGGAAAATAGATATATTTAATTTGAAGTAACTAATATCTAATAAAATTAGATATTGACATCTAAAAAACTTAGATATAAAATATTTACATAATCTAAGAAACTTAGATATTCAGATGAGAGGAGATGAAAAATTATGACTGATTTACCAAGATATATGAAACTTGGTCAAGCCTTAAAGTATTTGAATATTGGAAGTTACAACACATTGTACAAATACATTGACCAGGGTCTTAAAGTTTCAATTGTTGGTGGTGTTAAAAGAATAGATCAAGTAGATTGTGATAAGTTCTTAGAATCTAAAAAAATATAACAGTAGCTTTGCACGGCGCACAGTTATAAGTTTACTAACTAATAAGGGAGAAATAATTATGTTTGAAAGTGACGAAGAAGAAATGAATTTCCTTGAAGCACAAGATGAAAATATCCAAGCACACATTCGCAACATTGAAACAAACCTAGACGCTTTAAAAGGAAATAGCACGATCACAGTGAACGATGGTGAAAAGAAAGTAGTTGTACCAGCTATCGTATTAGCAGATGAAATTGCTCAAGATGCTAAAGCTATCAGTAATGCTATTTTATTACAGTAATGAATTACAAAAAAAGGCAAAAAAAAATAGGAGTTACCAGACCGACCAAAGTTAGTAATTCCTAGAGATAGCAAATATTTTCTTGCCTTAATTATAAATTATTTAAGGGAGATTTTCAATTATGATAAAAAGTTTTGATGTAAATGATGTAGAGATGTCTGGAATTGAAGTGTACGACATTATCAATTTAGTACGACTATTATCTGACAGTATTCAGCGAATCGATGGCGAAAGGATCTCTTATGAAAATAAACAAGAACCAGCCATTTTATTAGCTGAAGAAATCAGGATAGTAGCCCCTCAACTAGTGACACTTACCAACGTAATTGAGGACAAATTGACAGATACACATGGGCGGATATACGACATGGTAAATGAAGAACTTAAAAACAGCAAGAAAGAAGAAAACGTCTAATAAAGGAAGTGAGATTTTGAATACGTACGAAACGGCATTAGAACTTGCTAAAAGAAAAATCTATTATTATCCTGCTATTCCTGACGGTAAAGGCGGATTGAAAAACAGCCATGGTTTTAATGATGCAGTAAATGATGAATCGATGGCGCGCGAATGGTTCGATGGGACTAACAATAATATCGGTGTAAATTTAAAAAAATCGGGTTTGATCGTTGTTGATGTGGATATGCACGGAAATGGCAATGGGCTTCACAGTCTTGCCACTATTGTGGAAAAATATGGGGCACTTCCTAACGATACTCTAGTTGAAAAAACTCCAAGGAACGGAACTCACTGGTTTTTTAAAGTGCCTGCAAATTTAGACTTAACAAACAACGTCAATGCCTTTTTTGATGGTTCTGGTATTGATCTAATGACAAGCAACGTCTTAATAGCTCCAAGCAGTATTGACGGAGTTAGCTACACTAATGGAAGCGGGACTTTTGATGATATAAAACAAGCTCCCACCTGGTTACTAGAGTTTGTCCAGGATAAGCCAGCTAATAATGTTAGTTCTGGTACGCCACGATTTAAGAAGTACACAGGTAGATTACTAGACAAGATTGTTAAAGGAGCCACCAAGGGACAACGCAACAATTTCATTACAAGTATTGCAGGTTCAATGCTAGCAGTTGGTACCAGTGCTAGTAATGTTTATGAATTATTGTCGGTTATTAATCAAAATTTTATATCCCCACCTTTACCACAGAAAGAGCTGGACACTGTTTACAGTTCGGTTGTTTCAAGGGAGTTGCGTAGATTGAAGGTGAATTAATGGAAGAAGGACTTAAAAACAAAATTAAAGAACTGTCACAAGTGCAAACTAATGCGGATAACGTTATTGATCTATGGAAGGAACAATTCCTTAAAACTGATAAAGGTACGATGCGATCTAGTTCAAGCAAAAATGTATTCTTAATACTTCAAAATGATGCCAGATTGAAAGACCTACTTCAATACAACGAGTTTTCAGAACAGCTTCAAAAATTGAAGCCTAACTACTCACTTGATACTAAACCAGGTGACTGGCTAGATAGTGATGATTCTAAACTCAAGCTGTTTATTGAGGATAATTACAATTACGTTCCTACTAAAGATGCTATCAGTGATGCAATTGTAAAGTTTGCTATGGATCACTCTTTTAACCCCGTCAAGCAACGTATTGAATCCGTCACATGGGACGGTGTGAAGCGAGTTGAAACTTTTTTCATAGACTACTTAGGTACAGAAGATACCGAATATACACGTGAGATATGTAAACGTTGGTTAACAGGTGCAGTCGCTAGAGTTTATAACCCTGGTGTGAAGTTTGAAATTGTTCCTATCTTATTTGGCGGTCAAGGTATTGGTAAAAGTACCCTAGTAGGTTCTATATACCGTGATTACTTTTTAGATGAGCTAGAGTCCATGGGTAAAACTAAGGACGACTTCCAGCAACTAAAAGGTAAATGGATTGTAGAAATTGGTGAATTGTCAGCCATGCGTAGAACTGATGTAGATCACGTCAAGTCTTTTATATCAGCACAGTTTGACAATTACAGACCGTCGTACGGACGCTACACGACAGATCACCCACGTAAGATTGCTTTTATTGGTACTTCAAATCCACCAGAATTCTTGAAGGATAAGACAGGAAACAGACGTTTTTTTCCTATTGAATGTAATGTTCAAGAAAAGAAGAAAGATCCGTTCAATATAGATGATGCTGATATTCTGCAAGTCTTGGCAGAAGCCAAAGTTTTATATAACAATGGTGGACAAATCTTTATAACAGATTCCTTACAGAAGATTGCAGAGAAATATCAAAAAGATGCTATGGTTCAAGATCCTAGCGAGGAACAAATATTATCTTATCTTGATATGCCAGTACCAACCAATTGGAATGAATATCCTACTGAAAACAAACGTTATTATTTTAACGATTATATGAACGATCGTACTTGTGTTGACATGGACAAAAAGCCAGTTAAGGAAACTACACTCATTGACCAGGTAACCACCAATGAAATTCTACAAGTTGCTTTTCATATTAGTAACGATCAGCTGATTTCTGCATCACGTGGAAATGTTGGTAAACAGATTTCTGATGTTATGAATAGCTTACAAGATACCTGGCAAAGAAGTCACAACGTAAGAATTAGCAAGAACAAACGCGGACGTGGATATAAACGAAGATGAGACATGAGACATGATAGAGACATGATATGTATCACCCCTTATCCCAATAGTATCAAGGCTTACAAGAATAATGAGACATGAGACATGTAAATACCAAAGTATTAAAAAAAGTATTACTAAGTGTGTAACAGTGCTTTATTTGAAGTTTTAAAACATACATGTCTCACGTCTCACGTTGAATGATAATAGTCCCTATACCAAGTGGCACAAGGGTTACAGAGATGATACATGTGTGAGACATGCTACTATATCATGTCTCAATTAAATGAAAGGAATAAATAAATGGAACTACAAGATAATTACACCCGACTATACAGGTGGATAAAACAACGACACCACTTGGTTAAGAATAAATTACCCCCCACTATCTGGGTATTAGATTCCGATGGTTACGATGATCCCACTAGATTCTTAGACCTATCACCATTTCAGCAGACCCAGTTGATAAGTTGGGTACTCAACACACTTGCACCAAGTCAGGGAATCAACAATCGAGAAAGTTCATATAGTTTGAAACATCTTTTTGGTGATTCAACTTGTGGTTTTTATATTACAAATGGTTGCATGAAAGGCGCAATGATCATAGCTAAATTTAGAGTTGCAGATGTTTCTAAACAAAACTGGAACTTCAATGTATCACAAAGAAGTGTTACCAATCTGTATAAAACAAAGTCCCACATTATTGCTATCCAAGCTAATAACCCCATCGGGGTTGCTAACAGTGTGAAAACAGAATAATGCAAAGGAGTAAAAAAATGACATCAATTATAAAATATTTTGATGGTAAGGATATTCGAAAAGAATTCATTGACGATTCTCAAGGTCAACGCTACCTAATGGATAACGATGGGAATATAAATGTTTACCATCGAACTTGTGACGATGGGGAGAAAGTATATAAAACTATCCATTCAAGTAATTATGAAATTCTACACTTCCCAACTCAAACCCATTTTATCGATATGGATAATGGTGATGAATGACTTATGAAACCTAAAAAGCTATGTTCACACGTTGGTTGTAATACATTGATTGACTTTGATAAAACGTATTGTGACAAGCATAAAAGTCAATACAATTGGAGAAAGTCATACGAGGGTAGGTACATCAGGTTCTATCACTCTAAGGAATGGATTAACGAATCGAAACAATTTTTATTAAAAAACAATCTTTGTATTAAATGTTTGAATGATGGAATCGTTAAGAAGGCTGATGTGGTAGATCATATTGTTCCATTAAAAGAAAATTGGCAAAAAAGATTGGATTGGAATAACTGGCAACCCCTATGCCACTACCACCACAACCTTAAAACAAGATATGAGCAGTATCACTAGCCCTTCAATATTTATCCCCCTCACATTTTTAAACGAAGATGAACGCACACAACTTTTTTAAACGTAAATATTTAAATAAAAAATAGGCTCCAACACCGTTTTAAGAGCTTTTTAAAGCAGAAAGGAATGATTTGATGGCATCAGGCGGAAAACCAAAACTGACAGGCTATACAGGCGATTCTACAAAGGAAACGCAAGCCGAAAAGAAACAAGCAGAGAAACAATTATTTACATATGAGCAATTGAACAGCACGCCCCCAACTTGGCTAAAGGGAACAGCACGAAGTGAATGGAATCGCCTTGTTCCATTGTTAAAAAAGGATAGTGCAATCAGTGAACTAGATCGCAACACGCTGATAAGCTACTGCAATACCAGTGCATTAATTATTGATTGTCAAAAAGAAATCAATAAGGCTGGAGCCTTTACAGACGATGGGAAAAAGACAAATTTTCTTATTACTCAACAGCAAGCGCAAAGGGATCTAAAGGGTTTTGCTACTAGTTTGGGGTTAACGATTGAGAGCCGTGTGAAATTGGAATACAGCAAAGCCAAAAACACGACCCCAGATGATAAATTTAAGGAGTTACTTGCATGAGTTATGCAGAACAATACACTGATGCAGTTTTAACTGGTGAAATCATTGCAGGTAAGAAAATCAAACAAGCCTGCAATAGATTCAAAAGCGATTTAGCCAGACAAAATACAAAAGACTTCCCATATTATTTTGACGATAAAATAGAGAAGAAAATTATTGCATTTGTTGAGTTGCTACCAACAACGGACGGAAAAAAGTTGCATCTCGCACAATTTCAAAAATGGATCCTATCACAACTATATTCTTGGCGGGAAACTGGAACTGGTAATAAACGATTCGATCGCGCTTTCATTAGTATGGCGCGAAAGAATAGTAAAACTTATCTAGCCTCGACAATGGGGATAATAGCACTTCTAATGGAAGATGAACCACAGCAGGGTAGACAGGTGCTGTTTACTGCAAACGCCTATAAACAAGCTAGATTGGCTTATGACATGATGGCTAGTGAGTTAAGACAAGTGGTAAAAGCATCACCATATATAAGGCAACGTTTAAAAATTGGAAAGATGCAGATTACTGATAAGGATAGCAATAGTTTTGCAATGGCTTTATCAAGTGACACCACCACACTCGATGGCTACGGTGCCCAGTTAGCGATTTGTGATGAATACCACTTATCCAAGACAACCAAAGTTTTAGAAGCGTTAAAAACAGGAATGATAAAAAACGAAAACGCTACATTAGTAATTATTAGTACCAGTGGTGATGATACCAACGTGCCTATGTATTCCGAGTATCAATTTGTAAGTAAAGTTCTTGAAGGCAAAGAACATGCAGACCGCTACTTTATAGCTATATGGGAGATTGACCCAGAGGACACAGAAACTTTACTAGATCACCCAGAAATATGGATTAAGGCGAACCCATTGTTTGAAGTTGAAAGTGTTAGAAAAACCATGACAAGTACGATCCGTGATGATTTACAACTAGCCATTAAGCAGGAAAATATTGCGAGCGTATTGGTTAAGAATTTCAATACATGGCAAAATGCCAAGACTAACCAATTTTTGACCATTGAAGACTGGAAGAAGACACAGATACATGTCACGCCGAATATTAAAGGAAAGCCCGTATATATTGGCATAGATTTATCTAAAACTGGTGATTTATCCAGTGTTAGTTGGTTGATTCCTTTAAACGATGGGGAATTCTTTATAGATAGTTTTAGCTTTGTTGGTACCAAGGGAGGGCTTGACCGCAAGGAACGGCGCGATAATATCAGCTATACAAAACTACAAGATAGAAACGAGTGTGACATTACAACCCTTGATAGTGGTGTGATAGATTATTCAAAAATTTATGATTTTGTAAATACCTTGATAGAAAGCAACAAGTTAGAATTACAGGCAATCTGTTACGATCCTTGGAATATGAACACTTTACTGACTGATTTTGAAAAGCAGGGTTATCCAATGATAGAAGTACGGCAAGGCGCTCAAACTTTGTCAGTTCCTATCCGTGAGTTACAAGAGGCAATCTATAACAAGAAAGTTGTTCACACCAATAACCAACTTTTAGAGTATTCCATTAACAATGCTGTACTTAGATATGATTCATTAAACAATGTCTTACTTGATAAAACAAAATATGAAACCCGTATTGATCCGTTAGCAGCACTCTTAGATGCATGGACAATTGGGAGAACGTATTTTAAAGAAATTGAAGGGAGACGGGCAAACAATGACTTTTATAAATCAGATGATTTTAGTTTTTAAAAATTACCTTCCCACATTTTTGCTATGTATCGGAATGGTGTTGTTAATTCTATCGATATTTTTGTTGTTTGGCTTTAAATGGGCGCTGATGTCACTTGCAATATGTACGATTATAAACGCCGTGATAATTGATAAAGGGAGCTAGAAATATGGGAAGTCCTAGATCACCAACACAGGACAAAACCAGTACCCCGTTTCGGGTGAGTGGTACAACCTCAATAGAAAGAAGGTGAGAAAATAAATGTTTTTTAAACCAGTAAAGAAAGATCCAAGTGATGCATTTTTAGATGCGGTTGTAAGTATGCAGACTGATGATTCAAGCGTGTACTATGGCGCTAATGCTATCAATAACAGTGATGTTTTCAGTGCAATTAGAATACTGGCTAGTGATGTGGCAAGTAGTCCAATCCAACTGTTACGCGGTGAGACATTAGCAGTTAAGGATAAGTATTTTAATTTGTTAAACAAAAAACCGAATGATCTAATAGATGGGTTTCATCTGAAATTTGCCCTCATGGCTAACCTTCTATTAAATGGCAATGCTTATGCTGAAATTGATGATGTCGATAATCCGAGAGAAATCAAGTTTGTTAAAAATTCCAGTATGACTGTAAAACAAGATGAAGATAGTGGTGCATTGATTTATGAAATTTCTAACTCCAAAAATCAAACAAGGCGGGTCAAACCTAGCCACATTTTGCACTTTAAATATTTTAGTCAAGATGGTGTGACTGGTGTCAGTCCTCTAATGAGCTTGCGCGATGAGCTAAATTTACAAAAGACTGGGAATAAAATGCTGATGGGATTTTATAAGAACGGAATTAGTTCCAACGGTGTTTTAAAGGTCAATAAATCAGATTTAGATGCTGATGCAAAGAATCATATTAGAGATGAGTTTGAAAAGGTAAACGCTGGATCGCAAAACAGTTCCAGAACAATCGTGATGGATAGTTCTATGGATTACACACCGTTAGAAATTAATGCGGACGTATTAAAATTGGTAAATTCCAATGATTGGAGTAGTAAGCAGATTGCGAAAGTATTCGGGTTATCTACTTATCAACTGGGAGTAGAAGAAAATCATTCTAGTGTAAGCCAGACGAATTTGAATTACATCAATGGAACGTTAAGCCATTACTTCAATGTGTTTAGTGCAGAGCTTGATTTTAAGTTGTTAAGCAACACTGACAAGCAAAGTTTCAGGTTCAATACAGATAGTTTATTTAGTGTTGATCCTCAAACGGCAACAAAGAATGCAATACAAGCAGTTCAAGGCGGACTTATTACAATCAATGAGGCAAGACGAAAAATGAATTTATCACCGCTCGATGGTGGCGATCAATTGCTTGTCAGCTTGAATTATGTTCACTTGGATAATATGGATAATTACCAAAATAATAAAGACGGTAAAGGAGAAACTAATATAAATGAACAATGATGAAAAAGAAAAACGCTTGAATACAGATGCCAATTTATCCGCTCAACCTACCAAAGAAGATGGAAAAAATAGCACTGATTCAAGCGCTAATGATGATAATAACACAACCAAAGAAGGCAAGTCTTTGAGTGGGTATGCCATTGTATTCGGAACACCTAGCAAGGATCTAGGGGGATTTACAGAAGTTATTGATAAGGGCGCACTTGACGGTGTTGATCTATCAGATGTGTATATGGTTAACAATCATGATTTAAGCCAAGTTTTAGCAAGTACTAAATCTGGTACTTTAAAACTCAATGTTGACGACAAAGGGTTACATTTCCAAGCAAAACTACCAGAAACAACAACGGCATCAGATACATATGAAAACGTTAAAGATGGCAATGTTTCAAGCATGAGTTTTAGTTTTGCAGTGGCTAAAGACGGCGATACTTTTAGTAAAAACGATGATGGGAAAGTAGTACGGACAATCAAACAAGTTAAGTCATTGTTTGATGTTAGTGTTGTGGCTATCCCTGCATATGATGATGCTAATGTTCAAGTTGATAAGCGTTCATATGAAGATTTTTTGAGATCATTTAATAAGGAAGAAGATAATAAAAAAATGGAAAAAACAATTATTGATAACACAAATTCAGAAACTAGAAGTTTTGAAAACTACATTAGATCACAAGGGGAACAACGTGATGGATTAACTACCGAATCAGCAAAGGTTGTTGTTCCTACAGAAGTAATTAATGACGTTTTTGATCTAAAACAAAGTAAATATAACTTGGCTCAATATGCTACAGTTAAGAATGTTGGTACTGCAGTGGGTACTTATCCAGTGGCAACAAATCAAACTGCAACTCTAGCAACAAAGGCAGAACTTGCGGAAATTGCTGATGTAGATGCCGAAATGTTTAAGGGTGTTGATTATAAAGTAGTGACACGTGCAGGAAAAGTATACTTGTCTAATGAACTTGTGGAGGATTCAGAAGTTAATATTGTTCAAGAAGTTAAAGCACAGTTACAAAAACTGGTAGACAATACTGATAACCAAAATATCGTTTCATTACTCACAGGCTTTACCAAGGTTACTGCATCGAGTGTTGATGACTTGAAGAAAGTTTATAACGTTGATCTAGACCCAGCACTTGATAAGAGTGTGGTAACTAATCAAACAGGTTTCAACTGGCTTGATACTTTAAAAGATTCAGATGGAAGATATATTTTACAACCAAGTATCACAGCAGAGAGTGGCAAACAATTATTCGGATCAGATGTAATTGTAATTAGTGATAAGTTACTTCCTAACTCAAAAACTGGAGCATTGCCAATGGTAATTGGTGACATTGCTCAATCAGTGTTTATTGCTCGTAGAAATCAAGTACAAGTTCAATGGGATCAATTCGATAGCTACTCACAAGGCTTATCGGTAATCATCAGAAACGATTATGAAAAAATCGATGATGATTCAGCAAGATATGTTGAAGTAACCCCTGCAACCGTTGAAAAGACAGCCTAGATTTAAATGGGTATCGGTATATTACCGATGCCTTTTTTATTCATATAGATATTGCCTGAATGATCTTTCACCGTCGAAAATCCGACCGTGAAAAAAATAAGCGTAGTTTTTCGCCTATGTGGTGTACGCCTGTTAAGAGTACAGGAAAATATGACTGTGGTTATCCGTTTTTGGCGTGCGAGTTTGTATCAATTAACGGGAGGGTAGCTGAAAATTGGGCTAGGTATAAGTTACATGTTTAGGTAATAAATTAAACCACCACCTTGAGTTAGGGCGATAGATATATAAGAGTAAGAAAGTTATCCCCAATTTTGGGGAGGTGTAGCCAGTTTTGGCGACACGTATTATAAAACGTGAGGTTGCGCAATTATAGGCATACTAGTCATGTGGTGGCTCAATATCGAGCTGCGAATATTATTAGATGGCAACTCTTCATAAAAAACTAGACTGTTAAAATAACAGCCCAGCATCAGAAAGGAAGCAATTAAATGGTAAATTTACAAGATGTAAAAAACAGTTTGCGCGTAACGCACGGGCTAGATGACACACTTTTACAGAATTATATAGACACTGCACGGGATTATGTAGTGAACGCGGTCAATAACAACGTGTCAGCAGACGTTTATAGTAAGTATAAACAATTCGATTTTGCTATTAGTTTACTAGCACAGTATTGGTACAATACTAGAAATGTTGATACTGATAAACAAATCCCTACTGAAGTTTTAGCTATGATTCAGCAATTAAGGGGGCGCGTGACAGATGAAACAGCTGGTTAGCGATCCAAGCGAATTAAATGAAGTCATTAAGTTTTATAGTGAGGAACCATACATTACTGATGATGGTGTGATGGTAGACAGTGAAAGAATTTTGTTCACAACTTGGACTAAAGTTTTAAGCGATCTACTGAAAGACTATAAAATAGATGCAGGAAATATGATGAGTGGTAAAACATCGTTCGTTATCCGACATGATCAGCCAAAAAAAATAGATACTTCAATGGGTATTTATTGGAAAAATGACAAATATACCATCGAAAATATTTTGAAAGATAATAGCTATAAACAGTATGATACCGTGGTTTGTAGCCTTAAATCATGATATAATATAGGTATGGTAGATAAGTAATTATCTACCAAATTTATAAGAATTGTGGTATCTTGTCCGTCTATATGTATTTATGTATATGTGGTTTTCTTCTGGGGTCACGATAGGATATCTAATTTTGCAATGAACATTTTTCATCGAATGTGTCATAAACGTTCTTAATTCTCGGCTCGGCGTAAAAAGCGTCGAGTTTTTTTGTACATAAAAAAAGACACCGTTTATCGATGTCTTAGCGCCGTACAAACTTAAATGTTTTTTTCGTGGCTCCGTCGTGGCTCCGCTTTATTGTAAATAAGTGATGACCAGTGAAGAACTCAATTTATAAAACGTTGATTTATCAAGGGTTTTGACGACCCATGACAACCTGTAAAACTCAATTATCGCCCGTATGGGAATCGAACCCATAACTCCACCTTGAGAGGGTGGCGTCTTAAACCATTTGACCAACGGGCAATCAAACAACACAAATAACTATACCGTGAAATGTGTTGTAGTGTCAATATGGTTTTTTTTATTTTTTTAACCTGAATTTAAGAATAATCAAATACACTAAATAAATTACGTAAATTAGTGCAACTATGGCAGATGCAATGGCCACGTATTCAAAAAGTTGCCAATGCAAAATTGCACCAGTTGCTAGTAATACTAAACTTAAAATGGCATACATCAAAATGCTGCGAATAGTGTTTTGAAATGTTTGATCTAGTTTCTTTTGTTGTTTATTCATTTTACATCGCCAGTGCTATTGATAAGAAATTGTTTAAAAAGTGAACAGTCATACTTGCTTTGATATTTTTCGTTTTGTAGTAAACGACGGCTAATACTAGCCCTAATAAGATTTTAGAAAGGGCATAGATCCAATCAGTGTCGCTACTGATCGGTGCGTGAGCGAATCCGAAGACTACTCCAGAAATTAAGATGGAGATCATTGGTCGTTTGACAAAGAACCAGTTCATGATCAAGCCACGAAAGAGTAATTCTTCAAAAATCGGTGCAGTGACTAAAACTGAAAAGATCAAGATTAGTTGGCTGTTTTGGCCGATCATATTGAGTGTATCGACATTAGTATTTTGTTCCCGCATGAATGGGATCAATCCGTAGTTGACGATCAGAGCTACGACGATACCAGCACCGATCGTGATCCAAGTTTTGATATTAAATGGCTGGGTCGTGAATTGTTTTGACTTCTTATAAGTGAAGTACAATATCACACCGACAATCAGCATCAATATTAAAGAAATGATCGGAGCTATTTTGATATAGGATTGATAACTACTTCCTAAACTAGCTTTAGGGAGTGCTAAAATACTCAATGGAATTTGTTCCACTATAAATAGCAGAATAAAGGCTATAATATGAAATAGACTTTTAAATATTTGCGGTTCATTATTTTTATTAGTCAATGCAAGACCACCTTATTAGTTCTATTTATAGAATTTTATCGCATTTAGTGATTTAATACTAGAATGACTGTTTAGTCAAAGAAAAAGGGAGTGAATGAATGTTTAAGATAGTTCGAGGACGATTAAACATTTGGCAAGTTGCTGGTTCGATCTTATTTATGATCGTCCAAGTTATTGCCTCATTATATTTGCCCAACATTACTTCAGATATCGTTAATAACGGTATTGCCAAAGGAGAAACTGGTTACATTATCAATGCCGGTATGAAGATGATTTTTGTTTCCGTACTGACTGTGCTAGCTTCTGTTGGGAATGTTTTTCTAGCCTCTCAAGCTTCACAAGGCTTAGGGCAAAGATTACGTTCAGACTTATTTAGAAAAGTTTTGTATTTCTCACACGATGAGTTCGATGCTTTCGATACTTCATCGCTGACAACTAGAACTACTAATGACGTTATGCAAATTCAAAATGTTATCGTCATGATGCTTAGAATGATGATCATGGCACCGATCATGTTGATTGGGGCTAGTTTTATGGCCTATCAAAAAAATGGTCCAATGACCAAGATTTTCTTGATTGTGATACCTGCCTTGATCATTGTTGTTGGTGGAGTAATGTACTTCGCCGTTCCACTGTTCAAAGCTATGCAGAAAAAGACTGATCGGTTGAACTTGATCTTCCGTGAAGGTTTGACAGGTGTACGAGTAATTCGTGCCTTCAGACAAGATACCTTTGAACAAAATCGTTTTAAAGATGCTAACGACGATTACACAAACAATGCTATCAAAGTTTATACGATTGTCGCAATGATGGTCCCATTCGTTACTTTGATCATGAGTGGTACTAACATTGGTATTACATGGCTAGGTGCCCACTACATTGCTAATCAAACGATGCAAGTTGGTAACTTAATTGCGTTCATGACTTATGCAATGCAAATTTTAATGAGTTTTATGATCTTATCATTGATCTTCGTCTTGATCCCTCGTGCTTCAGCTTCTGCAGCACGTATTCAAGAAGTTTTTGCTAAAGAAAGTCAAATCGATACAGTTGCTAAACCTGCCAAGATCAAACAAGGTGAAGCTTCACTAGAGTTTGACGATGTTAACTTTAGATATTTAGGTGCTGAGAAATTAGCACTGACGAATATCAACTTCAAGATGGACAAAGGTCAAACGTTGGCGATTATCGGTGGTACTGGTTCAGGTAAGACTACTTTGATCAACTTGATCCCAAGATTTTACGATTCCGAAACAGGTACCGTAATGATCAATGGAACTGATGTCAAAGCTTTAAATACCGAAGATATCAATCGTCAAGTTTCCATGGTCCCACAAAAAGCCGTGCTGTTTAAAGGAACTATCCGGAGCAACATGCTTTATGGTAAGGACGATGCCACAGATGATGAGATTTGGCACGCACTAGAAATTGCTCAAGCTGACGGCTTTGTTAAAGACCTTGAAAAACAATTGGATGCTCCGGTTGAACAAGGAGGAGACAACTTCTCCGGTGGTCAAAAGCAAAGACTAGCCATCGCTAGAGCCTTAGTCAAAGATGCTTCAATCTACGTCTTTGATGATTCGTTCTCAGCGTTAGACTTCAAGACTGATTTGAATTTACGGACTGCTTTAAAAGCTGACGAGAAGATCAAAGACAGTGTTGTAGTGATCGTTGGTCAACGAATTTCTACCGTGGCTGATGCCGATGAGATTTTAGTTATCGATGATGGAAACATGGTCGGACTCGGAACTCACGATGAATTAAAAGAAAATAATAAGACTTATCAAGAAATTATTGAGTCTCAGATAAGGGAGGGCAATGATGGCTAAAGATAAAGAAACTGTATCTTCTAAACCAGTTGGACCAAAAGGTCCACACGGTAACGCTGGTCCCAAACCAGAAAAAGCCAAGCACTTCTGGAAAACTGTTCGACGCTTAGCGTCGTACATGTCTGCTTATATTTGGGGGATCATCATTGTTTTGATCTTAGCTATTTTGGCATCGATCTTCCAAGTAATGACTCCAAAGGTATTAGGACAAGCTACAACCGAGATCTATAAAGGATTTATGACCGGTGTTGCTCAGCAAAAAGCCGGGATCCAAGTTGATCAATTTCCGATCGACTTTGAAGCAATCAAACGAATTATTTTTGTAGTATTTCTTATGTATATGGCTTCAGCATTGTTTAGTTTCATTCAACAATTCGTGATGACTCGGGTCTCACAAAGAACTGTTTATAAACTTAGACGTGATTTGAAGTCGAAGATGAGACGTTTGCCGATCAGTTATTATGATCAACACTCAAACGGTGATATCATGTCACGTGCCATCAACGATATGGATAATATCGCTGGTACATTGCAACAAAGTATTACCCAAGTCGTAACTAGTACGGTAACTTTCGTCGGTGTTTTATGGATGATGTTCAGTATTAGTTGGAAGCTTACTTTGATCGCCTTAGCAACTATTCCGCTAAGTTTGATCGTCGTAGGTTTAGTAGCACCATCGTCACAAAAGTTTTTTGCTCGGCAACAAAAGTCGCTTGGTTTATTGAACAACCAAGTTGAAGAAAACTATGCTGGACACGTGGTTGTTAAGAGTTTCAATCATGAAAAAGATGCTATCGCAAAATTTGATGCAGAAAATGAAATTTTGTATAAGGCTTCATGGAAAGCACAAATGATCTCTGGTATTATCATGCCTTTGATGACTTTGATCAATAACTTAGGTTATGTTTTGATCGCCATGTTTGGTGGTATTCAAGTTGCCAACGGAGGAATTGCTTTAGGTAATATTCAAGCTTTCCTTCAATACATGAATCAATTTTCGCAACCGATCACGCAATTAGCTAACTTAGCTAATACGATCCAAGCAACGGTCGCTTCTGCCGAACGTATTTTTGAAGTTATCGACGAACCAGAAATGAACGATGATCCGGTCGATATTCCAGATATCCAAACAGACGATAAAGTTATTTTGGATCACATGGACTTCGGATATGAAGGTAAGCCACTCTTGATGCAAGACTACAACTTGAACGTCAAGCCTGGTGAAATGATTGCTATCGTTGGACCAACTGGTGCTGGTAAGACTACCGTTATCAACTTATTAGAGCGTTTTTACGAAGTTAAAGGTGGTTCTATCAAACTCGATGGTCGAGATATTCGAAACATGACTCGTGATGACGTCAGAAGTCATTATGCCATGGTCTTGCAAGATACTTGGCTCTTCACAGGTACGATCTACGATAACTTGAAATATAGTAATCAAGACGCCTCGCATGAAGAGATCATTGCAGCTGCTAAAGCCGCTCACGTGGATAGTTTCGTCCGTCAATTGCCTGACGGTTACGATACAGTCTTGAACGAGGAAGCTTCAAATATTTCTCAAGGTCAACGTCAATTGATCACGATTGCTCGTGCTTTTGTTGCTGATCCTGAGATCTTGATCCTCGATGAAGCTACTTCATCGGTCGATACGAGAACTGAAGTCCACATTCAACATGCTATGCAACGTTTGTTGAAGAACCGGACTAGTTTCGTAGTTGCTCACCGTCTTTCGACTATTCGTGATGCCGACAAGATCATCGTGATGAATGAAGGTTCCATTGTTGAAACCGGAAATCATGACGAGTTGATGGCTAAGGATGGCTTCTATGCTGATCTTTACAACAGTCAGTTCGCCGGAAACGTAGCTATGTAGAAAATTTGTTATAATTAAAGACATGTTAAGCATGTCTTTTTTTAATGCCTAAAAATAGAGAGGTAATGTGATCGTGAATATTTTTGTTGAAACAAAAGCTCAGATCGAAGACCTAGTAAACTCGCAAGTAGTCCCTGGCGTCAGTTTTGGTTTTATTAAAGATGGAAAAAGTGAAACTCATATTTTAGGAGACAAATCTTGGCAGCCAACAAGAGAACCTTTGGTGGGGGATGAACTCCACGATTTAGCATCTTTAACCAAGATTATGGGGACAGTCCCATTGATTTTAAAATTAGTCGATGATAAACGAATCAAATTGACCGATCCCGTTAGTCAGTATTTACCAGCGTTTAAGGACAATCGAGTTCAGTTGATCCATTTATTGACACATACATCGGGCATCGATGGCTACATTCCTGACCGCGATAAATTGGATGCCCAAGAGTTGATCGATGCTTTACTGCAGTTACCAGTCACCGAGAATTTCAACAAAGTAGTTAAATATACAGATACAGGACTGATTTTTTTAGGATTGATCATTGAAAAGATTTATCAAAAACCAGTCCAAACGGCTATCGTCGATGAAATTCTTGAGCCTTGGGAGTTAGAAGATACGACTTTTACTCCAGTTGAGAGTCGTTGTGTTCCCACTTATCGAGTCGATGGCAGCTTTTTAACGGGAATCCCGAATGATCCTAAGGCTCGGCAATTAAAGGAACATTGTGGCTCAGCAGGGATGTTTTCGACCTTGGAAGATGTGATGAAGTTTGCGGAGATCATGTTGCAACCAAAATATCAATTTCTTTATCATAACTACACCGATTTGAATCCGGGCCGCTCCTTAGGCTGGGATATCCAACCGGATGCCAATGGCCAAGTTTTGTTTCATACTGGTTATACAGGGCATTTCATCGCCTTAGACTATCAAAATCAAACGGCAATGGTCGTTTTGACCAATCGAGTTCATCCAATCGAACACAATCAGATTTTTCTTGAGCGACGTCAGACGATCCTTGATAGCTTTTTAGAAGAAGATCATGTACTGTAAAAAAATAACGTACATCGAAAATTTCAATCGATGTACGTTATTTTTATTTTTTATTGATGAAGCCTTTTTCGCTTAAAACTTTTCGAAGACTCATCATGGCTGTATATGTTGCCAAGACGTAAATTTTGTCGGTTGGTACTTTTGGTAAAGCTTTGACAAAATCTTCGATCTCAGTTGTTTCGATGTTTTTATTCATGTCTAATCCGGCAATCTTGAAACGGAAGGTGACATCTTTGACCCGTTTTCCACCAGTGATGACTAGTGGAAGTTTATCATAGTCGAAGTCTTCAAAGTTTGCATCCCAGATCCAACTAGTGTCGATACCATCCGCATAATTGGCGTTGAGCAAGAAAGCCAAGGAGTAATCAGATTTGTCACTCAAAATAGTTTCGATCACCTGGTTTAATCCAACTGGGTTTTTCACCAAGATGATGTTGACGTCTTTGCCATCGACGTTGATAGTCTCTTGACGTCCGAAGACTTTTTCGTCGTAGGAGAAGGCTTTTTTGATATGTTCGTTAGTAATGCCTAGTTCAGAAGCTACGGCATAAGCTGCCAAGGCATTGTAAATGTTGTATTTTCCACCGATATTCATCGTGAATTGATTGTCATCGATCGAAAATTTAGTTTTATTAGGTAGTAAAGTTTCGATATCGGTAACTTGGTAGTCGAGCTCGTGACGCTTGAAGCCACAGTTAGGGCAGAAGTAGCTTCCTAAGTTAGCGTAAGAGATCTTGTGGTAGTGCAAGATGTGATTACATTTAGGGCATAACACTCCATCGGTGTTAGTAGGTGCCTTGATGTCGACATCTTCAAAGCCTTGATCAGAGAAACCATAATAAATCACTTTATTAGGTAGATCCTTTGAACTGAAAATAGCTGCGTCACCGTTGGCGATAATCGTAGCTTCTGGTGCTAACTTGATACCGTTGAGGATCTTTTGATAAGTCGTGTAGATCTCACCGTAGCGATCCATTTGATCACGGAAAATATTAGTTAGAACGAAGTACTTTGGCTTAATGTATCGACAAATGATCTCAACGTTAGCTTCATCGACTTCAAGGACTGCTAGAGGCTTTTTACTCTTCTTGTGATGAGTCAAAAAGCTAGTAACGATCCCTTGGACCATGTTTGAACCGGTAGGGTTAGTTAACACGTCTTCGTATTTTTGAGTAAGCATTTTGTTGATCAAGGAAGTCGTTAAAGTTTTTCCGTTAGTACCAGTAACGACGATCAATTCGTAGTTTTTACCTAATGAACCTAAAATATCAGGATCGATCTTGTGAGCGATCTTGCCAGGGTATGATGAGCCTCCATTGAAGAAGGTACTCAAGATGAAATAAGAACTTTTTCCAGTAAGTGTTGCAATACTTGATTTAAGTGTCATTGTCGAACCTCAATTATTTTAATAGAAATATCTTAGCACACATAAATAATATTTTAGCTGATTTTGTACCGGAATGACATGAAAGTATATTAATTACTGGTCGTTTTGGGTATAATTTTCAAGGAAATAATTTTGGAGGCGGACATTTGGCTCAACTATTTTTTAAATATGGTGCAATGAACAGTGGGAAATCAATTGAAATTTTGAAAGTAGCCCACAATTATAAGGAACAAGGTAAGTCAGTCATTTTGATGACTAGTATAATAGATACCAGATCTGGTAAAGGAAAGATCTCGAGCCGAATTGGATTAGATGCAGATGCGATCGCATTAGAACATAATTCAAACGTTTATGATATTGTTAAAGAGGAAAATACTGACGCTGCTTGCGTCTTGATCGACGAATGTGAGTTTATGACTAAAGAACAAGTTATTCAGGCTACCCAAGTCGTAGACGAATTACACATTCCAGTGATGGCCTTTGGATTAAAAAATGATTTTCGAAATGAATTATTTGAAGGATCCAAGTATTTGTTGTTATATGCTGATAAACTAGAAGAGATGAAAACAATCTGCTGGTTCTGCAAGAAAAAAGCTACAATGAATATGCGAATGTCAGATGGCAAGCCAGTTTATGAGGGAGACCAAATAGCTATTGGCGGTAACGAGATGTATTATCCCGTTTGTCGTCGTCACTATAACCACCCTCCAATGTTAAATGAGTAAGAGAAAGGATTCTTAAAGTGGATAAAATTTTTGATCAACTTGAAGGACTTTTGGATCGATATAACGAATTACAAGAATTAATGAGTGACCCGGAAGTTATTAATGATACTAAACGATACATGAAACTTTCTAAAGAGGAAGCCGACATGCGTGATGTCGTAGCTGCCTTTAAGAAATATAAAGAACTAAAGAAGAGCATTGCTGACAGTGACGAGATCCTTCGTGAAACTGATGATGCAGAAATGCAAGCTTTAGCCAAAGATGAATTAAACGAGTCAAAGGAAGAACTCGAGAAGGTCGAACACGACATTACATTATTGATGCTTCCTAAAGACCCTAACGATGATAAAAACATTATCATGGAGATCCGTGGAGCAGCTGGTGGAGATGAAGCTAGTTTGTTTGCCGGAGATCTTTTGGGTATGTACTCAAAATACGCTGAAAAACAAGGCTGGAACTTTGAGATCATCGACGAGAATGCTACCGAAGTAGGTGGCTACAAGGATGTTGCTATCATGATCACTGGTAGTCGAGTTTATTCAAAACTCAAGTATGAAAATGGAGCTCACCGTGTTCAAAGAGTTCCTGCAACTGAGTCAGCCGGTCGTGTGCACACATCGACTGCTACTGTTGCAATTATGCCTGAGTATGACGAAGTTGACGTTGATATTGATCCTAACGATATTAGAACCGATGTTTATCGTTCATCTGGTGCCGGTGGACAACATATCAATAAAACTTCATCAGCTGTACGTATGACCCATTTACCAACTGGTATCGTCGTGGCCATGCAAGACCAAAGATCACAACAACAAAACCGTGAAAAAGCGATGCAGATCTTGCGTTCACGTGTTTACGATTATTATGAATCACAAAATCAAAGTGAATATGATGAACAACGTAAGTCAGCTGTAGGTACTGGTGACCGTTCCGAACGGATCAGAACTTACAACTATCCACAAAATCGTGTAACTGACCATAGAATCGGACTTTCATTGAACAAGCTCGATCGGATCATGAACGGTGAATTAGACGAAATCATCGACGCATTAGTCGTATTTGATCAAACTAAGAAGTTGGAGCAAATCGAAAGTGGAGAGACTAAGCTATTCTAATGCCCTTAACAGGGCTTTTTTAATGCTGAAAGAATCTGACAAGTTTCCTGAAGATGCCGAGTATCTGATGGAAGAACTATCAGGATTCAATTACACTCAGCTACAAATTCATCGCAACGAACTAGTGCCTGATGATATTCAAGAGCAGTTTGACAATGGTTTAAAGCGACTATTACATGATGAACCAGTCCAATACATTTTGGGTTCAGCTTATTTTATGGGACGAAAGTTCTTAGTTGACCAAAATGTCTTGATTCCACGACAGGAAACCGAAGAAATGGTTGATCAAGCGATCAACGATAATAATAGGAAAGATTTACAAATTTTAGACATCGGAACTGGGTCAGGAGTCATTGCGATTTCGTTGGCACTGGCTTTTCCAGAGAGTCAAATTATCGCATCAGACATTTCTGAAGCAGCATTACGTGTCGCTTCAAAAAATGCTAACATCTTCCAATGTGCGAACATTTCTTTTGTACAGAGTGATTTGTTTGATAACCTAGGTGATCAAAAGTTTGATGTCATCGTTTCAAATCCGCCTTATATTGCGGGCTCTGAAAAAGATGTTATGGATGATAGTGTGAAAAAGTACGAACCAGATTTGGCACTTTATGGTGAAAATGAAGGTCTAGAGATCTATCAACGCATCTCAAAAGTAGTCGACGATCATCTTGCTGACGGTGGAAATTTGTACATGGAATTTGGATATCATCAAAAAAATCAAATTCAGCAAATATTTGGTAAAAACATGTCGCAATATGTTGTAAAATTCTATAAGGATATTAGTGGTAATTATCGATATTTAAAAGCTCAAAGAAAGAAGGTGTAAAACGTTGGAGACTCTAATTTTAAAAGATGATCAGATCAAACGTGCTGCCGACTTTTTAGCAGATGGTCAATTAGTTGCTTTCCCGACCGAGACCGTTTATGGCTTAGGAGCCGACGCAACGCGACCGGATGTGGTCAAGAATGTCTATGCTGCCAAAGGACGACCGAGTGACAATCCATTGATCGTGCACGTCGACAGTCCAGAAATGGTTTGGCAATACGCTGATAATCGTTATCAAACTCAAGCCCAAAAATTGATGGATCAATTTTGGTCAGGACCGTTAACGATCATTATGCCGATCCAACCAGGGGCTCTCTCTAAAGAGGTGACCGGTGGATTATCAACAGCGGCGTTTAGGATGCCGAATAATCAGGCGACCTTAGACTTGATCAAGACTTTCGGTAAACCAATCGTAGGCCCATCTGCTAATACTAGTGGAAAGCCCAGTCCAACCGAGGCGAAACACGTCTATCATGATCTAAAAGGTAAAATCGCGGCAATTTTGGATGATGGACCGACTGTGATCGGTGTCGAATCGACTGTAATCGATCTTTCCGCCAAAGTACCGACTATTTTGCGCCCAGGAATGATCACTGAAAATGAGCTTATGAACGTTTTGGGCGACGTTGCCAGTGATCACCATAAGGTAAGTCAAAAAGAGATCCCAAAGGCTCCAGGGATGAAATATAAGCATTATGCACCTAATGCACAAGTCATCATTGTTGATAATGTGCAAGACTTCCCGAAAGCTATCAAACAATATCAAAATGAAGCTGATACGATCGGGATATTGGCAACAGATCCAGTTCTAGAGCAACTTTCAGGTAACTTCAAAACTTACTCGTTAGGCGAAGACGTCATTTCTGCATCTAAGCATTTATTCGCAGGCTTAAGAGCACTGGATGATACACAAGTACCAATCATATTGGCCCAAGGTTTTCCAGAAACTGGACACGGGGCTGCTTATGGCAACCGGCTAAACAAATCAGCAGGTCAACAACATTTCAAAACACAAGGAGAAAAATAATGCCAAAATTTCAAGTACTGAACCATCCTCTAATTCAACACAAACTTACGATCATCCGGAGTAAACACACCGGAACTAAGGTGTTTCGTGAAGTTGCTAACGAAATCGCTGAATTGATGGTCTATGAGATCACTCGCGACCTTCCATTGGCAGACGTTGAAGTCGAAACACCAATGGGTAAATCAACTCAAAAGATGATTGCCGGAAAGAAATTGGCAGTTATTCCGATCCTTCGTGCCGGACTAGGCATGGTCGATGGAGTATTGCAATTGATCCCTGCTGCTAAAGTAGGACACATCGGTATGTACCGTGATGAAAAAACTTTAAAACCTCACGAGTATTTTGTTAAACTACCTAGTGACATTGACCAACGTGAATTATTCATCGTTGATCCAATGTTAGCAACAGGTGGATCAGCCAACATGGCCATTGAAGCATTGAAGAAGCGTGGTGCCAAGCATATGCGTCTCGTTGTCCTAGTTGCTGCGCCTGAAGGTGTAGCGGAAGTTCAAAAAGAACATCCGGACGTTGATATTTATGCTGCATCACTTGATGAGAAGCTTACTGACAGTGGTTACATTTTCCCTGGTCTAGGTGATGCTGGAGACAGATTATTTGGTACTAAATAAAAAAATCACTATTTAAATAAACATTTTTAAGTGGTATCATTTTTGAAGTATCAATATGTTTTTCAATAAGCGAAGAAAGGGGGGTTATTATTGGATGATAAATATAAGTTTATTGACTTCCTTGGTCTTCGGTTCAATGTCGCCAATTGCTTATCTGCATTAGTTGTAGCTTTGTTAGTCTTCATTTTGGTATTCGCTTTATCGCGTAAAGTCACGATGAAACCTGGTAAAGCCCAAAACGTTTTGGAATGGATGATTGATTTCACAAATAGCATTGTTAAATCTGCCTTTCCAGGAGAATCTGGTAATAGATTTAGTCTTTATGCATTTGTATTATTTTTATTCATCTTTATTTCGAACCAACTAGGTTTGATTTTGCAAGTGAAAGTTGACGGCTTCACATACTTGAAGTCACCAACTGCAAATCCGATCGTAACGATGTCATTAGCACTAGTTTCATTGCTACTTGCGCATTATTATTCAGTCAGGAAATTCGGATTTGGCGGCTATATAGCCAATTTTGCAAGACCTGTTTCATTTTTAACGCCAGTTAACCTTCTAGAGGAGTTCACTAACTTCTTAACGTTGTCACTCCGTCTCTACGGTAATATTTTTGCCGGTGAAGTACTTCTGGCACTTATTGGAACTGTTGCTAAGAGCTTTGGTGCTGTATCGTTTGTGGTCGCAATACCACTTGAAATGATCTGGCAAGGGTTCTCAGTATTTATTGGAGCCATCCAAGCGTACGTATTTACCACATTATCTATGGTTTATATTTCACGCAAAATGACAAAAGAATAACTTTTATTGGAGGATTTTAAATTATGAAGGAAATCGCCGCAGCTATTGCAGCTGGTTTAGCAGCTTTTGGTGCATCAATTGGTAACGGACTCGTTATCTCAAAAACACTTGAAGGTATGGCACGTCAACCAGAAGTATCTGGTCAATTAAGAGGTACTATGTTTATTGGTGTTGGTTTGATCGAAGCTGTTCCTATCATCGCCATCGCCATTGCTTTCGTTATTCTTTTCGTATAGAAACTATAATTTTGGCGATGAAAGATCGCCTTTTTATGTTTTATATGAAGGGAAGGAGTTGAGAAAATGGCAGGTATTTTAGTACTTGGAGCAGGTAAACTAGCTTTAGGTGACATGCTTTTTATTCTTATTTCTTTCATCCTGTTAACTTGGGCAGTTAAGCATTTTGCATGGGGTCCCGTTACAAAGATGATGGACGCCAGATCAGACAAGATCACAAGTGACCTTGATTATGCTGATTCTGAACGTGCAAGTGCAGAAAAGCTTAAGAAAGAACGTGAAGATGCACTCAAGAATTCACGTGCAGAAGCTATTGAGATCGTGAACAAAGCTAAAGACAATGGTGACGAACAAAAGAAAACTATTGTCTCACAAGCTCATAGTGAAGCTGAATCAGTAAGACAAAAAGCTAAGTCAGATGCAGAAAAAGCTAAACAAGATGCAATGAACGAAGCACAAAATGATATTGCTAACTTGTCATTAGAGATCGCATCTAAAGTTATCTCTAAAGAGCTTAATGCTGACGATCAAAAGTCTTTGATCGACTCTTACATTAAGGAGTTGACTGTAAACAATGAAACTAAGTAAATTTCAAGTAGGTAAACGTTACAGTAAAGCTCTTTATGAAGTCGCTCAAGAAGAGAATTCGGTAAAAGAAATTCTTGACGATCTTAAGGCACTTAAAGTTATCTATGAAGAAAATCCAACGTTAGTCGTTGCCTTTTCAGGTCGGACGATCGCACCTAGCGAAAAGCAAAAGATCGTCGACAATTTAAAGAAGCCTTTTGATGAGCTAATGCAAAACTTCTTATCAATGTTATTTGAACGGGGACGTTTGGATTGTGTTGAGGAAATTGCAGATGCATACATTGAAAAATATGATGCCGATAACGGTATTGTGGAAGTTACAGTAACTTCTACGATCGAGTTGACTGCTGAACAAGAAGATCAATTAAGATCTGTAATTCAACAACGCTTCTCGGTCAAACAAGCAAACTTAACAAAAATAGTAGATCCTTCAATCATCGGTGGAGTTATTATCCGTGTTGGTGATCAAGTAATCGACGGTAGTGTGCTCAAACGTTACACTGCTATCAAGAATTTGCTATTGGTTAAAAATAAGTAGAGGTGAAAAGAATGAGCATCAAAACTGAAGAGATTAGTTCTCTAATCAAAGAACAATTAAAGAACTATAAGAATGAACTCTCAGTTGATGAAGTAGGTACAGTTACATACGTCGGTGATGGTATTGCTCGTGCTAATGGCCTTGAAAATGCTATGGCGAGTGAATTACTTGAATTCCAAGACGGAACTTATGGTGTGGCTCAAAACCTTGAAAGTGATGATGTTGGTATCATCATCTTGGGTAGCTATGATCAAATTCGTGAAGGCGATACAGTTAAAAGAACTGGTCGTATCATGGAAGTTCCTGTTGGGGAAGAAATGATCGGACGTGTTGTTAACTCTTTGGGTCAACCAGTTGATGGACTTGGTGAAATCAAAACTGATAAGACTCGACCTATTGAATCTCCTGCACCCGGTGTTATGCAACGTAAATCAGTTTTCCAACCACTACAAACTGGTTTGAAGGCTGTTGACTCATTAGTTCCGATCGGACGTGGACAACGTGAGTTGATCATCGGTGACCGTAAAACAGGTAAAACATCAATTGCTATCGATACAATCATTAACCAAAAAGATCAAGATATGATCTGTGTGTACGTAGCTATTGGACAAAAAGAATCAACTATTAGAAACCAAGTACAAACATTAAAAGAACATGGTGCTATGGACTATACTATCGTTGTTGAAGCTGGTCCTTCACAACCATCTCCAATGTTGTACTTTGCCCCATATGCTGGTTGTGCAATGGGTGAATACTTCATGTATAACGGCAAGCATGTCTTGATCATCTATGATGACTTAAGTAAACAAGCTAATGCCTATCGTGAAATTTCGCTATTGCTTCGTAGACCACCTGGGCGTGAAGCTTATCCTGGTGACGTTTTCTACTTGCACTCACGTTTACTAGAACGTGCTGCTAAGTTGAGTGACGATCTAGGCGGTGGTTCGATGACTGCTATGCCTATCGTTGAAACACAAGCCGGAGATATTTCAGCTTATATTCCTACTAACGTTATTTCCATCACTGATGGACAGATTTTCTTGAGTAGTGACTTATTCTATTCAGGTACACGTCCAGCTATCAACGCTGGTGAATCTGTTTCTCGTGTTGGTGGTGACGCTCAGATCAAAGCGATGAAGAAAGTTGCTGGTACACTTCGTCTAGACCTTTCTTCATATCGTGAATTGGAATCATTTGCTCAATTCGGTTCTGATCTTGATGAAGCTACTAAGGCTAAATTGGATCGTGGTGCCAGAACAGTTGAAGTTCTAAAACAACCAGTTCACTCACCAATGCCTGTTGAAAAACAAGTCTTGATCCTATTTGCTTTAACAAGAGGATTCTTGGATAAGATCAAAGTTGATGACATCCTTGAATACGAAGCTTCACTTTCTGAATTCTTTGACGCAAATCACCCAGATCTCTTAAAGACAATCAAAGAAACTGGTGCTCTTCCTGATGAAGAAGCTATGAAGTCCGGTGTAGATGAATTTACACAAAACTACTTAGCTTCAAAGGGCACAGATGAGCAAGCTAAATAAAATACTGGAGGTTTAAATTATGGCTGAGTCCCTAATGGACATTAAAAGAAGAATTACTTCTACTCAAAAAACCGGTCAGATCACAAGAGCCATGCAAATGGTTTCTGGTGCTAAACTTTCTCGTATTGAAAAACAATCTGTTGCTTATCAACTTTATGCAAATAAAGTAAAAGATATCGTTCGTCACTTAACGCTAGGGAACGTTTTTAAAGACGTTCCTTCAGGTAATACTGCCGATCCGTTGAGTGTTAACAATATCCTTCAAGTTCGTGATGTTAAAAAGTCAGCCTATGTAGTGTTGACTAGTGATCGTGGATTAGTTGGTGGATACAATAGTAATATTTTGAAGGCCATGATGGACATCTTTAAAAAGAAGTACAACAATGACAAGAGTAAATTTACTATTATTTCACTAGGTAATACCGGTACAGAATTTTTTAAAGCTCGTGGTTACGACATTGCTTATGAATATCGTGGGTTACCCGATGTTCCAGCGGTTGAAGACATTACTCCAATTGTTAAGTCAGTCTTGCAATTGTACCAAGCAGGTTCATTTGATGAGATTTTCATTTGTCACAACCACCACGTTAACTCACTAGTATCTAGATTTACGGAAGAAAAACTTCTTCCACTAGACGCCCCTGAAGACGTGACTTTAGAAGAAGAACACATTGCTAGCGAATATATTAAAGATCCAGATCCTGAGACAGTTCTTTCAGCAATTGTCCCACAATATATCGAAAGCATTGTCTTCGGTGCCATGATGGATGCTAAGACAGCAGAGCATGCTGCTTCAGTTACAGCTATGAAGAGTGCGACCGATAATGCTGATGACTTGATTTCTTCATTGTCATTGCACTACAATCGTGCCCGTCAAGCACAAATTACTACTGAGATCACAGAGATTGTTGGCGGTGCTGCGGCACTAGAATAGTTTAGAAAGGAGCCAAATTAATGAGTAGCAAAGGAACAGTTATTCAAGTTATTGGTCCTGTCGTTGACGTGGAATTCCCATTAGATGGAGATCTACCTGAATTAAACGATGCTCTTACAATTAAAAAGAGTGACGGATCAGTAATCACCGTTGAAGTTGCATTGGAACTTGGTGATGGCGCCTTGCGTGCTATTTCTATGGGTTCAACTGACGGACTTCAAAGAGGTGCTGAAGTTATCAATACAGGAGGTTCAATTACCGTTCCTGTTGGTAAAGAAACCCTAGGACGTGTGTTCAACGTTTTAGGTGAATCAATTGATGGTGGGGAAGAATTCCCTGCTGATTTTAGAAGAGATAGTATTCACCGTGAAGCTCCAAAATACGATGAATTAAATACTTCTACAGAAATCCTGGAAACAGGTATTAAGGTTATCGACTTGCTTGAGCCATACGTTCGTGGTGGTAAAGTTGGTTTGTTCGGTGGTGCCGGTGTTGGTAAAACCGTTCTTATCCAAGAGTTGATCCACAATATCGCCGAAGAGCATGGTGGTATTTCAGTATTTACTGGTGTTGGAGAAAGAACTCGTGAAGGTAATGACCTTTATTATGAAATGAAAGAATCAGGTGTTTTGAAAAAGACAGCCATGGTTTATGGACAAATGAATGAATCTCCTGGTGCTCGTATGCGTGTTGCCTTAACAGGATTAACAATCGCTGAGTACTTCCGTGATGTTGAAGGACAAGATGTGCTCTTGTTCATCGATAACATCTTTAGATTTACTCAAGCTGGTTCAGAAGTTTCAGCTTTGCTTGGTCGTATGCCATCAGCCGTTGGTTACCAACCAACATTGGCTACAGAAATGGGACAATTGCAAGAAAGAATCACTTCAACTCAAAAGGGTTCTATTACTTCAATTCAAGCCGTTTATGTTCCTGCCGATGACTATACTGACCCTGCTCCTGCTACAACATTCGCTCACTTGGATGCAACTACTAACTTGGAGCGTAGTTTAACAGAAATGGGTATTTATCCAGCCGTTGATCCACTAGCATCATCATCATCTGCTCTTGACCCAGCTATCGTTGGTAAAGAACACTATGCTGTTGCTACTGAAGTTCAACAAGTATTGCAAAGATATCGTGAATTACAAGATATCATTTCAATTCTTGGTATGGATGAATTATCTGACGAAGAAAAGACTATTGTTGCTCGTGCAAGACGTATTCAATTCTTCCTATCACAAAACTTCTCAGTTGCTGAACAATTTACTGGTCTTCCTGGTTCATACGTTCCAGTTGAAGAAACAGTTAAAGACTTCAGAGAAATTCTTGATGGTAAATACGATGATATTCCTGAAGATGCCTTTAATGGTGTCGGTGGAATTTCTGACGTTATCGACAAGGCTAAGAAGATGGGTTGGAAGCCAGAAGATGAACAAGACGATAACGCAACTGAAGCAGTTGCCAACTAATAAGGAGGGATAATATGGCTGATCAAGAACAACCAATGACGGTCAATATTGTTACTCCTGATGGTGTCGTTTATAATCATCACGCAAATGTCATCGTTGCTAGCGCTATTGATGGAGACATTGGTATTATGAAGAGTCATGAACCAATTATCGCCCCATTAAAAATTGCAGAAGTTCGCGTGAAACGGATAGACAAGCCTGATCATGAAGATGCAATCGCCGTCAACGGTGGTTTTCTGGAGTTCAGCAATGATCTAGTTTCTATTGTTGCTAACAGTGCTGAAAGAGCTCGTGATATTGATCTTCGACGTGCTAAGTATCAAAAGCAAAAGGCTGAAGAGACTATTCAATCAGCTAAAGAGAAGAACAATGTTGATGATTTAGATCGTGCTCAAGTATCACTTAAGAAGGCTATCAATAGAATTAATGTTAGTGAACATAAATAAAATAAAAATCCAAAGCCGGTTTGTGGCTTTGGATTTTTTTTGCTTTTGTTTTTGGGTTTTTTTGAGGTTATAGGATGGGTGATGGTTGATTGCCGATTCTGGGGGGTTCCGGGAATTGCGACCGTGGAACGCCATGGACTCGATTTGAGCTCATCGAAGTAGACCGCTTCGACGATCTCAAATACGAGTCTTTCACTAGGTGGTAAACCACCAAGTGAAATTTCATGGCTGACGGTCGAATTCCCTCCACCCCCCAGAATCTAAGATAGTCAAAACTATTTTTTTCGGTGGGGGTACGGTACTTATCTTTGTCCTGGTATACTGTTTTGGTTTTTATTGTGGTATCTATGTTTTCTTGTTTTGTGATTTTGACTTTTTGTTTCTATCTGGTCAATTATTACTTTTCGTTATCATCGATTTGTTTGGTATTTGGTTTGTCTTTTTGGCTTCTTGACTCCTTCGTCGTCAAGGGTCGCCCCGATCTAATAATAATATACTGCTCGGAATATTTTGGCTTTCAATTTTTTGTTGTTTTGTCATTTTTTAGGTTTTTTTTAAGTCTGGTGTTCAAGTGTGCGTTGTTTTCGGTTTCATGTTAGGGTGATGGAAGAGGTTTAGATTATGAATAGTTTAGGAATTAACGCGATTATTACTATTGTTAGTCATTTATTTTTTATTTGGCTTAGTTATAATGCTTTGCAGGCTATTGATTGGCGAAAGATTTATGACAAAAATAACACAAGAATGTTACAATTACTTGTAGCGCTAATTTCGATTGCGCTAGGTTATACGGTTAGCTCATTTTTATTGAGCATTCTTAATGTTTCACAAAACCTAACGTTATTAATTTGATCAAATTAACGTTTTGGAGGTAAATATATTGCAACAGATTATTGTAGATGGGCCTTCGCGTCTTGAGGGTTCTGTTAAAATTGAAGGCGCTAAAAATGCCGTTTTGCCGATTCTTGCGTCGACATTGTTAGCATCCAAAGGGAAAACATATTTAAGTAATATACCTCCTTTATCAGACGTTACCACTATGTGCAAGGTGCTTGGTGCGTTAGATGCTGATATTCAATTTAATGAAAATAATGAATCGATTATAATTGATTCTTCTGAGGGTATTTCTACTACTGCTCCAGAGGAGCTTGTTGATAAGATGCGGGCCTCTATTGTGGTTTTAGGTCCTATTTTGGCTCGTTGTGGTGAGGCTCATGTAGCTATGCCTGGTGGCTGTGCTATTGGTTCTCGTCCAATTGACCTTCACTTGAAGGGTTTGGAAGCTATGGGAGCACAATTTACCCAAAATGGTGGATATATTGATGCTACCGCTTCTGGATTATATGGTGCGGAGATTTATTTGGACTTTCCTAGTGTTGGTGCTACGCAAAATATTATGATGGCTGCTACTTTGGCTGAAGGGGAGACTGTTATTGATAACGTTGCCCGTGAGCCTGAAATTGTCGATCTTGCCAATGTTTTGAGTAAGATGGGCGCTAATATTTCTGGTGCTGGTACTAATACTATTCGTATTAAAGGTGTTAAAGAGATGCACGGTTGCGAGCATTCAATTATGCAAGACCGCATCGAAGCTGGTACTTTCATGGTTGCTGCTGCTGTTACTAATGGTGATATTTTTATTAAAGATGCCGTAGTGGCTCACAATAAGCCATTGATCTCAAAGCTTCAAGAAATGGGCGTTTCGATCATCGAGTCTGATGAGGGTATTCGTGTTATCGGGACTGATGATCTTAAAGCAGTTGATGTGAAGACATTGCCACATCCTGGTTTCCCAACTGATATGCAAGCTCAAATGACTTTAGCACAATTGCTCAGTAACGGTACAACTGTAATGACTGAGACTGTATTTGAAAATAGATTTATGCATTTTCCTGAATTAGGTAAGATGCAAGCTGATTATAAGATCGAAGGTAATTCTGCTATTATGTTTGGACCAGCCAATTTAACTGGTGCCAATGTTTCTGCTACTGATTTGCGAGCAGCAGCAGCATTAGTTTTAGCTGGTTTGGTCGCTGAAGGTGAAACACGTGTTTCAAATCTTCAGTATTTGGATCGCGGTTATTACAATTTTACAGAGAAGTTAAGAGATCTTGGTGCTAATATTCGACGTGTATCGATCGACAAAAATGGTCGTGAGAGTTTAGTCTTCAAGACTATTTCAGGCGTAGATAAATTAGCATAGGATTTAAATATTAGTTTAACTTCAGCAATTGATGGCAAAATGGCAATATTCGCAGAAGAATATTGTCATTTTTTCCGTCAAAAAGTAACAAGAATTTATATTATCGTATAAAATGATGGCTGGTTTATGACTACTTTTTTTGTTTATCGATGTCATGCAATCGTTGGTTATGATATACTTTTTTTGTCTAGATTTTTGGAGGATATAGTATGGCGAAATATCTTGGAATTGATTTGGGAACAGCGAATGTGTTAATTGATGTTAAAGGAGAAGGAATCGTATTAAACGAGCCTTCGATCGTGGCCATCAACTCAAGAACAAACGATGTTGTTGCAGTTGGTAAAGATGCTTACAAGATGGTCGGAAGAACTCCGGCCAATATTAAGGCTATTAGACCGCTCAAAGACGGTGTGATCGCCGACTTTAATATCACTGAAAAAATGCTTCAGTATTTTATCGATAAATTAAACGTCAAGAGCTTTTTCTCAAAGCCGATAATTATGATCTGTGCGCCAACAAATGTTACTCCTGTTGAACAAAAATCGATCATCGAAGCCGCTGAACAAGCCGGTGGTGGTAAAGTTTATCTTCAACTAGAACCAAAGGTTGCTGCCGTTGGTGCTGGTTTAGATATTTTTAAACCACAAGGTAACATGGTGATCGATATCGGTGGTGGTACTAGTGATATCGCTGTCTTGTCAATGGGTGACGTCGTTACTAGCCGTTCATTACGTTTTGCTGGTGACAAGATGACTTCAGCAATTCAAGCATACGTTAAACAATCACACAGCTTGATCATTGGTGAACGTACGTCTGAAGAGATCAAGAAACAAATTGGTGCTGCCTTAGATGGTGATGAAAGTGAAACATTCTCTGCCAGTGGTATTGATATTGTTTCCGGTTTGCCTAAAGAGATAACTCTTAACGAGAAAGAAATCGAAGAGGCACTCCACGACGGCGTCAAGCAAATTATTGAGTCAGCTAAGAGTGTCCTCGAAGAAACACCACCTGAATTGTCAGCGGATATCATCGATCGTGGTATCATGTTGACAGGTGGTGGAGCTTTACTGAAAAACTTAGACAAACTACTATCACAAGAATTAGAAGTTCCCGTATTAATGACGGATCGACCACTTGATTCGGTTGCGTTGGGTACAGGAATCCTTCTGGAAAATATTGAAAAACATAAGAAATATTAAGGTGTAATATGAAACGAGATTTTGGAAAAGAATACCGTCACGGTGTATTCAAGAAGATCGGCTGGGTTTTGTTATTCATGTTGATTTTTTTCGTTTTAGGAATGTTGATCGGGTCAGGGCTTGGAGGCTCTAATCCATTAGCTGTACTTTGGCCTGGAACTTGGATCCACATGTTCGACTTTCTGAGATAGCTATGTTGAAGAAATTGTTGATTGGGATAGTAAGAGTCTATCAAAAGTTTATATCACCTATATTGCCACCAAGTTGTCGGTATTATCCAACTTGTTCAAGTTATTTTATCTCCGCGGTTAAGAAACACGGGGCAATCTTGGGAATGATTATGGGGACTGCAAGAATTTTGCGCTGCAATCCCTTTGTTCGTGGTGGAGTAGATCCAGTACCAGATCATTTTACGATTTTTCGTAATCCTCATCCTGAAGAATACGAAGATGAGATCATAGCAAAAAAATTTCATAGCAAAGAATAGGAAAATTTAATGGCAAGAAAGAACAAACCCATTGAAATTAATTTAAAGGACATCAGTGATGATCCTGAAACTTATGAATTATGGGATGGCAAGAAATATATTGGAACAATTCGTAAAGAAGGAGATCGTTACTTATCATTCGTTGAGAGTAACGATACACCTTTTAAATCCGTGAAGTTAGATGATGCAATTAACGAATTGTTAATGCAATATAATCTACATAATCATTAATAGGTGTTAAAATGCAAATGAGGAATAATAATAAAGAAAATGATCTAGAATCACGCATTGATTATGGAATTATTTTTTCGGTAATGATGTTGGCGATCATTGGATTAATGTCGATTTATGTTGCGACTATCCATGATTCCGAGAATCCACTGAAGAATGTAATTACGCAAGTTCTCTGGTATGCCATCGGTGCTACGATCGTAGCAATCGTGATGCAGTTCGATGCAGAACAACTTTGGCAGATTGCCAATTACGCATATTACGCTGGACTAGCGCTCTTATTATTAGTCCTGATTTTCTATAGTCGTGCATATTTTACACAGACTGGTGCGAAGAGTTGGTTTGCTTTAGGTCCGTTAACGTTCCAACCTTCGGAGGTAATGAAACCCGCCTACATATTAATGATGGGTAAAGTCATTACCATGCATAATAGCGAGTATCACGTCCATACAATAAGAACAGATTTCATTTTATTGGGTAAACTACTACTATGGACGGTACCGGTGATCGTTTTACTTAAACTTCAAAACGACTTTGGTACTTTGCTCGTATTTATCGCCATTCTCGGTGGAATGGTTTTAGTATCAGGAATTGATTGGCGTATTATTGGGACGGTCTTCGGGATCGTTGCGGTAGTCGGTGGATTAGCGCTGACGTTAGCAACTACTGATTGGGGACGCCCAATTCTAATGCAATTAGGTTTCAAATCATACCAATTTAGTCGTATTGATAGCTGGTTGAATCCTTCGATGGATACAACGCAAAATGGCTATCAAATATGGCAGAATATGAAAGCAATTGGTTCAGGTCAATTGTTTGGAAAAGGTTTTAATGTTTCCAATGTTTACGTTCCAGTTCGTGAGTCCGATATGATCTTCTCAGTTATTGCTGAGAACTTCGGATTTATCGGTTCATGTGTATTAATTTTGTTGTATTTCTTGCTGATCTACCAAATGGTACAAATCACATTTGATACTAAGAACGAATTTTATGCATATGTTTCAACAGGTGTAATCATGATGATCTTGTTCCATGTTTTCGAAAATATTGGTATGAGTGTTGGGCTCTTGCCATTGACTGGTATTCCGCTTCCGTTCATATCCCAAGGTGGTTCCGCCTTATTAGGGAATATGATCGGTATCGGGCTAGTCATGTCAATGAGATACCATCACAAGAGTTACATGTTCGAAAATGTATCATTTAAACAGAGGTAGAGAAAGTAGGTTATAGGATGGCAAAGAAAGAATATTTATGGGTAAAAGACACAGAAGATAAGAAACGTGTCGGTTTGACTAAAGATGGTCAAGAAGCATTAGGTAAAGTTAAGTATGTTGACTTACCAATCGTTGGTAACCAAATCAACAAAGGTGATTCTACAGGTTCAGTTGAGGCTCAAAAAGCCGTAGTTGAACTCCAATCACCAGTATCAGGTAAGATTGTTACCGTTAATGACAAACTTAACGATGATCCAGAATTATTGAATGGATCAGAAGATGACGCTTGGCTTTTCGAGGTTAACAAATAGTTTTAATTTATTCTTTTATTGCTGCTTATTTCTTGCAAGGTTTTTTCAAAACTGTTTAAATTATCTTGAAATCAATAAATGAATGGGGATAGTTTTTATGAAAATCTTGGGTGAAAAAATTCGTCACTACAGAAAATTAAGAGGCATCTCTCAGTCTGAATTGGCTGATGGCATTTGTACTCAAGCAACCGTAAGCTTGATCGAAAAGAAAGATAAGATTCCTTCAATGGAGATCTTGGTTCGTATTTGTGAAAGACTGTGTATCACAATGAACCTCGTAATTGTGAATGACGATAGTCAAATTTATTCAATCATTAGTGAGATCAAGAAGTTGTTTTATCAAGACGACTATGACTCGATCGTAGCTAAGTTGGACAAATTAAAAGACATTAACATCAACAATAAGCAAGAAATCAAATTGATCCACTTCTTTAGCGGATTAGTTGAATATGAAGTAGAAAAGAATTATGACAAGGCAATTTTTGACTTCAACCGGGCAATGAACGTCAATATTGTCAGTGTAGACATGTACGATATCTTGATCAACATCTATACAGCAAAGGCTTATGTAAACAAGGGTTCAGACGATGAAGCTAAAGTTTACTACGATCAATCAAAAGACTTGATCAAGTCTAGTGTAGAAAAGATCAACGATGAAAATTATCGTGATAGCATTTTGATTTACGCTAACATGGCTCAACTAGCTCTCGAGTTAGGTGACAATGAAAGTGTAATCGACTACGCTAACGAAGGTATCTACATTGCTAGAAAAGAACAATCATTGTTCAAACTAGATTCAATGTATTGCTACATGGCAGAAGCTGGCACTAAAGACGGTCAAAAGAGCGATGAAGATTACATCAAAGCTTATGTCATTTCAAGCATCAGTGAAAATAAGCACGTGTTTGATAATTTGAAGTCAAAAATCAGCAAGATGAGTTTAAACATTTTTAACAATTAATATTTAACGTTCTGTATACGTGTTTTTGTATGCAGGGCGTTTTTTTTTTTCCACAAAAAAAGAACATCGTGCAATTCACACGATGTTCTCTTTATTAACCATTATTTAGGTTTTCTAATTGATTTGTTATCTAGGTCAGTTCTTACAACCAATACATCACAAGCGGCTGTACGAGTTACGTACTCTGTTACAGAACCAATCAACAATCTTTCCATAGCATTCAAACCAGTTGCACCGATCATAATTAGGTCGACGTCTAATTTCTTTGGAAATTCTGTTGCAATGATGGCCTTTGGAGCACCATATTCGATGCTGTAGTCGATGTTTTCTAGACCGCCTTCTTTGGCAGTTTGGACATAGCCCTTAACAGTTTCTTTGGCTTTTTCAGTGATTTGTTCAACCATTGTTGAATCAAAACTGGAAACATTTTGGAAGGCTCTAGTATCGATAACGTGTACCAAATGTACGCTTGCGTCGTTTCTCTTTGCAACTTCGACTGCCTTTTTGAAAGCTAATTCAGATTCAAAAGATCCATCGATAGGAACAAGAATGTTTTTATATTGTTGTAACATAATAATCACCCCATGTTTTTAATATTGAATAGATAATACTTTCCTATAAGTTTATTTTAGTTGATTTTCGAAAATAAATACAGTTATCCACGAATATTACCTAAATAAATTGAAAAAGAAGCGGCTGTGATGCTTCCTAATAGTAGCGTAATGAAGTTGGCTTCCTTGCTTCCGAAGATCAAAATCAATATTCCGACGACTGATATCACTACTAACAAGATCGATGTGAATTTCATCGCACCTTGAAGTCGTGAATTGTCGGCTGGCGAATAGATCAAAAATTTTTTGTTCAAGTGAGACCATAAATTGTACGCCAATGCTAGTAGGAACAAGATGAATACTACCATTAACAGTTGGATAATCATATAATATTAACTCCGTTTCTTATTTTTTTTCAGTGAATTTATTTGGGTTAGTCGCATCTTTAATGCCTGTTCGTATTTACCAGTTTCTTTTGGTTGATAGTAGTTACGATTGACCAAATTATCTGGTAAGTATTGTTGTTCGACCCAATCGTTAGGATAATCGTGTGGATATTTGTAGCCAACACCATGTCCTAATTTGCTGGCGCCCTTGTAGTGGGCATCTTTTAAGTCGTCAGGGATAGAGTAAGCTTTGCCATCACGGACGTCGGCTAGGGCAGAATCGATGGCAGTGATGCCAGTGTCAGATTTCGGACATAAACATAAATCTATTACAGCGTCTGCTAGTGGGATTCGGGCTTCTGGCAGTCCTACCATTTGAGCAACTTGGCAAGCTTGGACTGCCCTGGAACAAGCTTGTGGGTTGGCTAAACCTACATCTTCATAGGCACAGACCATTAATCTTCTAATAGCAGTAGTCAATTCACCTGCTTCTAGTAGTCGTGCCAAATAGAGTAGGGCAGCATCGGGGTCACTTCCACGGATCGATTTTTGAAAAGCCGAAATGACATCGTAATGGCTGTCACCATCTTTATCCGCTGAGATTGCTTTTTTCTGGACTGATTCCTCAATGACTTGTAAAGAAATATGAATCGTTCCGTCCTCATCTGGTTGGGTCGACAAGACTGACAATTCCAATCCATTCAAGATACTGCGTAAATCGCAGTTTGTAGAGCTAACTAATAAGTTAAGGGCGTTTTCATCAATATCGACTGGATATTTGCCTAAGCCGTTTTCTGAGTCATTTAAGGCACGATGGACCGCTTGCTTCAGGTCATCAGCCTCTAAGGGCTTCAATTCAAAAATTTGAACTCGGGAGCGAATAGCAGGGCTGATGTTGATGTATGGATTTTCGGTCGTTGCACCAATCAAGATGATCGAACCACTCTCAAGAAGTGGTAGTAAAAAGTCTTGTTTTGTCTTATCGAGTCGATGGATCTCATCTAGTAATAAGACAACTGTGCCACTCATCTTAGCTTCTTCCGCAACGATCTGGAGATCCTTTTTACTGTCAGTTGCCGCATTTAGCATTCGGAATGCATATTTGGTACTACCAGCGATAGCACTAGCAATACTAGTTTTTCCGATGCCAGGTGGTCCATAAAGAATCATTGAGCTGAGCATTTTTGCTTGGACCATTCGCCGAATGATTTTATTTTTGCCGACTAGATGTTGTTGTCCCACGATTTCATCGAGGTTAGTCGGTCGCATTCGATATGCTAGTGGTTTTTGCATATTTTCTCCTTTATAATCAATATATAATTACTATTTTACATCAAAGGTCGTATGTATATGTTTAGTCAAAAAGATTTCTTAGTTTTTAATGATGATACTTTGACCGGGCGACTTGATTTGATCAAAGAAAAGATCGATCCTTCTTTTGAAAAAATCGGTTCTGACTTGTTGGCTGCCTTGGAGAAAAAGTATCAAGAAAAGTTTTACATGAAAATTGCCAAGCACCAACGTCGGACGAATAATCCGCCTCCAGATACTTGGTTGGCAATTTCTCAAGATAAACGTGGTTATAAGAAGAATCCTCACGTGGAGTTGGGACTTTGGCCTGATCGGTATTTTGTTACTTTTAGTTTGCTGGCCGATGTTTATGATCGTCAGGAGTTTTATCCTTTGTTGGAGAGTATATCTGATCGGATCGTTGGTAGTGATCTTGGAGTTTCTAATGATCATACTGCTCCGGAGCTTTTGGATAGTGGTGCTTTTCCTGATGTTTTGGAGCGGTATAAGTCGGTTAAGTCTAGTGATTTGGTTATTGGGTTTGATTTGATGGCTGATAGTTCTGTTGTTGCTGCTGGTGGGTTTGATTCTTTGTTGTTTGATCGGTTTATGGAGCTTTGTGAGTTTATGGTTGAGTTTAATCGTGGATGATTTTTGGGCGCATTGGCGCCTTTTTTTTGTTTTGTGGGGATGGTGGTGGTATTTTGGTGTGGCGGTTCACTGCCGACTCCGGGGCCCGGGGATACAGCCGCTGGAACGTGGTGGGCACATTTTGAACCAATCGAGCATAAACCGCTCGCTTGTTTCAAAACTGCACCTTCTTCTAAGCTCCTTTGTCGCTAAGAAGAATCTCACCACTGAGGGCTGTATCCCCGGGCCCCTCCGTCTAGATGGTGCACCAATACAATTTTTTTTGGTGGGGACCTAGTTTTTTTTGATCAAGTTGGCACTATTTGCGCGTCCTGGGTTTTGCGGTCTATCTCAGTTTCTACCTTGGTTTGTAAGATTTAAAACCAAAAGAAAAACCAAAACCCAAAATACGTTTTTTTCTTGCTCGCGTGTTCGTTCCTCACACTCTCGTAGTGTCGTTGTTGGTGATGTGGAGGATTTTTGGACAAAAAAAAATCCACCGAAGTGGATTTTGACAAATATTAAAGAATTTGGTTGTAGTATTCAACGATTAGAGATTCATCAATATTTGGTTCTAATTCGTCACGTTCTGGTAGACGAACTAATGAGCCTGACATTTGGTTTTCGTCATAACTAACGAAACCAGGACGGCCAACTACGTTTTCAAGAGATTCTTTAACGATTTGCAAGTCTTTTGACTTTTCTCTTAAGCTGATAACTTGGCCAACTTTTACTTCGTATGAAGGAATGTCAACGCGCTTGCCATCAACTGTGATGTGACCATGGTTAACTAATTGACGTGCTTGTGGACGTGATGAGGCGAAGCCTAATCTGTAAACAAGGTTGTCAAGACGTTCTTCAAGAAGAACCATCAAGTTAACACCGTGGATGCCGTCAAGTTTACCGGCACGCAAGAACAAGTTACGGAATTGACGTTCGTTTACGTCATACATGAAACGTAATTTTTGCTTTTCACGTAATTGTGAACCGTATTCTGAGATCTTACGACGTTGGTTTTGACCATGTTGGCCTGGTGCGTAGTTTCTACGAGCTAATTCTTTACCTGTACCTGAAAGTGATATGCCTAAACGACGTGATAACTTCCAGCGAGGTCCTGTATATCTAGACATTAATTTGTCCTCCAAAAATTTTGATTGGAGTAAAATAATTTAACAAGAGTTTAGCATTCGTTCAGTTATCGTTACAATCTTCACCTCGTGCAGCCGCAGGTTACTAATTGCACTATATCCAGCCGATAACTGTTGACGAGCTTGCCGCTCTTTGCTGCATATTTTACACAAAGGCTAGTGTACCGTGATTAGGTATTATTGTCAAAACATTTTTTTCGTGAAAACGTATTGCAGAGGTGTTAACGGTGGAGTGGTTTATCTGTTTGGTATGGATATATTGAATTAGATGGTTATCTGTATTGTTATCTATTTGATATGATGCGGTTTGGATTTTGGTTTTTATACTTGAGGATACGAAAACGCGTTCTGGGACGGAGCAGGCACGGATTTGTTGGTTACATATAGATATAATCATCTTTATCGACTAAACTTGCTGCAATTTGAATGGTGATTTTAATCTTTATCCTCAAGGATGCTGAAACGAGCTCCAGGCGACAGCGGCCTCCGGTTAACACGGGTGGTCGAGGCGCGGCTTTGCCGCACCTTGTTCGACCACCCGCGTTAATCCTCAGCAGCTGACCGTCGCCTTCCGCTCTCTGCTTTTATAATATTTTAAATCTTTATTATGAAACCTTAGTAATTCATTTTCAACATACCTATTTTGGTATAATAACGGAGATAAATGACTCGGTAAAGTAGCTAGGGGTGTAATTTTGTTTGTATTTATTATAATAGTAATTTTATTGATCCTGATGTTTTTGTGGTACATGTGGTTTCTTCAAAAACGCAACAATAGTGAGCTTCAATTGTTTAAGGATCGTACTGAAAAGTTAAAAGAAGATATTTTTGAAGATCAGATTGAATCTTTAGAAGAGATGAAGCTGACAGGGGCCAGTTTGGAGAGTTTTGGTAAAGGGAAGCAAGATTATTCCAAGTTGCAAAACGAGACTGTTCCTAAGTTATTGGCGCAAATTAGTAATGCTCTCAATCGTAATTCGAATTTCAACGTTTTTGGTGCTGCTTCTGATTTGAAGAAAATCAAAGTTCAAGTCGAAGATGTTGAAAGTCAATTCAACGATATCGATGCTGTTTTTACTAAGATCGTAGAAAGTAATAAGCAAAACGCCTCTACTAGCGAAGTCCTTCACGGTGATTATGAGAAATTGCGTAAAGAGATTTTGACTAAGTCCTTCAATTATGGTCCAGCGACTGAAAAATTAGAATCAGAATTAAATGAGATTGCCGGATTTTTAGACGAAGAAAAGAAGTTGACTAGTCAAGGAGATCATTTGGAAGCTCGTCAATATTTAGATGATGCTAAAGTTAAGCTTTCCATGATCAAAGATCAAGTTCAATTGATTGTTCCACTTTTTAAAGATCTCGATAAGGTTTTTCCTGGTCAGATTGAAGAGATCCAATCGGTTTACGAAAAATTGATCCAACAACAATATCGTTTTAGTATCGATATTGATAGTGAGATTAGTTCTGTTCAACAAAATATCGCAAAGTCTAACCAAGCCTTGAGCGATTTAAATTTTGATATTGTTGATTCAGTCAATGATAAGATCAAGGCTGATATTAATGACCTGTACGATAATTTAAGCTTAGAGATCAACGCTAAACGACAAGTTTTGAAACAACAAAAACCAGTTTTGGATTATTTGAACCATGCCAAATTCCAGCACAATCGTTTGGATGAGTATATTCAAACGCTCGAAGAAAATTATATTTTGAATGAACAAGATATGGATGACTTTAAGGCTCATGGACGGACACTTAGTCGGGTCATGACTGAATATGATCAAGATGTTCAAAGCATTGCTGATAAGAGTATGATTTTTTCTAAGGCTGAAGCTGATTTTAGAGAAATCGTTGCTGAGCTAGACAAGATCGAGTCGCGTGAGAAGACAATCAATGATAACTTGAATCAGATGCTTTCAAGTGAAGAGATTTCAAAGAAGAGTGTTGAAAAGTACGCTCATCGGATCCAATTACAGAAGAAGTCTTTGGAACAACTTAACTTGGGTGGTCTACCGGAAGACTATTTGGAATATTTCTTCATGGTTTCCGACGAGATCAAGAAATTGTACGACGCTTTGAATAGTGAACGGGTTAATATGGAAGATATTAGTAAACAAGTCATCGTGACTCAAGAAGATCTCGATAACTTAGTTGAAAAAACGCGCGATCTTAAAGAAAATGTTCTCTTAGACGAAAAACTGCTCCAATATGCTAATCGTTACGCTGATGAAGCTGATTTCAACGAGCAATTAATGAAAGCTAGAAGATTGTTCGATGAAGAATTCGAGTATGAACAAGCACTAGAAGTGATTTCTAAGGCACTCGAAACGATTGAACCAGGATCAGTTGCTCGAATAAAAGATACAATTAGTGCATGATCGGACATTTTGTTGTAAATTATAATAGGTAAAAAAATTAAGGCCGCTAAGGCCTTTTTATTTTGGTGGGAAAATTATGATATATTTTGATAATAGTGCAACTACAAAAATTGAGGATTCGGTTTTAAATACTTATAATGTCGCGAGTCAACAATACTTCGGCAATCCTTCAAGTTTACACAAACTAGGTTTGAAGGCTTTTGAACTACTAGAATCTTCGCGAAAGAATATTGCTAAGTTAATGAACTTTCAACCACACGAAGTTTTCTTCACTAGTGGTGGTACCGAGGGTAACAACTGGATCATTAAGGGAACTGCATTTAAGAAGCGAGAATTCGGAAAACACATCATTACTTCAGCAGTTGAACATCCATCCGTTATCAACACGATGACGCAACTAGAACAACTGGGTTTTGACGTGACATATTTGCCAGTTGATAAAACTGGTCACGTTAGAGTTTCTGATTTGAAAAATGCCATTAGACCTGATACTATTTTAGTTTCGATCATGGCAGTTAATAATGAAGTTGGTTCGATCGAACCGATCACGGATATTGCCCGCGTGTTGGATGACTATCCAAGTATTAGTTTTCACGTTGATGGTACTCAAGCAATCGGTAAGGGATTAGATGAACAATTCATTGACCCTCGAGTAGACTACTTTACTTTCTCAGGTCATAAGTTCCACGCACCTCGTGGTATCGGCTTTATTTATATGAAGACTGGTAAGCAACTAGAACCATTGATGGCTGGTGGCGGTCAAGAAAAGGGTCAACGGAGTGGAACTGAGAACACACCTGCAATTGCTGCAATGGCTCGTGCTTTGCGATTGCTCAAAGACAATGAAGCACAAAAAGCAGCCGAAATGTTGAAGTTAAAAACAATGTTAGTTGAGCATCTAGAAACTTTAGATAACGTTCATATTTTTTCAAAATTGGCTGACGATTTTGCCCCACACATTATTTGTTTCACACTCGATGGTGTAAGAGGCGAGACTATCGTCCACACTTTTGAAGACCGTGACATTTACATTTCAACAACGAGTGCTTGCTCATCCAAAAAAGGACTCGAATCGAGTACCTTAAAAGCAATGAATACCCAAGAGAGTATTGCTACAAGTGCAGTCCGTGTCAGCTTAGATGAAAATAATACAGAAGCAGAAATGAAAGAATTTATTAAAAATTTGGACGAGATCCACGATCATTTTCAAATTTTAAACTAGGAGAAATTAATGCAATATACTGAAATCATGGTTCGTTACGGCGAACTTTCGACTAAAGGCAAGAATAGAAAGAGTTTCATCGGCCGTTTACACGGTAATGTGACGAAAGTTTTGAAGGATTTCCCTGACTTGAAGTTGCAACCACATCGTGACCGTTTGCACATTAAATTAAATGGGACAGATGCAACTCCCGTAATGGAAAAATTAAAGCGTGTCTTCGGGATCCAAACTTTTTCATTGAGTGTCAAAGTTTCTAAAGACTTTGAAGACGTTAAGAAAAAAGCTGTTGAGATGATGCATGAAGCTTATCAACCAGGAGACAGTTTTAAGGTCGCTACTAAGCGTTCTGATCATTCATACCCATTGGATACTAATCAAATCAACTTGCAATTAGGGGATGCTATTTGTGAAGAATTCCCTGATATTCCAGTTGAAATGAAACGTCCAGATATTAAGATATCTGTTGAAGTACGCCAAGACGGCATTTACTTATCATATTTGACTGTTAAAGGTGCTGGAGGCTTACCAGTCGGAACAGCAGGTAAGGCTATGTTGATGCTTTCCGGAGGGATCGATTCACCGGTGGCTGGATACTTGGCAATGAAACGTGGAGTTGATATTGAAATGGTTCATTTCTTCAGTCCTCCTTACACTTCAGAACAAGCTTTGAATAAGGCTAAGGAATTAACTAGCAAGTTGACGGTTTACGGTGGAAACATCAAGTTCATCGAAGTGCCATTTGCAGAAATTCAAGAGACAATCAAAGCTTCAGTTCCTGAAGGATATTTGATGACGATCCAACGTCGTTTCATGCTCCGTTTGACTGACTTGTTGAGAGAACAAGAGGGCGGCTTAGCTATTTTTAATGGTGAGGCTGTTGGACAAGTTGCATCACAAACGCTTGAAAGTATGGCAGCGATAAACGATGTCACAACTACACCAATCTTGCGCCCAGTAGCAACGATGGATAAGACAGAGATCATCAAACTAGCTGAAGATATCGACACGTTCAACTTGTCGATCCAGCCTTTTGAAGACTGCTGTACTGTCTTTGCTCCACCAGCACCAAAGACGCGACCAGGTATCGAAAAGACTCGTGAATTTGAAAAAGTTCTCGATATCGATGGCTTGATCCAACGTGCCTTAGATGGCGTAAAGATCGTTACGATTGAACATGGCGACCACTTCATGGAAAAAGATCAAGACGAAATTAATGATTTACTATAAAATTGTTTGACGATTTACAAGATTTGTTTTAATATCAATTCAACAGCTATGAACAGGAGTGTTAATAATTCTTGATCTCAGAGAGAGTAGGGTATCTGGAAACTACTTGATCAAGACTACTAACTGTTACCTGCGAGCTATCATAATGATCGGGCCATCCGTTATCTGTAAGTGAAGGGTATTATTACCCTTAATTTAGGTGGCACCGCGAGCATTCGTCCTATCCAGGGACGGGTGCTTTTTTTGTTTTACTGGATTTATAAAGAGCAATGGAGGAAATTATGAGACAAATCGATATGGATACTAAATACAATCCGACCGAAGTTGAAAAAGGACGTTATCAAACTTGGTTGGATGAAGGAGTTTTCACTCCTTCTGGCGACAAGAAAGCTAAACCTTACTCAATCGTTATCCCACCTCCAAATGTTACTGGTAAGTTGCATTTGGGCCATGCTTGGGATACTACGATCCAAGATACATTGATCAGATACAAACGTATGCAAGGCTACGATACTTTGTATCTACCAGGTATGGATCATGCTGGTATTGCTACACAAGCCAAAGTTGAAGCTAAGCTTCGTGAACAAGGAATTTCTCGTTACGACTTAGGCCGTGAAAAATTCGTTCAAGAAGTTTGGAAGTGGAAAGACGAATTCGCTGGAATTATCAAATCACAATGGGGTAAGTTAGGACTTTCATTAGATTACTCACGTGAAAGATTTACTTTGGACGAAGGACTCTCAAAGGCCGTTCGTAAAGTCTTCGTTAAGTTGTACAACGAAGGTTTGATCTATCGTGGCGAATACATCATCAACTGGGATCCAGAACTTCAAACTGCCTTGTCAGATATCGAAGTTAACCATAAAGATGATAAAGGTGCTTTTTATCACGTTAAGTATCCATATGCTGATGGCTCAGGCTACATTGAAATTGCGACAACTCGTCCAGAAACAATGTTTGGTGATATTGCCATTGCCGTTAATCCGGATGATGACCGTTACAAGGATCTCGTTGGTAAAGAAGTTATCGTTCCACTAGTTGATCGTAAAGTTCCGATCATCACTGATCACTACGTAGATAAAGACTTCGGTACTGGTATGGTTAAGATCACACCAGCTCATGACCCTAACGACTTCTTAGTTGGTAATCGTCATGATCTCAAACGGATCAATACTATGAATCCAGATGGAACTATGAACGAAAATGCCGGTAAGTACAACGGCATGGATCGTTTTGAAGCTAGAAAAGCTATCGTTTCCGACCTTAAAGATCAAGATTACATGCTTAATGTTGAACCTATCACTCACAGTGTTGGACATTCAGAACGTTCTGGTGCTCAAGTTGAACCAAGACTTTCAACACAATGGTTCGTTAAGATGAAGCCATTAGCTGAATTAGCTTTGAAGAATCAAGAAGGTGACGACAAAGTTAACTTTGTTCCTGATCGTTTTGAACATACATTTACTCAATGGATGGAAAACGTTCATGACTGGGTTATCTCACGTCAATTGTGGTGGGGTCATCAAATCCCTGCTTGGTATAACAAGAAAACTGGTGAGATGTATGTTGGCGAAGAAGCACCTAAGGACATCGAAAACTGGGATCAAGAACAAGATGTTCTCGATACTTGGTTCTCAAGTGCTTTGTGGCCATTTTCAACCATGGGTTGGCCAGATGAAGACAGTGCTGACTACAAGCGCTACTTCCCAACAGATACATTAGTAACTGGTTACGATATTATTTTCTTCTGGGTCTCAAGAATGATTTTCCAAAGTTTGAAATTTACTGACAGACGCCCATTTGAACACGTTGTTATTCACGGCTTGATCCGTGACGAACAGGGTAGAAAGATGAGTAAGTCACTAGGTAATGGTATTGACCCAATGGACGTTATCGACAAGTACGGTGCTGATGCATTACGTTGGTTCTTGATGGTCGGTTCAACTCCTGGACAAGATACTAGATTTAGTTATGATAAGATGGATTCAGCTTGGAACTTCATCAACAAGATCTGGAATGCTAGTCGTTTCGTTATTATGAACTTGGACGATGACACTCCAGCCATGGATGATCTATCTAAAGTCAGTCAATATGACTTAACTGACAAATGGATCTTAGCTAAACTTAATACAACAGTTAACGAAGTTAGCCGCTTGCTCGACAAATTTGAATTTGGTGAAGCTGGCAGAAATCTTTATAACTTTATTTGGAACGATTTCTGTGACTGGTACATCGAAATGAGTAAAGCTACATTAACTGGTGATGACGAAACTGCCAAAGCTCAAAAGAGAATGATCTTGACTTACGTCTTAGATCAAACGTTGAGATTGATGCATCCGATCATGCCTTTCGTTACTGAAAAAATCTGGTTATCAATGCCTCATAATGGCAAATCTATTTCACTCGCTAAATACCCTGAAAACCATGATGAACTTAAGGATGACAGTGCAGTAGAACAAATGGAAGTCTTGATCGACTTGATCAAGTCAGTTAGAAAGATTCGTTTGGAAGCAAATGCTCCACTTTCTAATGCCATTGATATTTTCATCAAGCCTCAAACAGAAGAAATCAAAGAAATTCTTTTGAATAACCAAGAATACATCGACCGTTTTGCTCATCCAAAGGAATTGAAGATCGAAACTGATATGAAAGCTCCAGAATTAGCAATGACTGGTGTAACTAATGCAACTGAAGTTTATATCCCATTGGCTGAATTGATCGATCTTGACGAAGAAATCAAACGTCAAGAAGAAGAAATGGCTAAGATGGATTCAGAAATTTCCCGTATTAATAAGAAACTTTCGAATGAAAACTTCGTCAGCAAAGCACCTGAAAAAGTTGTCGCTGAACAAAAGACTAAGTTGGCAGATTATCAATCACGTCAAGATAAGATCAGTCAACGTATCGCACAACTTAAGAAAAATAAGTAAAAAAAACAAAAACATCTAGCCGAGACGACTAGATGTTTTTTTTAAGGAAATGTTATGATCAAAACTTATCAAGAAGCAATCAATTATATTCACGGACTACCACGAATGCATAAGCGTAATGATTTGTCAGATATTAAGCATGCCCTTAAACGGTTAGGTGATCCGCAAAATTCATACAAGACGGTCCACGTGACGGGAACCAATGGTAAAGGATCGACCGTCAACTATTTGGCTAACCTTTTGGAACAAACTAATGATCGAGTAGGGATGTTCACATCACCTTATGTGGTGAAATTCAATGAGCGGATCCAGATCAACCATCAAATGATCAGTGACGAAGAAGTGGTCAAACTAGTCAATTTCATCATTGAAAAAACTGCCGGGATCGACTTGATCGAGTTTGAATTCGTGACCGTCATGGGATTCTTGTACTTTCGTGATCGTGTCGACATCGCTATCATCGAAGTTGGTATCGGCGCTGAACATGATAAGACGAATGTCATTAACCCAGAATTGTCGATCATTACTTCCGTTGAATTGGATCACGAAAAGATTATCGGACCAACCATCCAGGACATTGCACGAGAAAAGTCGGGTATCATCAAACCTCACATTCCCATTGTCTGTGGTGAGTTACCAGATGAAGTTAGAAATATAATTTATGAACGCGCTAACACACAAGATAGTGACTTGTATGAATTAGATAAAGATTTTTTTGTAGAAAAATTTAGCACAAAAGAATTTAAAAATCGATTTACTTATGATGAAAAATTAGTTACAATTCAAGCTATCCAAGTCTTTGGATTTGAACGAACGGATTCACAAAATGCTGCAATTGCGATCAAGGCATTTCTTATTTTGGAACAGCAGTCACAAACCCAGTCATATAGCCGGTTGATCAAAGAATCAATTGATGATCATCGACTGTTAGGAAGGGAACAGATCGTCCAAAACGACCCATTAGTGATAATGGATGGGGCGCATAATTTGGCTGCCGTGGACAATTTAATAAATTCTTTAAATGCAAACTGGCCTAAAAAAGATATAATTATCTTGTATACAGGGATGAAGGACAAGGATAGAGCCGATATCTTAACTTTATTAGCTCCAAAAGTCCAAGCAGTATATGTGTCGAATCTCTCATTATCTCGAGCTGCTAAAGAAAGTGATTATGATTTAGAAGGCTTTGATAACGTTGAATTTGTTGAGGACTACCATCAGAAGATCGACCAAGTCATGAGTCAACAGACTTCGAAGCAGATTTTCTTGATCACCGGATCTTTTTATTTAATTTCGGAGTTAGAAAACAAATTTAAATCGTAATTTATTACATGATGATAAATATACGAGAAAAACTTCAAAAGCATGGTACAACCGCATTAACAACTCAGGAACTGATCGCAGTTATTTTGGGCAAAGGAACCAGAGGCTGCGATGTCACGAAGCTTTCGGCTAACGTGTTGATCGGTTCTGATAATCTGAGAAGATTAAATTTGGATACTTTATTACAACAAAAGGGTGTAGGTAGTGCTCAGGCCTGCAAACTAATGGCAGCTATCGAATTAGGTGCCAGAAAAGTCGAGCGCGATGCGATTCCTACAGAACAAATTTCGATGTCGAAATTAGGGAAGCATCTCATTAAAAAAATCGGAAATTCACCACAGGAAAAATTAATAGCAGTTTATTTAGATAATGGATTCCATGTCATTGAGGAGAGAACGATTTTTATTGGTACAGTTGATTCAGCTACGGTCCATCCGCGCGATATTTTGCGAGTCGGACTTAAGTTGTCAGCTCCCCAACTGATCATTTCTCACAACCATCCAGGAGGTAGCTTAGTAGCTTCTCCGGAAGATCGGAGGTTCTCCGATCGCCTCAAAGAGTGTTGCGAATTGGTTGGAATAAATTTTGTTGATCATATTATTGTTACTTCGCATGAATTTTTGAGCTTTAAAGCTCAAGATTTAATTTGATGTTCAATAGCTCAGTTGCTTTAAATTGGCACGTTATATGATATAATTTTGGTTAGTGTAAATGTGGTGCGCAATTAAAGGAGAGTAAAAAATTGTTTGGTATAGGATCAAAAAAAGTTGGTATTGACTTAGGTACAGCAAATACGCTTGTTTTTGTCGAAAGCAAGGGTATCGTTTTAAATGAACCATCAGTAGTTGCAAAGAACAACAACACTGGTGAAATCGTAGCAGTTGGTTCTGATGCGAGAGAAATGATCGGACGTACACCCGGCAGTATATCTGCGATTCGTCCAATGCGTGATGGTGTGATCGCTGATTACGACACAACAGCCGCTATGATGAAATACTTCATCGAAAAGACTACTGGAAATTCTAAACCTAGTGTTATGGTTTGTGTTCCTAGTGGTGTTACAGAAGTTGAAAAGAGAGCTGTTATCGAAGCTACTCAACACGCAGGTGCTAAAGAAGCTTACGTGATCGAAGAACCATTTGCCGCTGCAATTGGTGCTGGACTTCCAGTTATGGATCCAACAGGTAACATGGTTGTTGATATTGGTGGTGGTACTACTGATGTTGCAACTATTTCACTTGGTGGTATCGTATCTTCACGTTCAATTAGAGTAGCTGGAGATAAATTTGATGAGTCGATCTCAGCATATATCAAAACAAACTTTAATTTGCAAATCGGTGAAAGAACATCCGAAGACGTTAAAATGCAAGTAGGTTCAGCTTCAATTGAGAAGTCAAAAGAACTTGAATCAATGCAAATTCGTGGTCGTGACTTAGTGACAGGTCTTCCAAAGACTATCACCCTTGAAGGTGAAGATGTCGCAACAGCCATCCATGAAGATGTTCAAGAAATCATTGAAACAATCAAAGAAACTCTTGAAGAAACATCACCAGAAATTGCTGCTGATGTGATCGATCATGGTATCGTACTTACTGGTGGTGGTGCACTATTGCATCATTTACCAGAGGTTATCTCTGAAGCAACTGGGGTGCCTGTATTTATCGCGCAAGACCCACTAGATTGTGTAGCTATCGGTACTGGAGAATCACTCAAGAATATCGATGTAATGCGTCGTCAAAAATAAGCGGGGATGCCCCGCTTTTTTATTTGTTTTTTGTTTAAAGGTAGGAGGAAGAAATGCAAAAGTTTTTTTCAAATAAAAAGTTAATTATTTTAATGATAATCATTATCGTGACTTTTGGACTCTTGGCGGTATCTGTCAACGTCAGAGATAAAAAAGAAACTCCTCCTTTTGTGCAACAAGTCGGCAATGATGTGGTCAGCGTTGTGGGTGGTGTCTTTGCATACCCAGTTAATGCCGTGAAAAATGCCTCATCAGAATTTTCTGATCTTTACAACACTTATCAAGAAAATCGTCGCTTGAAGTCAAAAATAGATGATTTAGCTCAAAATCAAGCTAAATTAAAAGTCGTTCAAGACGAAAATAAGAAGCTTAAACAAGAACTTAAACTAAACAGTACTTTAACAGATTACGATACGGTCAACGCTTCCGTTTTGACACGTAGTCCAAGCAGTTGGCAAAACTACTTAACGATCAATCGTGGTGAAACGAGTGGCTTGAAGAAGAACATGCCAGTTATGTCCGGTAAAGGTTTGATTGGTCGTATTATCGAAGTGGACAAGGTCAGTTCCAAAGTTGAATTAGTCTCAACTGATAACGAGATCAACGATAAATTTGCTGCGGAGATCCTCGACGACAATGCTACAAATGTAACCGGTGTGGTAAGTCGTTACGATGACAGCACTGGTGATATCGTCATGGAAAACGTTAATTCAGTTAAAGGTATCAAAAAGGGTCAAAAAGTTATTACATCTGGTTTAGGTGGTAGAACACCTCGTGGATTATATATTGGTAAAGTACATGGTCTGAAAAAGGACAACTATGGTATGACTAATTCGGTTTACATTACACCGGCAGCTGAATTACGTAATTTCACCGTAGTTACAGTTATCAAATCTTCGGTAAGTGGTGAAAAATAATGACTTTTAAAACTCGCAAGATGATCGGACAAGTGATTTTTATCTTGTTAGCATTTTACTTGGACGGTCTGATCAAGTGGTCATTTTTGAATAATATGAATACTGGTAATTTTACTATCGTTCCGCAATTGATGTTGATGGTCTTAGTATTGTTAACTTTCCGGATCGACAGTCGTAAGACCATTCTGACTTACGGGATCGTCTTTGGTTTGATCTATGATTCATACTATTTTGGCATCATCGGTCTTTATACGATCTTGTTGCCATTGATCCTAGTCGGGATCGACCACTATAAGTATTTATTTGCTAAGTCGTCAGTCGGCTATGAAATGTCAGTTTATTTCTTAGCTTTAACGACTTTGCAAGCTGGTGTTTTCTTACTAGAAAAATTATTTAGATTAGCTTCTGCTGATGTTGGTGATTTCATTACCTTCATTCTTGGCCCAACTTTATTGTGGAATATCGTCGTGTTTTTCATCCTGTATGTTCCTTTTGCTGATCTGAGTGATTGGCTGGTTAAATATAGGAGGGGAACTAAATGAGCGATGTCACTCTAAAGGGGAGTAAAGACGGTTTCGTAGTCGTCATTGATGATTCAAGTTCGTTTGATGATGCTTTAGCACAATTAAAGAATATGATCGTCGAGCAAACTATCGGAACTCAAGAAGATGATACGATCCAATTTACTGTTAAAACAGGCAATCGGCTTTTTAACGATGAGCAGTTGAAGAAAATCGAAGTAGTCTTCGAAAAATATCCACAAATTCAATTGAAAGATATTGAATCCGATGTTCTTTTAAAAACTGAATCTGAACAAATTATTGAAGACAATAAGATGAATATTGAAACAGGCATCGTGAGAAGTGGTCAAAAGAAAGAGTACAAAGGTGACGTGATCTTTCTTGGAACTTTGCATGAGGGTGCTCAAATTACGACCGATGGGACATTTTATTTGTTAGGACCAGTGCATGGAATCGTCCACGCTGGATATCCAGACAATACGAATGCTGCTATCGTTGGTAATTTAAATGGTGCTGCTCAGTATCGGATCGCCGATGTCGTGGAAATTGTGACTGAAGATGATGCCGACAAATTCCAAAACTTCAAGTTTGCTCACATTGATGATATGCACACTATTAGTGTTGAAGACTTGAATAATTATAAAGAAGTAATTAATGAACTAAGAAAGAGGACCGAGTAGTTATGGGAATTTCTATCGTTGTGACATCCGGTAAGGGTGGAGTTGGTAAAACTACCACTACTGCTAATGTCAGTACAGAGCTAGCTTCGATGGGTAAAAAAGTTTGCATGGTCGATTTAGATATCGGTCTGCGAAACCTCGATGCAGTTTTAGGATTAACTAAAAGAATCGTTTATGATATTGTCGATGTTGCTCAACAAAGAGTGGTATTGTCACAAGCTTTAGTTCGTGACCCACGCTTTGGTGACAATTTGTATTTACTAGCAGCATCACAATTTTCTGATAAATACGTTCTTGATAGTAATTCAGTCAATACAATTATTGAATATTTAAAGCAACGGTTTGATTTTGTCATGATCGATTGTCCTGCTGGGATCGAATATGGTTTCAAGAATGCGGTCAATTCTGCTGAAGCAGCTCTGGTAGTTACCAACCCAGAAATTGCTTCTGTCAGTGACTCAGATCGAGTAGTTGGTATTTTGGAAAGTTTGGAAATGCCGATCACACCACATTTGGTCATCAACCGGATCAGAAAGAATATGATCAACGAAGGTACTTCGATGAAGATCGAGGATATCGTCAATCACTTAGGTATTCCCTTGATCGGTATTATCGTTGATGAAGATGAAGTGATTTCAGCGTCTAATTCTGGGCAGACGATCGTATCTGATCCTAATAGCGAAGCTGGACGTGGTTATCAAAATATCGCTCGAAGAATGTTGGGAGAAAATGTTCCGCTCACATTATTCGAACAACCAAAGAAACGTGGCTTCATGAGTCGCATGTTTGGTAAAAATAATTAAATAGTCAACACTAGGGGAGCCATTTGGCTGAGAGTGAAATTATTCAGACCCTTAAAACCTGTTATGTTAATGCATGCGTAGGGACAGTGTCTTATTAGCGAAAAAACTCTCTTGTGGTGACAATTCAGGGGAGTTTTTTTTATGGTTAAAAATCAAAAATTGATCATCTTAACAGAAGGAGCTTTAGTTACCGCAGCTGCACAAGTCTTAAGCTTCATTCCACATTCATTCGGAGTTTCATCGATCGAGTTAGTTTATGGTTTGATCCCAATGGCAATTTTTGCTCTGAGGCGAGGCTTCAAAGCAGGTCTTTTGGCCGGCTTAGTCTGGGGACTTTTGGATTTATTGTTACGAGGACTATCTAGTGGTAGTGTCTTAAATCCATTGCAAGGTTTTCTGGAATATCCAGTGGCCTTTGCGGCAATCGGCTTGATCGGTATCGGAAGTGCTAAGGCCAAACAAGTGATCCGCGACGGCAAAAATTCGGTCTGGTGGATCTTGCTGTTTAGTGGATTTGGTATTTTTGTGAAGTATTTTTTCCATTTTCTTGCCGGTGGGGTATTTTGGGCCGCATTTGCACCGAAGGGGATGAATCCCTGGATTTATTCTGGGGTTATTAATGGTGGGAGCTTTATTGCTAATGTTTTTATGGTTTTGATTTTGTGTTTTGTTTTAAATTCAATATTTAAGAAGCTGATTGTTGTTTAGGGGGTTGATTGCCGGTTCTGCGGGGGGATTCCGAAAATTTCGCCGTGGAACGGTGTGGGCATCGATTGAAGCTATCCGAGGAAGTGCACCTCGGACATCTCCAATACGAGCCTTCTTCTAAGCTCCTTCGTCGCTAAGAAGAATTTCACACCTGACGGCGAATTTTCTCCATCCCCCCGCAGAACCTAAGGTGGAATAAAACTCCCTTTCTTGTGGGGATACGGTACTTAGTTTTTTTGTGCTAACTTGTTTGGTTTTTATTGAAATTTCTACTTTTTCTTTCTTCTTGCGATTTTGACGATGGTATTTATCTTGTTTATCTATTTGGTGGATATCATCGAATTATTTTTGTTACTCCATTTTTCTTTTCTGGCTCTTTCACTTGCTCCCCCTGGTCGCTGGTGAAACTCGCAATGATCAACGATAACAGGGGGGGAAAAAAGAAGGTGTTCTGGATTTTTCCAGGACACCTTCTTTTTGTTGTTTGGTATTTGTGTTTTGTTGCGTGTTTTTTATAGAAAGCTTGGTAGTATTCCTAGGACTACTCCGAGGATGGTTACGATGATCATTAGCCATACGAATCCTTGGATTATTTTTGCTAGGGTACTTTTTGGTTTCTTTTCGTTCAAATGTGACACCACCTACGTATTGATAATGAAATGTTACTTCAGATGGGACTTTTATGCAACTTCTCCCCACTTGTGTGAATTTATCCCCCACCAGTCTCCACTTGCTGTTTTCCTTGATTTAATGGTGTTTTTGGCAATTAATTTAAACTATTTGTTATTATTTTAACTTAATGTGGTTAATTGTGGTTAATTGTGGTAAATTAGAAAGTGTTAAAGATTTGAGGTGAGCTTTAGATGTTCATGGGTGAATTTCATCATACGATTGATAGCAAGGGCAGGCTGATTATCCCTTCTAAATTTCGTCAAGAAATTGGCGAATCCTTTGTTGTTACGCGTGGGATGGATGGTTGCCTATTTTGCTATCCTATGGATCAGTGGAACAAACTTGAAGCTCAACTTGATAAATTACCATTAACTAAGAAAGATGCTCGTGCTTTTACTAGATTCTTTTATTCTGCGGCTACTGAGGTGGAATTTGATAAGCAAGGTCGGATCAATTTATCTGCTCCTTTGATCAAGTTTTCTAAGTTGCAAAAGAATTGTGTGGTTGTTGGTGTTTCTGATCGAATCGAGATCTGGGATGCTGATAACTGGGCTAAGTTTAGTGAAGAGGCCGAGGAAAACTTTGAGGAAATTTCGGAGAAGATGACAGACTTTGACTTCTAATGAATTTACACACAAGACAGTTCTTTTAAAAGAAACTATCGATATGTTAAATCCTAGTGACGATGGCGTTTATGTGGATGCAACTTTTGGTCGCGGTGGACATACTAAGGAATTGCTTAGTCGAGTTCACAATAGTATGATTTATGCTTTTGATCGCGACGAGAGTGCTATCGAAGTTGGCGATGAAATTAAAAAAGACCAGTCAATTATTGGAGATAATCAACTGGTCTTAATTCGTGACAATTTTGAGAATATGCAAGAACGTTTGAATGATTTAGGAATTTCTGAAGTTAATGGTGTGGTCTACGACCTAGGAGTTTCATCACCACAATTTGATGATGCAGTTCGTGGGTTTAGTTATAAGAAAGAAGCTCGCTTAGATATGCGGATGGATCAGCGTCAAGAGCTTGATGCTGAGAAGATCGTTAACGATTGGCCATACAATGATCTAGTGAGGATCTTTTTCAAATATAGTGATGAAAAATTTTCAAAGCAAATTGCTCGTTCGATCGAACGGACTAGAGAAGACCACCGGATCACATCAACGTTGGAGTTAGCTGATATCATCAAAAATGCTATCCCAGCCGCTCGACGGAGAACTGGTGGTCATCCGGCTAAACGGATTTTTCAAGCCATTAGGATCGCTGTTAACGATGAATTAGGGTCATTAGAACGTTCTCTTGATCAAGCGATAAATTTAATCAAACCTAGTGGTAGAATTAGTGTTATAACTTTTCAATCTTTAGAGGATCGAATCGTCAAGCACACATTTAAAGAAATGTCGGAAGTCGATGTACCTAGAGGACTTCCCGTGATCCCTAAAGATATTCAACCGACTCTCAAGTTAATTACTAGAAAGCCAATATTACCTAATCAAACTGAGTTAAACGAAAATAATCGAGCACACAGTGCTAAGTTACGCGTTGTCGAAAAGATTTAATATGGAGTGTAGGATATGTTAGAAAGTACAGCCAGAAACTTACAAAGTTATGAAACAGCGGAATCAAATCCACAAACTCAAGTTCAAACACAGACTAATACTGCAACCCACAAAGTTGCTATTTCTAAAACAGAGTCATTTTTGTTAGTGGCTCTAGGTGTTTTGACAGTTGTTCTAATGACAGCACTCGTAACGACTAAAGTTTCTCAAACTGTCGCTCAAAACAATCTTACCGACGTTACAACAAAGATTAGCAAAACCAACACAAATAACGTAAACTTACAACAAGAGGTTTCTGAATTAACTAGTTACGATCGACTATCTAGTTTTGCTAAGAAACATGATCTCAAAATGAGCAATAAAAACGTAAGGAACGTTACAAAATGAAAAATTTTTTTAAAACAATCTTCCAAAATAAGGCGCGACGCAATCACTATCTAGTAGGTTTTTTCATAGTGATTGTGACGGCCTTTTCTTTTATCGTTTTTACCCAACGTTTCACGTCAATAGCTACCAGTAAGAGTTATCACGGGGTCGATTTAGCTGAACGGACGCGAAAGAAGTATCAAAGTGTTGACCAAGTTAACGCTCGTCGTGGCGATATTTTGGACAGCAACGGCGATATGATCGCGGGAAATTCTAGTATTTATAATATCGTAGCGGTCTTGTCGAAGAAGTCTAAGACTTCTGACGGAAAACCTGACTATGTTCAAAATAAAGAAAAAACTGCCAAGAAGTTATCAAAATATTTGCCACTTTCGAAGAAACAAATATTAAATTATTTAACTCCTAAGAATAAAAATCAATATCAAGTTGAACTTGGTCCAGAAGGCCGAAATTTGTCGATCGAGATCAAAAATAAAATCTCGAGTTTGCATTTACAAGGAATAAAATTCGACGAATTCCCTTCAAGAGCTTATCCCAACGGGGTTTTTGCCACTAATCAAGTTGGTATTACTAAGCAAGATAACAGTAATGATCCCAACACAAATATTAGTGGTTTGATGGGAATCGAAAAATACTTCAATAACATTTTATCTGGTAAAGACGGCAAGAAGATCACTAAAATCGATTCTCAAGGTAATGAATTGCCTGAATCACAAGTGGTTGAAAAACAAGCTGTTAATGGATCAAATGTTTATTTAACGCTCGACAGTAAGATCCAACAATACGTCGAGATCTTGAGTCAACGTGTTCAAGATAAATATCAACCAAAAAACTTGCAAGTTATCGTTATGGATTCAAAGACTGGCCAGATCAAAGCAGCTTCACAGCGTCCAACTTTTAATCCGTCAACTGGAAAAGGCATGTCAGAAAGTTGGCGTGATACTTTAGTTGAAGACCAATTTGAACCTGGATCAGTTATGAAGATCTTGACTCTTTCTGCTGCTATCGAAACGGGAAACTACGACCCTAACGAGTTGTATCAATCAGGTGCTGTTGAAGTAGGTGGTCGGACAATCCGTGACTGGAATGATGTTGGTTGGGGTTATATTCCCGAATCAGAAGCCTTCCCAAGATCTTCAAATACCGGAATGGTCCACTTGGAAGAAAAAATGGGTGCTGATACTTGGATGAAATACATGAAAAAATTCAAGATCGGTGAAAAAACAGGTATTGAGTTGCCAGATGAAATTGCTGGTGGAATCTCTTACAAACATTCCAGTGATCAAGCTATGACTTCATTTGGTCAAAGTGTGAATGTCAATGCGATCCAAATGCTCCAAGCATTTTCGGCTGTTGCCAACGATGGAGAGATGGTCAAACCACAAATCGTTGATAAGATCGTTGATCCAGCAACTGGTAAGACAACGAAGAAATACAAAAAGGACGTGGTTGGTCATCCAATTTCAGCAGATACTGCTAAACAAGTCCGCAAACAAATGCGTCGGGTTATTACCGAAGAATACGGAACAGGAATGGTTTATAAAGTTCCAGGAATCAAAGTCGGCGTTAAGACCGGTACTGCCCAAATTGCTGGTGCTGGTGGTTATTTGTCTGGCTCAAGCAATTACTTGTACTCAGTTGCTGGTATGGTGCCATACAACAAACCTCGTTACATCGTCTACATTACAATGAAACAACCACAGATCATGTCAGTCGCCGCTGAAAAAATGATCTCTGAGATCTTTAATCCGTTAGTTAAACGATTAATGACTCAAGATGATACTAGTGGTGAAAATGTGGAAGCAGGTAGTCAATACGTTGACATGCCTAACTTCTTAAATTCAACTGTTGCTTCAGCTGAAAAGAAGATCAAGAAATTAGATCTTCAATCAGGCATCGTCGGAACAGGGGATAAGATCGTTCAACAATCACCAGCTAGTGGTCAAAAAGTCATGCCTGGTCAACGGATCGTTATGTTGACTAATGGAGCAATGACTATGCCAGACTTAACTGGATGGTCGAAAAACGATGTACTCAAGTTCGCCGAGATCACCGGTCGGACAGTCGTAACTTCCGGAGATGGATATGTTACAGGACAATCCATTAAACCAGGAAAAATAATCAATGACAGTGGTAAAATTAAAGTAACACTGGAGAATAATAATTAAGTGGGGACTATCCATGGAACTTAGTAAAATATTTATCGATATAATTAGTAGTTTTGCAATCGTTGCGATCTTCATGCCATTTTTGATCGGCTACTTGATCGCACACAAAGAAGGTCAATCGATCCGTGAAGAAGGACCAAAATGGCACGAGAAAAAGTCAGGAACTCCTACAATGGGCGGACTCTTGATCTTGATCGCCATGGCTATTACTAACCTTTGGGTCGGAGCTTGGCTCAACCAAATGACACATGCTTTGATGATCACTACCTTAGTGATCGTCTTGTTTGGTTGCATCGGTTTTATCGATGACTTCATCAAAGTCTTCAAGAAGAGAAATCTTGGCTTGAAAGCTCTTCAAAAATTGATCTTGCAAATCATTGTTGCTGCTATCTTTTTAGTGGTGTACTTCAATGACAAACTACCAACGAAATTTGCAATTCCAGGTTGGTTCTCAATCGATTCAGCAGTCATCTTTGTCTTGTTCACGATTTTCTGGTTAGTCGGGTTCTCAAACGCAACCAACTTAACTGATGGTCTAGACGGCTTATTAGGCGGTCTAGGGGCCATTTCATACTTAACGTATGCAATTATAGCCTTGAACCAAGACCGGGCTGACATCGCAATTGTGTGCTTCTCAGTGGTAGGTGGATTACTAGCCTTTTTGATCTTCAACCACAAACCAGCCAAGATATTTATGGGAGATGTTGGTTCATTGGCCCTCGGTGCTGGACTAGCTGCCATCTCGATCTTATTAGGACGTTACTGGTCATTACTTTTGATCGGTTTAGTTTATGTGATCGAAACAGCCAGTGTCATGCTCCAAGTGTTCTCGTTCAAAGTATTCCATCGTCGTATTTTTAAGATGACGCCGATCCATCATCACTTTGAAATGCTGGGCTGGAGTGAATGGAAGATCGATATCATTTTCTGGCTCTTTGGTGCCGCATTCTCAGCAATTTATTTAATAATTTTTATATAGAAGGTAAGTTATGGTCATGAATAGTAGTTACGCAAATAAGAAAATTTTAGTATTAGGATTAGCCAAAAGTGGTTATGCAGTAGCCAAGCTTTTAAAAAAAATCAATTGTGAGGTTAAAGTAGTCGATTCAAATCCACTAGAAGGTAACACTGAAGCCCAAGCATTGTTAGACGAGGGCTTTGAAGTTATCACAGGTAGTAATGATGCTAGTTTGATCGACGAATCATATGACTTCCTAGTTAAAAATCCAGGGATCCCATATTCAAATGATTTGATTCAGCGTGCTGAACAATTGAACATTCCGGTCATCACTGAACCTGAGATCGCATATAGTTGTTCAGACGCTACGATGGTTGCTGTTACCGGAACTAACGGTAAGACAACCGTAACTACTTTGATCCAATTAATGCTTGACCATGCTCCTCAATTCAAGAAATCTTATTATGCAGGAAACATCGGTATTCCTATTTCCGATGTCATCCAAAAAGCTACTAAAGACGATGTTGTCGTAACTGAACTTTCGAGTTTTCAACTTGAAGGAACTATCAATTTACATCCACATGTCGCTGTGTTGAACAACATTTATTCAGCTCATTTGGATTTTCACAAGACTCGTCAAAATTACATCAATGCAAAAATGCACATTACTAAAAACCAAACAGCAGATGATTATTTCATCGTTAACTGGAATCAAAAAGAGTGGCGTGATCTAGCAAAGAAGTCACAAGCTTCGATCATTCCTTTTTCAGACCAACAAGAATTAGGTTTTGGTGCTTATGAATTTGAAGGCAACATTTATTACAACCGTCATTTGATCATGAATATCGATGACATCAAGGTTCCTGGTGAACACAACGTTCAAAACGCCTTAGCTGCAATTAACGTTGCTAAGATTTTTGGCGTTTCAGACGGCGACATTATCGAAGTATTAAGCAAGTTTTCAGGAGTTAAACACCGGATCCAATATGTTGATCAATTCAATGATCGTAAATTTTACAATGACTCTAAAGCTACAAACATTGAAGCTACCATCGTAGCATTGCAAGCATTCAAGGCACCAATCACGTTGATTGCCGGTGGTTTGGATCGTGGAAATGGCTTCAACGAATTAGTTCCTTATTTGAAAGGAAAAGTCCACAACATCATCGTTTATGGACAAACGGCTACTAAGATGATCGACGCCGCTGAAAAAGCTGAGATCAGCAATATTATCGAAGTTCAAAACTTGTCACAAGCAGTACCGGAAGCTTATCAACAAAGTTCCAAGGGTGACGTCATTTTACTTTCACCAGCTGCTGCAAGCTGGGATCAATTTGACACCTTTGAACAACGTGGAGATCTGTTCATCGACGAAGTTGAAAAATTAAAGGGGTAAAAATATGACTAAACTGAGAATTATCGTCTCTGGTGGTGGAACTGGGGGCCATATTTATCCAGCGATGGCATTGATCAAACGTCTCCAAGAACGAGATATGATCGAAGCTGTGCTCTACGTTGGTACTGAAAAAGGTCTTGAAAGTAAGATCGTTACCCGTGAAGGGATCGACTTCAAAACTATCAAGATCAGTGGCTTCAAGCGTAAGTTGACCTTGGAAAATGTCAAAGTTATGCAAATGTTTTTTGCTTCGATCAGCCGTTCCAAGAAAATCATCAAGGAATTTAAACCAGATATCGTAGTGGGTACTGGTGGTTATGTTTCTAGTGCGGTAGTTTATGCTGCTCACCAGTTACACATTCCAACGGTTATTCATGAACAAAATACAATTGCTGGAATTACCAATAAGTTTTTAGGTCATTTCGTCAACAAAATTGCGATTGCCTTCACTCAAGCCGAAAATCAATTTTCTGAGAAGAAGAAAATTGTCTTTACTGGTAACCCTAGAGCTCAAGAAGCTGCAGGGATAAAGGAGAATGATCGGCTAAAAGATGTCGATTTAGATCCAAGTAAACCTACGGTCTTGATTTTTGGAGGTTCACGTGGAGCCGAGCCGATCAATAAAGCAGTCATTGGTGCCTTAGATGAATTTGCTAAAGCAGACTTTCAAATGTTATTTGTCACCGGTCGAGTGCATTATGATGGCGTGATCAAACGGATCAATCAAAAATATCTTGAATTGCCAAATATCTCGGTGCAACCATACATTGATAACATGCCGGAGATCTTACCAGACTTGACCATGATCGTTGGTCGAAGTGGGGCAACTAGTATCGCTGAGATAACTGCCTTAGGTATTCCGGCCATCTTCATTCCTAGTCCTTATGTGACGCATGATCATCAAACAGTAAACGCTAATTCCGTGGCAGCGAATGGGGCCGCAAAAGTCTTAGTAGAAAAAGATTTAACGGCAGATAAGTTGTTCAATACCGTTTCCGACATCATGACCGATCCAGAAGAATTAGCAAAAATGTCAAAAGCATCCAAAGAAAATGGAGTTCCCGATGCTTCTGACAAACTGATCCAAGTATTGTTAGATTTAGTCAAGAAATAGTAGTAGGGGTCAACAATATGTCAAAAAAGGCCAAAAGTTATCAAAAAAGTTTTATTATTTTATTTATCGCCATCGTTATTATAATTTTGGCATACTTAGGATCTTCATTCAGTAAAGTGCGAAATATCACTGTTAAAGGAGTCAATGACCTAGGTGCTCAGCAAGTGATCGATGCTACTAAGATCAACGATAACTCGCTGTTGGTCGGTGTTTTTTTGAAGCATAGATCGATCTCTGAACAGACGCATAAGAAACTCCCATCAGTAAGATCAGTTTCCTTTAAAACGAGTAATTTACGTGATTTAACGATTGTGGTAGATGAGTATCCGACGCTCGGGCTTATTTACAAAAATGGATATTACTATAGAATAATTGATAATGGGAAAATTTTATCGAATAAATTGAAATCCTACACTGGGAATTATCCCATCTACACAGATTTTGATAAAAAATCTGATTTAGTAAAAATAACTAAAATTTATAAAAAAATGCCAGAAAGCGTAAAAAATAATATTTCTGAGATCCATAACGCTTCTAATAAAGTTAATCCATATCGGATCAAAATCGATATGAATGACGGTAATAAAGTGATTGCGGATATTAGAACAGTTGACAAAAAGATGAAATATTATCCTAGCATCGCTTCACAAATGAAAAAGAAGGGCGTCATCGATATGGAGATCGGTGCCTATTCTTATCCGTTTGATAAGAAGAAATAGGTTCAATATAATCTTTTTTGTGTTAAAATTTTTTAATGAATGGTTTTTTAATTAGTTAAGGAGGCAACCACTGTCTATGGACAATTCAGAGTTCTTTGTAGGCCTTGATATTGGTACAAACTCTATTAAAGTGGTAGTTGCTGAAGCATCAGACGATAAATTAAGCGTCGTTGGTGTCGGAAGTGAGCGATCTGAAGGGGTAAGTCGTGGCGTTATCGTAGATATTGATAAAGCTGCCGGTGCCATAAAACGAGCCGTAAAAAAAGCAGAAACTCAGGCAAATATTACGATCAAGGAAGTAGTTGTTGGCATTTCAGCTAACATGCTTCAAATCGAGAAGTGCCAGGGGATGATTGCTGTTGGCACGCAATCTAAAGAAATTACAGAAAATGATGTTCGACAGGTCATGGCTGCAGCTATGATCCAAAATTTGCCTAGTGAACGTGAAGTAGTTTCCCTACTTCCAAAGCAATTTTCTGTTGACGGATTTAATAATATCCGTGATCCAAGGGGAATGATCGGAGTTCGTTTAGAGATGAAGGGGATCATCTACACTGCTCCTAAGACGATTGTTCACAATACGAAGAAAGCGATCCAGAAAGCAGGATTGCACATTGTTCATAAAGTTATCACTCCTATGGCACTGAGCCAAGTTGCCCTTAACGAAGGAGAAAGTGATTTTGGCGCTATCATTATTGATATGGGTGCCGGACAAACTACTGCATCAGTAGTTCATGATCACAATCTCAAGTTATCGACAGTCGATTTCGAAGGTGGCGACTACGTCACTCACGATATTTCAGTCGTTTTAAATACCACAGTTGAAAATGCTGCACAATTAAAACTGTATTATGGTACAGCAGATTCGGAAAATGCTGATACTGATGATACAATCAGTGTTGATGTAGTAGGTCAATCTGAACCGGAAACTATTTCAGAAGAGTATTTGTCAGAGATCATTGAAGCTCGACTTCAACAGATTTTTACAAGACTCAAAGGACCACTTGAAGATGCAGGAGCATTGACTTTACCAGGAGGAATTGTTTTAACTGGTGGAGTCGCTGCTACATCAGGGATCGGGGAGCTTGCTAAAGATGTTTTTGGCGTTAAAGTCAGAAGCTATGTCCCTGCACAAATGGGGATGAGATATCCTTCATACGCGCTAGGTTTAGGTTTAGTAACATACGCATCCAATTTGAACGATATCGGAATTATTGCCGACAATGTAGTCAACGGTGCTGCAATTAACCAAAATGATTCAGCTCCAAGACCAAGCGTTCAACCGGTTCCAGAGGATACACAAAAGTCAACTCAAAAACCAGCTGAGCAACCGAAGAAGTCTTCGCCTAAGAAGAAACAAAAAGGTTCACGGATGGAAGGCATGAAGAACTTTTGGAGTAAGTTTTTTGATTAATTATAAAAGTTAACTATATTCAAGACAGGTAATAGGAGGAACTCCTTAATGGAATATTCATTAGATTCAAACGAAAACATGGGGGCAGTAATTAAAGTGATCGGTGTTGGTGGAGCCGGTGGAAACGCCGTTAACCGCATGGTCGACACTGGTATTAAGGGTGTACAATTCATCGCAGCTAACACAGATGTCCAAGCACTTGAAAGTTCTCAAGCTGAAACAAAGATCCAATTAGGACCTAAATTGACTAGAGGTCTAGGTGCAGGTTCAAACCCTGAGATCGGTCAAAAGGCCGCTCAAGAGAGTGAAGAAGCTATTAAAGAAGCCTTAGAAGGCGCAGACATGATTTTTATCACTGCCGGAATGGGTGGTGGAACAGGTACAGGTGCTGCTCCTATCGTGGCAAACATCGCCAAAGAAAGTGGCGCATTGACTGTTGGTGTAGTGACACGTCCATTCGCCTTTGAAGGTTCTAAACGTTCAAGATTTGCTGCTGACGGAATTAGTGAATTGAAAAAAGACGTTGATACACTAGTTTTGATCTCAAACAGCAAGTTACTTGAGATTGTTGACAAGAAGACACCTATGAACGAAGCTTTCAGCATTGCTGATGATGTCTTGAGACAAGGTGTACAAAGTATCTCTGACCTGATCACATCACCAGGATTCGTTAACTTGGACTTTGCTGATGTTAAGACTGTTATGTCTGATCAAGGTTCAGCTCTTATGGGTATTGGTACAGCCAACGGTGAAAACAGAATTACTGATGCTACTAACAAAGCTATTTCATCACCACTTCTTGAAGTATCGATCGATGGTGCTAAACAAGTCCTACTTAACATCACAGGTGGACCTGACTTGTCATTATTTGAAGCACAAGATGCAGCTCAAATCGTTACTGACCAAGCTACTAAAGACGTCAACATTATCTTTGGTACATCAATCGATGAAACACTTGGTGATCAAGTTAAAGTTACTGTTATCGCAACAGGTGTTGAAACTGAAGGTGGCAAGAAAGAACCTCGTAACCGTCGTTTGAATCTAAACAATCCTAATGCTGTCTTTGATGGTCAAGATCGTAAAGAAAACGACCAACCAGCTCAACCACAGCAACAACAACCAAGCAATAGTGACCCATTCTCTAACTGGGACATTAACCAAGCAGGTGGCGACAAATCAGTCAACAACGTTGCTGGTGAAAAGAGTGACTTCGACATTTTCCAAAAGCCAGAAACAATTGACTTAAGCGATGACGATGATGACTCAACGCCTCCAATTTTCAAGCGCAGAAATAAATAATTAGGGAGTTTTAATTATGGCATTTTCTCAAAAAATAGGAACATTTTTCGGTCTCGGTGAGGACGAAAACTATGATGCCTCACAAAAAACGAACCAACCAACCGAAGAAGAATCAGTAGATTATTCTGATAACCAAAAAGTCGTTTCCATCGAATCTGGTAGCACTAAGTCAGCAAGCAATAAGATTGCTATTTTTCAACCAAGAGTTTACGCTGACGCCAAAGATGTTGCGAAACAACTCTTGAACAACAAAGCTGTTATTGTGAACTTTAACAGCATTAAAGATGATCAAGCAAAGCGGATCGTAGATTTCCTAACAGGAACGGTCTATGCCTTAAACGGTGAGATCAAACGTGTTGGAGACAAGATCTTCCTTTGCACGCCACCTAAATTTCAAATAGATGGTAGTATACCTGACATAGGTGAATAAACGGAGGATATTAAATGACTCGAGTTATGGCCGGTTTGCCATTAATGATCGCATATTTATTCCGGACGTATGAAATTCTCATATTCGTTTATTGCGTTTTGACTTTCATACCTGCGCTATACAATTCGGTCGTTGGAAGATTTGTAAGAAGTTTAGTAGAGCCATTTCTAAATTTGATCTCGAGAATTATACCAACACGGATCGGTATGATCGATTTTTCACCGATCATTGCCTTAGTGTTGATACAGGTCCTAGCAAGGGTGATTTTTTATATAGTGTAAATGAGTGATAAAACAAAGGTAATTACTAGCGGATATTTCCGCCCAGAAGAAAAGCCCTTTATCGATAAAATCGGTGATTTATTACTTCGGACACAAACAATGTATATACCCCAACTGACAGATTTTTTGAATTTGCGCGAACGCGCGATCCTAGACAATTTAGTGAACAAGTATGATGATTTATTTGTTCACTATTTTGGTGGATACGAAGGGGCAGAAAGAGTCAGGGGCATTATTGCTCCTGATTATTTTGTACCTAAACAGTCTGACTTCAAGATTTTACTTTATGAAATCCGTTACCCAGAAAAGTTTGCTAACTTACATCATGGGCAGATCTTAGGATCATTGACTGGATCTGGAGTTGAACGGGATCATTTTGGGGATATTATTACTGACGGCAAAAGATGGCAATTTTTTGTCTTTGATAATATCGGTAAATATATTGAAGACCAAGTCGATAAAATAGGTTCATTTAAGATTCATTTGATTAAAAAAAACCTTCAGACAGATTTGTTGATGCCGATCGACGAATCAGAAGACGAGACGATCAACGTCCAGTCATTGCGATTAGATACGATAATTGCTGAAGTTTATGATGTTTCCCGAACGGTCGCTAAATCGTTAGTGGAGCATGGTCGTGTTCAGCTGAATTGGGTCGTTGATCGTAATGCCAGTTCTTTTGTAACGATGTTTGATACTGTCAGTGTCAGAGGTTACGGACGGATAAGAGTAAACAATATTATGGGGAAATCTCATAATAACAAGTACATTTTATTTGTAAATATAATTAGAAAGTGATCAGGGGTGTGGTTAGATGGTATTGTCGCCTATCGAAATACATAATAAAGAGTTTGATCGAAAGTTTCGTGGCTATGACCGGGAAGAAGTCGACAATTTCTTAGACCAAGTAGTCAATGACTATGATTTAGCGCTTCAACAAAATGCACAGCTCCAAAAAGAATTAAAGCAAACTCAGTCACAGTTGAAATATTTTACTGATATGAAGGATGCTTTGAATCAATCCATTTTGGTAGCTCAAGATGCAGCTGATAAAGTGAAGGCTAATGCTGAAAAAGAAGCTCAAGTGATTTCTGAAGAAGCCCAAAGTAAAGCTAGAGACTTATTAGATCAATCGACAACTAAGTCTAACCAGATCCTAGAAGATGCTTCTGACAAGGCTCGACAAGTTACGATCCAAACAGATGATCTTAAGAGTCGGACGAGTGCCTTTCGGGCAACTTTACAGCGGATGCTACAACAACAACTTGATTATGTTGAAAGTCCGGAATGGAATAAGATGCTCGAACAAACCCCGACTGATGATTTGAAATCACGGATCGGTGCCAGTGATGAAACAGCACCAGAAGTTGCTTTGGATCCACAAGATTCAGTTTCTGAAAATCAAAATTCTGCTGAGGGTGTTCCAAATTCTAATCAAGTGGATTATAATGAGAACATTCCTGATAACAGGACGTCAGATTCATACACGATTAATAACGACCAAAACGGTCCAACATTTAATTTTGATTCTGACAACGGCAATAATAATTAGAAAAGACAAGTGCGGGTCGAAGAATATTTTCAGCGAGCTAGTGTTGGTGTGAGACTAGTAAATTAAGTAGATCAACGTATATCAACTTTTCGACAATTAGATAAGTTTTATACCAATAATAGGTGGTACAGCGAAGAATTCGTCCTAATTTGGATGGGTTCTTTTTTTATTTAATGCATTATTTTTAATGTTGATAAATATAAGGAGTGAAAGACATGCGAGTAAAAGATACCTTGAATTTAGGTAAAACAAAATTCCCAATGCGTGGAAATCTTCCTAACAAAGAAGCCGAATGGCAAAAGGCTTGGGAAGAAAATAAGATCTATGAAAAGAGACAAAAGTTAAATGAAGGCAAGCCAACTTTCGAATTATTAGATGGTCCTCCATTTGCCAATGGTGACATCCACATGGGACATGCTTTGAACAAGATCTCAAAGGATATCATCGTTCGTTACAAATCAATGGACGGATATCGTTCACCTTACGTTCCTGGTTGGGATACTCACGGTTTGCCAATTGAACAACAATTAGCTAAAAAAGGTGTTAAACGTAAGGAAATCGGTATGGAAGAATACCGGAAAATGTGTCAAGAATTTGCTGAAAATGAAATTAAGAAGCAAATGGCCGGATTTAAACGTTTAGGTGTTTCAGCTGATTGGGATCACCCATACATCACTTATCAACCTGAATTTGAAAAAGAAGAAGTTAAAGTCTTCGGTGAAATGGTTGACAAAGGCTATATTTACCGTGGTAAAAAGCCAGTTTATTGGTCACCATCTTCAGAATCAACATTAGCTGAAGCCGAAATTGAATACCATGATATTAAATCACCATCAATTTTCGTAGCTTTCAAAGTTCGTGATGGTAAAGACTTGTTGGACAATGATACTTCATTCATCATTTGGACAACTACTCCTTGGACAATTCCATCAAACGAAGCCATTTGTGTGAACCCTAAATTTGATTACGTTCAAATCGATGCTGACGGTAAGAAGTACGTTGTAGCCCAAGACAGAATCGACTTTTTGAAAGAAGAATTGGGTTGGAACGATGTTAAGATCTTGAAAGAATTCAAGGGTGCTGATCTTGAAGGACTTACAGCTACACATCCACTTTACGATCAAGAATCACTTTTGATCTTAGGTAACCACGTAACATTAGACGATGGTACTGGTTTAGTTCATACAGCTCCTGGCTTTGGTGCTGATGACTTTGTTGTCGGTATGAAATACAAGTTGCCAGTCTTTTCACCAATTGATGCTCACGGCTGCTTTACTGATGAGATTCCTGAATACAAGGGTGTCTTCTATGATGATGCTAACAAGTTGATCACTAAGAGAATGACTGATAATGGATCATTATTGAAATTAGAATTCTTCACTCACAGTTATCCACATGACTGGCGTACTAAGAAACCTGTTATTTTCCGTGCTACACCACAATGGTTTGCTTCAATTGATAAGTTTAGACAACAACTACTCGACGAGTTAGAAAAAGTTAGTTTTATTCCTGATTGGGGTAAAAAACGTCTTTACAACATGATCCGTGACCGTGGTGACTGGGTTATCTCCAGACAACGTGCATGGGGTGTTCCACTACCAATTTTCTATGCTGAAAATGGTGAACCTATCATGACTAAAGAAATCATCGACCACGTGGCTGATTTGTTTGGTAAATATGGTTCAGATATTTGGTTTAAACGTGATGCTAAGGACTTGTTACCAGAAGGCTACACAAATCCTAATAGTCCAAACGGCGAATTCACTAAAGAAACTGACATCATGGATGTTTGGTTCGACTCCGGGACAGCCCATGCTGGTGTTGCTAAATTGCGTGACAATTTAACTTTCCCAGCTGATTTAGTTCTTGAAGGTTCTGACCAATATCGTGGCTGGTTCAACTCATTGTTGATCACATCAGTTGCAGCCTTCGGTGTAGCTCCTTATAAGGCAGTCTTATCACAAGGTTTCACCCTTGATAAAAATGGCGTTAAGATGAGTAAATCACTAGGTAATGTTATTGCTCCTAGTGACATCGAAAGACAATTTGGTGCGGAAATTATTCGTCTCTGGGTTGCTTCAGTCGACGCTAGTTCTGATGTCTCTGTCTCAGTTGATTCATTCAAACAAACTTCAGAATCATACCGTAAGATCCGTAACACAATTAGATTCATGTTAGCTAATACAACTGACTTTGATCCAAAAGAGAATCGTGTTGCATACGCCGACTTACGTCCAGAAGACAAGTACATCGTAATGAAGTTGAATGATTTGATTGAAAATGTCCTTAAAGACTACGATAATTACGATTTTGCTTCAGTAAACAAACAAGTTTTGAAATTCTTGACGAATGATCTTTCAACATTCTATCTTGATTTTGCTAAAGATGTTGTTTACATCGATCCTGAAGATTCACATTCAAGACGCTCAATGCAAACAGTAATTTATGATAGTGTTGTCGCATTATCTAAATTATTGACACCAATCTTGCCACATACAATGGAACAAGTTTGGGAATACTTGAAGGAACCTGAAGAATACGTTCAATTAGCTGAAATGCCTAAGCCTGAAAAACAAGCTGACTTTGATGATATCAAAGCTACATGGACTAAGTTCATGGACTTTAGAGACAATGTCTTGAAATCACTCGAAGTCGCTCGTGATAACAAGTTAATTGGTAAGTCTCTAGAAGCAAAAGTTACAATTTGTCCTTCAGATGACTTGAAAGAAACATTATCTAACTTGGGTGACAATGTCAGTCAATTGTTGATCGTTTCTCAATTTGAAGTTGTTGACTCAGCTCCAGCTGGTGCAGACGAATATGAAGACAGTGCAGTGCTAGTTGAAAAAGCCGATGGTGAAGTTTGTTCTAGATGTCGGATGACTAAGACTGATGTCGGTTCTGACTCAAACTTCCCTAATTTCTGTGCTAGATGTGCTAAGATAGTTACTGAAGAATATCCACAAACTATAAGCGAAGGCTTTGAAGACTAGGTTGATTAGATGTTTGAAGGTAAAGTAGTTAGATTTAATAAGCAGCGAGGTTTTGGGTTTATTAACGACGGTGAAAGTGATATTTTCTTTTTCGCTGATTCGGTTTTGAACCGAGAAGATTTTTATATTCAGGAAGGTTTGTCTGTTTCTTTTGAGATTGCTCCTGGGTATAAGGGACCACAGGCTGTCAATATTACTATTGTTAACGAGGAAAGCGCTGATTAGCGCTTTTTTTGTTTTTTGTAGGAGAGTTTGGCGGACAGTGGGGGTTTGCTTTGGTGGATGTTGGTGATTTTTGGTGGTTGTTTGGATAGAGGTTGTAGTTTGTTTTGGTGGTTCACTGCCGACTCCGGGGCCCGGGGATACAGCCGCTGGAACGTGGTGGGCACATTTTGAACCAATCGAGCAAAGTGCGCTCGCTTGTTTCAAAACTGCACCTTCTTCTAAGCTCCTCTGTCGCTAAGAAGAATTTCACCACTGAGGGCTGTATCCCCGGGCCCCTCCGTCTAGATGGTGCAATCACCCCCCCATTTTTTGGGTTTTACCGATTTTTGTTGGTTAAGTTGGCTGTTTTTGCTCGTCCTATTTTTCACTTGTCTATCTCAAATGTTTTTTATGTTGGTAAGTTCCAGTTCCAATTCCAATTCCAATTCCAATTCATGTGATGTTCTAGATGGTATTGAATTCCGTGTGGGATTTTATATGGTTACTTCTTCTTTTGGGGTGGCTCGCGTGCTGTTTCACTGCACTCTCGCGATTGCTTTTGCTGGGTATGGTTATTGTTATTACTTGTTTATTTTTACCAAACCTCGTTTGTTTTGTTGCCAAACGTTGCCCGTTTTATAGTGGAAACGCGTTCCAGGGCACAGCGGCCTCCGGTTAACACATGTAGTCGCGGCACTGCTTCGCAGCACCTTGTGCGACTACATGCGTTAATCCTCAGCAGCTGACCGTGCCCCTCCACGCTCTTTTTTATATGTTACAATAATGATTGCAGTTTAACGATGTCGGCTTTTTTTGCCGATGATTCTAAGGATGGCGAGGTAGGATTATGCGTAAGGAAGATTCTAAGTATTTTGAGGAAGTTGTTGCTTCTCGTAGGATGTTCGGGGGTAAGATTTTTAATGTTGATGTTGAACAAGTTATTTTGCCTAATGGTATTCCTGCCATTCGTGAGGTTGTTCAACATCATGGGGCCGTTGGGATTATTCCTTTTGTTGATGATAAGATGATTTTTGTTCGTCAATGGCGTGCTCCTTTAGGGCAGGAGACTTTGGAGATTCCTGCTGGTAAGATCGATCCTGATGAGGGTAGTGATCTTAAGGAAGTTGCTTTGCGTGAGATGGATGAAGAGTTGGGACTTTCTACTGATGCTGATAAGTTGGAGAAGGTTACTGCTTTCTTTGCTAGTCCTGGTTATTCTAATGAGAAGATCACTATTTTTGCGGCTAAAGACTTGCAACCGGTCGAATTTAAACGGCCTTTGGATGCTGATGAGTTTTTGAATGTCGAGAGATTGACACTTGCAGAAGCTGAAAAATATATCGAAGATGGAACTATTTGTGACGGTAAATCAATCTGGGCAGTTACTTATTGGAAGTTATTGCTTGCTAAAGGTGAATAAGATGTTTGCTAAATTAAAGAATTTGATCAATAAGTCTAATGGTCAAGATCAAGATGCCGGTAGTGGATCGGTTATTACTGAAGAAGAATTGCAACGACGTCAGGCTGAACAAAAGCGTCAAGAGGTCGAAAAACGTTACCAGGAACAACATCCTGATCAAATTAAAGAAGAAAAAGAATTATCTTTTGAAAATAAGACAAATAAATTGAAAAAAAAGCTAAATATTGCGATTATTACTGTATTCGGCTTAATTATAATTGTATTTTTAATTTTATTTTTTATATAGAAGGAGCTATCACACATGAGAATTGGCGTTATCGTACCAATGGAAGAAGAAATCAAATTATTCAAGGACAGTATGGATGCTTTTAAAGCAACTACGGTTGCTAATGTCGAGTTTACTGAGGGCACTTATGGTGACCATCAAGTTATTTTGGCACAAAGTGGTATTGGTAAGGTTCAAGCAGGAATGACGGCCACTATTTTGAATGAAAAATTTCAACCTGATTTTATCGTTAATACTGGTTCTGCTGGTGGTATTGGTGAAGGCTTGAAGATCGGTGATCTTGTGATTTCTGATAAGTTAGCTTATCACGACGTCGACGTCACTGAATCAGGCTATGCAATGGGACAATTGCCAGGAAGTCTTTTGTATTTTGATGCCGATCCTTTCTATATTAATCAAATTGAAATTGCTGCTGATAAAACACATTTGAATTATCACAAGGGATTGATCGTATCTGGAGACCAATTTATTGACGATAAGCAAAAAATTGCTACAATTAAAAAAGCTTTCCCTGATGCCTTGGCTTCAGAAATGGAAGGTGCAGCTGTAGCACAAGTTTGTACTCAATTCCAAACACCATTTGTTGTGATCCGTTCAATGAGTGATGTTGGTGACGAAAATGCAAGTGTTAATTTCGACGAATTCGTTGTTCAGGCTGGTCAAAAGTCTGTTCAAATGCTATTGAATTTTTTAGATCAGGAATAGATCGAGAAGGGGATTTTTAAAGTGGGATACATCTACTTAGATAATGCTGCCACTACGCCCATGGCCGATTCAGTTATCGACGTCATGCATGACCAAATGATCAATAATTTTGGTAATGCATCTTCGACTAATTACTACGGTCGCAGGGCACGTCAAGTTTTAGATGACAGCAGACACATTATTGCTCAAAGCATTAATGCTAAGGATTCTGAGATCGTCTTTACTAGTGGCGGTACAGAAAGTGATAACACCGCGATCATGTCGACCGCATTGTCACGACAAAATTTAGGTAAACACATTATTACCGATCAAACGGAACACGAAGCTGTTTTGCGTCCAATGGAATACTTGGAGACATTAGGCTTTGAAGTTACTTATTTGAAACCGAATGAAAAAGGTGTAATCTCAGTCGAACAAGTTGAAGAAGCCTTAAGAGACGATACGATTTTAGTCTCGATCATGTATGGTAACAATGAGGTCGGTGCTGTTAATCCGATCAAAGAGATCGGCGAATTACTACAAGACCATCAAGCATATTTCCACACTGATGCTGTCCAAGCATTCGGAACGGAAGATATCGATGTTAAAGCTGAACATATCGACTTTTTATCGACTTCAGCACATAAACTGAATGGTCCAAAATTTATCGGCTTTTTATATGAAAATGCTGATAAACACATTCCTTCATATATTAGGGGTGGCGATCAAGAAACTAAACGTCGGGCTGGTACGGAAAATATTCCTGCTATTGCTGGATTTGCTGAAGCGGTCAAGATTGCTGACGATGATGAAAAGAAACGTCGTCGCGAAACTTATTATTCTTTCAAACAAAAAATTCAATCTATTTTGACAGAACAAGGCATCAATTTTGAAGTAAATGGTCCCACAGACGCACATGGGTTAAATCATGTGTTAAATTTGTACTTGCCAGGAATTGAAAAGAGTGTTTTGTTAACACGTTTGGACTTGGAAGGATTCGCTATTTCCGGAGGTTCTGCATGTACAGCCGGAAGTCTTGAACCTTCCCACGTCTTAACGGCAATGTTTGGCGAGAATAGTCCTAGATTAAACGATTCTATTCGGATCAGTTTTGGTAAAGATAATACGATGGAAGAAGTCGAAAAATTCACTAATAAGATGGCTGAAATCGTTAAGGACTTGACTAATTAATAAAAGATGAGCAAACTAATTATTGAGAATTTAATAATTAAGGGGACTCTATTATGCAAAAAAATCAAGCACAAGTATTAGGCGATAAAGATATTTACGAAATTGCTCCAGACATCAAGAAATATTCACTATTGGATGCTGGATTTGTTGAAGGACGCAATGATCACTTCAAACTACAAAGACCAATTTCAGGAACTTCTCCATATGATGCAAGATTTTTATTAAAAATTTCTGTTTCAGAAGGGTTTTCTCATTTGAGAATGTCTATTACAGATAAAAGTGGTTTACACAATATTAATATTTACAAAGGTAAAGATACTAAGTCGGAGATCGACGATTATAAATTTATGATGAACTTTTTAGAGGAAAAGAACATCTTGATAAAGAAGTAAGAGGGTTATTTTAATGGACAATACAAAAAAGCGCGTGGTTGTTGGAATGAGTGGAGGAGTTGATTCCTCAGTAAGTGCTCTTTTGTTGAAACAACAAGGCTATGAGGTAATTGGCGTCTTCATGAAGAACTGGGATGACTCAGATGATTCAGGAGTATGTACAGCCACAGAAGACTACGAAGACGTAGCAAAGGTAGCAAATAAAATCGGAATTCCATATTATTCCGTTAACTTCGAGAAGGAATATTGGGACCGTGTTTTCCAATACTTCTTGGCAGAATATCGTAAGGGTAGAACTCCAAACCCCGATGTAATGTGCAATAAGGAAGTTAAGTTCAAGGCATTCTTAGACTATGCTAACCAACTTAATGCTGACTATATTGCTATGGGTCACTATGCCCAAACTATCCGCGATGACAACGGTGTAGTTCATTTGTTGCGCGGTGGCGATGCTAACAAGGATCAAACTTATTTCTTGAGCACTGTTCAACAAGATCAACTTCAAAAGGCTTTATTCCCAATCGGTGGAATGCAAAAGTCAGAAGTTAGAAGAATTGCTGAAGAGGCTGGTTTGGCTACAGCTAAGAAGAAGGATTCAACTGGTGTTTGCTTCATCGGTGAGAGAAACTTCAGAAAGTTCTTAGGTGAGTTCTTGCCTGCTCAAGCTGGTACTATGATGACACCTGATGGTGAAGTAAAGGGCCAACACATGGGCTTGATGTACTACACTATCGGTCAAAGATCAGGATTAGGTCTTGGCGGAAATGCTAAGTCAAATGATCCTTGGTTTGTTGTCGGTAAGGATATGAGCAAGAATATTCTTTACGTTGATCAAGGATATGAGAATCCTGCTCTTTATGCTGATCATTTGGATGCTTCTGATCTTTCATTTATTACTGGATTAGATTATGGTAGTGATTTCCATGCTACTGCTAAGTTTAGATATCGTCAGCAAGATGTTGGCGTTACTGTGCATGTTAAGGATGATGGTAAGGTTACTGTTGATTTTGATAATCCAGTTCGTGCTATTACTCCTGGACAGGAAGTTGTCTTTTATGATGGCGAGGAGTGTCTTGGTGGCGCTACTATTGACTGTGCTTATATGAATGCTAAGAAGCTGCAGTATGTATAATGTTTTTTAGGAACAGTTTCCTTGATGGAAGCTGTTTTTTTGTTTGCTCTTGTCTTGAGGTGAGAGAGTTTTTGGCGGACTGGAAGCGTTTTGTTTGGTTGTACGTTTGTGATTTTTGGTGGTTTGGTTTGAGGTGGTATTTTGGTCTGAGGTTCACTGCCGACTCCGGGGCCCGGGGATACAGCCGCTGGAACGTGGTGGGCACATTTTGAACCAATCGAGCATAAACCGCTCGCTTGTTTCAAAACTGCACCTTCCTCTAAGCTCCTTCGTCGCTAAGAGGAATTTCACCACTGAGGGCTGTATCCCCGGCCCCCTCCGTCTAGATAGTGCAACAATCCCCCCTTTGTTTGATGGGGACCGAGTTTTTTTGATCAAGTTGGCACTTTTTGCGCGTCCTAGGTTTTGCGGTCTATCTCAGTTTCTACCTTTACTTGTAAGATCAAAACCTCGAAATCAAAACCTCGAAATCAAAACCTTCATCCTCAACCCTCAAGCAAAGGATTTAATCTTTCATGCTCGCGTGCTGCTTCGCGCACTCTCGCCTTGGATTTAGGAGGGTTGAAAGTTTTTTTATTTGAACAGTCTTTCCATTATTACTTCCTCTTATACTTGAAAAAAGTGCCGATAATCCCCATAATTGTAGTATTACAACTATAAGAGGTATGAAGATGGATTTGTATTTTGTTCGACATGGTAAGACGCAGTGGAATTTGGAAGGTAAGTATCAGGGGAGTCATGGGGATTCGCCTTTGTTGCCTGAGAGTATTAATGATATTAAGCTGTTGGCTCACCGGTTGAAGGATGTTCCTTTTCAACATGCTTATACTAGTCCGATTTTGCGTGCTAAGAGAACTGCTGAAATTTTGTTGGATGATCTTGGTAAGAAGATTCCTTTGACTGAGGTTGATGGTTTGAAGGAGTTTGATCTGGGGGATATGGAAGGCAAGCGTTTTGTGGATCTGGAGAAGAAGATTCCTGATGTTATTCATGCTTTTCGTGTGGAACCGGAGAAATATGATGCTTCTAAGATTCATGGAGAATCGTTTGAATCTGTTATTAAGCGGTCTAATGATGCTATTAATAAAATTGTTTCTGAATATCAAGATGATGCGGCAATTTTATTAGTTAGTCATGGTGCTGCTTTGGTTGCGATGATCCAAGCTTTGTTGGGCACATCTATCGCTGACCTCCGTAAAAATGGTGGCTTGTCTAATTCTAGTTTGACTCATTTGAAGTATGAGAATGGACATTATTCATTGGTCAAATGGAATGAGACGAAATTTTTAAATAAGAAATTATCTAGTACTGATACAATCTGAGGTAGTACATGAGTAGTCAAGAAGAACTTAAGCGAGCTCACATTCAAAAACTCGTGGCAAAATTAAATAAAAATAATCAGCAGCTGGACGTTATTTTGGAACTTTCAGCTAGTTTGGTGGACGTTAATGATCTCGAGCAGGCAGAAGAATTGCTGGCTCGTTCTTTGACGTTGTTTCCTAATAATAATGACTTGTTATACAATTTGGGGAATGTTTATTATTTAGCTGATAAATTTGATCGTGCTAGTGAAATATTTGATCGATTGATTGCTGCTGATTACGGTTTTCAAGCTTATTATATGAAAGCTAAGACGCTTAACGAGCAAGGTAAGGCCAATATGGCGATTGCCTTTGCTTTGACAGCCGTGGAAAAAGCGCCGAATGATGTTTTGTCTAATGAATTATTAGCTGATCTTTTGATGACGAATGCTAACTTTGAGTCAGCTATTGATTATTATCAGAAAGCAGTCGAGTTGAAGCCGACAGCAAAATACTTTTTTAACATCGCTATTTGTTTGATGAACTTAGAACGTCCTTATCAAACTTATTTAGAAAAAGCGAAGTCATTGGATGAAAAGTACTTTGTTGAACACGAGAAGAAATTAGCCGATCTGCAAAGATTTTTAACGGAAAATGGAGGTAGCAATGACTGAAGACAATAATCAATATTTTATTGGAACTGTGAAGGCCATTTTCTTTGAGAATCCGGAAAATTTATTCAAGATTTTTACTATCAAGATCAAGAAAACTAATACCGACTGGGACGGTAAGGATATTGTCATTACTGGTAGTTTTGGCGAAATCTCCGAGGAAGAAGAGTATAAGTTTGAAGGTCACTTAGTCGATCATCCTAAGTATGGTAAGCAATTTCAAGCTGAGACTTATCACCATAGTCGCCCTAGCGGTCGTAAGGAATTGATCAGCTTTTTCTCTGGTGACGAATTTCCTGGCGTTGGGAAGAAGACGGCTGAAAAAATCGTTGATCAACTAGGAAATGATGCCATCGATAAGATCATGCGAGATCCCCACGCTTTGGATTTTTTGAAGTTAGGTAAGGAAAAGACTGACCAAGTCGTTGAACAAATTTCTAATTCGAATCAAGCTGAACAAACGCTGTTTCAATTGAGCAATTATGGCTTTGGTAATGTTTTGTCGGCTCGTATTTATCAAAAATACGGTGGCAACACTTTGGACAAGATTACCGAAGACCCATACAAATTAGTTTTGGAGATCAAAGGTATCGGTTTTAAGCGAGCTGATGAACTCGCTCGTCAACTGGGTATTCCTGAAGATGATCCTCGCCGGATCAAGGGTGCTTTGATCCAAGTCGTTGATAATATAGTCAATGCTTCGGGAGATTCATACGTAACTCATGAAGTTCTTTTTCGAGAAGCCATGAGAACTTTGCGGAACCGCAATTCAGGTGATGACTTACCGGACAAAATTGAGTCGTGTCTGAAGGAATTAGTTAAAGACGGTCAATTGATCGTCGATGATGAAAAAATCTATGAGAAGGCTATTTTTGACAGTGAGTGGTCTATTGCACAGTCTTTGAAGATGATCAGTGATACTTTCCAGGAACGTGAGTGGAGCGATGCTGATTACCAGAAGAATTTGAAGAAAGTTCAAGAACAGTTCAAAGTCAGTTATGATACTTCTCAACAAAAAGCGATTCAGGCCGCACTCAACAACTCGATTTTCCTCCTGACAGGTGGTCCTGGTACTGGTAAAACGACTATCATCAACGGAATCGTAGCCATGTATGCGCGCTTAAACGATGAGACACTGGATCCTTCGTCAGAGAACTATTCCATAGCTTTAGCCGCTCCCACTGGAAGGGCAGCCAAACACATGGGTGAAACTACCGGCTTACCAGCGATGACGATTCATCGTTTGTTAGGATTGACTGGAACGGAAGATGATGAGTACGCCGAGCCGACCTTAGACTGTAAATTGTTGATCATCGATGAGATGTCGATGGTCGATACCCGCCTGTTCCGGACTTTGATCAATGCAGTTCAACCAGGTACTCAAGTCATCTTGGTAGGTGATAGGGACCAATTGCCATCAGTTGGACCAGGTCAAATTTTTGCCGATATGATTGCTAGTGATGTTTTTGCCAGCACGATCTTAACCGAGATCCATCGGATGGATGACGATTCGTCCATCATTCAGTTAGCTCACGATATCAATCAAGGTATCGTTGATGATGATCTTTTCGTTAAAAAAGCTGACCGGAGTTTTGTTAGCCGTAATAGTCGAGACATTCCTGAAGCCGTCTCGCAGATCATTACTAAATCAGCAGAAAATGGCTACAACATTGCTGATGTTCAAATCTTAGCTCCAATGTACCGCGGAATGGCTGGGATCGATAATCTGAATGCGACGATCCAAAATGTTGTCAATCCGATGACACAAAAACGAAAAGAAGTATCGATTGGAAATGTACACTACCGTATCAATGACAAGGTAGTCTATCTAGTCAATTCACCAGAAGATAATGTCTTCAACGGTGAGATCGGGATGATTGTTGGAATCATCTTGGCTAAGGAAAATAAAGAAAAAGTCGATCAGATCGTGATTGATTTTGAAGGTAACGAAGTAGTCTTGGATCGAAAAGACTGGACCAATATTGCATTGGCATACTGTACGTCGATCCATAAGGCTCAAGGTTCGGAATTTGAAGTGGTGATCTTGCCACTAGTTAATGAAGAATCACGAATGCTGCGTCGAAACTTGCTATACACAGCAATCACACGTTCAAAGAAACTATTGATCATGGTAGGTGACCGTTCGGCTTTTTCAAGAGCTATCACCGATAAATCAAGCGAACGCAATACCACTTTGAAAGAAAGATTAAGCAACGTCTTTAAAAAGCCGATTGTTGAAACGTCTGCACATAAAGAGGCAGATGTTGTTCAAGAGTCACCAAGTCAGGACGTTTTTAATGAAACTTCCGAAAAGGTCGACCAAACTCAAGATAATCGATTGACCTTAGATAAAATCATGGCCAACTCGATTGATCCGATGATTGGGATGGACGGTGTAAAACCTAGTGATTTCATGCCGGTCGAAAAGTAGTAAACCTCATAATTTTGAGGTTTATTTTTTTGTGAAAAAGCAACAAACTTGACAAAATAATCAAAATAGTCAAGTTTACAGATAGTAAATAAATATCGATATAATTTTTTATATATCCATGACTATAGAATCACAAAGAATCGATTTTAGAAACGTTGAATCCAATACACATACAGCATTTGATAATATCAATTAATAGATATTATCTATTAATACTAATAGATGCATTCAAATATGATATTTGTGTTTCCCAATTTCCATGTTTATAATTAGAACGTCGATATGTTCAAAATGTAACAATTGAGCGTTTTACGGGGTTTAAATTAAGATTTATGAGGGGGAGCCATGAAGTTTTTTAAAAAATTCGTTCTTGTCGCTTTGATTTTTGTGTTAGCGCTTTCATCAGTCGCACTAAGTTCAGTTACTAATGTAAAAGCTGCGGATGATAATGCAGATCAAAAGACGACACAAACAGGTCCAAAAGTTTTCGTAACTCCAAAATGGACCAATAAGGTCATTAATAATAATACCAAGATTAAAAATTATAAGGTTTTTGAAGCATCATATGGTAATGATTCAACTTTTAAGAAGGGACACATTCCTGGTGCTTTGCACATTAACACTAACTCAGTTGAATCTGAGAAAAATCAATGGAATATTCTTTCAGCAAAGAAAATCAAAAAATTGCTTTTGAAAAACGGTGTTACTAGCAAAACTACTTTGATTGTTTATTCGACTGATGTTAATGCTGCTAGTCGTGTAGCATTTGCTGCATTATGGGCTGGAGTTGATAATATCAAGGTAGTTGATGGTGGATATGATGCTTGGAAGAAAGCTGATTATAAGATTCAAAAGGGAAGCCAAAAATCAGTTAAGGCTGCTAAGAAATTTGGAGTTAAAGCACCAGCTAATGCTTCATATTTAATCAAGACACCAGCAGATTTCAAGAAGCAACAAAAAGCCGATCCAAATGTTATTTTAGCAAGTACTCGTTCATGGAAAGAATTCACTGGTAAGACTAGTGGCTATTCATATATCAAGGCCAAGGGTGAGCCAAAGGGTGCTGTTTATGCTAAAACAAGTAAGACATCTGCAGATTCAGCATACTTGTTGCACAAAGATGGAACAGTTAAAACTGCTGACGAAATCGCACCAACATGGAAAGAATGGGGTATTACTCCAGACAGCAATATCGATTTTTATTGTGGAACTGGTTGGAGAGCAGCTACTGCCTTTTTGATTACCTATCAAGCTGGTTGGAAGAACATCCATGTATTTGATGGTGGCTGGTATGCTTGGGACAAAGCCCACAAGAAAAATCCTTCTAAGTATCAAGTACAAGTAGGAGATCCACGTTCTGACAACGTAAAGATTCTCAAATAGAATATTAATGGGGTATGACAATGACACAATTGCGGATAATCTACAACTCTTTGATCATCGGCATATTTGTATCGTTGTTATGTTATAAAATCACTTGGATACGCTCGAATATTGTGGTCGGTTGGATAATTCCAATTGTTTGCATAATCGTCTATTTAATGTATTTATATTACGGAAAACATTTACGACAAAATTGGGCGATTTTTCGACTGGGCCAAACATTTTGGATAACGATAATCATATTGATGACACTATTAGCGGTTTACCATTTGGTACCGCTAATTGTTGTTTTAGGGACTATCTTTAATCAAATGTTTCACACCAACGTATCAGGCAACATTATTGCGATACTGTTATTGATGATAATTGTTATTACTTTGGTTATCTTAATTATCGACAATTATTATCATCCAGTTGAAAAAATCAAAACTAATCACAAATTCAAGAAAATGACCATTCAGTCAAAAATAGGCATGGTATTAACTGTTGTGGTGCTGATCATGCTAGTTGGATTGTATTACGTGATCCCGGCATATCGAGATTTTATTAATAACATATCAGCGATGCTAGTAAAAATGGACATCAAAGCACTGAGAGATTATATCAATGGATTTGGTGCTTATGGACCACTGATATCAGCTTTGTTGATGATTTTTCAATCTATTTTGGCACCATTACCTGCGTTCGTTTTAACATTCGCAAATGCCTATTTATATGGCTGGTATTGGGGAGCAACTTTATCATGGACTAGTTCTATGATAGGAGCATTATTGTGTTTTTATATTGCACGCGGTCTGGGCCGTCCTTTTGCGGAAAAATTGATAACGGAAAATGCTCTTTCGAAAATGGACCGTTTTTTTGATGAATATGGTGATTTCACGATCATTATTTTGAGACTATTGCCTTTTGTCTCATTTGATGAAGTCAGCTATGGAGCGGGATTCACTGATATGAAAACTGGCAAGTTTTTGATTGCTACAGGGATAGGCCAACTGCCAGCAACTATCGTTTATTCAATAGTCGGCGGTAGTTTGGATGGAAATAAAAATTTATTATTTATAGGGATTATTGCCTTTGTTCTTTTGATCGTGCTATCACTTTTAGCTAAAAGAATCGTGAAGAATAGGCAAGTGAAGAGGTGAGTGGATGAAAAAAGTAATAGCTTTTATCGTTTTGATAGCAGTAGGTGTGTTTATTTTCTATAAAACCGGTTTGATTTCTGAACTTCAAAACGTTCCAGAAATGCAAGCTTGGTTTAAAGACCAAGGGATGATCGGATACCTAGCATTTATTTTGCTATGTATCATCACGGCAGTTTTTATGCTCCCAGGTGGATTGTTGGCAATCGTTGCTGGGATTGCCTATGGAGGTTTCATTGGAGGTTTATTGACAGTTATTGGAAGTACTGTTGGGGCTAGTATTTCATTTATTTTAGGACGGACACTTTTGCGTGACGAGGTGTATCGAAAATATGGAGATAAAACGACCTTTAAGAAAATCATGCATGGTGTTGATGAAAATGGGGTCTCATTTTTAATCCTAACTAGACTAGTGCCAATTTTTCCATATGCGATTCAAAGCTATGCTTATGCTTTGACACCAATGAAATTTTGGCGTTTTAGCATTATCTCAGGAATTACCATGTTACCGGCATGCTTTATTTATGCGTACATGGCATCCGATATATTGACGGAAGGTGTATCTTGGTCACTCACCTTGAAGTTTACTATTTTCGGTATTGTTTTATTTTTACTAACATATATTCCGAAAAAAATTGGACAACACAAGAAAATGATTTAGGGGGAGAATATATTGAATAAAAAAGTATATTTCAAATTTTTAGTATTGTTGCTGCCATTACTGTTGCTTTGGGGATGTTCCAGTGGTCAAAAAGATAACAGTTCAACTATGCCTGCCAGTTATCGAGAAGCCTTACAAAATGCAAAGGGTAAAACTGTAACTTACTATGGTTTTGGTGGAAATGATGCACAAAATCGTTGGGTCGATGAAGTGGTTACACCGATGATGAAGAAAAAAGGTATTACCGTTAAACGTGTACCTATGGACATTGATACCATTATTAATAAATTAACAACTGAAAAAGAAGCCAACAAGCAAACTGGCAATATGGATGTGCTGTGGATCAATGGCGAAAACTTTTACAATGCTAAAAAGTTATCATTACTGGATACGATCAAGCCATCATTGATACCGAACATGAAATACATGTCAAAAAATGATCAAGACACTAAAACAGATATGGGAACTAAGATCGAGAATCAAGAAATTCCATATGGAAATGCTCAATTTGTTTTAATTGGAAACAAAGAGATGTTTAACGGAGATTACCCAACTAGTGCCAAGAAGTTGCTAGCTTGGGCTAAAGAAAATCCTGGAAAGCTGACGTATGTGGCTCCACCTGATTTTACTGGTAGTGCTTTTGTCAGAAATATAATTTATGAAACTGTTGGTTTTGACAAACTCGACAAAGCCCCCGCAACTAAAGAAGGCATTTACAAAGTAATAAAACCAGCCTTAGATTATTTGAATGAATTGAAACCATATTTATGGCAAAAAGGTCAAAATTATCCAAAGACAACTGCACAAATGGATAAAATGTTTGCTGATGGTCAGATTGCAATGGATTTCTCGTACAATCAAATGTATGTTGCCACGCAAAAGCAAGCTGGGCTTTTTGATGATAAAGCTGAGACGTTCTTATTTGATAACGGAATGATCGGTAATTATAGTTACTTAGCTATTCCTAAAACTGCTCCAAATAAATCGGCTGCCGTGGTTTTGATTAATACAATGTTGAGTCCGGAAGCACAAACTAAACGGTTAGATGCTAAATATGGAGCTACAGTTTCACCTTATTCTTCAGCAAAAATGCCCCAAAACATGAAACAAAAATTAGATGATTCAGTCGAAACTAATAATACCGTTCCAGCTAATGAGTTAGCGAAAAAACGCTTGCCAGAGGTTTCAGGTAAGAAGATCCCCATTATTGAACAATTATGGAAGGAGCATGTATTGAATGACAAATAGAAAAAATATCATTTTGTTATCATTACCATTTTGCTTATTTTTTCTATTGTTTTTCTTGAGTGCACTTTTCAAATCATTAATAACTAGTTTTGGTTATTATCCCGTGTTAAATATGAAAAAATTTACTTGGGAATACTATATTAGTGCGTTGAGCGATGCTAGCTTTTTGAGTATTAGCTGGCGCACTTTTTTATTTTCCGTTGTCAGTGCTTTCTTAGCTTGCATAATTGGTATGATGATTGCAATTACCTTATATCGTCATAAAAAAGATCGTGGAATAGTCTTTCGAATTACGGAATTACCCGTAATGCTACCGCATATTTTTGTAGTCATTGCATTATTTCAGTTACTAAGTCAAACCGGCGTCGTTCCCAATATTTTGATTCACTTAGGATTGCTACAATCAACGGAACAATTTCCCTTGTTGTTAAATGATAACTACCAGATCGGTGTCATAATTACTTATTTGTATAAGGAAATTCCATTCGTCATTGTTTCACTGATGCTGGTATTACGACAGATGAATGATAAGTATGAAGTAGTAGCCTTAAATTTAGGTGCCAACAAGTTTCAAACCTTTTGGAATGTTACACTACCGATGATCCAAACGGCATTGGTAAATGCGTTTATAATTAATTTTTCGTTCAACTTTGGATCTTATGAAGTGCCGTTTCTTTTAGGAAATCAGCAGAAAGAATTATTACCGGTTTATATTTACAACTATTATGTTCAAGGCGATATCACACAAATTCCATTGGTAATGAGCCTAAACATGATTTTGTCAGTTTTCTCGATTGTTTTTGCAGCAGTATTACTAGTAATCTCCAAGAAGATTCCTGGTGGTCGGATTGGAGGAAACAGATGAAAAACCTATTAAATAATATCTGGACGTTCATTTTTTGTGCGCTGATCGTTATTCCGCTGATCGTGATTTTCTTATTAGCAATCGGTAGCAGTTGGAATTATCCGGATATATTACCTCAGCAGCTCGAATTCCAAAATTTAATAAAAATGCTTTTTACTAATTCTGAGCTGATCCATTCATTGACTCAGAGTATTTTACTATCCTTGGGTACGATTATTTTGACTTTAGCGATTGCTTATCCAACGGCGATATTACTAGCACATTATGATTTTTTTGGAAAAAAAGTTATCAACCTATTAGTATACTTACCGTTGATAATTCCAAGTATTGCATTATTGACTAATTTGGATTTTGTTATGATCAAATTTAGTCTCAACGGCAGTTTCGTAGGTGTTGTTATTGCACACACATTGTTTTATTTACCGTATGCCATCAAGCTTTTAATGGATAATTTTGAACAAAATGGAAATGCTTTTGAAAGTGTAAGTAAGAACCTAGGAGCAAATAATTGGCAAACATTTTGGAATGTAACTTTCCCAATGAGTAAATCAGGACTGCAAGGAGCAATTTTGATGACTTATGTCGTATCAATGACACAATATTTGGCCACGTTGTTAGTAGGTGACGGAAAATTTTTAACCTTATCAGTGCGAATGTTTCCTTTCACAACGGCCGGAAAATATAAAATTGCAGCAATTTATGCATTTACTTTCTTAATTGTCACGTTAATACCACTGTTTTTAATTGATAAATATATTATTCGTAATCGTCGGAGGGGTTAATTTGACGTACTTTTTGAAGAAAATTAATCAAGTAAAAAAAGACAAACACATTTTAAAAAATATTGATCTAGCGATAGAAAGTAATTCTATTGTGGCAATTTTGGGTCCTTCAGGAAGCGGAAAAACCACCTTGTTGAACATTCTAGCTAAAATTGATCAGCCTTCATCTGGTGAGTTTACGAGTGAAAGTGATCAAAATCCAAAGGGAATAATGGTTTTTCAAGAGTATTTATTGTTCCCCCATATGACTGTGGCTAAGAATATTACTTTTGGTCTGCGGATGAGTAAGGTAAAAAGGGATGATATCAAAGAACGTTTGGCAAAAATTACCGAAGTAATGGGCATATCGGATTTAGTTGATCGTTACCCTGACGAACTATCGGGCGGTCAACGTCAAAGAGTTGCATTGGCTCGTGCTATGATTTTACGACCAAAGTTATTACTGATGGACGAGCCATTTTCCAGTCTGGATGAGAATTTACGAATTGAAATGTTGAATTTTGTTCAACAAATTCAGAGTCAATTTGACGTAACCATTGTCTTTGTTACACATTACAAAAATGAAGCATATTTATTGTCAAAACGAATTGCTATTTTGATCGATGGATCCATCAAACAAATTTCTGAACCAGAACAATTGGAATCAGATCCGATTGATATTGAAGTTGCCAAATTTCTCGGTCAGGCCAATTTTATTTCGGGAAAAGTAACGGGAAATACCTTTGATTCGCTTATTTATCGAGGGGAAGTCGAATTAAAAAATAATCCGCAAGGATACTTATATATCCCGTATGCCAATCAAGTAACTTTGGAAAAAACAGAATATCCAGCGTTTTTCGCTGAAGTAGTAAATAAGGTTTGGTTGGGGAGTGTTGAAAGGGTGACAGTCAGGATGGATTCTGTAACTGTTAGTTTTGATTGTCGGCCTAATCTGGTGAAAATAGGTGACCAATACAGCTTTTATTTTGATAAAAAACCGGTGGTGTACTAAATGTGGTTATCAATAATCATTCCAATTTATCATGATGATGTTGCAATGAAAATTATGCAAAAACAATTATTAGCTTGGAATTTAGATGATGTCGAAGTTATCGTTGTGGATGGGCAAGAGAGACGAAGACCAGATTATTTGGTTTCTGATTTCAAATACCAACACACTAGGGCTAATCGAGGCATGCAGTTACAAAGTGGAAGTCAAAAAGCTTTAGGTAGAAAACTTCTATTTCTGCATGCGGATTCGAAGTTCCCTTCAGGATCACCGCTGCCGTTATTAAGTAAAACGAACATTAATGTGGGGTACTTTGACCTTCATTTTGATGCACCAGAAAAGTTTTTTCGGATGATGGAATTTGGGACCAATCTGCGCTCAAAATATCGAAAATTGATATTTGGTGATCAAGGTTTATTTATCGACCGTCGATTGTATGAATTTTTAGGTGGATATCCGCAAATAGCAATAATGGAAGATTATGAACTGAGTAAAATTTTGCGTCGGAAGCATATAAATGTTCAACAATTAAATATACCTATCTTAACTAGTGCTCGAAAGTATCAACAACAAGGTCATTGGGCAACTTTTTTGAAAATGCAACTTTACCAAATCCGTTATCAAATGGGAACAAGCGTTGCTAAATTACAAAAAGAATATTATCGCGGAGAAAAATGATGGAACAACAAATATTATCGAAGATCAAAGAGTATCTGAAAAATGCAACGATCAATACCGAATGTAACATGGGTGAGGTTCAAAAAGTTGATTTTTTAGCGCAGGGAGAATACAACCGTAATTTTTTCATCAGTGACAATTTAGGGCAAAACTTTGTTTTTAGAATCAATTATGGTTCACAAATTAACCAAGCAAAACAAGCAAGGTATGAATTTCAAGCATTGAACATGCTTTTTCCCAGTGGTCGGACACCGAAACCACTGTTGTTAGATGATTCGAAACAGTATTTTGATCATGACATTTTGATTGAGCAATTTCTTCCTGGGAGACCGTTAATTTATGAGAGGGATCTGTCACAAGCTGCTGAAATATTTGGCGACGTGCATCGTTTAACTTTGGATGATCATCAAATATCTCAATTAATAACCGAGACAAATATTTGTAGTGATCGTATCAATGAAGCCAAGTCTTTATTAGAAACCGTTTTTCAGTCTAATAAAGTCGATAAAGATGGGAAAAAGATCTTAACGACACTTTTTAATTGGTGCAATAATCATGTGGATGATCAATATTTTTCGCAGCAACCTCAAAATATTGTCAATACTGAGGTCAATTCCAATAACTTCTTGATTACCGATGATTATGGATATTTGATTGATTGGGAAAAACCAGTATATAGCAATAGTGTTCAAGATTTAACGCAATTCTTGGCGAAAACGACAACATTGTGGAGGACTGATACCATCTTAAGTCAGAAACAGGTTGATCAATTCTTACTATATTATAGTCGGCTAGTCGAAAGAAGTTATGAAGAGGTGAAAGAATCAGTAATTTCTTACATGCCGTTTTTGTTGCTACGAGCTTTGTCGTGGTGTGCCATGCTAATAACTACTTATGATGAAAAGCCGATTCAAAATGAAGAGATTTATCTTCGAAGTAAAATGTACTTGACCATAGATTTTGCTAAACCATTGTTGAAAGAATATGGGGTGAATATCGATGGATAAAGCGTACATAATTTTTACAAAAATACCGAATCCTGGATTTGTCAAAACACGTTTAACGCCGGATTATTCCAAACAACAAGCTGCTGATATTCAAAGTAAAATGTTGAATCATTTATTAAAGATAACGCATGGATTAGAAGACGTCACAATATTTTTGGCCTATTATTCTGAAGATCAGGCTCAATCTGAAAAATTTTTATTAAAGTTGCCATCTAAAATTAATGTTTTCCAACAATCAAATGGCTCAATCGGTAATAAAATGTCGAATGCAATTGACCACGTCAAAACATTAGGATTTAAAAAAATCGTTTTGACTGGTAGTGATATACCCAGGTTAAATGTCGAAACCTTACAAAATGCCTTTTCACAATTAGATAAGTCAGATATTGTATTGGGACCAACTTGGGATGGGGGATATTATTTGTTCGGAATGAAGAATAGGATCGATCAAACCCAATTTTTATCGGTACCAATCAGATGGAGCACTGATACTGTTTTTGCGGCAACACTAAATTTGGCTAAAAGAAATCAGGTGTCAGCAGTAGCAATTGAATCGTTATCTGATGTAGATTTTTCAGCCGATTGGCAGAGGGAGTCAAAATATGTCGAATGAACACTTAAAGGTAATTTATGATTGTGATAATACAACTGGCATTGATGGTAGGGATGTCGATGATGGATTAACTTTACTTTATTTAAATAAGTGTCCAGAGATCGACTTGCTTGGTAATACCTTAACATTTGGTAATGGTACTGTAGCAGAGGTGGCAAACCAATCACATTTAATGAAGGAATTGTTTGATTTAAAAATAGAACAATATCCTGGATTAGAAAAAGAACAGTCGATCGATATCTCTCAGCCGTCACCAGCAGCAAAGTTTTTGGTCAATCAGGTCAACCAATACCCACGACAGGTTACTATTTTGGCAACTGGTAGTATGAATAATTTGTATGAAGCTAGTTTAATCGATGAAAGATTTTTTAAAAAAGTTAAGCAAATCGTGATTATGGGTGGAATTTTCGAACCTTTGTTTATCAATGGTGTTCCGGTAGATGAATTAAATTTATCAGTTTCTAATATTGCTTCCGAAGCAGTTTTAAATAGTGGATGTAAATTGATACTAGTGAGTGGCCAATTCATTTTGGATGGAATTTTGTCGGGAGATGTAGTTGCTAAAAAAATGGCTAAATCAAACAAAAAATCTGCAAGCTGGTTAGATAATTCACTGAATAATTGGTTCAAGAAAAATGTTGAGTGGTGGGATTTAGATGGAACCATCAATTGGGACGGTATTACCGCAGAAGCTATGCTTGATTTGAATCAATTCATCGTTAAGGATATTTTTATACATGCAAACCAAGACAATTTGAAAAGCGGTTTGATAGATCGGGTGACCGTTCCCAATGGTCATAAAATAACAATTGTTTACCAAATTAAAAATATGGATCAATTGAATGATAAACTAATATCAAAATTAAATTTATATCGTTAAATATTAGGGGGAGTATAGCTAATGAGTATCGGTAAAAGAGTCGGTGTAGTAATAATCGCTATTTTTGAAGCAGTCTTTTTATGGCTACCTCAAGAATTAGATAATTTATATAACACGCGCCTGGGGTTTATGCGTCAAATTTTGTTCATGAATGAAAACTATCCAGTAAAATTGGCGTTGTATTTTGTAATAATTTTGCTTGTCATTTCAGTTTTACTAATTATTTTCTGGGGACTTAGATTAGGAAAATCCAAGAGTAAGAAGATGTTGCGTTACTTGTGGTTGTTTTTCCTAAGTGTATTTGTCTTCATTTATATGTTAATTCCCAAAAATATTGCTGATCCATTGTACTATTACAATTTGGCAAGCTTGGGCGTAGCATTATTATTACAGTTAGTGGTAGTCACAATAATACGTGAAAAGTTGAGGAGAAAATAACATGTCAATATTTACCAAAATCACCAGTATTACTAATGACCAACTAATTGAAAAAATGCGTGGGGATAAAGGCATTCAAATTATTGATGTTAGAGTAAAAGAAAGATATGAAAAGGGGCATATTCCGGGAGCTCCTAATGTTCCCTGGAAACAGATCAAAGCGGGAAACTACCACCCAGATGGCAAAGTATATATCATTTGCCACTCAGGTGTTGATAGTCGTAAATCTGCTAAGAAGCTGACTGCCATGGGATATGATGTGGTTAATGTTTCTGGCGGTATGGTATCATGGGATGGTCCAATTACTAAATATTAATGAATCTATGAAACGAAAAAGGCGATAGCAAATCTAGTTGATGAACTAGATTGCTATCGCCTTTTTGACTATTTTCGAGTAACCGGCAACCAAAATGCATGTGTCTTCGATTCAAATTGGATCTCGAAGGCATGTTCACCTAATTCTTCACCGTCCATCTGTCCTTGTTCTGGATGGTGATCGTAAATAGTGAACTGTGTTTGTTGTGTATGCCAGACGTTAGGATCGTCCAAGTGTGATCCATTTGTCAGTAGTTTCATGAATAGTTTGACGAAGGTAGATCCGGTGATCTTATTGACGACTACTAAGTCAAGCTTGTGATCAAAGGGATCAGCCTTTGGATCGATTGCTACACCTCCACCGAAATACGGGTGATTGGTTGCTGTAACAATATAGGCATTGTCAAAATGCTTTGTTTCGCCATTAACTAGAACGTCAATAGGAAACCCTTTTTGCAAGCGAATTACCTTGACTAGGCTGGAAACGTAGGCCAGGGTGCCTAATTTCAAGGAATTTAGGATGTTTTTTCGCTTGGAGTGATTCGTGTAGTACACTGCACTAGCGTCAAAGCCCATGCCAATGTTGTTGACAAAGTATTTTATTTGATTCTTTTTTAAATCAGTTGCCTTAGCGACGTCAATTTCGACTGGAGCAGACATGGCTAAGATCTTTTGTAACAAGATTACTGGATCTTGGTGCTTGATCTTGACCCCACGACTGAAGTCGTTACCCGAGCCACTCGGGATATATGCTAGTGGGGTTTGTGGATACTGAGAGATTTTTACACCATTTAAAGCTTGATTAAGTGTACCATCACCACCAATGACTAAAATCATTTGGTCGTTTGACAATTGGTCAGCAAGCTCACGAGCAATTCTGACGCCATCGCCATCGGTCTGTGTCTTGTGGATTTGATAGCTGATCTGGTTCTCATCTAAAAACTTTTGAATCTTCTGACAAGTGTGATTAGATTGACCGTTCCCCGCTCTTTGGTTGAATAAAATTTCTAATTTTTTGATTTTAGCCATTAGTTTCCCCTTAAAAATAAAAAAGCAGATCAAATGATCTGCTAGATTGAAGTAGAAATTAACATTGGAAGGATTACAGGATTTCTGGCTGTACGTTTGTATAGGAAATCTTGAAGTCCATCAATAATAATTCGTTTCAGATGTGCTTCAGATACTTTGACTTCTTCATCATCAAATGCGTTTTTGATCAAGTGGAAGACACGTTTTTGTGCTTGATTGATCAATTCACCTGATTCACGCATGTAGACAAATCCACGAGATAAGATATCTGGACCAGCTAAGACGATGTGTTTCTTATAATCGATAGTTGCTACAACTACGACCATTCCTTCTTCGGAAAGAAGTTGACGATCATGGATAACGACGTTTCCAATATCACCAACACCTTTACCATCAACATAAACATCGCCAGCAGGGAAGTGTCCCGCACGATGACATGAGTCTTTAGTTAAAGCTAAGACATCACCGTTTTCGAGGATGAAGGTATTTTCTTCAGGAACGCCACAAAGTTGAGCAAGCTCAGTGTGGATCTTGAGCATCCGGTATTCACCGTGGATCGGCATGAAAAACTTAGGCTTCATTAAACGAAGCATTAATTCTTGTTCAGTTTGGCCACCGTGACCAGATGCGTGAATGTTGTTAACTTTACCATGGATGACCTCGGCTCCAGCTTCGGAGAGTTGGTTGATCAAATGGTTGACACTGATAGTATTACCAGGGATAGGGTTACTTGAGAAAATAACTGTATCACCAGGTTGGATACTGATCTGACGGTGAGTACCGTTAGCAATTCTACTTAAAGCAGCTAATGGTTCACCTTGAGAACCGGTGCATAAGATCAAGGTTTCGTTAGCAGGAGTATGGTTAAGTTCATGGACGTCCATGATCATATCATCAGGGATGTTCAAGTAGCCGAGTTCACGACCATTTTCGATTGCTTGTTCCATACTTCGTCCGAAGACGGCAATCTTACGATTTTCTTTCATCGCAGCGTCAACAGCTTGCGATACACGGTAAATATTCGATGCGAAAGTTGCGAAGATGATCCGACCCTTGATTGTTTCAAAGATTTGGTGGATCGTTAGACCAACTGATCTTTCAGACTTTGAAAAAGTTGGAATTTCAGCGTTCGTACTATCTGACATTAAAAGTAAGACACCCTCTGAACCAAGTGCAGCCATCTTTTGTAAATTAGGTGATGGTAGACCGGCAACAGGAGTAAGGTCAAACTTGAAATCTCCAGTCTCAACGATGACACCTTCAGGCGTATGGACTGCAACGCCTAACGTATCAGGGATAGAGTGAGTAGTTCTGAAGAATGTTACGCTTGTTTTGGGAAATTTGATTACTGAATCTTCACTTAATACATTTAATTTGGTTGATTGTAATAAGCCGTGTTCTTCAAGCTTACCTTTGATCAACGCACAGGCTAGAGGACCAGCATAAACTGGAATATTTGGTAATTGCTTCAATAAATAAGGAATTCCACCGATGTGGTCTTCGTGGCCGTGGGTAATAAATAGACCTTTGATTTTATCTTGATGTTCTACTAAGTAACTGTAGTCGGAAATGACGTAATCAATTCCTAGTAGTTCATCTTCAGGGAATTTAATACCAGCATCAATGACGATCAACTCGTCTTGGTATTCAACTCCGTACATGTTTTTTCCGATTTCGCCAAGGCCCCCAATGGCAAAAACAGAAACTTCATTATTCTTTACATTTAGAGTCATTAACTAAAACTCCGTTAATTTGAAATTAGGACTCTTTTGTTCATATTCAAGATGCTTTTCATCGAGCTCTTGAATCAATTCGATATCATAATTTGTGTTTTTTTCTACTGCTTCACGTACGTCGATGCTTGATTCTGCATCCATGTAAAGTGAATGTGTGTATTCACGACGGGGGTTATCTTGTTTCTTTTCTTGATATAAAACTTTGTATATCACTATAAATTCTCCTTTTAAATATAGCTGAGTAAAGCATAAACGGCTTTACCTAAGCCTTTTTCAGTCCATTTGGTTGAGTAATCAACAAGTACCACAATTTTAACATATAAATATTTGTAAGTATACTTAATCGACTGACTGGAAAGACTGGCAATTAGGAAATAACGACGGTACTTGGATCGATTTCAAATGGGTTCTTTTTGTCGATCTTGTCATAGTACAAGTGACCGTTTAAGTGATCGATTTCATGTTGGCAAACAATAGCGGGGTAGTCACGAACACGTAACGTTTGTGAATTTCCTTCAAAGTCGTCATATTTGATGGTAATACGGTCGGAACGAGGAACGAATCCAGGAACATCTTTATCAACTGAGAGACAGCCTTCACCTTGTTCGAGTGCAGCGTTTTGAACTGAATTACGAACGATGACAGGATTGATCAATGTAATTTTCAAAAGTGGCTTTTCAGGATCTTCTTCATTAGGGACAAGGACACTAGCCATCATTTTCGAAACACCAACTTGTGGTGCGGCCAAACCAACACCTGCACGAAGTTGATGTTTTTCTGCAAATTCTTCGTTTTGACTGTTGATCAAATACTCCATCATGTCGTGAGCAAGTTGCTTATCTTCGTCACTGAGTGGGAAGCTCACATTTTCACTAACTTTTCTTAATACGGGGTCGCCATCACGGACGATATCTTTCATTAAATACATATTAACCTCCAATAATGTCTTGTTTTAACATAGTATCTCTATTATAAATTAGTTTGCCAATTTTTTTACAATTTAAATATGATTTATTTGTGAAATTCTATTTCACATCTCCATTAAGAATATGGTAAGCTCTTTTTATGTGCCAATGTTAGCGGTTACATAAATACATAGATAAGGGAGAGGGCTTTTATGGATGACTCTAAAAAAAAGTCAGCTGTAGGAAAGGAGAAAGAAAAGGAACCTTCTAATATTTTGGTTCAAATTGCAATCTTTGTTTCTGTATTATTCGTTTCAAACATTCTTGCAATGTTTATGCCTAAATCGTTCCCAGTTCCAGCACCTGTCTGGGGATTGTTGATATTGTACTTTTTATTGACAACAAAGATCGTCAAACTCCATCAAGTAGAGCAAATGTCTACGTTCCTAATTAGTATCATTGGATTCTTATTCGTACCATCAGGGGTCCAGTTATACACCCACTTAGATATTATCAAATCTGATGGAATAATGTTGATCATTGCAATTATTATCTCCACGATCGTGTTACTAGTGGTAATTTCTTACACAGCTAAATTTATCATTGCGATAAGTTCTAAGATCCGAGGAAATGGTAAGGCTGTAAGTCAGGAGGATAATGATGGCAATAATTAACAACTCGTTTTTCGGTATTTTTGTTTCGATCGTAGTTTATTTGATCGGTGTATTTTTATTCCGTAAGTCCAACGGATTTTTCCTATTCCAACCGCTATTTGTTGGTATGGTGTTAGGAATCTTCGTTTTATGGACGATCCAACATCTTACAGGAGCATCACCAACTGCGGTTTATGATGCTTACTGGCAAGGTGGTACTAAAAATCATCTTGGCGCAAACTTCCTATTTTGGATGTTGAGCCCAGCAACGATTGCGTTTGCTGTACCTCTATACAAGCGAAATGACCTGGTCAAGAAATATTGGGTCGAATTGTTGTTAGCGTTGATCATCGGTCTGTTTATTTCGCTTGCCGTGATTTATGGCGTAACAAAAGCAATGGGCTTGTCTGATCGTGTTATTGCATCATTATTACCATCATCAGCAACCACGGCTATTGCTATGCCTCTTGCAGCAGGTATCGGTGGCGAACCGGCTATCACTGCAATGACTTGTATTTTAAATGCCGTTATTATCTTGGCGTTAGGTGATCAATTAGTTAAATTGTTCAGACTACAAAAAGATCCTATCGGTGTCGGTTTAGGTCTTGGTACTTCTGGAAAAACAGTTGGATCTGCGAAAGCGGTTCAATTAGGTTCTATCCAAGGTGCCATGGCATCGATTTCATTAGTAGTAATTGGCGTCGTAACTGACTTAGTTGTGCCTATATTTGCAAAATGGGTTGGCTTAGTTTAACAGACCGATTATTATTAAATTGTATTAAAAATTGATTCTTGGAGGCATTAATTTATGAAGCTTATTGACTATGGTGTTAGAGAAGATGAAAGACCTTACATTGAAGAATGGTCGAAGAACAATAACATTGAAGTTAAGATCGTATCTGATTTATTGAATCCTGAAACAATTGAATTAGCTAAAGGTTATGACGGGGTAGTTTGTTATCAACAATTACCTTACGACCCAGCTATTTTTGACAAGATGAATGAATTTGGCATTCACGTAATGTCATTAAGAAATGTCGGTGTTGACAATGTTCCATTTGACGCACTGAAGAAAAATGATATCAAGTTAACCAATGTTCCTAGTTACTCACCAACAGCAATTGCCGAATATTCTGTAACTGGCTTGATGATTTTGTTAAGAAGTATGAAATCTATGATCAGAAAAGTCGACAAGCATAATTTCAAGTGGGCTCCAGACATTGGTCGCGAATTAAATGAACTCACTGTCGGTGTAGCAGGTACTGGTCGGATCGGTCGTGCAGCAATTAAGATCTATCAAGGATTTGGCGCTAAAGTAATTGCTTTTGATAAGTTCCACAATGACGACATTGAAAAACAAGGTCTTTATGTGGATTCTCTAGATGAACTTTTGAAGCAATCAGATGTTGTAACACTACATCTACCAAGCCTTGGCAAGGGTAACACGGTTATCAATAAAGACAGTATTGCCGGAATGAAAGAAAATGCCATTGTTGTTAATACCGGACGTGGTGATCTGATCAAGACACAAGACTTATATGATGCCGTAGTTTCAGGAAAACTAGCTGGTGCTGTGCTTGATGTTTATGAAAACGAAGTAGGTATTTTCAACACAGACCGCAGTGGTGAGTCACTAAATGACGAACTTTTATCAAATATGATCGATAATCCTAAGTTCATTATTTCACCACATATTGCTTTTTACACGACTACAGCTGTAAAGAACATGGCAACCATTTCGTTGGACTCCATGCTCGATGAATTACAAAATGGAAAATCTGATAACGAAATTGATTTAAATTAAAAAATGAAAATGTTACAGAAATTAACTTGTGTTTTCGTTTTAAAATGATAAACTAAAGGTATTGAAAACCCTTACAGTTTTTCTGTGAGTGTTTTAGCTTTTTATGGAAGGAATGTGAATAATGGCAAATAAATCAGTTGTTGATTTTGAAGCAATTAAGAAAGACTTGGCAAATTTGCCTAAGCCAATTCAGGTTTTGGATGAAAATTCAAAAGTTGTAGATCAAGCAACTTTCGACTCATTCTCTGATGAAGACTTAGTTGAATTTATGAAGAAAATGGTTTGGGAACGTGCATTGCACGAACAAACAATGAACTTCTCACGTCAAGGACGTATGGGATTTTATGCTCCTACCGAAGGTGAGGAAGCATCAGAAATGGGTACTGTCTTAGCTATGAAGAAGCAAGACTACTTATTACCTGCTTATCGTGATGTTCCTCAACTTATCCAACATGGTGCTACAGTAACAGAAGCTTACTTGTGGTCAAGAGGACATGTTGTTGGTAACGAGTACAAAGCTAATGCAATGATGCCACAAATCATTATCGGTGCTGCATATGATGAAGCTGCCGGTGTTGGTCTTGGTATCAAGAAGAATAAAGAAGAAGATACAATTGCCTTCACTTATACAGGTGATGGTGGTACTTCACAAGGTGATAGTTACGAAGGAATGAACTTCGCTGGTGCATTCCAAACTCCTACACTATTCATCGTTCAAAATAATGGTTTCGCTATTTCAACACCAAGACACAAGCAAACAGCTGCTCCATCATTGGCTCAAAAAGCCGTTGCTGCTGGTATTCCTAGTGTTCAAGTTGATGGTATGGATATCTTAGCTTGCTACTCTGTAGCTAAAGCTGCTCGTGACTATATCACAGCTGGAAATGGTCCTGTAATGATCGAAACATTAACATATCGTTATGGTGCTCACTCAAGTGCTGGTGATGATCCTAAACGTTACAGAACTGAAGACGAAGTTAAACCTTGGCATGAAAAAGATCCTCTCATTCGTTTGAGAAAGGTTCTTGAAGACAAGGGACTTTGGTCAGATGAACAAGAAGACAAACTTGTTGAAGAATATAAGAACTCATTCAAGGATGCTATCAAGGAAGCAGATGCTGTTCCTAAGGACAAAGTTTCAGATATGTTGAAACGTACATTTGAAATTCCAACTCCAGAATTGAGAAAAGAAATCGAAAAATTCGAAGCAAAGGAGTCTAAAGAATAATGGCAAAAATGACTTATATTAAGGCTATCACTGATGCTTTGGACATCATGCTAGAAGATGATCCCAAAACATTGATCTTCGGTGAAGACGTTGGTAAAAACGGTGGTGTCTTCAGAACAACTCAAGGTTTACAAGAAAAATATGGTGAAGAACGTGTCTTCGATACACCACTTGCTGAATCAGGTATCTTAGGATTAGCAACAGGTTTAGGTGTTAAAGGATTCCGTCCTATCCCAGAAATTCAATTCATGGGATTCTCATTTGAAGCTATGGACCAAATCGTGGGCCAAGCTGCTAGAATGCGTTTCCGTTTCAACGGTAAGCAAACATCTCCTATTACTATCCGTACACCTTACGGTGGTGGTACACATACTGCTGAAATGCACGCTGATAACTTAGAAAACTACTTTGCATCAACACCAGGCCTACGTGTTGTTATGCCAAGTAACCCATATGATGCTAAAGGACTATTGATTTCATCTATTGAAAACAATGACCCAGTGCTATTCATGGAAAACCTTAAGTTATATCGTTCAATGAAAGACGATATTCCAGAAGGTAAATACACTGTTCCATTAGACAAAGCAAACGTTGTTCAAGAAGGAACAGATATTACTATTGTGGCTTACGGTGCTGAAGTTAATGAAGCTAAGAAAGCTGCTGAAACATTGGCTAAGGACGGAGTTTCTGTTGAAATCATCGACCTTAGAACAGTTTCACCTATCGATACAGAAACAATCTTCAAGTCACTTGAAAAGACACATAAAGTTGTCGTTGTTCAAGAAGCACAAAAGATGGCCGGTGTTGGTGCTACAGTAGCATCAGCAATCGCTGAAGATGCCATCCTTTCACTCGATGCACCAATTGGTAGAGTTGCCGCTCCAAATAGTGTTTATCCATTTGCTCAGGCCGAAGATTACTGGATTCCTGGCGCAGATGAAATTGTCGAAAAAGCAAACGAAATTTTAAACTACTAATTTTTTAAAGCATAGAAGGGAAGGGTTCTAAACATGGCCTTTAAATTTAAATTACCTGAATTAGGTGAAGGAATGGCCGAAGGTGAAGTTGCTAGCTGGCTTGTTAAAGAAGGAGACGAAGTTAAAGAAGACGATTCTTTAGTTGAAATCCAAAATGATAAATCAGTTGAGGAACTACCTTCTCCAGTTTCTGGTACTGTAAAACAAATCGTGGCTCAAGAAGGAGATACTGTTGAAATTGGTGATACATTGATCGTTATCGATGATGGATCAGCCGATACAGGTGACGACGAAGCTCCAGCAGCAGACGATGCTAAAGCTGAAGACGCTGCACCTGCAGCAGATGCTGCACCAGCAGCCGCAGCTCCAGCAGAAGCAACTGGCTCAGCTAATGAAAATTACTTAGCAATGCCATCAGTACGTCAATATGCTCGTGATAAGGGTGTTGATCTTTCAACAGTTACACCATCAGGTAAGCATGGACAAATCACACAAGCAGACGTTGATGCAGCAGGTTCAGGTGCAGCAGCACCAGCCGCAGCTGCAGCTCCTGCAGCAGCCGCTGCTCCAGCAGAAACAGCTACACCAATCAAACCTTACACATCAGCTACACCTGAACTTGAAACTCGTGAAAAGATGACTATGACTAGAAAGGCTATTGCTAAGGCAATGTCTGAAAGTAAACATAGAACTCCTCACGTTACAAGTTTCGATGACGTTGAAGTTTCAGCATTAATGGCTAACCGTAAGAAGTACAAGCAGATCGCTGCTGACAAAGATATTCATTTGACATTCTTGCCATACATCGTTAAAGCCTTAGTTGCTGTAATGAAAGAATATCCAGAATTCAACGCTTCAATCGATGACACAACACAAGAAATCGTTTACAAGCACTACTACAATGTTGGTATCGCAACAAACACTGACCATGGTCTATACGTTCCAAACATTAAGAACGCTGATTCTAAAGGTATGTTTGAAATTGCCAAAGAAATCACTGAAAACTCACAACTTGCTTATGACAACAAGTTGAGCATGGATAAGATGTCTGGCGGTTCAATTACTATCAGTAATGTTGGTTCAATCGGTGGTGGCTGGTTCACACCAGTTATCAACCAACCTGAAAGTGCTATTTTAGGTGTTGGTAAGATTGCTAACGAACCTTATGTTGATGAAGAGGGCAATATCCAAGTTGGTAAGATGCTCAAACTTTCATTGAGTTATGATCACAGATTGATCGATGGTGCCTTAGCACAAAACGCATTGAACTTAATGAAGAAACTTCTACATGATCCAGATATGTTATTAATGGAGGGCTAGATAAAACATGGCAGAAAATGTTGTTGAAAAAGATACAGTAATTATTGGTTCAGGTCCTGGTGGATATGTTGCAGCTATTCGTGCAGCAGAATATGGCCAAACAGTCGCAGTTATTGAAAAATCAGACACAGTTGGTGGTGTTTGTCTAAACGTTGGATGTGTACCTTCAAAGGCTCTTATTGCCGCAGGTAACAGACTAAAACAAGACAAAGACTCATCAATTTACGGAATTACAACACAAGGTGCCGAAATTGATTTCTCAAAGACTCAAGAATGGAAACAAACACAAGTTGTTGATCGTATGACAAGTGGTGTTAACATGCTTCTTAAAAAACACAAAGTTGAATTGATCAATGGTGAAGCTTACTTAGATAGCAATACACAATTACGTGTAATGCCAAGCGGTCCTCGTCAATTCATGGATAACGGTGGAGGCCAAACAATTAAGTTCAAGAACTTGATTTTGGCAACAGGTAGCCGTCCCGTTGAAATCAGAGGATTCAAGTTTAGCGACCGTATCATTGATTCTACAGGTGGTTTGAACCTACCAGAAATTCCTAAGGAATTCGTAGTTATCGGTGGTGGATACGTTGGATCAGAATTAGCTGGTGCTTATGCTGACCTTGGTGCACACGTAACTATTCTTGAAGGTACAAAACAAATCATTCCTAACTTTGAAAAAGACATGGTTTCCGTTGTTAAGAAGAACCTTGAAGCTAAAGGCGTAGATATTATTACTAACGCAATGGCTAAGAAAGCTGATGAAACTGACAAAGACGTTACTGTAACTTATGAAGTTGATGGTAAGGAACAAACAGTTACCGCAGATTACTGCATGGTTACTGTTGGTAGACGTCCTAACACAGACAACTTTGGACTTGAAATGACAGACGTTAAGACTAACGATCGTGGATTGATCGAAGTCGACGAACAAGGTCGTACATCAGTTCCTAACATTTATGCCGTTGGTGATATCGTTCCTGGTCCAGCTCTAGCTCACAAAGCTTTCTTTGAAGCTAAGGTTGCTGCAGGTGCTATCTCAGGTAAGAATACAGCAAACGACTTCATCGGTGTTCCTGCTGTCTGCTTTACAGACCCTGAACTAGCTTCAGTTGGTTTGACTAAAGAAGAAGCTAAAGACAAAGGAATCGAAACAAACGTTGCTAAGTTCCCATTTGCCGGAAATGCACGTGCCGTTTCATTGGATGAAGCAGAAGGATTCGTAAGAATCGTTGCTGAAAAAGAATCAAACACAATCATTGGTGCTCAAGTTGTTGGACCTGGTGCTAGTGAATTGATTTCTGAATTAAGCTTGGCAGTTAACTGTCAATTGAATGCGGAAGATGTTGCTTTGACAATTCATCCACATCCAACATTGGGCGAACCTGTACAAGAAGCTGCAGATATTCTTATTGGTTTCCCAACACACGTTTAATTTACTTAAAAGCGATGCAATTGCATCGCTTTTTTTGTATCATTAGAAGTGTAATAAGAATGGGGGAGTATGACGATGCGAGAAAATTACAGTTATCCACTAGAACCTGAATGGAGTAATGACGATATAGTCAAGGTTATTGACTTATACAACGCTGTTGAAGCTGCGTATGAAAAAGGCATCAAACGCGAAACATTTTTGCAGAAATACCGCTCCTTTTGCGAAGTTGTTCCAATGAAAATGGATCAACGCAGACTCGATAAGGAATTTGAACTAGAGTCAGGATACTCGATTTATAAAGTATTTAAGCAAAGTCAAACTACACCAAGTAATGAGAAAGTCAGGCTACATTATGAAAGAGACAAGTCAAGAAATAGATAATTTTTTAGTAGAGTTGCTGTCAAAAGTCGGTCAAAGTCTTCGTGAAGATGTTAACAAGAATAAAAATGTCGACACTAAATCGGGACCTAATGACTTAGTGACTAATTTTGACAAATCTACCGAAAAAAATGTCGTTGGCATAATCAAAGACCATTTTCCTGACGCCACGATCGTGAGTGAAGAAGGTTATGGTGATGACGTTAAGTCCATGGCAGGCTTAGTCTTTTTTGTCGATCCCATCGATGGGACAATGAATTTTGTTAAGTGTCACGACAGTTTTGCTTCAATGATCGGAGTTTATTTAGATGGAAAACCCTTTGTTGGCGGGATTATCAATGTGATGGAAAATAAGATTTTTCATGGTGGTCCAGAATTAGGAGTTTTCGAAAATGATCGCCAATTGACACCACCTTCTGATACAATTTTAAAGGATGGTTTGGTGATCATTTCCGCACCGATGGTTCTTGCTGACTTCGATAATACTCAAGAAGTTGTCAGTCAGAGCAGTGGTTTGCGAGTTCTGGGCTGTGCAGGCCTAGTCTTTGAACACCTTTTGAAGGGTAAAGAAGTGATCTACATGTCTTATTTGCGTCCTTGGGATCTAGCAGCCGGTCGAGTACTTTGTGAGACAATGGGCTTGATGGTTGTGGGAGTTGACGGACAACCAGTTAATATGCTACAATCACAAGTCGTAATAGCTGGTACAAAGAACGCAGTTTCTGATGTACTTAAGACAGTTAAAAATTCAAACTAAACTGTGAATTACAATCACAGTTTTTTTATTGCAAGTTATTCAACGCATGTTATATGGAAGGAAGAAGTAATTTGACTAAAACAAGAGAAGATATTAGAAATATTGCTATTATCGCCCACGTTGACCACGGTAAAACAACTTTAGTTAACGAAATGCTAAAGCAATCAGACACATTAGGGGAGCATTACCAAATTCAAGATCGTGCCCTTGATTCAAACGCAATTGAAAGAGAACGTGGTATCACAATCCTTTCCAAAAACACAGCGGTTGATTATGATGGCAAGAAGATCAATATTTTGGATACACCAGGACACGCGGACTTCGGTGGTGAAGTTGAACGTATCATGAAGATGGTTGACGGTGTATTGCTAGTTGTTGATGCTTATGAAGGAACAATGCCACAAACACGTTTTGTTCTTAAGAAAGCTCTTGAACAACATTTGACACCTATCGTTGTTATTAACAAGATCGATAGACCAGGTGCTCGTCCTGAAGAAGTTGTTGACGAAGTACTCGAACTATTTATCGAATTAGGTGCTAACGATGACCAACTTGATTTCCCAGTTGTATATGCTTCAGCTATCAACGGTACTTCAAGTTATTCATCAAATCCTGATGATCAAGAACACACAATGAAGCCATTGTTTGACACAATCATCAAGACAATCCCAGCTCCAGTTGACAACTCAGACGAACCACTTCAATTCCAAGTTGCCTTACTAGACTACAACGACTATGTTGGTCGTATCGGTATCGGACGTATTTTCCGAGGAACAATTTCAGTAGGTGACCAAGTTACTGTTATGAAGCTGGATGGTTCAACGAAGAACTTCCGAGTAACCAAGTTATTTGGTTTCATGGGACTAGATCGTGTTGAAATTCAAACTGCTAAAGCCGGTGACTTGATTGCCGTTTCAGGTATGGAAGACATTTACGTTGGTGAAACTGTTACACCAGTTGACCATCAAGAAGCTCTACCATTACTTCGTATTGACGAACCAACACTACAAATGATGTTCTTACAAAACGATTCACCATTTGCTGGTCGTGAAGGTACAGAAGTTACTGCTAGAAAGATCGAAGAACGTCTTAAGAGACAACTTCACACTGACGTTTCATTGAAGGTTGAAGATGCTGATAAAGCCGGAACATGGATGGTTTCAGGTCGTGGTGAACTTCACCTTTCAATTCTTGTTGAAGAAATGCGTCGTGAAGGATTTGAACTACAACTTTCACGTCCAGAAGTTATTTACAAGAACGTTGATGGCGTTAACTGCGAACCATATGAGGAAGTTACTATCGATACACCTGACGAATACGTTGGATCAGTTATTGACTCAATGGCTCAAAGAAAAGGTGATATGGGTAACATGGAAAGTACAGGAAACGGTCAAACTCGTTTGGTCTTCTCTGCACCTTCTCGTGGATTGATCGGATATTCAACAGAATTCCTTTCAATGACAGGTGGTTACGGTATCATGAACCACACATTCTCAGAATACAAGCCAGTTGTTAAGAACTGGGAACCAGGTAGAAGATCAGGTGCTTTGGTTTCAATCAACCAAGGACCATCAACTACATACAGTTTGCAATCAGTTGAAGACCGTGGAACATTGTTCATCGGTGCCGGTGTTGATGTATATGAAGGTATGATCGTTGGTGAAAGTAGCCGTGACCAAGATATCGCTGTTACTGTTACTAAAGGTAAGAACCTTACTAATACTCGTGCTTCAGGTAAAGACCATGCTGCAGCTATCAAGACTCCTAAGGATATGTCACTTGAACAATCTATTGAGTTCTTGAACGAAGATGAGCTTTGTGAAGTAACACCTACTAATGTAAGACTTCGTAAGAAGATTTTGAATACTAATGAACGTAAGAAGTATGATAAGCAACGTAAGATGTCTAAGAAGGCATAGATGTTGTTTTGAAGCTAGGGATGATTTTTGTCTCTAGCTTTTTTTTGTATTTTTTTGTTGGTTTTGGTTTGTTTGTTGGTGGTTCACTGCCGGTTCTGCGGAGGGTTCCGAGAATTGCGCTGTGGAACGGTGTGGACGTCGATTTGAGCTCCTCGAAGGAGACCACTTCGACGATCTCAAATACGAGTCTTCTTCTAAGCTCCTTCGTCGCTAAGAAGAATTTCACACCTGACAGCGAATTCTCTCCACCCTCCGCAGAACCTAGGATGGATCAAACTAACTGATTTTGTGGGGGCACGGTACTTATTTCTATTGTGGTATGATGCTTTGGTTTATGTAGATGGATTTAATTTGGTTTGATGTTTTGAGTTAGTCTTCGAGTTTTATCTATTTCAATTTATGCTTCGGGTGTCATCGGTTGTATTTTATTTTGATTACATTGTTATTTCTTCTTAGTTGATTCGTTTCATTTTTTGCTCTTTCACGCTGCTCCTTCGTCGCTTTGTAAAAATCGCAGTGGTTTTTGTTTCTTGTTTTTATTGGTTTTTCTTAATTGCTTGTTTTGGCTTTATTCTTTATGATGGATAAGAGATTACTTATGTGTTTGACTTGTCTTTCTTTTTTGGGTTTTATTTTTTCTCCGATGTATCATGGTTTCCTACATGATATTGTTTGGTGGTATAATCTTATTATTAGATTTTGGGAGTTTTGATGTGAAGAAGATTAAGCTGATTGATTTATGGATCGCTATTCCATATGTGCTTTTGTTGGGCATTGGGGTTGTTATGGTCTATTCGTCTAGTTTTTATAATACGATGGTGCAAGGTGGGAATACTACCTCATATTTGATTAAACAAGCTCTTTTTGCCTTGGTTGGTATGGGGGTCTGTTTTTTGGCTTTTATGCTTAAGGAAAATATTTTGAAGAGTCGGGGCGTTTTGGTTATTTTGGGTATTGTTACCTGGACTTCTTTACTATTTTTGCTGGTTAAAGGTTTTGTTAGTCCTAGTAGTCGTGTTAATGGTGCTTCTGGTTGGATCGATTTGAAGTTTTTTAACTTTCAACCTTTGGAGTTGGCTAAGATTGTTTTTATTTTGTATTTGGCCTTGGTTTTGACTTCGAAAGAGGATCGTTTGGGTGATATGACTATTGGTGCTATGTATCGTGACAATAAGGCTCAATTTTGGTTTTTGTTTACTATTATTGTGATGGTTTTTGCTCAACCTGATGTCGGTGGATCGATGATTTTGACGGTTCTTTGTATTGTTTTGATTTCGGCTTCTTCGATGCCTAGTAAAACGATGATCATTATGAATTCTTCCATAATTGGCCTTGCTGCTGCTGGGTTAACTTTTGTTCTTACTGTTAAACCGTCGTTTTTTGTTCATACTTATCAGTATCAAAGATTTTTGGCTATGTTGCATCCTTTTGCATTGGAAAAAAATGCTGGTGCGCAAATTGTTAACTCTTTTTATGCTATTAGTAATGGTGGTATTTTTGGTGTTGGACTTGGTAATAGTATTCAAAAACGTGGATATTTGCCGGAACCTCACACCGATTTTATTTTATCGATCATTAGTGAAGAATTAGGACTAGTCGGCGTCTTGATCGTCTTAGGATTGTTAACAACGATGATGTTAAGAATGTTGTTGATGGGTATTCGCTCAAAAAATACCTATACCTCACTCGTATTGTATGGTGTGGCAACAATGATGTTGACGCAAACAGTTTTAAATGTTGGTGGATTGTTAGGCTTTATTCCACTAACTGGTGTTACGCTGCCATTTATTAGTTATGGTGGTTCAAGTATGATTATTTTATCATTAGCTTTAGGGATCGTTTTAAATCTTGAAGCTTCTGAAAAGTATCAATCAATTAAATCAAGGTGATTCAATGTTTAAAGAAACGCAACGCCAGGCGATGTATATCTGGCTTTATTCGATGAAGTGGAAGAAGAAGTTGCAGCATTATGGCACGATCTATTACACTTCACCTAAAATGAAATACGTGATGCTCTACGTCAATTCTAGCCGTGCACCTGAGATCAAGAAAGAATTACTCTCGAAAAAATTCGTCAAGCGGATCTCAATGGCACATCGTAAAGAATTAGACGAACATTTTGAAATGAAAGTATCTGGTAAGGATACTGAGGAAGAGGACTAATGAAAGTTATATCTGGATCATTTCGAGGTCTCAATTTAAAGCCAGTACCGGGTAAAAATACTCGACCAACTTCTGGAAAAGTCAAAGAAGCTATGTTCAGTATGATCACGCCTTATTTTAATGATGGCAACGTTTTGGATCTATTTGCCGGGACTGGTTCACTAGGGATCGAAGCAATTTCAAGAGGATACGACCACGCTTACTTAGTTGATAAAGCCTATAAGGCTATTTCAGTCATCAAAGAAAATGTTGAAAAAACTAAAAGTGAGGAACAATTTACAGTTCTCAAAATGGCTGCTACTGAAGCCTTGAAGAATTTTTCTGATGATAAGGTTAGGTTTGGACTAGTTTTTCTTGATCCACCTTATCGAATGAAAATCACTGAGACACTGATTCAAGATATGATCGAGCAAGATCTACTCGAAGATGGTGCCATTATTGTTGATGAGACTGATTATGAAATCGACCTCAGTGGGTTAACTTCATTAGAGTTGATCAAGAAAAAAGATTATAAAGATACGAAAGTTGCACTATATCAATACGGAGGAAAGTAATGTCAGAGAAAATCGGACTATACGCAGGAAGTTTTGATCCTATTACTAATGGACACGTAGACATTATCCGACGAGCGGCCAAGCTTTTTGATAAATTGATCGTGGCACCGATGACTAACACTTCAAAAAGATATTTGTTTTCTTATGAGGAAAAGAAGTCGTTCATTGAAGATGAGGTTGCTGATCTAAGCAATGTTATTGTTGTCGATGGTGAAAATCAATTGTCGACCGAATTAGCCAAAAAACATCACGCAACTTTTTTAGTTAGATCGATGCGTAATGCAGATGATTTTGGATATGAATCCGGTGTTTCGTCGATCAATAAAGCATTAGATGACGATCTGGAAACTGTTTTTTTGATATCAGACAGTAAGTACAGTACAATTTCTTCGTCAATGATCAAAGAAGTTGCGAAGTTCAACGGTGATATTTCTAAGTTTGTTCCGAGTTCTGTGGCTCCTGAATTGATAAAACGATTGCAGAAGGGAAACTAAACGTTTGAAATTCAATAAATCCAGAAACAAAATTCTTGGTGGCATTTTTCTTTTCTTGGTCGTTGTTTTATTTTTCTTTTTACCGACCAATTATTTCTTGGAAGTTCCCGGAAGTGCTGAATCGACTGCTCAGTACGTCAAGGTTGCTGGTAAGAAAGATAAATCCAAAGGAGACCTGTTATTAACTACAGTTGGTATTGAACAGGCGACACCATTTTTATTAGTTAAGTCTCTTGGAAATGATTTTGAAACAGCATATCCTCGTGAAGCTTTGATGGGTGACGAAAGTACTAGCCAATATTTTCAAGTTCAGCAATATTATATGAAATCAGCCACGAATAGTGCTATTCAAGCTGCGTATGACAAAGCTAATAAGCCTTTCAAAAAGGTTTATAAAGGTGTTTACGTGATGGAATTAATGGATAATTCTGACTTCAAAAATAAATTGAGTGTCGGTGATACCATCAATTCGATCAACGGTTACAAGTTTAAGAGTTCGACGCAATTCATCAACTACGTTAAGAAACTCGATAAGGATGCTAAAGTGACGATCAAATTTTTGCATGATGATAAGCAAAAATCCGCTACGGGAAGTTTGGTCAAGTTGAAGGAGACTAAACGCTACGGATTAGGGATTACTTTGATCGACGACACAGTCGCCACTGGTACTCCGAAGACGAAGATCGATGCTGGTGAAATTGGCGGTCCATCGGCCGGTTTGATGTTTACTTTACAAGTTTACTCTCAAGTTGCTCATAAAGACCTGAAACAAGGACGTACGATTGCTGGTACTGGTACGATCAGTCCCGATGGGACAGTTGGTCCGATCGGTGGTATCGACAAGAAGGTCGTCGCCGCTTCTGAACAAGGGGCTACGATTTTCTTCGCTCCAGATGATCCCGTTACTAAAGAGATCAAGAAGTATGATCCTAATTACGTCAACAATTACCATTTAGCTAAGAAAGCTGCTAAAAAGATCAATACTAAGATGAAAATTGTTCCAGTCAAGACTTTGGACGATGCCATTAATTATCTAGAAAAATAAGTCATTTTCACGCGTTGACGTGAGAATGGCTTTTTTTTGCGTACTTTAGTTTGAGGTGATAAAAATGGAAGTTTTATTGGAAAAAATCAAACAGTTTAAGGTAGCAATAATAGTCGTAGTTTTAGTAATTGGTGGAGCTTTTTTGTATAAAGGCTTTTATCAACGACCTACGGCAAATCAAGCTAATGTTGTTAGTACATCGAAGAAATCCACGCAACAAATAAAGAAGACAAAATCGAGTACCAAGCCATTAAGTGGTAAGCATTTGACCGTCGATATTCAAGGAGCGGTCAATAATCCTGGCGTTTACCATTTAAAGGAAGGGGCTATCGTATATGACGTTATACAAACAGCTGGTGGGATGCGTGACGACGCCGATGTTAAGCAGATCAATCGTGCTCAAAAAGTGACCGATGCTATGCAAATTTATATTCCTATCAACGGTGAAGTTAAAACTGTTACGTCACCTAAAGGAGCTGATCCGGCGAGTGGCAGTCAAGAAATGGTCAACTTAAATTCTGCCACTGTGGAAGATCTTCAAAAGGTTAAAGGGATCGGTCCGAAAAAAGCCGAGAAAATCGTGACATTTCGTGAGCAAAAGGGCCCATTTAAAAAAATTGAAGATCTTACAAAGGTCGGAGGATTTGGAACGAAGACAATTGATACATTGCGTGATTCCTTAACAATATAATGCGTGGTTATTGGATTTTTAGTGCAATCATGGCCACAGGGATGTCTTTTTTGATTTTCAATGATCATTTCGTTATCGCAAGCCTAGCCTTGATCTTGTTTTTGATTAGGATTTATTACTTGAAGAAAACAAAGATATTCCTTTGCTCGACGGTGATCATGGCAGTTTTTGGGATTTACTTCTTTACGGTCGACCAACATCTGGATGCTCCGCCATTAACCAAAGAAGTTAAAACAGCAACTATTTATCCGGATGAAATCCATGTTAATGGAGATTCCTTGAGTGGAAAATTTGTACATGAAGCTCAATACTATCAATTTTTTAACAAATTGAGCGATCAAGAAACCCAAAAGAGCTGGCAATCGTTGGATCACGCAGTCGATTGCCGAATTGTCGACGGAGAAATCAGTTATATCTCTGGGCCGAGAAATCCAGGGGAATTTGATTTTAAAACTTACTCCAATCATCGAGGGATTTTTGAGTCGGTCAAATCAAAGAAAATCGTCATCGTCAGGGAACACCAAGCACGAGATTTCGCTGACTGGATCCATTTACAGAAAATTAAATTTCTGAATTATTTGAGTCGCTTGCCAAAATGGCTAAAGATACATGCTCAAGGCTTGTTGGTCGGTTATACTAGCCAAGATGCACGAGAACTTTACCAAGTCTTGAGCGTGCTAGGAGTGATCCATTTATTTAGCTTGTCCGGATTACATATTTTTATCTTGATCACTTTCCTATATAAAGCGAGTTCTTTTTGCCGATTACCTAAGGAATGGATCGAATGGACTTTCTTGATCATCTTGCCGATCTATGGGATTTTTGTAGGATTAAAAACGGGGATCAGTCGAGCAATCGTGTTGGCATTGTTAGCAATTGTCTTTAAAAAGATTCATTTGAAAATCAGTAGTCTTGATGTCTTTAGCTTGACCGTTTTGATTTGTCTGTTACTAGATCCGTTTTGTTTTATCGAAATGGGTGGACAGCTGAGTTTTATTTTGTCGGGAGCCTTACTCTTTTTAAAAGAGGATCAAGTTTTTATGACGACGATCAAAATGAATTTATTAAGCATGCCGATCGTTAGCTTTTACACATACCAGTTGAATTTATTGATTGTTTTAATGAATTTGATCTTCGTTCCGCTCTTCAATTACTTAATCATACCCACGGTAATACTTTCGGCGTTATTTTTAAATTATTTACCTAAGCTGTGGGATTTCTTTAATCAGATATTCGAGGGTATTTATGGTTTTCTCAATGTATTCGCCAATGATTCAAATTTGAATTTTATCGTGGGAAAATTTCCAATAATATCGATTCTAGCTTTAGTAGTAATCGCGTTATTTAACATCGAGCATAAAAAGTTATTCAATCGATATTTCAGGCAATACTTGATGGTTTTTTTAATATCACTAATTTGGGTGAAGTTTCCTTTGTATGGATCAGTCTCGATGATCGATGTTGGGCAGGGTGACAGTATTTTGGTCACGACTCCCTTGATGCGTCAGACGATGTTGATCGACACCGGAGGAACTTTATCATTCGCTAAAAAACCATGGCAAGAAAAGAAAACTTTGACACAAGTGGAAAAATCGACCTTGCCGTATTTAAAATCGTTAGGGGTAAGTCACATTGATCGCGTGTTTTTATCACACAAGGATACTGATCATATCGGTAACATCGAAGTATTATTGGACAAATTTCCGGTTAATCAAGTCAGCTTTGGAACTGGGTTGCAACAAAACAAGCGTATCAGTGACTTGATCAAAAATAACCCCAGAACAGTCTTTACTAAATTGAAACAAGGAGATCGGTTTTCAACTTGGCCCATCAATTGGCAAGTATTGTGGCCTAACAAACCCAGCATTGGTGAGAACCCAGATTCGTTGACAATGTTGGCCCAAATCAAACAGACGAATTGGCTTTTTACCGGAGATTTGGATCAAGATAGTGAACATAGGATCTTAAAAGAGCAAGCTTTTCGAGTTGATATCTTAAAGGCTGGCCACCATGGATCGAAAACATCCACTAGTGAACAACTTTTAGACATGACTGAGCCAAAATTAGCCTTAATTTCTGCAGGGATCAACAATCGATATGGGCATCCAAATAAAGAAACTATCCAGCGTCTAGACAAATATCATGTCCAACATCTCAATACGGCAGAGTATGGTATGATTACTTGGTACTATTTTCCATTTAGTAACTATCAAAAGTTAGACACGTTTATAGGGTGAAGTCATTGAAAATCAACGAGTTAAAGAAGCAACTAAAATCAGGGCAAATTGATAATGTTTATTATGTTACAGGGCAAGAATCGGCTTTTGTACAAGAGGTGCAACAGCTTTTTAAACAATTAATGACACCTGAAGAAGCTGAGATGAACTTTGCGAGCTTTGATCTGACTGATGTTTCGCTCGAAGATATGATCGGTGAAGCAATCTCAGCACCATTTTTTGGCGAACAGCGTCTGGTGTTTGCCGAAGACCCTTATTTTTTGACCGGTGAGAAAATCAAGCACAGTTTTGAACAAAATGTTGATTTATTGATTGAATACTTAAAGAATCCCACACCATCAACGATTTTGGTTATTTATGCGACATACGAGAAATTAGATCAGCGAAAGAAAATCACAAAACAACTTAAAAAATCAGCGACTGAGGTAGATGCAGGTAAGCTCGATAGTCATTTATTGGCAAAGGAGTTAGCTAAGCAGTTAAATAGCGAAGGCTTCCAAATTGAAAATAATGCCATGGAACTGTTGGTCAACAAGACTAAAGGTAGTTATTCTTTGGCGTTAAATCAATTGGATAAATTAAAACTTTATGCCATGCAAACGAAGATGATCGATACAGCAGCGGTCAACGAGCTAGTACCACAAAGTTTGGATGACAATGTTTTTGACTTAATGAATCAAATATTAGGTCGCAACGTCTATCAAGCAGAAGAATTGTATCATCAATTTTTACTTCAGAAGATCGATCCAATCTTATTAACAGCGATTTTTACATCGCAACTACGCTCATTGATCCAAACGAAGATCTTGAGTAATAAAGGATTGAGTGAGGCTACCATTGCTAAACAATTAAAGATCCATCCATACCGGGTGAAGATGTCGCTCAAACAATCTCGTCATTTAAAACTTGATGATTTATCGGCAATGTTTCAAGAAATTGTCGATCTGGATTATCAAGTTAAATCAGGGCAGGGTGATAAGGAATTGTTATTTGATCTTTTTATCGCTAAATTTGCCTAAGATATTTGAGAAACATAAAAAGCGGCCGAAAGTTTTTCGGTCGCTTTTTTAATACCGTTTAAAATGTCATAATATAGGTAGAAATAGTGCAAAAAAAATAAGCAACCATTCAGTTGCTTAAGAAATTACTATTTAAATTTCTTTGAAAGACGTGACTTATCACGTGCAGCTTTGTTAGCTTTAATCAAGCCTTTTGATTTGGCCATATCAATTGCGCGCGCAGCGTTCTTGTATGATTCTTCTTTGTTATCACCGTTGTTTGCAACAACTGTTTCGAAGTTCTTGATTGCAGAACGCATAGCACTTCTTTGTGAATTGTTGCGAAGGTTAGCTTTTTCGGCAGTCTTTACACGTTTGATAGCTGATTTGATTTGTGGCATTAATTTCACCTCCGATTAATTGTTTGTTATAAACACAATACGCATATTATACCTAAGGTTTATCTCCAATGCAATGCATTGTTTCAAAAAAACTTCACTTGAAAAAATTCTCTTTATATAGTAACCTTAATAGCTGTGTTAACCGTTGCTCTGTTAAACGAATCACCAACGTTTTGCATGGTACGGCTAAATTATAAAGGAAAAGGTGAAAAAGCATGGCTATTTCAAAAGAACAAAAGAACGAAATTATCAAAAAGTACGCTCGTAAAGATGGAGATACAGGTTCTCCAGAAGTTCAAGTTGCTGTTTTAACTTATGACATCAACGCATTGAACGACCACTTGAAAGTTAACAAGAAAGACCACCATTCATATGTTGGTTTGTTGAAGAAGATCGGTCACCGTCGTAACTTGCTTTCATACTTGAGAAACAAGGATGTTCAACGTTACCGTGAGTTGATCAAGTCACTTGGTTTACGTCGTTAATATGTAGATATTTAGAAGCTTCCATTTGTTTGGAGGCTTTTTATATGAAATAAACCTAATAATAGGGTGCACTAAATAAGCTACTAGCCATTACGAAAAAAAATTTGTATACTGTAGTTGCTAGCTAGCTATATATGACTTGAGGCCGACGTAACCATTTTGCGTTGGTCTTTTTTATATTCTT
>NZ_RHOM01000039.1 GCF_003946515.1 Companilactobacillus zhongbaensis | reverse complement strand
AACTACCAAGGAAACAACTAGGATACAAAAAACCCCAGGAGGCATTCGCCCTGGCCTGCGGCTACTAATAATCTGGCACTCCGATCCTGATAGATCTTAAGCTTTTTTTATTTTTTCGGGGTGGCTAACTTGTTCTTGCAATTTGCGAATTAAAAAAAAGAACAAAACTGAAAAAAGTTTGTTCTTTTTGGATTTTTTACATTTTAACAACGATCTTACCTTTAGCGTGATGAGATTCACTGATCTCGTGGGCTTTCACTACACCCTCTTCGCTAAATGGATGTACACTATCGATAACCACTTTGACGATCCCGCGACTAACTAAGTCGACCAACTCAGTCAGTTGCTTACCATTAGGATGGAGCCAGATACCGTTAGCGTTAATATGCTTAGCATCAGCCAATTCTTGGTCGATCCCGCCAGCGATAGTAACTAAACTACCGCCGTCTTTTAAGACCGAATAGCTTTTTGCCAAAGTTTCGCCACCGATCGTATCAAAAACGGCGTCGATATCACTCAAGACTTCACTAAAATCGTCAGTGTGGTAGTCAATAACTTGATCAGCACCAAGACTCTTTAAAAAGTCGGCATTCTGGGAACTGGCTGTTGTGATCACTTTTGCGCCGATGTGCTTTAAGATCTGAATAGCAAAGATCCCCACGCCACCAGCTCCACCTTGCATTAAGACCGTTTGGCCTTTTTCGACTTTCAAGTTGTCGTAAATACCTTGCCAAGCAGTCAATCCTGCTAGTGGAATAGCGGCAGCTTCTTCAAAAGAAACATTTTCTGGAAGCTTAGCTAATTTATCTTCTTTAACGGCGGTATATTCAGCGTAAGTTCCGCGATTAGTTAGATCTGGACGAGCTAAGATCTTGTCTCCAGCGTGGAAGTCTTCAACAGCTGAACCCGTGCGCGTGATCACACCTGCTACGTCCCAACCTAAAACGATCGGAAATTTCAAAGGAATGTTTTCTTGCAAATATCCTTCACGTAACTTCCAATCGATCGGGTTGATCGAAGTAGCTTTCACCTCAACTAAAACCTCGTCATCCTCAATTTCAGGGATCGCAATGTTAGTCATATGTAACTTACTACGATCACCATATTCATCGATCACTACTGCTTTCATATTCTCTCCTCTATCCATCTTTAATCTCAACTGTACTTTAAATGTTGATAATTTTTTCTAAATTATGGTATTTATTTTTAATTTGATTTGAAAAAAAGACTATAAATAAATTGTACCAAATTAAGGGGGCATTATTATGAATATTGCCGGTAAAAGACAGCCTAAAATCTTCGCTGTAGTCATTGCTGGTATACTCGGGGGTATCATGTCAGGTATCGTCAAACTAGGTTGGGAAGTCTTGCTCCCACCTAGAACAATCGCCAGAAACTTGACCAACCCACCACAAGAACTACTTCAACAAATGGGAATTCCTAAAGCGATAACGCACTTAACTTACACTTATTCAGGCCAACAAATGCCTTGGGTAAGCTTCATCATGCACTTTGGATTTTCAATCGTCTTTGCGATCCTCTACTGTGTCTTAGCAGAGTACTTCCCAAAGATCAAACTAGGCCAAGGAACCATCTACGGACTAGTCATCTGGATTTTATTCCATCTATTGATCATGCCACTAATGGGCACAGTCCCAGCAGTCTGGGATCAACCATTTGAAGAACACTTCTCCGAAGCACTAGGCCACATGGTTTGGGCCTGGGCAATTGAAGTCTTCAGACGTGACTTTAGAAGTCGAATAACCCACGAACCCGACCGAGAAGTCGAAACCAAACTCTAATTATTAGGCTAAAAAACTTGCTGACCCAGTGGTTAGCAAGCTTTTTTTGTTTACGTAAGTAATATTATAGTGCATCAGAAATTATAAACAAGTTTTGAAACTGGTGAATTATCAAAAAAATTGTATATCTTCATGATGGATACGTCTAGAGTTCCACTAAGTAAAAAATTGATAGAACAAATTAGGTAACAAAAACCATCTCCATCTGAAATCATTGATATTTGACGAAAGTAAATCATAAATGAACACAGTTTTTATAACGATCAATCAAAAATAAACTAAACAAAAATTTTACATAGAATTTACATTTATAAAAAGCTGAATATATAATCACAAATCAGACAATTTAGTCAAATAACAAAAAATAACCGACTATCTATTGACTGAACAAATCAACCAAACTGTTCATAAATCAAAATAAAATCACACAACAACCAACAATTGAACCCGTTTCCAAAGCAAATAGCAATTTGTAAATATAAAAGAAACTATAAACTACCAAATTCAAAATATCACAATATAAATTACATTTTTTGACTCCTCATCGGTATTCTAAAAGAGTATCAAATACCAATTCGAGGAGAATTTTATATTATGCACATGAAAAAAAGTAATACAAATCGCCCCAACACAACAATCAACAGAGGCAAAATCGCAGCAATCGCAGGATTAACACTAACTTGCGGAATGATCTTGAGCGATGTTGCTCCGGTTATGGCTGCTAGTGCTGATCAAACTGTTACCGTCAGTAAGCCTGATAATACCAATAATGGCAAAACTGCTAATAATCCCTCAACCAATACAGATCAAGGATCGAATGAGGGTTCTGAAGGAGCAAATCAATCAGAAAATCCTCAAAACGGCGGAAATCAAATTAGCTACAAGGATACTGTATTAACAATTAATTCTAAGACATTAACTAAGCAAGATTTAACTACTTTTTTATCCAACAACGAAAAAGATAAAATAAAAGAATCTGCAACTAAAATAATCATTGCTGAAACATGTTCCCTAACAGGGGATATCGAAAATTTATTCTCTGGATTTTCCAAATTAAAAGAAATTCAAGGTCTTTCTAAATTAAAAATAACCGAAAAAACTTCAATGAAGGGATTTTTTTCAAATAATGCAGAATTAAAAACTTCGAATTAAAAACTTTAGACTTATCTTCATTTAACACAGAAAATGCCACGAGCATGGAATCAATGTTTGAAAATACTCCATTAGATGTAATCAATGTCTCTCATTTTAACGTTTCTTCTGTTACTAATATGAATAACATGTTTAAAGGAACTAACATTAAGGCTTTGGATTTATTTGGATGGACTCCTGCAAATGAAAATTCTGCGAACAATATTGCATTCGGTATGAACAGTTTGGAAGATATCCGAATTGGAGATAAAATGAAATTTAATAGTGTTGGTATTAGTGGAGATTGGATGCCCGTTGAATCCACTGGACCAAAAGAGACAACTATCAATTTAGATTTCAAGCCATCTGAAAAAAACGTATATGAGCTGGTAAAAAAAGATAAAAAGAGATCAATCACCGATTTGATTGATCTTCCTACAAACATCGACGGATTATTTCTTAAAGGCGTAATTTCATTCGATTTAGCTTTTTCTAAACCGAATGAAATAATTCTAGAAGACATGGATTCAAATCCTCTCCTAGATATGGTTAATTTTAATAAAGGAAAGTGGACATTAAAGAAAAATAGTGAAAAGAAATTCCAAGTCAAATTCAATGAAAACTATAAAATTTCTAAACAACCTGTGAAAAATTCAAATATTACAGTAGATGTTGAGGTTTTCAACGAATTAAACGATTCTGGAGAAACCACGTTTACTATTAAAAGCATTTCGAACAACAATTACTCATTTGAGCAAGGACCACACAAAGGAAAAATCAGCTATGCTGATGGCAAATTTAAACTAACTCCAATAAACGATATTAAGATTACTAAAAAAACTTCAACTGGAGGTTCTTCCTCATCCACATCTTCAACCCCAGACAAAACCCCATCAACAAACCAAAAACCAACAGACAAGATCAAAAACATCATCCACAAACTAACAACCCTATTCCACCGTCGTCACATTAAGCTTTACAATCGTGACTTCAAGGAATCTACTGATCGTTCACTTTCAGCAGGTAGTGACTGGTATAGTGACCAAACTATCGAACACGATGGTAAGATTTATTACCGCGTTTCAAAAAATGAATATGTTGCTGCAGAGGATATTTATTCATATGAAGACAAGGATGTAGTTAACTCACAAGGTAAGATGTCAAACCGTCGTCTTGCTAAAGGTACTCCTTGGAAATCAGACCGTACTATCGAGATCAACGGTAAAACATACTACCGTGTTTCAACAGATGAATTCGTATCTGCTGACGATGTAGTTGTTAGATAATAATTATTTACGAGATCATGATTCTAATGAATCATGGTCTTTTTTTGCTGTTCAGCAAAAAAGCATTAAGAAAGTAATTGCTAGTATATTTAATTATTCATCAACCACGATTTATATCATTCATATATAAATATATGGATTTGTGAATTATAAATTTGAAATCAATTTTTTTGTATGATTTTATCCAGTTATTCAAACAGAAACCATATTATGTTCAATTTCACAATCTAAAATAAATATAAAAATAAAAGATTAAAATATAACAATTTAAATTTTATTTTTTGAACAACCAAATGTATCTTTGAGTTGTGTCAAAAACATATTTGAGGGGAATTTGTTGAAATGAAAATGAAGAAAAGCAACGCCAAAACGCGACGCTTTAAATTAGTTAAAAAAGGAAAAATTGCCGCTATTGCAGGATTAACTTTAACTGCTGGTATGGTTTTATCAGATATTGCACCTGCAGTGGCAGCAACAAACGAGCAAACACAATCCGGAGCCACGTCTACAAAGAATGGAACATCCCTACCGGACAATGCATTAGAAAATCAAATCAGCAAGACGGACAATCAGCAACAATCTCGAGCTATTGATACCATCAAGGGGCAATCTAAATCCATATACAATGTCGACAGTAATGGAACGCTAACTATTAGCGCTGGTACCATAAAAAAAAGCGATTTCGATGAGAATATTAAAGACAAAACTGCAATCAAATCAATTGTATTCACCAAAGGATGTATTGCCGATTCCGACATTAATAATTTATTTGCTGGATTGACGAACTTGACCACAATAACAGGTTGGGAAAATCTCGATCTATCAAAAACTACAAATATGTCCTACCTATTTCAAGGCGACACTTCATTAAAAGATTTTCTGTCACCTTCATTAAATTTAAGTAACGTAACGACAATTGAAGGAATGTTTGCAAATACTGGCTTAGAAAAATTAGATTTGTCCAAGTGGACTGTCAAAGCTGGTATAAATGAAACCAATTTAGTGGCTAACACCTCCAGTCTGTTAGACATCAAAATAGCGCAAAATATGTTATTTAACCCTTTGGGGTTAACTGGCAGCTGGTATCCAGTCATTAACAATCAACCTGACACATCAACAGAATTAACTGCTGATTTTGATAAAGGAGCAAAAGGCGCATCTGAGTTAGTTAAGAATGATAAGCCTAAACCAGATAATTCTAAAATAACTGTTCGTACCAACATTGATGGATTAACCGTTTCCGGTACTGCCAACGTATCAGGCGATACAGCAACTATTACTCCTGATGCTTCTTTGCTCCCACAAGGAGTTCAACTGGCTGATCCGCAACAAAAGATAAACATAATTAAAAACAATAACGGTTCTATCACGGCCAAAGATGGTGAAGAATTGCTACTAGCCGTTAATAAAACAGCAGACTTTGGACCTATTCCAACAAACACCCGTGGCGTCGATGCAACCGTCAACGTTACGAATAAATTAGACAACCGTAGAAATTTCATTTTTACAGTTTCAGGAATAAACAATAACGATTATTCATTTGATAAAGGTATTCAATATCCTTGTGACATAGTTTATGATCCAACCACAAAGAAACTAAAATTAAATCATGCAGATGTAATCACACTCACTAGAGAATACTTTTCCGACATACCCGTTAAAAACATTGCTACAAATATTTCTGGTAAAAGTGTAACTGGATTTGTCTCGGGAAGACACAAGGTTAATGAACCAGTAGACATATCAATTGTCGGCGTCAATCCAATACCAGGTTACAAAGTAGATCCAGATTCAAAGACAATAACTGGTAAATTGTCATCAGATGGAACTGTTTCAACAGAAACTTCAGTAAAATTAGTTACTGTCACTGGCAAAGAAATACCATTAAGTAGCAACTTACCAAAAAACAAACCACTGACGGGAACCACTGGACTAAAAGATGACAAACCAGTCATTAACTACACAATTCCTGCTGGATACGAAAAAGCGGGTACAAAGGTATCGATTGATGCGAAATACGATGAGACTGGTAACATTGTGCCAATTAACGATGACATCATTAGCTTTATGCCTATTATTATCAATGACCCTATAGACGTCAGCGTAGAGTCAAATACCCCCGGTATTTTCGTTACCGCTTCTGTAAATGGCGGTAAATTTGGAGACCAACCTACGGTTACTCTTACAGATCCAAAGGGTTACGAGATTACATCTAACAGGATAATAACAATCTTAATAACTTTTGATCCAGAGGATCCAACAAAACTAACAGGAATCCGTCCAACCAATGTACCTGCACCCGTAGTTACAAAGAAAACAGCCCCATCTGTATCAATAGAAAACATCCAAACAAACATCCCGAACATTACTGTTACAGCATCTGCACAAAATGTCACTTATGACGAAGATGTAGCTCTTGACCTCAAACCAAGTGAAGGTTACGAGATAGCTAAAGAGCAAGCACCTGTCAAAGGACACATTGATACCGATAAAGATAATAATTTAATTATCACGCTGCCTAAAGACACTACTATTAAAATCAAGGGAAAAGATTTTCCAAGCAAGCCAGTTACAGAAATACCTACTAACGTCAAAGGAGTTTTTGCAACGGGTACAGCTAACGAATCAGAATTTGGAAAACCAGTAACAATTACCGTGGATGCTCCACACGGATACAGTGTCGATCAAGGTAGCAAAACTATTCAAGCAAAAGTAAAACATGATGGAACTTTTTCCAATTATGAAACAGCCAACCTTTCACCAATTCATTTAGAAAAATTACCTACCAGTTTTGAAACAAACATTCCAAACATTTCTGTGTCTGGTTTTGTCACAAATGCTAATTTTGGAGATAAGGACAAAACAGTTACTCTTTCAGATCCTCAAGGATATACAATTAATGACGGACAGCAAGTCCATGCATCCGTTGTTGCTAACGATAAGAATGAGTTAGAACTCAGTTTCACTAATAAACCTAAAATCCAAATTTCTCCAAAGATGCAAAAACATCTACACGCATCGGTAAAACTACCGGATGGAACTACGGAGGATATTCCAGTTAGAGATGCCAAAACGGGAGAAACTGTAACTGTTAACTTAAAAGACGTGGAAGGTTACGTTCATGATCAAATCGTAACAGGAATTGTCCAACCGGATGGAACCATCAAAATAGAACACCCCGAAAATCTTTATAAACAACTTTCACTTGGTGACAACGCCACAACAACTGTTGACACAAAGGAGGGAAAAAAACAGACAATCTCACTTGCCAAAAAGAAGTATAATTCACATTTTTCTATCGATGCTGAAAAAGTTGATGGATATGATTTAGATTCTAACAACAAGCAATTCACCATAAAAATCGACAACAACGGGAACGCTTCGGTAGTATCTCGTCCAACATACAATGCTCACAAATTTGAAGGCTATGTAACTATCAACGCTAAAAAAGACGGCAAATCATATTCATATGACATCCCAACATCGGTTATTTACAATCAGACAACAACAGTCGCATTGAAAGAAATTCCTGGATATGATCTTTCCGTTAGCTCAGTTGAGGTTCAAACAAATAACCAAGGTACTTTTTCGACTGTAGAGAACACACCTGAAATAAATTACACAAAAAAGGCTGATAAAACTGACACAATCAATATAAATATTTTAAAAGGAACAAAGAGTGAATCACACAGTATTAGTGCAACTGCTTCAGCAACTGGTTATACAAAACTAGATTTATCTGAATTAAAAATACCCGGATACAAACCAACTCAAGATTATGTTTACGTTCACTTAAGCAATCAAGGTAAAGTTGAATTGGTTGATCCACAGCTCATAGTCAACTATGTACCACTAAACAAACCATCTGAAATTAAATTTACTCCAAGTGGCGTTAGAGACAGTAAAGAAAAAGCAATACCAGTAAGCATTACTTACGACAGTCCTAAAACAATTGATGTACCCTACATACCTGGTTACACTGCCGATACAAATCAAATAACAGTCACCTTACAATCAGATGGCGAAACCATCAAGTACAGTAAAGAACTAAAAGATGTTAAGTATTCTCCTAAACACTTCAAAAATCACTACGTAACACTTAATACTAATTTGAAACAAACAGTCAACTTGGATGTTGATGACATCGCTTTTGATGAAATTAAAACTGTTACCATAAAACCAGATTTGGTCAATCATTATCACACTGATACGAAAAAAATCGAATTAGTGGTCGATGCGTATGGTAACATCACACAAAAGGATCCTAATCAAAAAATAACATTTACAAGTAACAATGTTACGTTGGATCATAACACTTATTACACCGATCCTGAAGGTGCTAGACATGATTTTGATAATGTGACAGGTGAAATTGGTCAAACTTTAACCTTCCCAGCAGCGACTGTTCAAGGATATGATTTAGACCCAAAAAATTCAGAAGTGGAAATAACAATTGGTAATAATGGTACTCCAGAAATAACTAAGAAACCCGTCTACACGCCAACACTTTTCAACGGTACAGTGACCGTCCACATAACAAAAAATGGTAATCCATCCACAGTTGCCATCCCTGTAAAAATGCATTATAAGGATTCTAAAAAAACCGTGAATTTACCACCAATAGACGGGTACACGCCAACCAAATCAACCGTGGATGTGACAGTAAATCCATTTGGTAATTTTATTCCAGACAACACAGAACCAATAATCTACAATTTAAAATCGTACACAAACAATGTCACAATTCACACTTCTCAATCAGATAAAACTATCAAGGATGTAACTTTACATTACGGTGAGTCTAAACTAATCAATGTCCCTAAGATCGATGGTTATAGACCAAACCAACAACAAGTTGCTGTTCATCTTGATAAAGATAATCGTGTGGTTCTATTAAATTCAGATCCTAAAGCAAAAATCATTTATTCCCCTATCAAAACGTCAGAAAGCGAAATCCATCTGACTTTGAAATTGGGAGACAAAACTCAAGATTACAAAGTTTTGAGACCGCTCGAATTTAACAACCCGAGTGAAATCGAAGCTCCAAAGATAATCGGTTATGCACCCAAAACGAAGTCAATATTAGTAGGTTTAGATCAAGATGGTAATGTGAAATATTTCAGTGGCTCAAAAATCATTGAATATACTCCAGTCCCAACACCATCTCCTTCGACATCTTCTGAAGGTAATGGAAGTAATGTTCATCATAATAATCACAAAAAACCATCAATCATAAACGAAATCAAAAACATGGTCCGCAATATCATCCATCGAGTAACTACTTTATTCCATCGTCACGGACACGGCATCAAACTTTACAACGCGAACTTCCAAGTCGAAGGTACGCGCTCACTTTCAGCCGGTAGTGATTGGTATAGTGATCAAGAAGTGGTTCACGACGGCAAAACTTACTATCGTGTTTCTAAAAATGAATACGTTGCAGCTGAAGATATTTACGCTTATGAAAACAAGAACGTCACTGTAACGATCAAGGCTGATTCCAACAAATCACTAGTAAACTCTCAAGGAAAAATTTCCAACCGTATGCTAGCCAAAAACACAGCTTGGCATTCAGACAGAACCATCCAAATCAACGGAAAAACATACTATCGAGTATCAACCGATGAATTCGTCTCTGCTGACGATGTTATCGTGAAATAGTCCAACACAATCATGATCCTTCGGGGTCATGATTTTTTTTGCCCTAAAAAAACAACCTCGAAATTAGACGAGGTTGTCTTTATTTAATAATTTGCGCCACCTACTCTTGCCCAGGCATCCGTGGATAATTGATAATAAGCAACTCCAAATTGGTCAAACCCGACTGAAGTTATCTTCCAATCTGTGTTATTTGGCAGCGTGTAATTCCAAAGTTCACCATTTGATTTGTATAACGGCTCACCGGCAATTGCTCTATACGATACATGATAGGTGCTATTATCCGATTCAATAGGATCAGAAATTTTTAAGTTAGTATTGGCATGTGGTCGAATATAATCTTCATTTGCCCATTCACTAGTTGATACTCGATAATACAGTGAAGCATTTTGTGTATCGATCATAAACTTATCAGTGTACCAATCCGATCCGGGAGCAAGTGATCGGTTAGACTTTCCATTTGCCGTGTCCAGTAATGGAGCATATTGTTTGCCCTCTTCATGAGTAGCTGACACATTACCCACTAAATCCGAAGGTTCAGTATAAGAATGTGGCTTCTCAGTAGTTACTGGTTGTTTTACATATACAATCTTATATGCAATTATTCTTCCGTTGTAACGCACACAAACACCGGCATAGTACGTTTGAGGCATTTCTGCAAAATGCGGACGTTGATCTTCAAGTTCAAAAGTCACGCCTTGCAATTGGTCTACTTTGTCAAAATCCGACTTCAATAAATATTTTTTAACCAAAGGGATCTTAATAAAATCGGAATATGAATGTTCACCGCTAGTGGCCTTAATAGTTGGCCGACTAAAACTAGCATCAGTAACATCAATAGTATCATCAGTTACGTAATTGTATAAGAAATCCTCAACAGCACTGCGAGTCGGTTCAGGCACATCACCACTAGTTATCAAGGTATTCATATTATCTTGGTCAGTTGATGCCGCTTGTGTCGAGTTTGTAAACGACAATCCTAATGTCACTAAAAATGTGGCACCTAATAGAATTATTTTCGATTTCTTCATTGTAATCCCCCCGTAATTTTTAACAAATATCCTTTAACGTCATTGTACCCTCTACTGTTTAGACTAACCATATTATCAAGCTAATTTAATTGAACTGAAAAAAAGACCAATGGAAAACGAAAGATTCTCCATTGATCTTATAAAATGCTATACTTGCCACTCATTCACAATTTTTGTAACTTCTGGAATGGTATTGATTGTGCCATGGTTGGCTCCCTCAATAACATTCACATAATGGTTATATACCAATTGTCCACACTGTCCACTTTTAGTGGAGATATTTCCATCATTTTCTACGTGGCTTGGAAAAGTACCGGCAATTGAATTTCCACTTTTCTGATTAAACAATCAAAATAACTTCACACTGGATGACAAGCTCTACATATATATTATGCATCCCTCAACTGAGAATAATAAATCACTACGTATGGCATGGAATATTAATCTAAACTAATCAATATGGACCTAATGACAAAATCATAATCCAATAATGTACGAACTAATAAAAAACAACCTCATAATTACCTGGCATTATATATGATTAATAAAACACTTGATCCGCTCTAGCCCAAGCATCCGTAGACACTTGATAATAAGCAACTCCAAACTGATCAAATCCGATTGAGGTTATCTTCCAACGTGTATTATTTGGTAGCGTATAATCCCATAGTTCACCATTTGATTTGTACAACGGCTCACCTGCAATTGCTCTGGATGAAACTGGATATGTATTGTGTTTCGATGAGATGGGAGCTGAAATATTTAGATTTGTATTTGCATGCGGACGTATATAGCGTTCACTCACCCACTCACTAGTGGATACTCGATAATACATTGACGCAGTTTGCTTATCGATAATAAACTTATCGGTGTACCAATCCGATCCTGGAGCAAGTGATCGGTTAGACTTTCCGTTCACTGTATCCAGTAATGGGGCATATTGTTTTCCCTCTTCATGAGTCGCTGTTACCGTTCCAACTAAGTTTGATGGTTCAGTATAGGAATTTGATTTGCTGGCTGTAATTGGTGTTTTTACTTTTACGGTTTTCCATACAATTTGTTTGCCGTTGTAAAGTACACGAATACCGGCATAGTATGTTCGATCCATATCCGCAGAACTTGGTCGATGATCTGCAAGTTCAAAAGTTACGCCTTGCAATTGATCAGACTTTGCAAAACCAGACTTCAGTAAATATTTTTTAACCAAAGGTATCTTACTAAAATCGGAATATGAATGTCCGCCCATAACTGCTGACATTGTTGGACGACTGAAACTAGCATCGGTTACATCAATGGTGTTATCAGTTATGTAATTATCCATCAAATCATCGACTGCACTTTGCACTGACTCAGGAACATCATCATACATCTTTATTGTAGTAGCAGTATCTTGGCCAGCTGTTGCCGCTTGTGTAGGGCTTGTAAACGATAATCCCAATGTCACTAAAAATGCGACACCTAATAGAATTATTTTTGATTTTTTCATTGTAATCCTCCGTAATTTTTAATAAATATCCTTTAACGTCATTGTACCCTCTACTGTTTAGACTATCCATATTATCAAGTTAATTTAATTAAACTGAAAAAAATCAGTGAAAAACGATAGGTTTTCCACTGATCTCTTAAAATACTATACTTGCCACTCATTCACAATTTTTGTAACTTCTGGAATAGTATTGATTGTGCCATGGTTAGCTCCCTCAATAACATTAACATAATGGTTATATACCCATCGTCCACATTGGCCGCTATCTGTTGAAATAACTCCATCATTAGGAATATTTCCAAATTCTGCTGATATATTCCCTTTCCCAACAAACATATCCACATTGCCCGAAGGTTTAAAATAAGAAGTTAAATCAGATACTTCTTTCAAAAATGGACTACTAGTAACCGTTAACGCCTTACCATTGTAAGGAGTAGCACAGGTTAGTATATTTTCGATAAAGTTTGGTTTAAAGTTGTATAAGTATCTTGCAATTGCGTTCCCACCATTTGAATGTCCAAATAAATTGATAAATGGGTATCCATTATCTCTTCTAACCAAATCCATCGCATTCTTTAATCCAAACCCAATATTCTCAAGTTCAGATTCAATGTAAATACAGTTTTTAAATGTAATTACGATATTTTTATGAGAACCACGCTGTACATACTGTGCGGTTCCATTTTTTTGAACTTCAATACAATCTACATAATCTCTATTATCTATTCCCCAATGGTTAAATTCATTTCTAAATGCATCTTGCATTAAGTTTCCACTTGGATCTTTAAAATTTGCTCCTGATCCTCCAACAAATAAATTAATAGTCATATTTTACTCTCCAATCTTTGGCAAAAAGTGTCCGTGTAATAAAGTTGTTCCACTTGCACTATTTAAATTAATAAAAGTATCTTCAGCGATTCTAAATCCAACTCTCTCTGGAGTTACATAAACGCCATCAGACATAAACTGCTGACCCGCATCGGTTGGAAAATACACTGCATTTCCATTTGAATCAAAAACATCAGGAATAACACTATTCACCCGAATAATTTTTGAAATCGGGGTTACATTAGGATTTGAAGACGTCGCATTTACAAAAGTTAATTTATTATCTAAAAACACACTATTATAGTCATAGTAACCATTATCAGTGACTCGATAACCAGTTACGTGTTTTTGTGCATCTGCCTTTTCTAATTGCATATCAGAATAGTAACGCTCGCCATCATTATGAACAATCGAAGAATATTCGGCTCTTTCATTCCAAATGTCAATTTCATATTCCTTAATAATGTCTCTATTTCTCTCAATAACAACAGTAATTGGTGTTTGTAAATTTCTGGAAACTGCCATTTGAAAATCTTGTGTTTCCTTATCTCTTAAGATCCGACCATCATTAACATTCACAAATTTCACCCATTCATTAGTGGATACTTGTAAGTATTTATTTCCATCATCTTCATTGTAGGCATAACTATTAACTTGCCAGTCGGTGTTTTTCCCTAAACTACGAGATGCCCGTGAAAATTGGGTGCGACTTGCATTTAATTGATACAGTGGAACACTACCCCACGATCCACCATCACCAATTCCTAATACGGTTTTATTAAATGTACTAAAAAATCTAATCATCTTTTACTCCTTTGTTGCATTTTTTATTGGTATGAATTATTTAATTTTTCTCAAATCATAATTCTCACCTTCTATTTATTAGACACAAGAATTGACCTCTGTTAGACAATTGTCTATAATAAGCTTATATAAAAAGCATTAATGAATAACCCTAGCTAAAATACCGGTCTGATAGCTTGGGTGATCGATTCATTACTGCTGGCTTTCTTCTTGATGATTTAACTATAAGACTATTGTCTAAATTAGTCAAGATAATTATCTAATTTTTTTAAAGGAGGGCTTTCCGGATGACACTGTTTGACAAGGTCAAAGAAACGGCTAACGCTCAAGGATACAGTTTACTTAGTTTGAACGAAAAAGCTGGCCTAGGAAAGAACGCAATTTACAAATGGAAAACGCAAAAACCAAGTATTGAAAACCTTACTAAAGTAGCTCAGGTACTCCACGTTTCTGTCGACTACTTGCTCGGCAAAAATAATAGCGAAGCTGAAGATACCAAGAAAAAAACTACCGTGGACATTGATGACGACAACGTTATTATGACGTTTGAAGGAAGACCCATTCCACCGGAAGACTTAGAAGTTATGAAAAGATTCCTGTTAGGTGGTAAACGAAATCATGAATAACAATACAGCAGTAACTTATCTACTAAATTTAGCCTTACAACATAACATCGGTGTGGAATTCATGGACTTATCTCCATCAACACCACCTGCTACTAACGTGAGTCAAAGATTGATTGCAATGAATGCCAATTGGCACAATCGAGATGACATCCCAATGCAGCTTGCTCATGAACTCGGGCACATTTTTAATAAAGATGACGAAAGATCATGCTTATACTTCTCCCCCACCAAAAATGGCATCGAAGGAAAAGCCAACCAAACAGCCATCTCCTTACTATTAAAACCATACCTAGAATCAAAGGAAAAAGAAGACGTCTCATCAGCAGACTTCATCACAACCTTCCACCTACCGATTGCACTAGAAGATATGGTAATTACACAAATTGCTGATTTCTACAAAAAATAAAAAATTTTAACCACTTTTCCATAGAATAAAAATAGGAGCTCCGAAGTCAGGCCTTGACTTCAGAGCTCCTATTTTTATTAAGAATTATTTTCCCATTGTAGCAAATTTCTCAACAAAAAAGCCAAAAAATTGTGCGACCACAACAATAATAATCAATTTAACAATCCAATTAAAATGCTGAACATACGGAACATAATTAAGAACCAACCCCAAAATTAATACCGTAAAAAAACCAACAAAAAACATCTTATCCCTCTTCATACAACATACCTCTTTAAAACAATCAAATCGCAATGACTCGATTCAATAAATCATTTAATCATCAAGAATTGAGGATATCATTTTTCCATCTCATACGAAACAGAACAGTTTCAGATTCATTTGGGGGATTTAATAATAATACAGACATATAACTTCCTATAATCAAGTAAAAACAACATAGATTCGGAATTTGATATACACATACAGCTTGAAGTTGATGTCTCAATATTTAAAGCAGTGTGATCTTAGGTATGGTTTTTATTTTGGTTTTGGTTTCGGGTTTGGTTTTGAACTTGCACTTAATTTTACAAACCAAGATAAATATTGAGATAGACCGCAAAAACTAGGACGAGCAAAAAGTGCCAATTTGTACAAAAAAGATCGGTCACATTCAAAAAAAGAGATGATTATTGACTACCATCTAGGTGGAGGGGCGGGGCGCTATATGGGCTCAGCCGCGAAATTTCACTTAGCGGTTTACCGCTAAGTGAAAGACCCAGCTTTGAAACAAGCGAGTGGCCTATGCTCGATTGGTTCAAAGTGGGTCCGCAGCGTTCCAGTCCCATATAGCGCCCCGTCCCGGAACCGGCATTGAACCTCAAACAAAACTACCACCACTATCCCTACCGATAATCAAAATAAAACAAATAACCAACAAAAGAACGACAACGATACTTGCTCCAATACAATATACTATCCGGAGTACTATAAAGATCACGGTTAGGCATTAAATCATGATAAGGAATCCGCCGATCAAGCGGAACAGCACCAACAAAAGGCGCCTCCTCAAACCGTTCCAAATAAGCAAAATGGTTCGTAACATTCCCCACCATATAATAGCTAGACATCGTCAAGATCCCAGCCACCAAAGCAATCGGAATCGCTTTTTTAAGCTGTGGTCGTTGGATCGAAATGTTAGCCAAAATAATCATCGCAAACAAATACAAAAACATTGTACCGTTAAAAAATTCTCGGGCACTGATCGGTTTCGTTATCAACAAAAACGGCCCCGTCAAAAAGCCGAATGACAAGTAACAATACAACAAGATCCACTTCGTTGACTTAGGTACTGCCACGACGAACAGGCTCAAGAACAAAAAGATAATGAATAAGACCGACATGATCGCATCAAAATTTTGCAAAGTGTTGCCAATATTGACCGGTATGAAGACATCATTTGACTGCTGGCGGGCTAAGAATGCATTGACCAAAGCGTAATATCCCGCAAAAAAGACCGCAACTCCCATCGTCAAATAATCCCAGAGCTGTTTTTTACTTTTATGCCAAATCGAAACAAATATCCCGACCATCAATAGCAGGTTCAAGGCTAAGTTAAACGTCACGATCCAATAGTGCGAAGTTTCGACGTAAGTTCTTAGACTATTGGCAAATGAAAAATTTGTATCGCGATAGCTTGATTTGACCCAGTAAGATCGGTTGCTAAACATTAAAATGGCCGATCCGATTGATCCAATCAAATATGCCCATTGGTATTTCGGGATCGATCGAACGAGCCTCCAGGTTACTAAAATAACTACCACTGCCATGGCCACTTGATACAGCGTGATGTGTTCTACGAAGAGTCCTCCGATGAAACCCAGGACCAATGACAAAACTACCAATATCCAGATATCGAGTAATTTATGTTCCAACAAATATTTTTTCGTCAGCCATAAATACGCTAAAACGATCACCATCGCTGGGACGTAATTGACAAATGCTGCGTTCCAAAACCAGGCACCAGCTGTATAGGCGCGACTCAAAGTCAATGGGATCAACAACGATAAGAAGAAAAGACCCATTTTGCCACTAGACAATTTCCACAACAAATAAACTAATAATGTCGCAAACAATCCGTAAAAAATAAAATTGTACAACGGATGATGCATCCCAAATATCATTAAAACATTAGAAAAATAACGACCATTACTACTACCACCGATGTAGGAAGGATCCTTAGTCGTAAAAAATCCGTGGTTGAGTAAGAAACGGCCGGCTTTGCCCCACCAAAATTGATCGTCCCCAAAAGGCACGATGAAAAATCTTAAAATCGAAAAATATAGAAAATATAATATTGGCGAATTTTATAATCAAGTTAGCCACCTTAAGAAAATCTGAATAAAAAAACACCAAGACGGAAAAATCAGTTATCATTGGAGTTCCGACACTAACAATGAAAGAGGTTTTTCGTCTTGATGCATCAACAGAATACCATAATTCGCA
>NZ_RHOM01000038.1 GCF_003946515.1 Companilactobacillus zhongbaensis | reverse complement strand
AAGGCATCATATATTTCAACACAGAAAGAAGAACAACCAAAAATAACGGATTAACACCTGCAGAAATGCGAGAAATGTCAGGAATGGCTGCTTAAAAAATTATTATATTTAAATCGTCCGGTTGAAAAATATGGCTCACGGCATCGATTTGAACTACCCGAGAAGACCACTCGGGCATTTCAAATACGAGCCTTCCTCTAAGCTCCTTCGTCGCCAAGAGGAATCTGGCGGCTGAGGTGTGTATCCCGGGGCCCCTCCGTCTAGATTGGAGCAATCCCCCCTTGTTTTTAGTTGGGGAATAGGTGCTTCCTAGTTTTTTTGGCAAGATTTGTTTTGTTTGAGCTCTTTGCTGCTTCTCGGTTCGCGGGACTAAAGCTCCGCTCATTTTGCTTCCTGGCGTACCTTTTTGTTGCAATCTTTTCTTCCTTTGTTTGTTGGATAAGAGTATAGAAACACTACTTTTATTGCTTGCTTTCGCTTATTGGCTCGCGTGCATTGGGACCGCACTCTCGCCTTGATTTTTTTCGGGCTGGTGTTTGCTTCGCCACACTGCGCCTTTTTCCTTTTTTTATCTATTCTTATTCTTTTTTGCTCACTTGCTCGTTCCTCGCAATCTCGCGGTTTTTGACATACATCCCTCTTTCTTATTTTTGTCATTATTCATTCACATATTTTTTTATATAGGGTATGGGGGTATTATTAATTTTCTACATACTAAAAAAGCGGTGTTTCAGATTTTGATTTTCTGAAACGCCGCTTTTTTGATGGAGTCTTTTTTATCTTTGACTCTTTGAAAAGTTTTCCACTTGTTGATAACTTTTTGTTTTTACGAAAATGTTTTCAACAGTGTGGATTGGATGTTAATAAACTAGTTTGATGCGAGTATTTACTTCAATACTGTCCTTGATCGAGTTTAGTATGATCGAGTTTTTCATGGCCTTTTCGCATAGTTTGGTTAGTTCTTCCTCTTCTGCGAAGGAGACGATGTAAAGTGTTAGGTCTACTTTGTCGATCTTGGGTTCGCCTTCGTAGCCGATTACTCCTATGTATGATAAGGGATTGGTGAGTTGGAAGCTGAATTTGCCTTCGATTTCGTCTACTACGTCGTCGTGCTTTTTGTCGTAGTTGGTGATGGAGAAGATGATCGAGCTGGCCAGTGCGTCCACGAAGTGTGTGGTGCTGGTTGGTTCGGTGTTCTCTGAGTCGAAGCTGATTTCTTTGTCGATGTCGTAGATGGTGTTGTCTAGGTAAATTTTGCTTTTTTCTTTGTTTTTGGAAACCGCACGTAGATTAATATTATAATATTTGCTCTCGTTTAGTAGTCTTTTCATAATTCCCTCTAATCAGTGACTGTTACTTCTTTGAGTTTTTTCGATGCTTCTACTAGCGAATGGATCTTGTTGATGATGAATTCTTCTTGATTGACTGGGCGATTGGCGAAGGTTGCGAAGCCACAGTCTGGATTCAAAAAGATTCTTTCTGGTGGTAGGTATTCTAGGGCTTCTTTGACTTTGTCAGTTATGAAGTCGACGGTTTCTGCTTGGTGCAGTCTTGGGTTTTCTACTCCTAGTCCGATGATGTCATTTTCTCGGATCTGCTTGGAGGCCATTAAGGTGCTGAAGTCCCCAGCTCTTGGTGTGGAATACTCTAGTGTCAGGATGTCAGGGTCGACTTTTTCGAAGAGGTCTAGTAGTGGTGTGTAGGCTCCTGATAGTAGGATGCTTTCGTCATTGCTCCAGTTTCCACGGCAGACGTGAAGGGATGCATATGATTTGCTGCGGTCTACGTGATCCATCACGGGTTTTAGTAGTGATTTGGCGAATTCTAATTCGTCGTGTGGATCTTTTTTCTCAGCTAGTGCTGCACACATGAAGGATCTAGTTTTTCCTTCGGTGAAGACTACTTCGGTCAATACTGGCTCGTCAAATTGGATGACGTTCACTCCTAGTTCTTGGAGGCTGTCGATTTCTTGTTGCAAGATCTTGACGACGTCTTGTCCGAGCTCTTCTTTGCTGTTGTAAGCCTTTTTTGAAAGCTTTGCTAACCACATTGAACGAGTCATTAAATAAGGCCCAGGGAGCGTTATTTTGACTGGTTTGTCGGTATATTTTTTCAATAGCTTTAGTTCGTTTACTGCGATTGGATGATATTCTAGTTTGCCGGTACAGATGGCATTTCTGATGGCGATCGAAGGGACGTCTAGGACGTCTAAGATGTCTTCAAAAGATTGCTTGTCGGCAATGTAGTCAACGACGTCATTCATTGATAAGAGCTCGACGCCACCGATCCTATCCGCTACGAAGGAACAGTAGTTATCACGGGAGAGTTCGCCGGAGACGATGAAATCTAATCCTTCGTCTTCTTGGATCTTGATGATCCTGGCGGTTTCTTTTTCGATCAAATCGCTGAATTCTTGGTCTGACATTTTGCCATTCCGGTGCTGACGTTGTGCTAATAAGACTTCTCTACTTCTCGGCCAGCTTCCGATCAGTGAGGTCGGGAAGAGTGGATATGTTTTTTGCATATTTATTACCTCTTAAAAGAAATTCAAGTAGTCAACGGCGTTTTCAAGTAGTTTGAAGCCACTTGTTCTACCTGGGACCCACTTTTTGAGACCTTCGAGGTCCATCATTTCTTTGTGTTCTGGATTGTTGTAGTCCATTTTTGATAATCCGTCTTCGAAGTCTTTTTTCAAGTTTTCTGGGAAGTTTGGACGTGTTGTGAAAATACAGTGGTCATAGAGTCCAGTTAAGGCTGCTACTACGATTTGACTTGGATCGATAGTACCATCTTTAGTCCAGTTTTCACGGTTGATCTCAGTTGTGACTGCGATGTCGATCTTGCCATCTTTGAGTGCTTGAAGGGCATCTACTTCGCCACCAACGTGGTCGCCGTCTAAGCCGACATCAACGTCGAATGTTTTTTCAGTGAAGTCTTTGCCTGCTTCTAGGCCGTTTTCATGCAAATATTCAAGAGGGATGAGACGTGCTTGTGGTGAATCGATAGCACCGAAGCCGATAGTCTTTCCTTTGAAGTCTTCAAGTCCTTTGATACCACTGTCTTTTTTAACTAAGAAAGTACTCTTACGATCTAAGTCAGTGTCACGCATGTAACTGTAGCCACAAGTGTGGTTTGATTTGATATCAGCTTCAACTTGAGCTAGTGGTGAGTTCCAAGCTACGTCGATGTCGCCAGCAACTAATGATTTAACTTGTGCACGATAGTCTTTGAAGAAGACGCATTCTAGATCAACGTCTTTTGTTGCAAAATATTTCTTGATAATGTCCCATACGACTGTAACTGATGGTGAATATGCTACGGCACCTAATTTGATTGTTTCTTTACTCATTTTAAAATTTCCCCCTAATTTTGTTTCATAAAAAATTTTTTTTAATTTGCGCCTTGATCGTCTCTCATGTAAGGCAATTCAACTAATAATCTTCCTAACCAAATGCGTAGGACGTCGATTCCTGGTGCCATTACTTGGCCAGCTAGGGAATCTCTCATTAGTCTTTCCATTGGTTGTTTGTCGTGAACGTAGCCGATTCCACCGAATAGTTTCATTCCTTCAGAACCATTTTGAACGGCAGCTTTAGTTGAGTTGACACGTGCTGCGATGGCGTTTTGGAAGGCGTCCTCATCGTTGTCATCTACACTTTGAGCGGCTGCAAATAATGTTTCACGAGCTGCATAGGCATTGCTGTAAAGGTTAGCTAGGCCTGTTTCAACTGATTCGATGTCACCAAGTGATTTACCACTTGAGTAAGTTCTGCTTTTTACGTATTTGGCAGTTTCGTCAGCGATGCCCATTGAGATACCGGCACAAGCTGAAGCTAGGCCGACGATGAAGATCAAGCGATCGCCGTCACCGTTTCCTTCGATCTTGTAGAAGTCGTCAACTTTAGTGTTGTCGAGGACCATTGGTACAGAGCAGTTTCCGCGAAGACCAACTCCATCCCAGTGGCCTTCAAATGACATGCCGTTAGCATCTTTAGGTACTAACCAAAGGTTGTTAGTATCTTGTTTTTCTGAATGAGCGATCGTTAGGTAGTAGTCAGCTTCTCTAGCTGTCGTAACGAAACTCTTGCGACCACTTAAAATACCGTAGCCGTCTTGTGTGTCTTCTTTCATTTCTGGTAGGTAGAAGTGAGTACCGGTACCTGATTCACTGTAAGCAAGTCCTAGGATAGCTTCCCCAGAAGCAACCTTAGGCAAGACTTCTTTTTTCAAATCTTCTGATGCGTAGAGTGATAAGCAGTAAGCACCAACGTTACTCATCATGTAACAAAGTGAAGCACTGGCACAACTTTCAGCAAGTCCAGTACATACTTGAGCGTGTTCTTCCACGCCTAAGCCTTGTCCGCCATACTCTTTAGGGATGACTAAGCCGAAATAGCCGTTTTCACGTAAAGCTTTGATCGATTCACTAGGAAATCTTCCTTTTTCATCGATATCAGCTGCATAAGGCTTAAGATATTTTTCCCCAAATTTTTTGGCTTCCTCGTAGTAATTGTGTGTCATGTTGTTTTTCCCCCGTGATTCTTAACTAAATTTAATTAAAAAATGAAAGCGTTTAATTTAAAAATTTTTTTTACTGTGGATTTGGCTCGACAGCTTTTTCAGAAAAACGATTGATGTTCTTTTCATTAATACTATCTTTAATAGAAGTTTTCGATGGAATAAAAATCGTTATAATTGAAATTCCTAATGCTAAAAAGCCGTACCACAGGAATGGAATAATGGCGATAGGTGAAACTTTGCCAGACGTTAAACTTGTTGCGAGTAAAATCTGAGCCCCGTAAGGCAAGATGCTTTGTAGGACACAGACGGTCGTGTGCATCAGCGATGCTGACTTGCGTCGGTCGATCTTGTAGTCATCCGAAATATCTTTGACGATCGGACCAGTTACCACACAAGTAACGGTATCGTTAGCTAGTGAGGCATCGACTGCTCCTGGCAAAAGCATTGAAACAAATTGGGCAGATTTTTGACCAACAATGATCTTTCTAAGCTTGATGTTGAGCCATTCGATTCCGCCTGCATCCTTGACCATGGCAGCTAAACCACCGATCAAGAGTGAGAAAATCAAAACATCGAACATGTTTAAAAATCCGGTTTGAATGCTGCTAGTGAAACCAAGGATCGAGAAGTCGCCGTAGTAAACTCCGATACCGCCCGCTAAAATGATACCGAGAGTTAAGACTACGAAGACGTTGACGCCCATTAGTGAGATCACTAGAACGGCAATGTAAGGCAAGATCTTGACTAGGTTGTAACCACCGATGTCAGAGATCGTTGTAGCTCCAGTGTTGCCAAAGAAGAAGTACAAGAGAACGGTTCCGATAACGGCTAAACCAGTAGTTTTGATGTTGACCTTGAATTTTTCCTTGATCGGAACGTCCAAGATCCGTGTGATAGCAATACCAGTATCGGCAATGATCGACATGTTGTTACCAAACATTGCACCACCAAGCAAAGCACCCAAAAGCAATGCTGGGTTGATACCCGTTTTTGCTGCCAAAGTAATGCAGATTGGACCGATAGTTGCGATCGTCCCCATGCTTGTACCGATGCCCAAGCAAACAAAGCAAGCTATCAAGAACATACCAGGAACGATGAATTGGCTAGGTACTAAACGAAGTCCTAAATTAACGGTTGATTCAACACCGCCAATTTTTTCAGTAACACTACCAAAAGCCCCGGCTAATAAGAAAATCAGGCACATGATGATGATATTGTTATCACCACACCCGGCGATCAAACTGTTGAATTTCTCGTCGATCGTGCCTTTGTAAATGATAAATGCAAAAATAATACCAACGATCACGGAAATAGCGGCAGGCATCGCATAGAAGCCCTTCGGATTTCCCGAAAGCGTTAGGAAGATCCCGACAAACAGATAAAGTCCCACAAAAATCAGGAATGGCAGGATCGAAGTCCAATTTGCAGATTTATTTTTCATAAAAAATCTCGTTTTCGCTTACATGCAATTGCAAAAATATAAGTTCACGAATTCCCCCTTAAAAAATGTCTTTGAAATATATTTCACATTTCACAGTATAGAAATATTTATGAAAGTGCAAGCTTCAATAATCAATAGATAAATCAAAAATTTGCAATAAATTAAAAAAGTCAACACATATTCTTAATGTGTTGACTAATTTATTAACCTAATTATAATGTTTTTAATTTAAAACAGCCGAATCAGTGCCACGCACGAAATCATAATTAAAATACCGATGATCTGGACGAGTGATACGGGATTTTTTTTCGATTGGAGCAGTCCGAATTGATCGACTAACAAGCTACCGGTCATTTGTCCAACGAGAATGATGACGACGGCTAGACCAGTCCCAATGATTGGAACCAAGTAGGCATTTCCGAAGACGAATAATGCCCCGATGAGACCGCCAAGCCACATCCACCAAGGGTTACCATTTTTAGAGTGGGTCAGTTTCAGTTGGGGATGGGTGATCAGGACGATGATGATCAAAGTGACTGTTCCGACGAAAAATGAAATGAAGGCAGCTTTGACGGATGAGTGCAAGACGACCCCGAGATGTCCGTTGATAGCAGTTTGCGAAGCTCCCAGCATACCGGCAATTATCCCGGCGATCCGCCAGATCATCAGTCCGGATTTTTTCGGTTCGGAAAGCGTCTGGTGGTGGACTTTATGGATGATATTGTCCATGGCAACCGTGCAGATGACACCGGCAATGACGAGCAAAGCTCCGAACAAACGAGTCCAACTGAGTGGTTTCAAGATCGAGTCGAATAAGCCGAAGCTATCGATGACTAGTCCCATGATGATCTGACCCATGATCGGAAAGATAACCGTTTGAACACTGCCAAGCTTAGGGAACAAGAGAATGTTGGAAGTTAAATAAACCACTCCTAAAAAGCCACCGAACCAGATCCAGATCGGCTGACTACTAAAAAGGCTCCCGGAAAATGTTAAACTATGGTCCAAGGCGATAGTTATGAGTGCTAGGAAGATAGTCCCTAGGGTAAATGAGGTCAAGGAAGCGAGAAATGGTGACCCCACGGCAACCTTTAGTCGTGAGTTGATCGAGGTTTGCATAGGCAGACCGATACCAATCAAAACACCAATCAGAATCATTAACATATCATTATCTCCTCTAATTATTTACTAATCATGATATATACGAAGAACAGCTTATAGCTTTATAATTATAGCTTATTATACCCCGGATAGGTATAATGATTGTGAAATGAAAAACAATACATGGGAGGGTATTATGGCACGAAAAATTTTGATAATCGGTGGAGTTGCCGGTGGAGCAACTGCAGCAACCCGTTTAAGAAGATTAAATGAGGACGATCAGATCATCATGTTTGAGAAAGGTGAACATATCTCCTTTGCCAACTGTGGAATGCCGTATTTCATTGGCGATAAGATAAAAAATCGCTCTGAATTAATGGTCCAAACAGTTCAAGGGATGTCTGACCGCTACAATTTGGATATCCGTAATTTATCAGAAGTTACCAAAATCGATCCCGAAAATAAGGAAGTTTCTGTGTTAAACCTGAAAGAAAACGAAACTTATCAAGAAAGCTTCGATGAGTTGATCATTTCAACAGGTGCTAAGCCAATCGTACCAAAAATTCCGGGCTTAGCAGAAGCAAATAACATTTTTACTTTAAGAAATATCGAAGATATGGACCAGATCAAACAAGCAGCTAGTAATCCTGACCAAACTGCCACGGTCATTAGTGGAGGCTTCATCGGCATCGAAGTCATGGAAAACTTGAAGAGACTGGGATTGAAAGTTCAATTAGTTGAGATGTCAGATCAAGTTATGCCTAATCTAGACTTTGAAATGGCACAATTGCTCCATCAAGAGATCAGAAATCAAGGGGTTAAGTTGTTTTTAAATAACGGCTTACAAGAAATCCAAGACAATGGTAAAAAATTAGTCTTACAAGATGGCCAAAATCTTTCGACCGATTTCACAATCTTAGCCATTGGCGTCACTCCCGCTAGCGAATTAGCTGAGTCTGCTGGGATAAAGTTGGGCGTTAAGAAGACGATCGAGGTAGATCACCAGTTCCGGACGAACTTTTCTCATATATATGCTATTGGTGACGTGATTCAAGTCGAGAACTTGGTGGATCACACCATGACGAACATCCCTTTAGCAGGACCTGCCAACCGACAAGGGAGATTAGTTGCAGATGTGATCAACGGTATCGACGTCGATTACAAGGGAGTTCAAGGCACATCGGTAGCTCAAGTATTCAATTTAACCGCAGCGTCGACCGGGGACAACGAAAAGGCACTTCAAAAACACGGCATCAAATATCACGTTATCCACACGCATCCGGAATCAAATGCCAGCTATTATCCAGATTCCAAACCATTAGATCTAAAAATAATTTTTGATAATAATGCCAAGATCTTGGGAGCACAAGCAGTTGGTCAAAAAGGAGCCGACAAACGGATCGACGTTATCGCCACCGCCATGAAATTTGGTGCCAGAGTAAATCAATTATCCGAGCTAGAATTGTCCTATGCACCACCATACGGCAGCGCCAAAGACCCAGTAAACTTTTTAGGCTACGTAGCAGACGACATGATCAACAACCGAGTAAAAACCATCCAGTGGAATCAAGTAGACAAACTAGTAGAGCAAAAAGCCTACATAATCGACGTCAGAGAAGATTCTGAATACGGCGAAGGAAACGTCAAAACAAGCAAATTAATGACCTTAAACCATATCAGAGAGCATCTAGACGAACTACCAAAAGACCAACCGATCTACGTATATTGCCGTGCAGGATTACGAGGGTACATCGCTAGTCGGATATTGAGGAATAATGGGTTTGATGTTGTTAATATTGATGGTGGGTATCTAACAATAGAGAACGGAAAAAGATAGAGCGTTGAAAGGCACGGGTAGCTGCTGAGGATTAAAACACAGAGAGCGCAGCGAGGTTGGTCAGCTGCTGAGGATTAACGCGGGTGGTCGAACAAGGTGCGGCAAAGCCCTGCCTCGACCACCTGTGTTAACCGGAGGCCGCTACCTCGCGGAGCTCGTTTCAGCATCCTTGAAGATAAAGATAAAAAAGCACTATCCAAATGCAGCAAGTTTAGCAAGAAAAAAATAGATAGCACTAACTTATCTCTTCCAATCCGTTACGCGACCACACGCGTTAACCGGAGACTTCTGTGCCCTGGAACGTGTTTCCGCTATAAAACAGGCAACGTTTGGTAACAATCAAAAGAAGATCTACCAACAATCAAAGGACCGTTTGGTAGCAAATAAAAAGAGATCCACCAACCAAAATATACAAACAAGCCATATTTAAAATATCCCGCCAATCTAAAACAAAAACCACAAACCACCCCAATCAAGCAGTAAAATAAAACATAAAAACAGGAGACCAAACCATGAAAATCATCAACGTAAGTTTAAAAATCAACCCAGCAAAAAGATCAGAATACGAAGCTTTCATCGACAAGCTAGTCCAAGGCTCAAGATCAGAAGCTGGCAACGTTTCGTATGGCCACTACAAGAAATTAGGTGCTGACGATGAATATGAGATCATCGAACACTGGAAGGACCAAGCTGCAGTCGATTCACACAACGAAACACCGCATTTTAAAGAATTTCTTGATCACATCGGAGATTATTTAGCAGAAGATTTAGAGATCATCCGTATGGATAACTAAAGGATATATAAAAAAGCGTTCCAAAGTCATCATTAGACTTTAGAACGCTTTTTTTATGTGATTTTATTCAATTTCATTTGAAGAAATAGCTTTTTTCCGTTTAGCACGAGAACTAAATCTCTCAACTGCGTAACAAAGGATCAAGAATGGAACCATGTAATAAAGTGCCGATCTTTGGTTAGGATCAAATACGATCAAGACACAGGACAACAAGCTCAAGATGAAAGCTAGCCATGGGACTACTGGATACCAAGGGGTCTTAAATTTCAACTCAGACAGCTTGTGACCAGATTTGAGAAATTGCTTCCGGAAGTTGATCTCTGATAAAGCAATCGCCATCCAGACGATCACAACAGCTAGTCCTGAGATCGATACTAACACTAGGTAGACGGTTGATGCAGCGACGACGCTGGAGATCAATGCCAAAATACCACCCAACATACTCAAGCACAGTGCGATCATTGGAACTCCGTGTTCGTTAGTTTTAGCGTATTTCATCGGGATCATTCCTTCATGAGCTAGTGACCACAACATTCTTGTTGAAGCGTATAATCCAGAATTTGCGGCGGATAAAATTGCTGTCAGAACAACAAAATTCATCAAGTCACCGGCAAAAGGCAAGCCAATACTCTTAAATACTAGAACGAAAGGACTTTGATCAACGCCGGCTTTTTGCCAGGGGATCAAAGCTGACATGACGACAATACTTCCGATGAAGAAGATCACCAATCGGAGTAAGGTCGTGTGGATCGCCCGAGGGATGTTTTTGCCAGGATCTTTCGTTTCACCGGCGGTAACGCCGATCAATTCAGTTCCCGAAAAAGCAAAGTTAACAGTCAACATCGTAGTAAAGACGGCCTTGAATCCATTGGGGAAGATGCCATCTTTGACTAGATTGGTGAACATTGGGGCGTGTGAGTAGCCCTTAATAGGAATAACTCCAAAAATTGCCAAGAATCCGACGACGATGAACAAGACGATGGCGATAACCTTGATACTGGAAAACCAAAATTCCGTTTCCGCAAAAAATTTGACCGACAAAGCATTGGAAACGAAGATGACGATCATGAAGAGGGCACTCCAGATCCAAGTCGACGACTGTGAGAACCACTGTCGCATGATCAAACCGGCAGCGGTAAACTCCGAACCAAGGGCGACTGTCCAGGTTAGCCAATAGAGGATGGCAACGGTAAAACCGGTCCCAGGTCCGATAAATTTTTCGGCGTACACGTGAAATGAGCCAGTTTCTGGCATGGCAACAGAAAGTTCACCTAAACAGAGCATGACGAGGTAAACGACGATCGCACCGATCCCATAAGCTAAAATAGTTCCGATCGGGCCAGCTTCGTGGATCGTATAACCGGAACTCAAGAATAGTCCGGTACCGATCACACCACCTAGAGAGATCATCAATAAGTGGCGGGATTCCATATTTCGTTTTAAACTAACGTGTTCTTTATTTTCTTCTTCCACAGCGTTCACCTTGCATAAAATTTCCTATTAGAATATCATTAAAAAAGTTTAATATTAAATAATAAACTACATGAAAACATATCGCAAGACTAGTTTATCAATAAAGGAGATGTGAACGTGACTGATTTGATTTCAGAAAACATACAACAACGTCCAGGATTAGTGGTCGATGGTGCAATGGCAACAGAACTAGAGAAACTAGGCGTTAACACTGACAATGATCTTTGGTCAGCGACCGCCTTGATTGAAAATCCGGAAGCAATTTTAGCCGTTCACAAAAGTTTTTTTCAAGCGGGAGCCGATGTTGCAATTACTAACACGTATCAAGCTAACGTGAAGAAATTTATGAAAATGGGTTTGAGTAAAAAAGCTAGCCAGGATTTGATCATTAAAGCTGTGCAAATTGCTGATCAAGCTCGTGACGAATATTATGGAACACTTTCTGAAGACGAGCGCAAAAAGCGGGCTAAGCATCCCTTGATTGCCGGAAGTGTCGGTCCTTACGGAGCTTATTTAGCAGATGGTAGTGAGTACCGTGGTGACTATCAACTGACGGAAAAGGAATTTATGGATTTCCATCAAACGCGGATGGAGCTACTCGACCAAGCCGGTGTCGACTTATTTGCCTTTGAAACTCAACCTAGTTTTGCCGAGAGCAAAGCCTTAGTTAATTTGTTGAAACGAGATTTTCCTAAACAAACAGCCTGGTTATCTTTTAGTATCAAGGACCCAGAAACGCTTTGCGATGGCACGCCATTGCAAGATGCCGTGAAGTATTTTAATGTCTTTGACCAAGTAGCCGCTATCGGTGTTAACTGCACGACACTCGAAAATATCGATCAAGCAGTCAAAAATATTCGTGCAGTCACAGATAAGCCAATCGTTGTTTATCCTAATAATGGTGACATTTATGATCCAGTCACGAAAACGTGGACGAAAAACCCTCAAGATGATGACTTTGCTGAGTTAACACCAAAGTGGATCACAAGTGGCGCTGATTTGATCGGGGGATGTTGTCGGACGACACCGGCAGATATCAAGGAGATCGCCAGCTTCATCAACAAATAACTACTGATTGTTGATGAAAACAGTTCCAATACAATATCTAGTATTTTGATCGTACGTTCCCACAATATGTTCCATGTGAAACAATTTGGAAAAAACTAAATACATCAAATATGATGACATCCGTCAGGATGTCATTTTTTGTTCCTATAGTAATTACGCAATTTCTCGGATTATTCTCTTTTTAGAGAGATTTTTTATAACAAATGTAAGTAAGTCACGGTAATAGTTTTATTTTTCATTCAAAAACAAAGCCAAAATCTGCTTTTTAACAAGAAAGGTCTATTAACATTATTGCTCAATTGTGAAGAAGTATAGCCCACTTTAAAGCTAAAGAAAGTCTTAAGTTTAAATTATTTCACAAAATATTTTGTAATTGGTCTATACGTAGATATCGTTGTTATATCAACTATTGTAAGCTCCTTAAATGTGAAAACGGTTTATTTTTTGAATTTTTTTCTAATCAAACTGATTGACAAATGAAAGCGTTTGAGTTGAAATGTTTGTAAACAAAATAAATGTTGTTCTAGAATAACTATGTAATTTTTTGAATAACTAATATTATTATTTTGGTTAGGAATTTAGGAGGAAAGAGTATGGCTTATAAGACAGTTAATCCTTATAACAATGAACTTGTAAAGGAATACCCGAGTGCTACTGCTGACGAGATCGAGAAGGCATTGAGTACCGGATATGCATTGTATAAGAAATGGAGAGATGAACCGGCTGCAAGTCGTGCGGATGCCTTGCACAAGATTGCTGATCTCTTGAGAAAAAACGAGGATGAATTAGCTAAGATCGCCACAGTTGATATGGGTAAATTGTTCTCAGAATCAAAAGGTGAGGTCGAACTATGTGCCATCATTGCTGACTACTATGCTGACAATGGTGCCGAAATGCTCAAACCAACACCAATTTCTTCACGTAATACGGGTGATGCCGAAATTTATCACCAATCAACTGGTGTTTTGATGATGGTTGAACCTTGGAACTTCCCTTATTACCAAATCATGCGTGTGTTCGCACCTAACTTCATGGTCGGAAACCCAATGATCTTGAAGCACGCTTCAAACACACCAGCATCAGCCGAAGCTTTTGAAAAAATCGTTCAAGAAGCTGGTGCTCCAGATGGATCATTGACAAACTTGTTCGCAAGCTACGATCAAGTATCAGAGATCATCGCTGATCCACGTGTTCAAGGCGTTGCTTTGACAGGTTCGAAACGTGGTGGCCAATCAGTTGCCGAAAATGCCGGTAAAAACTTGAAGAAGAACTCAATGGAGCTCGGTGGCTCAGATGCCTTCGTCGTGCTCTCAGACGCAGATGTCGACAAAGCTGTAGATTTGGCTTGGAGAGTTCGTATCTACAACGCAGGACAAGTATGTACATCAGATAAGAGATTTATCGTGGCTGACAACTTGTACGACGAATTTTTGAAGAAGCTCAAGGCAAACTTTGAAAAATTAGTCCCTGGTGATCCAATGGATCCTAAGACAACGATTGCACCAATGAACTCAAAACGTGCTAAAGAAAAACTCCAAGGTCAGATCGAAAAGGCCGTTGCTGGTGGGGCTAAAGTTTACTATGGTAACGAACCAATCGACTTGCCAGGACAATTTTTACAACCTACGATCTTGACAGACATCGACAAAGACAACCCTGAATTTTACGACGAAATGTTTGGACCAGTAGCCCAAGTATTCAAAGTAGGTTCAGATCAAGAAGCCATCGACTTAGCAAACGATTCAGAACTAGGTTTAGGTGGAATCGTCGTGTCAGAAGATGCTCAACACGGAAAAGCCGTTGCTGAAAAAATCGAAACAGGAATGGTCTTCGTAAACTCCTTATTAGTATCACTACCAGAATTGCCATTCGGTGGTGTCAAAGGATCAGGTTACGGACGTGAATTGAGTCAACTAGGACTCAACGCCTTCACAAACGAAAAATTGATCGTCACAGCACAAGAACCAGACTGGAACAACCCAGCTGGTGGTTTGGCTGTATTTAACGGCAAATAATCAAGATAATTGTTGAAAGCAAAAAGAGATATCACTGTGATTGAGAGTGATATCTCTTTTTTTCTTGCGTTAAATCATTCGAATTTTCGTGCTACAAAAGTGCTACAATAAAATCAATAAAAAATAGGATGGTATCGATGATGACAACGAAAACTAAATCACTTAGGATCAGCGAAGAATTAAGCGATGCAATCGATCAATATTTGGCAGTCACCGGAGAAAGTTTCAATAGTTTCGCCGAGAAAGCTATGGTAGAAAAAATCGAGGATATCATCGACTTAAAAGCTTATTCTGAGGCCGTTAAAAATGACGATGGTACTAGATATTCAATCAAAGACGTTGCCAACAAGTTGGGAATTAAATTATGAAATATGAAGTCCTTTTTTCAAAAACAGCTGTTGCTCAGTTAATGTTGTTAGATAAAAATATTTCAGAAATTATTTTGCAATGGATCAATAGACATCTTGAAGGATCGACGGAACCTGAATTGTATGGCAGAGCCTTAATATTGGGAGAGTCACAGAAGTGTTCTTACTCTATTGGAAAATATAAATTGCTATGCGAAATTGGAGATAAAAATTTGATAATTCAGGCAATTAAAACATCACTAAGCTAAACTTTTCCATTGACAAACAGTTCCCGTTTTATGATCAGACATTTCGTGTATCATAACTAGTTTTAATTTTTTTAAAGCATCCTGCAGATTATTGTAGTGAGTAGTTAAATACACGTTATATCGAATATCCATTGGTACGTCATCTCTGACGATTGCCCGGTGACGGATTTTTTGTGCGGCCGTGTTCCAATCCCATATAGCGCCCCACCCCGGAACCGGCAGTGAACCACAAACCAAAATACCACCACAATGCCCCCCTCAAAAAATCAAAATATATATCCAATAAAACAACTAACAACACCGTTATGTTCTCCAAGAATAAACACATGTCGATAATAATTATCACACTTCAAAAAAATATGAAAAAGATTATTTTATTTCAATGAAAACGCTTTAAAAACAAATGTGAATCATGTAACATGTCTAAGTGGTTGAGAGCAATGTTCACAATATGAATCCGGGGGGAATTTCATTATGAATACTGTCTTATGGAGTTTATTAACTCTAGCAGTCTCTCTACTAGCTTGTTATTTGATTTATTTGCTAAAAAATAAATCGAACTTTACATTCGCATCAGTAGTTGCACTGTTAGTGGGTCTCGTTATCGGTATAATTTTTAAGGGGCATACCGAGTACGTTGCCGTTTTAGGTACTATCTATACGCGAGTTCTTTCGATGATGGTAATACCTTTGTTGTTAGTTTCATTGATCAAGAGTATTTACTCAATGAAAACTATGACAGAACTAAAGAGTATTGGTGCCAAATCGGTTTTTTGGCTCCTTTTCCAAACTATGTTAGCCGCGATCGTTGGGATGGCGATGGCTGTTATTTCAGGAATCGGAAAGGGCGGACACTTAAGTATTGTCGATGGGTACAAACCAACTTCGGTGCCACCATTTACTCAAGTTTTAACTGATCTATTTTCAGACAATTTGTTCAAATCTATGGCCGATGGCAAAGTTATCCCAGTCGTATTTTTTGCGATCATCGTGGGTATTGCTATCGTTAGCTTGTCTTCCAAAGAAGCTGGCTCAATGGATACGTTCAAAAAGTTCATCGATCAATCTCATGCCATCGTGTATAAGATCATCGCTGTAATTATTAAGCTATTACCATACTCAGTTATCTTCTTGATGGCTGATACTATGGGAAATAGTGATTACAAAGCTCTCACACCGCTACTTACGATCATTGTTTTGACATTTATCGGCTGCTTCTTCCACATTTACTTTACCGACACACTCTTACTCAAATTTGTGGGGAAAACTTCACCGATCGCATTTTTCAAAGCAATTGTACCTGCTCAATTAATGGCTTTTTCGTCCAGAAGTAGTACAGGTACACTCCCGCTCTACGTTGAATGTTTGACTAAGAAGTCACGCGTTCCAGAAAACATCGCAAACTTCGTTGGTTCGTTGGGAACGACGATGGGGATGTCAGGATGCGCCGGAATTTGGCCTCCACTTCTTTCTGTTTACGCCATTCAGTCAATGGGTGGTCACATCAGTTTGGCACAAGCTATCGTTATCATTATCTTGTGTCCGATCATTTCATTTGGTACCGCAGGTGTACCAGGTGGAGGGATTATGCTTGCGACAGCCATGTTCGTTACTTTAGGACTTCCAGTCGAGTTGATCAGTATTTTTGCTGGTATCGATGCTTTCGTTGATATGGCAAGAACTACTACTAACGTAACGAGTTCCATGGTTGCTGCTAAGTTAGTTGCTAAGTCCGAGGAAAAGCGCAAATCTGTTGCTACAGCCTGATTTAGTGCAAGAGGAGATTACCTTAGGGGGACTGAGGTAAGAATATGTAAAAAGCCTTTTGGGTCGAAAAAATCGATTCCATTAGGCTTTTTCTTTTTGTCATAAATTATTAAGTATTGTGCTATATTTAAAATATTGTTACTGAAGGGGATGTTATCGCATGGATCTGATGATCTCAACGTTTATCATAATTATCGCTGCAGTTATAAGTATATTTATCGCTCAATTTTTTTCAAAAATATCGATCAGTTATATCAGTATGATTGCCGGGGTGATCATCGCTTTAGTCCCTGCTCTCGGTGATCATGGGATTCAATTCAATTCGGAAATCTTTATTGGCCTGATCGTAGCGCCGTTATTGTTCTTTGAAGGTCAAGCAACGCCTTTGAATTCAGTGGGAAAAGAACTGAAACACATCATTCAAATGACTGTTATCCTAGTAGTTGTTTGCCTAATACTTTCAGGATTTGGGGTATGGGCAATTACCGGAGTCAGTCTACCACTGGCGTTTATTATGGCAGCGGTGAGCACACCGACCGATGCGACCGCTATGGATTCAGTTACTAATGGTCTCAAAGTTCCTGAAAAAGAAGGAACGTTTTTGAAGATGGAATCACTATTCAATGATGCTACTGGTATCATTTTGTTAAACATGACCATTTTGTGGTATGTCAATGGACATATTAATTATGGCGAGACCTTAGTTGATTTTCTCCGTTCAGCTGTTGGTGGCGTGGTCTTTGGATTTTTAATAGCTTGGATATTAGTTTTGTTCAGACAATTTTTAGCACGTAGTTCATTCAATTCATTGAATGCCCAAACTTTTTTATATCTTTTAACACCGTTTGTACTCTACTATTGTTCAGAGCTATTACACGTTTCAGGTATCATAGCGGTCGTTTGTGCTGGTCTAGTACATAACGCCGAAGCTCAACGGAGCCGTTTACTAAATGCTCGTCAGGTTCATTTGGAATTTGACTTGATTTCGATGGTCACTGAGCTATTTAACAGTATTGTCTTCGTAGTTTTAGGATACATGTTCGTTAAGATCATCATTTCTGAAAACTTCAATCGTTTAACGTTTAAATGGCTTTGGATCGGGATCATTATCTATTTGATAGGCGTAGCATCAAGGTACATTTACGCACGAATGAGAATGTCGATGAATAATTGCTCGAGTTGGATTTTTTCACTCGGTGGAGTGCACGGTGCAGTCACATTAGCCTTAGTCTACATGCTAACGGAGTATAAGATCACTAACTTGGATTTTAATCTAGTCTTAATGTCAGCCTGCACCTTGATCTTATTGAGTTTGATCGTCCCAACGATTGCGTTTAGATTTTTGCTTGAAAAAGACGTTGATGATGAAGATGCTGATCAAGAGTTAGACCAGATCAGAGTCGAGATGGTCAAAAAAGCTTTGGCTTCGATCGACAAAATGTACATGCCTGACCGTGTAAAGAAGTCGGTTAAGTTTGACTTGATGGCACAAAAGCAACGGACCAAAATGCGTGACTTTACTAGAGCTTGGCTCGATGTCGTTAAACATCCTGAGTTCACGGGACCTGAAAAAGAGCTGGAAATGCGGGCCTTCATGAACGCCTTTCAGATCGAGCGGGATTATTTGGATACGATCTCTCAACAAGAGGCGAAGTATCAAAACTACGTGCTCGAACTGTACAATGAAGTCTTGCTGGCTGAGACTTTGATCGTGCAACCAAATACGGTTGCTCCGCAACAAGAAGAAAAAATAGATGAATAACCGTTTTTGTCCTTTGACAAAGTGATGTATAATAGATTTAACTAGTTCAGTAATTCACATAATCTGTGTGCTAGGAGGTATTTTCCATGAAGGTCGAGAAGTTGATCAATTTACTCTATCAGTTAAAAATGGCTGACTTAAATATGACCGAAATTTTCAAAGGTCAGACGAATATCAATTTGACTCGCTACGTATTGCTGCTTTTTTTGCACCGTCATGGAAAGATGACTCAGACGGATATTCAAAGAGAACTCCAGATCAATGGTTCAGCAATTTCTCGCCACCTGAAGGGATTGGAAAACAAGGGATATGTCACACGGATACGCAATCCTGAGAACAATCGGGAAGTCGTGGTTGAGCTGACGGACAAGGCTAAAGAGACCGTCGGCAACTGTGGCCACGACCCCAAAAATAAAGTGCTAGTTGAGAAATTCGATGCATTACTTAGCACTGAAGATGTTAAACAACTATCGGAATTATTGGCAAAATTAACAAAATTAGAAATTTAAAAAATAAAAATCAAGCTTGGGCAATTGCGCTGGTCCCTGTCAAGTTGACATTTGAAATAATATAAAAATTGAATACTTCTTAAATGGCCATTCTCCTGTATTCCGCAGGGGTATGGCCATTTATTGTTTCTGATCTATCTACATGATTAAAATAGTAGATTCCTTCTTTGACGA
>NZ_RHOM01000037.1 GCF_003946515.1 Companilactobacillus zhongbaensis | reverse complement strand
ATTGACTAAAACAAGTGAAGCAGCCATTTTTGGGTACGGTCTCAAGGACCAAAAAAGAGTACGGCCTGTCTTCACTACCACTATAAAGTAATAGAGGCATAGGAGCACCCCGTCGGGTAACTTCTATGCCTCTAAGCTTAGTATTTTTTTGTGGGGTGGGCGCGTTGTTGGTTGTTTTGTTGTTATAGTTTTGTTCAAACCCTTGTTCAAATCCCTAGTTCAAATCCCTAATTCAAGGCCCTAGTTCAAGGTCCTAGTTCAAGATTCTAGATCAAACCCTTAGTGCTTAAGTCAGATTAGTGGTTATATACTTAGTTTTATTTTTCCGGCCAGTCGGTTTCACCTTCTGGCCTTTTTTTTGTTCAAAATTCTTTCTTTTGAGGGGTTTGGTTGGTTCATTTTTGTTGGATGATGTAACATTTAATTTATAGTATTGATTCATTATTTGATTTATTTTGCTGATTTTTTAAGGAGGATTATATGACTGATTTGTTTGCTGACGGGGCTATTTCTATTCGTGGAGCTTCTGAGAATAATCTTGTGGATGTTAGTTTGGATATTCCTAAGCATCAGACTACGGTTTTTGCTGGGTTGTCTGGGTCTGGTAAGTCTTCTTTGGTTTTTGATACTATGGCTGCTGTTTCTCGGCGGGAGTTGAATGAGACTTTTCCTAGTTTTACTCAGCAGTATTTGCCTAAGTATGGTCAGCCTGAGGTTGGCGAGATCGATCATTTGCCGGTGGCTATTGTGGTTGAGCAGAAGCCGATCGGTCGTAATTCTCGTTCTACTTTGGCTACTTACACTGGTATCTATTCGGTTTTGCGGTTGATGTTTTCTCGAATCGGGCAACCTTGGGTTGGTTATTCAGAGTGGTTTTCTTTTAACTTGCCTCAAGGGATGTGTCCCGAGTGTCAAGGTTTGGGATTTGTTGACGATGTTGATGAGAGTCAGCTGATCGATCCTGAGAAATCTTTGAATGAAGGAGCTATGACTTTTACTGGATTTCATCCCGGTACTTGGCGCTGGAAAGAGTACGGTAATAGTGGTTTGTTTGATCTTGATAAGAAGATCAAGGATTATTCTGATGAAGAATATGAAATGTTTATGCATGCACCACGTCAAAAATTAAAAAATCCGCCTGCTCAATGGGCTCGAACGGCTCAATATGAAGGCTTAGTTCCACGGATGTTGAGGTCAGTCATCCACAGTGCTTCAGGTCGGCATCATGAAGCTGCTTTGTCGAAAATTGTCACACGCAGACCTTGTCCAGTTTGTCATGGGACTCGTCTGAACAAAAAAGCTTTGACCGGTAAGATCGAGGGGAAAAATATCGCTGAAGTAAGTGACATGGATCTTGTGAATGTGTTGAAGTTTTTGGATAGTATTTCTGATCCTAAGGCTAAGACGATGGTCCGGGAACTTCGTAGTAAGATCCAAGCTCTAGTCGATATTGGTTTAGGCTATTTATCACTCGGTCGCGGGACTGATACATTGTCCGGCGGGGAAGCTCAACGGATCAAGATCGCCAAGTATTTGACTAGTTCGCTATCAGATTTGGTTTACGTTTTAGATGAACCTAGTGTTGGGCTTCATCCACATGATATTCAGTTGATCACTAAGTCTTTGAAAAAATTGAAAGAACAAGGAAACACGATTGTTTTGGTCGATCACAATCCAGCAATTATATCAGCGGCCGATTACGTGGTCGAAATGGGCCCGCAAGCTGGTAAAAATGGTGGTCGAGTCACGTTTACGGGCACTTATCCTGAACTATTGAAGTCTGATACGATCACAGGAAAAATGTTGCGAGAAAAAATTTCTTTCCGTCCATCTCGTAAGCCGACATCGTGGTTATCGGTTGAGAATGTAACATCGCATAACTTAGAAAATGTCTCAGCTAAGATCCCGCAAGGTGTGATGACGGTGGTTTCTGGTCCTGCGGGTTCTGGGAAGAGTACGCTAGTTCACGCCTTCAAACAACAAGTCGCTGATCAAGACTACATTGACCTTAGTCAGGATTCCGTTGGAATCAATATTCGTTCAACGCCAGCTACGTATTTAAATATCTTGAATCCACTACGAAAGCTTTTTAGTAAAGCAAATGACGGAGTTTCCACCCAGTTGTTCATTTATAACGGCAAGGGTGCTTGTCCTAGATGTAAGGGTAAGGGCGTGATGATCACCGAAATGGCTTTTATGGATCCGGTCGTTCAAGAGTGCGAACTTTGTCACGGTAAGCGATACAGCCAAGAAGCTTTGCAATACAAGTATCACGGTAAAGACATTGCTGAAGTGCTGAACTTGTCGATCAACGATACACTCGACTTTTTCCAAGATGTTCCTAACATTTATAAAAAAGTTAGTTTGCTGCATCAAGTGGGACTTAGATATTTGAATCTGAGTCAGTCAATGACGACTTTGTCTGGTGGTGAGGTTCAGCGAGTTAAGTTGGCGATGGAATTGGATCATACGGGAAGTATTTATTTCTTGGATGAACCTACGACTGGCTTGCATTTGAACGATACGCAAAGATTGATCGACTTGTTTGAAAGTTTGGTCGATAAGGGTAATACTTTGATTTTGATCGAGCACAATTTGAAGCTGATCTCGCAGGCTGACTGGCTAGTTGATATGGGACCTGATGCTGGTAAGTATGGTGGTCAGGTTTGCTTTGAAGGTAGTCCTGAGGATAGTTTGAAAGATCCTGAATCGCGGACGGGGCAGGCTTTGAGAGATTTGATTTCGGAATGATGGTTGTTATTTGAAAAGTTTTTGAATTGAATATGCAGTCAAAAAGGGCATTCGCAATTTGCGGAATGCCCTTTTTGTAATAATTTTTTTTCGATTAATCAAAAATCTTTCGTCGTAATTCCTTATAAAAGTTTTCGTGGGACCCAATCAAGATGACAATAATTAATGTGTCATCTTTAATGGTATAAGCTACACGATAATTTGTTTTTTGGTATGTAAATGATTGGGTATAAAGATCGTGCAGGTTTCCTTGTTTCATTGTCCCACTTTCGGGCTCAAGAGCTATGACTTTGTAAATACAATCTAAATACTTATTGGCCAATTGTTTGTTCTTGATTTTTTTCAAGGCTTTCTGAACATGTTTAGAAAGTGCAATGTTATAAACCAAATTCTTGTCTTGCCCGATTTTCAGAGTATTCGTCAGCGGAAACGTCATTACCTAAATTGTTAACCGCTTTGTCAATCATGGCTTTTCGTTTATCGAATTCATGGAGTATATCTTTACCTTGGAATCCATCATCAATCACATCGGCCAGGATATTTGATGAAAAATCAAAGAAGTCATCCTTATTATCAACTAGCTCATAAGAAAATCCGTTGGAAGTTTTCTTAGGTCTTACTGAGACACCTGGACCAATGCCGAATTCTTTTGGAATAGTAACTGTTATTGAATTACCTTGTTTTCTAGTTTTAAGATCTTGCATGATATCCCTCCTTGTGCTTACTAGTGAATACATTATAATTGCTTGATCAGATAAATACAAGTAAATACATTATACAACCAACAAATATAACAACTACTCATTATTTCTGAATTCAACGCAAAAAAACACTATCCAATTTTGCTGGTTAATTTTGCAGCAGGTTGGATAGTGTCTTTTAGCTTTATCCTCAAGGATGTGAAAACGAGTTCCAGGCAACAGCGGCCTCCGGTTTAGAAACTATGGACAGGAACTGCTCCGCAGCACCTCTTTGTCCATAGTCCCTAAATCCTCAGCAGCTGACCGTTGCCTTCCACTCTCTGATGTGAAAACGAGCTCCGCGAGGTAGCTGTCTCCGGTTAACACATGTAGTCGCGGCACTGCTTCAGATAAAATATAATCTTCAATCTTTGTTAGCTAGACTTGCTGAAATTGGGGTAGTGCTTTTTACCTTTATCCTCAAGTATGCGAAAACGAGTTCCGGCACACAGCGGCCTCCGGTTAACACAGGTGGTCGAGGCACGACTTCGTCGCACCTTGTTCGACCACCCGCGTTAATCCTCAGCAGCTACCCGTGTGCCTCCACTCTCTGCTTTTTAATCCTCAGCAGCTGACCAACCTCGCTGCGCTCTCTATTTTACGAGTTTTTCAGCAACTTTTTCCGGCATTTTATTCGGAAATGTTTCTTTATACGTGTAAACATAAGCACCCTTAGTGTCTAATTCTAAGTAGTGGTCTTGCTTTAGCTTTCCCATGCCGGTGAAGCTGGATTTGTGGGCGTTTCCTTCTTTGTCGTAGCTGGTTAGGTTGTATTCGTAATTGCCGTAGCCGTCTTCATCTTTGGCGTTGGTGTTGTCGATCTTGACGTATAATGGCTCACGTTTCACTAGGAAGTTGTATTGGCCTAGTGCTTGTGAGAATTGGTCGGTTTTATCCTTGGTGTAAACACATGCCCCGACGTATGAACCCCCAATTATTAATGCTGCGATAAATAAAAACTTTAGTAGACTTTTCATTTGGTTGTTACCTCCTGAAAAATATACTAAAGTTTTTGGCCGTACTTATACATTTGTTTTACTTACATTTGTCTTACGAATTTGTAAGTTACTTGTCGTCATCATCGTGGAATCCCCAGTCAAATTTGATTGTGTAATCTACAATTCCGTTGAAAATATCTGCAATCAAGTTCCACATATATAAACGCCTCCAAACATAGATAACGTATTCTATTCCCTATGTTCTTTATAACATATTATGAAAGCGTTTTCAATAGTGATTACTTCCAAACTTCATCAATGATCGATTTAACTAATTTTAACTTATCCCACTGCTGTTTTTCACTCAAAACATTGCCTTCTTCGGTGGAAGCAAAGCCACATTGAGTTGAAAGCCAGAGGCGGTCTAAAGAAATGTACTGGCTAGCTTCATGGATCCGGTCGATGATATCTTGTCGTTCTTCTAGTTCACCGGATTTACTAGTGATCAAGCCCAAGACAACATTTTTATCACCGGAGACTTTTGCTAGTGGTTCGAAACCACCGGCACGGCTAGAGTCGTATTCCAAAAAGTACGAATTAACATTTTCTTTAGCGAACAATTCGGCTGCGACTGGTTCATAGCCACCGGAAAAAGCGAAGTCAGAGTGGTAGTTGCCACGACAAACGTGCGTGTTGATCGTTAAATCATCGGGAAGATCTTGTAAGGCGCCGTTGTTCAATTCAATGAAAGTCTCTTGGATACCGGAGTTGGCATAAGCTTTGCCATCTTCAGTTTTCAAAAAGTCTTCATCGAGGAATAGGCCCCAAGAACAATCATCCAGTTGGATCACGCGTGCGCCTTCATCGTAAAAAGCAATGATCGCGTAATGATAAGCTTTTTGAATATCATGGATCAAGTCGTTTTGATCAGGATAAAACTCGTTAACTTTTTGTAAGTTTTCACCACGAATCAATTCAATATAAAGCTGTGATGGAGCAGGGATGGTTTGCTTAGGTAGGACTCCACCAACTTGGTCAGTCACGGACTTTACAAAATCAAAATCACGGATGAAAGGGTGGGTGATAGGATTAAAGCTGATCTTGCCTTCGAGTCGAGCCGTGTCGTCACGAGTTTCTTCATGAGCAAAATGATAACCTTCGCCGTAATGAATGTGTTCCACACCCTCAAAGCCCCAGAAAAAGTCGAGATGCCAATATGAACGACGAAATTCGCCATCAGTGACATACTTCAAACCTGCAGCTTTTTGGTTGATGATCAAGTCTTTGATAGCCTCGTCTTCGATCTCAGTGAGATCTTTACGGGTTAAAAAGCCATCTTCAAAAGCACGGCGTGCTTGCTTTAAACCATTTGGTCTTAAAAAACTTCCTACGTGTTGGAATCCGATTTTTTGTTTTGTAAGTGTCATAAGTATTGTCCTCCTATGCGTTATCCCCAAACTTCGTCTTGGATCGATTTAACTAATTTTAATTTTTCCCATTGTTGGTCTTCAGTAATGACGTTACCTTCTTCGGTGGAAGCAAAACCACATTGAGTTGAAAGCCATAATCTGTCGAGTGGCAAGTATTGGCTGGCTTCTTTGATGCGGTCGATGATGACGTTGCGGTCTTCAAGTTTGCCGTCTTTAGTAGTTACTAAGCCTAAAACGACACGCTTGTCACCAGAAACTTTTGCTAGTGGAGCGAAACTTCCGGCACGATCTGAATCGTATTCGAGGAAATAAGTATCGACATTTTCTTTACCGAACAAGTTGTCGGCGACGTTGTCGTAACCACCTGAGAATAAGAAACTTGAGTGGAAGTTACCACGACAGACGTGAGTATAAATCGTTAAGTCATCTGGTAGATCAGCAATTGCACCGTTGTTAAGTTTCAAGTAGATGTCTTGGACATTTTCGGCAACTAATTTTTTGCCTTCGTCACTAGCTAAGAATTTCTTGTCGAGCAAGCGACCCCATGAACAATCGTCCAATTGGATGACCCGAGCGCCTTCATTGTAAAAAGCTAAAATAGCATCGTGATAAGCTTTTTCAACATCTTGATAAAATTCTTCCTTGTCTGGATAGATCCGGTCGAGTGCCTCTTGGTTTTCGCCACGAGTTAGTTCGCGATAAAGCTGTGCTGGTGCGGGAATCGTTTGCTTAGGTAAGATGCCACCGATATCGTCAGTCACGGCTTTCGTAAATTTGAAGTCCTTGATGAAGGGATGTGTGTCAGCGTTGAAACTGATCTTGTCGGTCAGGACAGCTGTGTCGTCACGTGAACGTCCATTTGAAAAGTCGTATCCTAAACCGATGTTAGTATGTTTAACACCTTCGAAGCCCCAGAAGAAATCCAAGTGCCAATATGAACGTCTGAATTCACCGTCAGTCGCATATGAAAGGCCAGCTTCTTTTTGTTGTTCGATCAAATGAGTGATAGCTTCATCTTCGATAGCACGAAGTTGATCTTGATCGATCTTGTTGTCAGCGAAATCTTTTCTAGCTTGTTTAAGTTCAGCTGGTCTTAAAAAACTTCCTACGTGTTGAAATCCTAATTTTTGTCTTGTGATAGTCATATTGTTGTTCCTCCTGTGTGGTTGTTGTTATTTAGCTTTGTTGGATGTGGTTGGTGGGGTTTTGTATTGGTGGTGGGTTGCTTAGAAGTTTTAGTTGCTCCATTCAAAGTTTCAGGAAGTATTCTGTTTCTTTTCAATCGGAAACTCCTGGCATCTTCGATGCCACCAGTGTTTTACCAAGAAGCCTATGGCTTCTTGGTAAAACAAAAATCGCCCCTACAATAACGAAGTAAATGTACTTCAAAATTGTAGGGACGATTTCCCGTGATACCACCCTAATTCGTGTTTTACTCACATAAAACACCTCAACGACACTAACATGTCCGGGATGATATCGCATCCTTGCGTACCTTTGGCTTGCACCGTGGGTAAGACTCTGAGCTCATGTTCAGATTTTCGTTCGTTCCGTCCTTTCACTGTCTGACGGTCGCTTCAAACTACTAGGAAATCCTACTCTTCTCTTCAACGTCTAATAAAGTTAAATAAGTTTTAATTGATTGGTGATAAATATACGACTGAAAAAATATTTTGTCAACAGCTGTTTTGAAAAAATTATTCTGCTGAAATATCAACTGGGTACTTAGGCTTTTGACCTGACAACATTTTGAGGTTGTCGTTGAGTGAGTCAAAAATCATGTTGTGAACGGCAGTTGTCGTGTAAAAGGCAGTATGTGGTGTGATGATGACATTGTCACGATTGATCAATGCTTGGAATTGAGGATCTTTAACATCTTCTATCTTGTCGAATTTCTTTTGGAAAACATCATTTTCGCATTCGAGCACATCGAGTCCAGCACCGCCTAATTTGTCACTGTCTAGAGCAGCAATCAAAGCATCGGTATCAACTAGACCACCACGAGCAGCGTTGATGAAGATCGCACCATCTTTCATCTTGTCGAAGGCAGCTTTGTCGATCATGTGGATATCTTTTTTAGCCAATGGGGTGTGGATAGTGATGATATCGGACTCTTCGAGGACTTCATCCAAAGTTTCTTTGTAAATGCCCAAGTTTTCAAGGGCAGGGTTAGGGTCGATATCGTAAGCAATGACCTTAGCACCCATGGCCATCATGATACGAACGACAACTGAACCAATGTGTCCAGTTCCAATAACACCAACAGTTTTGCCATGAATTTCTTCACCAATGGTTGGGAACCATCTGAAGTCGGCGTTGGCAAATTTCTTGTCGAATTCTGGAACACGTCTGAGCAGACGGAGGATCAAGCCGGTAGTATGTTCGGCAATCGCGTTAGGCGAGTAAACGGGAACGTAAGTTAATGAAAAATCAAAATCACGTAAGTCTTGGAAATCAAATCCGTCTAAACCAACGTTTCTGACGGAGATTTTGCTGATGCCAAAATCATGCAATTTTTTTAATCCTTCACGTTCGTATGGTTGAGTTTGGACCATAACGACTCCATCGGCACCTTTGGCTAGTTCAGCTGTTTCGGCTGTAAAAATTTTGTCTGTGTAGTCGATGTCTACGTCAGGATGGGCTTCGTCCCATTCTTTTAAGTAGCCTTTTTCGTCTTCACGAATACCATATAGGTAAATTTTCATGTCAATCCTTCTTTCGGTAGATGTTTGTTTTTTTGAAAAATTAATATTTTCTAATATTTTAATTTTAACGCTTTTTTGTTTGGAATGTCATTTTTAATTGTATGTTGTTTTTGGGGTGGGGGTTCACTGCCGGTCCTGTGGGGGTTCCGGGAATTGCGCCGTGGAACGCTGCGGACCCACTTTGAGCTATCCAAGGGAAACCGCCTTGGACATCTCAAAGCTGGGTCTTTTCGTAAGCACGGCCCATGCCGTGCAAACGAAAATTTCGCGGCTGACGGCGAATTCCCTCCACCCCCACAGGACCTAGGTTGGTACAAACATCTTATGTTGGTGTGGGGTACGGTACTTATTTTTACATCGGTTGATTGGTTTAGTTGAATAGTGGTGTCTATTGTTTTTCCTGTCTTGAGATTTTGGTTTCTTGATCTACCTTGTTGATTTTTTCCCACGTTAAAATATATAAGACCAAGACCAAGACCAAAGTCAAAACCGTTAAACAACTTAATGAACCGCAAAATTTTTCAAATTTTGCTTAAAAAATAGACGCCTGATTTTCATCAGTCGCCTATTTTTTTATTTTTGGGCGGAATTTCCCTTACCCTGCTTTTTTTTAATGTTTTTTATTTATTGGCTGCTTGTTGGACTTCTTTTTCTAAGGTTTCTGGGTCGAAGTCTCTTGAGAATTCTGCTAGGTGGACTAAGTTTCTTAAGTAGTCATGGGTTGTTGCTTCATAGTGATACTTTAGACCTAGTTCGTAGATGTAGCCGTTGATGTAGTCTACTTCTGTGTTTCTACCTTTGGACATGTCTTGATACATTGAAGGGTAGTGTAATGGATTTGTTGTTGTGCTTACAAATTTTACTGTTTGCCATTCTTCTTCACGAGAGTTCAATAACTTGATGTTGGCTCTTTCGCAGACGTCGAAGGCTTCGTTGATTAATTGACGGCCTAGTTTTTCTGCTACTGGGGATTGGATGAATTCTCCCATTTGGATCTCGAACATGGTACATAATGTGTTTACTACTGAGTTGAAGATTACTTTGGCCATTAAGGTTCCTAGGAAGTTTGTGGTCAATGTTGGGTTTAGATTCGCTTTGGTGAAGTCTTCTACGATTTGATTGGTTGTTTCGTCGGGCTTTTCGGTTTCGTTGGCCATTTTCATGCTGCCGGCACCTTTGGCACCGATGAAGTCGACGTCACCAGGGCCGTTTAAGACTGTTCCAATCAAGGCTGTTCCACCGATGATCTTTTGCTGGTCAAAGTAGTTGTTCAATTTGTCGATGTGTCCCATTCCGTTCATCGGGGAAACTACGTATTGATGGTCTTTGAATGCATGGGCTGTTCGTTTTAGGGCGTCTGCTAATTGCATTTGTTTAGTGAAGACAATCCAAACGTCGGGGTCACCTTTGTATTCTTCAGGTGTATATATTTTGACGGGCACTAGATGCTTGTTCTCGTGGTCACGAGATACGTAAACACCATTTTGTTCACGAATTTTTTCAATTTGTGGATCCCAGATCTCAACAAAGTCGACATCGAAGCCGGCCTCCTGTAGTAAAATTCCGTATCGCAGGCCCATTGCGCCTGCACCTAGTACTGTGTATTTCATAAATATACGCCTCCTGAGTTAATGACAGCATTATTAAATTTAAATTATAAAATGTCAAGTTATTTAAATTAAAAACTCATCAAATAATTTTATTTTAATTCATGACTAGCGACTGCCTGAAAATCCAATGATCTAGCCGTTTTAATACTGATGTATCAACGATAGAAACTTTTTTAAAAAATTTTCCTTCATTAAATGGCTCCAGATGGATCAAAAAAATTTGAAATAATTATTGACAAATATAAAGGGTGGCTATACTATAAACACAACTTAGTTCTAATTTTTCTCTAATCTAAGCAAAAATTTTAGGAGGTACCAACAATGTTCAATATCTTGCTAGCTATTATTATTGTCGTGATTATTTTGCATATCAACTTGGACTTTGTTGGAGACTCCCCAATTCGATGTTTGGAAAATTGAGAAGGTGACTAATGAAGATGGCCAAGTTGATCTATTCAACGTGGCCATCTTTTTTGTTTTTTAGAAATGAGTGAAATTTTTTAATGTAAGAGGAGATAATCACATGGCAAAAGCAGATGCATCAAAATTAGATTGGAATAATCTTGGATTTGAATATATGGACTTACCTTATCGTTACACAGCCCATTGGAAAGACGGCGAATGGCAAGAGGGTGGCCTTACTGAAGATAGTACATTGCATATCAGTGAAGCTTCACCAGTTCTCCACTATGGTCAATCAGCCTTCGAAGGTATGAAAGCATATAGAACTCCTGATAACCATATTCAATTGTTCAGACCAGATCAAAACGCAGCTAGATTCAAGAGATCTTGTGAAAGACTCTTGATGCCAGTCTTCCCAGAAGACAAGTTCGTTGACGCGGTCAAACAAGTCGCTAAAGCAAATGCAGATTTTGTTCCACCATACGGAAATGGAGGAACATTATACATCAGACCATTGATTATCGGTACAGGTGGCGTAATCGGCGTTCACCAAGCACCAGAATACATCTTCACAATTTTCGCAATGCCAGTAGGTAACTACTTCAAGGGTGGACTTACACCAGTTAACTTCACAACTTCAGCTTATGATCGTGCCGCACACAAAGGTACTGGTCAAGCTAAAGTTGGTGGTAACTACGCTGCTAGTTTACTTCCCGCAGAAAATGCTCACGAAAATGGCTTTGCTGACTGTGTCTACTTAGACCCAGTTGAACATAAGTACATTGAAGAAGTTGGATCAGCTAACTTCTTTGGTATTACTAAAGATGGCGTCTTCAAGACTCCTAAGTCACCTTCAATTTTACCTAGTGTTACAAAGTATTCATTGCTCTGGCTCGCTAAGAACCGCTTAGGCCTAGGTGCTTCAGAAGAAAGAATCGATGTTAACGATCTTGATCAATTCGCTGAAGCCGGTGCCTGTGGTACAGCTGCCGTAATATCACCACTCGGTGGTTTGGAACACAATGGTAAACTTCATGTCTTCTACAGTGAAACAGAAGTAGGTCCTGTAACTAAGAAACTTTATGACACATTAACAGGTATCCAATTCGGTACCGTCGAAGCTCCTGAAGGATGGGTACAACGAGTAGAATAATTTAATTTTTAAAAAGCGAGGATAGAAAAATGAGAAAATTTGGAATAATCGGAGTTGGTCACGTTGGTGTGACCGTAGCATATACATTAGTAACGAAAGGGATCGCCGATGAATTAGTCTTGATTGATTCTAATGAAGCAAAAGCGGTCGCAGAACAACTAGACCTTGAGGACTGTCAAGCAAGATTGGACACTTCCACAACTATTAAGGTCCAAGATTATTCTGAATTGAGTGACGCAGACGTCTTGTTCGTCACAGCAGGAAATATCCACGCACTAGACAACAACTCTGGTAACCGTTGGGCAGAATTCGAATACACTAGAGAAATCGTTAAGGATATCGCACCAAAAATCGCCGAATCAGGCTTTGATGGTGTCTTAGTCGATACAATGAACCCGTGCGATGCTATTGCTCACTATCTACAAAGAGCCGCTGGCTTCACGAGAGAGCAGTGCATGGCAACCGGAACATTCTTGGACACAGCTAGAATGCAACGGATTGTCGCCGAAAACTTCGGCACCAACTATAAAAACGTTGGTGGATACGTTCTAGGTGAACACGGTGAATCACAATTCGTAGCTTGGTCAACCGTAACGATCAACAATCATCCAATCGAAGAATACGCCGCAGAAAACGGCAAAGACTTAGACTTTGATGATCTCGAAGAACAAATCAGACGAGGCGGTTGGGCAATCCATTCCGGAAAAGGCTACACCAGTTTCGGGATCGCAACTTGTGCCGTAAAATTAGCACAATCAGTAATCTCTGACTCGCAACTAGAATGTCCCGTATCTTCATACAATGAAAAGTACGATACTTATCTTGGTCAACCAGCAGTTGTTGGCAAAAACGGAATCGAATATCTAAATGATTTGAAGTTAACTGAAGAAGAAGAGGCTAAACTCCAAAATTCAGCTAACACGATCAAAGAGAAATTCGCTACGATGGAGGAGTAATGGCTTAAGCCATTCGTCAAGGCCCAAGATAAGAGAAAATTCAGATCTTGGACCTTGAAACAGACCTCTACATTAAAAAACACCGAAGGAGCTTTTCTTCGGTGTTTTTTTGTGTTTGATGTTTTTTTGAGGTTGTAGGTTGGGTGGTGGTTCATTGCCGGACCTGTGGAGGGTTCCGGGAATTGCGCCGTGGAACGCTGCGGACCCACTTTGAGCTATCCAAGGAAGACCGCCTTGGATATCTCAAAGCTGGGTCTTTTCGTAAGCACGGCCCATGCCGTGCAAACGAAAATTTCGCGGCTGACGGCGAATTCCCTCCACCCTCCACAGGTCCTAGGTTAGTGAAACATCAATTGTTTGTGGGGGTACGGTACTTATTTATTATAGTAGGAAACTGTTTTGGATTTTTTTCAGGTACTTAGGATTTGTTGAGTCTTAGGATTTTTGGTTCTGGTGTTTATCTATTAAATTTTTGTTAGTAGTTGGCATCAATTGGACTTGAGCTCATTATATTTTGTTTTATGAGAAGTTAATATTTACTTTTTTTCCTAAAGCACTGGCTATTTTTGATAAAGAATCAATACTGGAATTCTTGCCTGATTCGATTTCCGCAATTGTTGATTGAGGGACCTTTGAAATAGAGGCTAATTCAGATTGGGTGAGGCCTGCTTGCGTACGGAGTTTTGTTAGTGATATTGCTATTTCCAGTTTAGTGGTTTCATTTTCGAAATATTGTTTAAACTGTCCATTTTGGAGCTGTTTCTTTAAGTAGTCCTCAAGGTTTTCGTTTTCCGCCATTAGATGTATTCCTTTCAGTTTCAAATAATGAAATACGAAGTTTTTACGAAGTGATTTCATAAAAACTATTGGATATCTTAGAACAAAAAAGTAAGTAAATATATCGATCATTGCATTTCAAATCCCATGTCTACATAATATTGCATCTAGATTATTTTGAACAGACAAGTACATGTACTCATTCTTCTTTGAAAAGGCTTTTCTTTTGAACTTGAACTTACTAGCAAGGAAGATATTTGAGATAGACCGCAAAACATAGGACGCGCAAATAGTGGCAATTTGATCAAAAAAACTCGGTCCTCATCCACAAAGGGGGGGATTGTTGCACTATCTAGACGGAGGGGCCCGGGGATACAGCCCTCAGCCGCCAAATTCTTGTTAGCGATTTATCGCTTACAAGAAGGTTCGTATTGGAGATGTCCGGGTGAACTTCCCGGATAGCTTCAATCGAGCCGGCAGCGTTCCAGCGGCTGTATCCCCGGGCCCCGGAGTCGGCAATGAACCTCAAACCAAACTACTACCACTAACCCAACCACCCAAAAATCACCAACATCCAGCCAAGTAAAACGCTTCTCGGCTGCTAAAAACTCTCTCACCTCTAGCACACCTGCACTCAGCAAAACGCTACTGGCTGCTCTTCTCTCTTACATCCTTGCTAAAACAATTAATATTCAGCCATACAAAAAGTCGCTGAAACGATGACATTTCCAGCGACTTAAAATAAATTATTTTTCTAAAAAATTCTTACCCAACAAACTATTTCTAATAAAACTGTCATATCAGTTAGAAATGGTTCATACCAGGTCATAGTTAAATCTCTCACATACTAAACAAATTACTTAGCAGAATAAACCAAAGTATCCGGAATTTTTCCTTCAATTAAATCTTTGTTTGAATTGAAAGAAATCTCGATCATGTTGTGAATGGCTGTTTCTGTGTAGAAAGCATTGTGTGGCGTTAATATCACGTTGATTCTTTCTGCTAGATTCTTGATGGTTGGATCGGGTAGATTGTTGATGCTACCCCATTTTTGACCGAAGACGTTGTTTTCGTGGTCGAGGACGTCTAATCCGGCACCGGCAATTTTGCCACTGTCTAATCCTTTGATCAAGGCGTCATTGCTGATTAGTTCACCACGGGCACAGTTGACGATGTAGACTCCGTCTTTCATTTGGTCGATGGCTTTTTCGTCGATCATGTAGGCATTGTCCGATGTTAGTGGAACGTGCAGTGTGATGACATCTGCTTGTTGGTATAACTCTTCCAAGGTGTCTACGTAGAGGCCATGTTTTTCGATGTCTTTATTTCTGTAGACATCGTAGGCAATTACTTTGGCGCCGAATCCTTGTAGCATTTGGATGGCTACTCTACCAATGTGGCCAGTTCCAATGACACCTACTGTTTGTTCACGGTATTCTTTACCAATCGTTGGTGCCCATGTGAAGTCTCCGTTGTCGAATTTTTGATCAACTTCAGGGATCCTTCTGATCAAACGACCGATCAATAAAACGGCGTGTTCTGCGATGGCGTTTGGTGAGTAGACAGGGACGTTGGATAGTTTGATCCCGAAATCTTTGAGGTCTTGAAAGTCAAAGTTGTCATAACCAACGTTTCTGATCGAGATGCTTTTGATACCTAAGTCGCTGAGGATCTGGAGAGATTCTCTTTGATAGGGCGTTGTTTGTAAAGTTACGACACCGTTGGCACCAGTGGCTAGTTTAGCTGTCTCTGGTGTCAGAGTTTCGTTAGTAAAATCAACGTCGATGTCGGGATTTGCTTGTTTCCAGTTTTCTAATGAGGGCTTTTCGTCTTCTCGAATTCCGTAAGCAAATATTTTCATAAAAAAGTGTTCTCCTTTGAATTACACAGTCGTTTCGTCAAAACGGTTCAATACGTAAATAGCTACGATAACGATCACGGCACCTAAGATCTCCCAGAAATTAACTGAAAGCGATAGGAACATGACACTTAAAACTAAAGTCGTAAAAGGTTGAACGGCGTCGGTGATACTGATAGTAGCAGCTGTTGTAAATTTAGTACTGAATACCATTAATAAGAAAGCAATAACATTACTTAGTAAGATAACACCGATAACACCCATTAATCCAGTTTTCGAAAGGTGAGGTACGTTGACCCAAACTGGGTGGAAGAAGTTGGAGAAAATTCCAGCAAAAAGCATTCCCCAACCAGTAACTAATAATCCGTTATGCTTGGCGATCAAACGTTGTGGGATGACCACGTAAAGAGCGGCCGTTACACCACTACCGATTCCCCAAAGAACTGATGAGAAGGGGATAGCTAGTCTTGAAAAGTCTCCCCGAGTGATTAGTAAAACAACTCCGAGCAAAGCTAATGCAAAGGAAATAATATCAACACGCAAAACTTTTTTGTGCATGAAGATGATCGATCCTAGCATGATGAAAAGTGGTGATAAGTACTGCAAGATAGTTGCTGTAGAAGCATTACCTTGTTGAATGGCGTAGAAAAATGTATACATATTTAAAAATAGCCCAAAAATAGAAAAAGCAAATAAGGTCAATGTTTCTTTCCAGGACTTGAAGATTGAGAAAAATTCGCTCTTAGGTAATACAACCAAAGCGACAGCTAATAAGATAACGCCGGCAGCGATAGTTCTAACACCAACGAACCACATAGCGGGAATGTTCATGTCCTTAGCAACGATTTGTTGAACGGCACCTGAAACACCCCAAGTAATAGAAGCAATAAGTGCGAGTAGGAAACCTTTGTTCATGGTCTTTTTGATTTTCTTGGTGTTCTCTTGCATTTCGATCCTCCGATTTTTACAAAAAACTATTAGACCTATTATACATTTACCTGACTACAATTGGGAAAGATTTTGACTAAAAATATAATTGGTATATCAAAATAAATTGGCTTGTGTAATCGAAAAAATGATTGTGAAATTTATAATATATTGCTGTCGTTCAACCGTGACCGATGCAATTCAAAGATGCCTATTATTAAAACTAAAATTAAAAGCGATTTAATAATCTGTCTAGCTAAAATATTTGTGAAATTTATAAAATCTTGCTATACTCAAATTGTGATAAGCAAGCGATTTCATAATTTAAGGAGGCATCATCATGAGAATTGGTATACCAAAAGAAATTAAGAATCACGAAGAGCGTGTCGGAATTACACCAGCTGGTGTAGCGAATTTGGTTCATGCGGGTCACGAAGTTTTAGTTGAGACCAACGCAGGACTTGGCTCCGGTTACAGTAATTCACAATATGAAGAAATGGGAGCAAAAATGGGGTCAGCCCAAGATGCTTGGAACTGCGATATGGTTATAAAAGTTAAAGAACCATTAGAAGCAGAATACAAGTATTTCAGAGAAGATCTGATCATCTATACTTATCTCCATTTAGCTGCTGACAAGAAACTGACCGAAGAACTATTGAAGGCAAAGACAACCGGAATTGGATATGAAACAATGGTTGGACCTAGAGGTGGCTTACCACTATTAGTTCCAATGAGTGAAATTGCCGGAAGAATGTCAGTTCAAGTTGGAGCTCATTTCCTCGAACAAGTTAATGGTGGAAAAGGACTTCTTCTATCAGGTGTTCCCGGAGTTAAACGTGGCGAAGTAGCCATCATCGGTGGTGGTACAGTAGGATTTAATGCTGCTAAGATCGCCGTTGGACTCGGAGCAAACGTAACAATTTTAGATATTAATGCTCAAAGATTGGCTGAGATCGAAGACATTTTTGATGGCAAAGTACAAACGTTGATCTCAAACCCTCACAACATTGCAAAATGTGTTGAAAAAGCCGACTTAGTAGTAGGTGCCGTATTGATCCCTGGTGCTGCAGCTCCTAAGTTAGTATCAGAAGAAATGATCGCAAGTATGGAACCTGGATCAGTAGTCGTAGATATTCCTATTGACCAAGGTGGTATTTTTGAAACTAGTGTTAAGGCAACAACTCACGACGATCCAGTATTCGTATCACACGACGTACTCCACTATACTGTAGCTAATATTCCTGGTGCTGTTCCTAAGACAGCTACAGAAGCACTTTCAAGTGCAACTATCCCTTATGCAGTTCAAATCGCTAACAAAGGATTGAACGAAGCAGCTAAGAACAACACTATTCTTACCGGAATTAATACCTTTGAAGGTAAATTAACAGAAAAAGCTGTAGCTGAAAGTTTGGACTTGCCTTATGCACCTTTCCCAGCACAGCAATCAGTTAACTCATGAAAGACAAAATAGATATAAACGTTCTTCTAGCTAATGCCAACAAAGGCGATCGAAAGAAGACCTTAGGTTTATTTGATCTTTCGATCTTAGGTGTTGGTGCGATCATCGGTACAGGTATCTTAGTCCTGACCGGTATCGTAGCAGCGACCGATGCAGGACCGGGTGTGGTTTATTCATTCTTGATCGCCGCTTTAGCTAGTGGCTTGATCGGATTATGTTATTCAGAATTGACCACTAGTATCCCGAACTCCGGAAGTGCCTATGTTTACGCGTGGGCCACCATCGGTCAAAAAATCGCCTTTTTCGCCGGTTGGACTTTACTAGGCGTTTATATTACTACCACAGCAACCGTTGCCAATGGATGGACCGGTTACGTTCACTCGTTCTTAGCTGAGTTTGGAATAAATCTACCTAATGCGTTGGCTAATTCACCGTTTAACGGTGGAATCGTTAATCTGCCAGCGGTAATCATGATTTTTCTAGTAACTTTTATTTTGACAAAGGGTACTAGTGAAAGTAAGCAATTAAATAATATTTTAGTATTAGTAAAAATAGCTATCATTATTTTATTCGTAGTAGTAGGTTTTGCGGACATCGATCGTAGCAACTATACTCCATTTCTACCTTTCGGTGTTCAAGGTATTTTTGCCGGAGCATCGACTGTATTCTTTGCTTTCTTAGGATTTGATGCCTTAGCAACTTCAGCCGAAGAAGTAAAAGATGTGCAAAAAACATTACCACGAGCAATGATGGTAGCCTTGATCGTAGCAACTTTGATGTATATTGTCGTTAGTTTAGTAATGACAGGTGTCGTCAAATATGATCAATTAAACGTTCCCGAAGCAATGTCGTTCGTTCTTTTAGAAAAAGGACATAATGTCGCTGCACAAATTATCGCCGCTGGTGCCATCCTAGGTATCATCGCAGTTGTGCTAGCGTTTATCTACGCATCATCCAACATTATGATGTCAATGAGCCGTGGTGGTTTCCTACCTAAGAAACTATCGATCTTGAATGAAAAAACTGGTAGTCCTAACAAGTCACTCTGGTTGATCGGTTTGATCGCAGCCATTTGTGCCGGATTACTGGACATCAAGAACTTGGCGGTTTTCGCTAATGTTGGTTCCCTCTGTGTCTTCTTCCTCATTTCACTGATGGTAATCTTGTTAAGAAAACAACAACCTGATCTTGAAAGACCTTTTAAGGTTCCATTTGGTTATACTATTCCGATTTTATCGATGATCGTCTGTGCATTCCTTCTATTCAATCTGCCTTTGAACGCTTATTTGAATTATGCCGGTTGGTTGGTTATCGGTTTGGTTATTTACTTGGCTTATTCGGTACGACATGTTGATCCGCTTCAGTCGATGGACGATTCTGATGTTTCAGATGTTGTTGATGGGTCTGATGATGATCTTGATGTTGATATGGGTTAGGGTTTGTTGAAATTGTTTTTGCATCGAGCTTGTTTTTGGCTCGATGCTTTTTTTGTGTTTAATTTTTGTGTGTGAAGTATTTGGTGTGGTCCGGGAATTGCGCCGTGGAACGCTGCGGACCCACTTTGAGCTATCCAAGGAAGACCGCCTTGGACATCTCAAAGCTGGGTCTTTTCGTAAGCACGGCCCATGCCGTGCAAACGAAAATTTCGCGGCTGACGGCGAATTCCCTCCACCCCCACAGGACCTAGGGTGGTGCAACAATCCCTTTTTTGTTGGGGTACGGTACTTATTTTTTCTTGCTTAGACTGTTTTAGTTGGATACTGGTACTTATGTTTGTTTTGAGTCTTACGATTTTTGCTTCGGTTTCTATCTTGTTGATATTTTTTGATCATGTCATTGGTTCGCTACTTTTTTTTATCCAAGGCTTTCAAAGATATTTATGTATTAAAACCTTAAAACCCTTTGTGTTTTGTTCTTGGATTGCTCTGGTCTTTTTTTCTACGTCTTGTCAATAGTAATGTTGTTAATTCAATGATTCATAAACATGAGTACAAGATATTAGTTCAGTGACGAGGGTTTTCACCACCAAACTAATGCCTTAGTCTCCTTATTTTAGTGATTTTAGGCAAGTTAAATAAACCTTGAAGGTTTAAACTTTTTTTCAAGGCTGATAAAATATAGTTAATGACGAATCCTACTTCGAATGAGGGCTCAGCTCATACGAGTATGGTTGATTCGTTTTTATAAGGTATAGGATCGTTTTAATAAGGCGATCCATCTGACGGACGATGAGTTTCTTCTTCG
>NZ_RHOM01000036.1 GCF_003946515.1 Companilactobacillus zhongbaensis | reverse complement strand
GTAAAATAGACATGGACATGAATACTCCTTTGTAATTGGTTTCGACGCCTTAATTATAATGATATGAGTAAGCTCATGTCTATTTTTATACAATAAAATCCCGGTATGCCGGGGTTATTTTGTTATATTCATCTTTCAACCTTTAGTTTGTTTAATAAAAATAGCCTTGATCAATTTCTGATCAAAGCTATTGTTTGTTTTTTTTATTCGTTTGTTTCGATCAAACCATACTTACCGTCATTACGCTTGTAAACAATGCTTGCACCGTTAGTTTCTGCATCCTCAAAAATGAAGAACTCATGTCCGAGCATTTCCATTTGTAATACAGCTTCTTCAGCATCCATTGGCTTCAATGACAAACGCTTTGTTCTAACGATTTCTGATTGATCCTCTTTAGCATCGTCAGCAGGAATATCGTCAAGTGGAATGTCCTTGATACCTGGTTGTTCACGGTCTTTACGGTTGACCTTTGTCTTAAACTTTCTAATTTGTCTTTCGAGTTTGTCGATGACTAAGTCCACTCCTGCGTACATATCATCGTTCATTTCCTCAGCTCTTAATGTGATATATGGTAGTGGAATTGTAACTTCGACTTTAGTTCCTTTTGATGGATAAATTTTCAAATTTACATGAGCAATAGGATTACTATTAGGACTGAAATATTTTTCCATTTTTGAAACTTTCTTCTCTACATAATCACGAATTGCAGGTGTTACCTCGACATTTTCGCCACGTACGTTAATTGTTAACATAAAAATCTCTCCTTCCGGTGTTTCGGAATAACTAAGAGCCAAGAATAACTCTTCACATTGATTATATAATTCTATAGACAAACTGGCAACGTTTTCACTAACGAGTTAATGAAAAAGTATAAATTTCTTGAAAACCCTTGTCATAAAGCAATTGGCGTGCATGCAATAACGTGCGCCCTGTCGTGTATATATCATCGACAATTAAAATTTGCATATCTTGATCTTTTTTCCGAAAATCGGCACGGATCTTGAAAGTCTGCGGCGTCTGCATTCGCTCCTGTTTATTCTTTTGTGCCTGGGGTTTATCGGCATCTACTTTTTCAAAAACAGCAGTTAAATCAAAGACCTGCTTGTACAGTTCATAAACTGGGTCAAAACCACGCTTCAAAAAATGGCTCTGACTACTGGGAATATACGTCACAAGATCATATTTGACTAGCTTCGACCATCGCTTGATCTCAGCTTGAAAAAGCTGCGCTAATAAAGCATCACCATATCGTTTATATCTTTTAAAATAATCATGTATAAATTGATTATACTCATAAATTGCAAAATGTTGATTAAAAATTTTATATTTATTTTGCCAGATCACGCAATCTAGGCACAAATCAGCACTTCCCAACTTAAAGCAATTGGGACAATGTTCCTTATCTGGTAAGGTTATTAACTGATTTTGACAGTATGAACATAAAGACGAACTGTCAATATTTCGCCAAAAAAATATTTCTGATAAATTTAAATTTTTACAAATTGACTGCCCACAATTTAAACAATTATTCATTTAGCATAGGCCTGCCTATTCACAGATTTGATTTCCTGACAAACTAAATGGAGTTTTCGGGAATAAAACTGATAAAACAAGTGAACTTCATCATTTGGATGGTCCTTATCACGTCCCGCACGACCGGCAATCTGGATCAAAGCCGTCTTTGAAAACTCATCAGCATCGGCATCAATGACGATCACCTTGATCTTGGGGAAAGTCACCCCACGTTCCAAAATAGTCGTCGTCAAAATTATTTGTGCCTCTTGTTGGCGAAACTGCTGGACCTTATCGATCCGTTCATCATCTTTCGAACTGACCGAAACCATCGAAACCTTTGGAAAAAACTTTTTTAAAGCAGCTTCACATTCCAGCATATCTGGTATCCTTGGAAAAAAGATCATCAGTCGTTCGCCAGCCTTGATAGCATTGGTGATCATGTATCTGATCCGCGGGTTGACCTTCAAAAAATAACTTGATTTTAATAACAAATGACATTTAGGCTCCGGCAATGGATGACCATGAAATCTGCGATAAAGCTTAGAAAGCTGAACTTGACCCTGTTTGACCTCATCCAACAGTTCCACCGGTGGAGTCGCCGACAAGTAAAAAATGCTCCCTGACGTTTTTTTAGCTTTCATGATTGCTCGGTGCAGCATCTTATCGCCAGCCAAAGGAAAAGAATCAACCTCATCAATGATCAAAACATCAAAGGCCTCTTCAAATCTGATCAACTGATGGACGGTAGCAATCATTATTTGAGCGGGAAAATATTTTTGATCATTTTTTCCGTGGAACAATCCAATACTAGTGTTAGCAAAAGCTCGTTGGATCCTTGGAAAAAGTTCAATACAAACATCGATCCGTGGCGAGCACAAGGCAACTCGTTGGCCATGGTCAATAATTTGTTTCAACAAGGGAAAAATAATTTCCGTCTTACCTGCCCCAGTCACCGCCCAGATCAAATGATCTCGCTGATTAGAATATGAAGTCAAAACTTCCTGGCAAACAAGTTTTTGCTGATCAGTTAACTGACCTTGCCAAGTCATCGGCTGATCGGGAGGAAAATTTAATTCAGAACTAGAAACAAGAATCTCATCCTTCACCAACAATTTGCCAAAATTGATACAATTTCGACAATAAGGCTCGATCGTCTGAAATTCACTCACCAAAATTTCACTAAAACAACGGCGGCAGTACAATCGATTCTCCTTTTTAAAAGTAGCAGGAAAAATCTTCCCACCCCGTTCTAACAATTGACTTATCTGCTGCGGTGTTAGTAATCTAGTATTAGTGATTCTACCACCTAAATATTCATTTATATTATCCATAAAATAAATTACGCAAGAAAAGAGGCAAATTTTTGGAAAATTACAAAACTATCGCCACAAATGATAGTTACTTAAAAGAAATCAAAAAATCAAAATTCATCGTCCATCTAGCTCAAACCAACTCAGAAAAAGAAGCTAACGAATTCATAGAAAAAATCCGCGAACAAGAATCATCAGCCACACACAACTGCTTCGCCTTCATAGTTCAAGAAAAAGTCTTAGTCGAAAGAATGTCAGACGACGGAGAACCAAGCGGAACAGCAGGCTCACCAATTCTAAACGTACTCCAACAACAAGAACTAAAAAACGTCACAGCAGTAGTAACCAGATACTTTGGTGGCATCAAACTAGGAGCTGGAGGATTGATCAGAGCATACTCATCGACCACAGCAGAGGGAATCAAAGAAATAGGCCTAGTAGAAAATCGCCAACAACAAGGCTACACCCTAAACATCCCGTATCACCTATACGACAAATTCGAAAACTACGCCAAAAACGAAAACCTGATCCTAGAAAACAAGCAATTCTCGACAGACGTAAGCGTAGAAGTCTACTTCGACCTAGAAACCGAAGAACAAGAAAAACAAAAAATAAAAGACAACTTCCAAAATCAAATCCAGTTCAAAGAAACCACCAAAGAATTCAAGCAAGTTAAGATCGAGGCACACTAAAAAACAGAGAGTGGAGGCGCACGGTCAGCTGCTGAAAGCACAGAGAGCGCAGCGAGGTCGATCAGCTGCTGAGGATTAACGCGTGTAGTCGCACAAGGTGCTGCGAAGCAGTGCCGCGACTACATGTGTTAACCGGAGGCCGCTGTGCGCCGGAACTCGTTTCCACTATAAAAAGGGCAACGTTTGGTAACAAAACAAAAAAGCGAAACCACTGCGAGAGTGCGAGAATCGAGCACGCGAGCCAGAAAAAAGGTCCTAAATAAAATGCCCTTAACCATGCCCTTAAGAACTTCGGAACTTGGGAACTTAAGAACTTAATATCTTACCAACCAAAGTAGAAACTGAGATAGACCGAAAAAACCAGGACGCGCCAAAACCGCCAACTTAACCAAAAAAACTCGGTCCCCACCCCACAGAGAGGGATATTATTACAATCTAGACGGAGGGGCCCGGAGTCGGCAGTGAACCACCACCCAACCTACCACCACCATCCACAAAAACAATCAAAAAAAAACGAAGCACTGATAAAATCCAGTACTTCGTTTTTTAATACACTATTTTTTCTCCAACCGCTTAATAAACTTCTGAATAGAATGCAACAACGGCTGACGATTGTCTCCCATCAACCCAATAGACTCAACAAACAACTCGAGCCCGATCAACAAAGCAACAGCCAGCAACAAACTACCCCAGAAATTAGACAATGGCAACAGCAATGAAATAAAAGCAAACACCAAAGCCAATCCATAAATAACTAAAACAGTTTGACGATGCGACAAACCTAATTGCATCAATCGATGATGCAAATGATGCTTATCAGCTTGTGTGATCGGTTTTTTATTCAAGAAACGGCGTAACATTGCATAAACGGTATCGGTGATAGGAACTCCTAAGATGACCACTGGGATCAGCATCGTTACGAATGTAACATTTTTTAAACCTTTCAATGAGAACACGGCGATCATGAAGCCAATGAACAATGCTCCGGTATCACCCAAGAAGATACTTGCCGGATGGAAGTTGTGTGGTAAAAAGCCGACCAGTGAAGCGACCATGGCAAAAATCCAAATTGATACGTACACGTTTGAGAAGTTTAAGAAGAAGTATCCGACAACTCCCATGGTGAATAAGGCGATGATCGAAACACCGGTAGCTAGACCATCGAGTCCATCGATCAAGTTGACGGCATTGGTGATCGCTAGGATCCAAATTATGGTGATTGGGAAAGACCACCAACCGAGTTGGAAAGTGCCAAGAAATGGGATAACAATCTCATTCATCCGAATACCGGCCAAGAAATAGATCACCAGCGATGCGGCAAAAATACCACCCATCTTAGCTTTGGGTGACAGCTCACGGATATCATCGATAATACCCGTCAAGATAATTATCACTTCGGCCAAAAAGACACTGAACAGTTCGTGACTTGGGAATTGATTTCTCAACAAAACGAATGTCGAGAAGGTAAAGGCAATAAAAATTGCCAAACCTCCCATGGTTGGCATTGGTTTCTTATTTACTCGCCGGGCATTAGGATTATCCACGGCCCCTAAAATATAGGCAAGTTTGATGACGAAGGGAGTTATTATGGCTGAAATAATCATTGTCATAAATAACTTCACGATCACGCTAAACATACTCGACATTTCTCCAAAACCTACTTTCCAATAATAATATCGATTATACCAATACCATAGACTAATACCAAAAAAATCTATAAAAAAAAGATAGTGACATCACTATCTCCCATAAAAAACCTATTTAGCTAATTCGACTTTGCGAACTTCACGGACAACAGTAACTTTAATGTGTCCTGGATATTCAAGATTCTCTTCAATTTCGTTTTTAATATCACGAGAAAGAATTGCTGCTTGATCATCTGAGATCTCTTCAGGTTTGACCATGACACGGATCTCGTGTCCTGCTTGTATAGCATAACAATGATCAACGCCCTCATGCTTATTAGCAATTTCTTCAAGTTTTTCTAAACGGTGAATGTAGTTTTCCATCGACTCTGATCTAGCACCAGGTCTAGCAGCTGAAATAGCATCGGCTGCAGCGACGATCGTGGCGATCATTGAGGTTGGTTCGACATCACCGTGATGCGAAGCTATTGTATTAACAACAACTTCTGGTTCTTTGTACTTCGTGGCTATATCCACACCTATTTCTACGTGTGAGCCATCTACTTCACGATCAATAGATTTACCTATATCGTGTAATAACCCTGCTCGTTTTGCTAAAGTAACATCTTCACCCAATTCACCAGCCATTACAGCGGATAACTTGGCTACTTCAATTGAGTGACTCAAAACATTTTGACCATAACTAGTACGATATTGCATACGTCCAATAATTTTAATTAAATCAGGATTGATCGAGCTGATCCCTAAACTATAAATAGTCTGTTCTCCGAGCTCGCGAATATGGTCGTCCATCTCTTTACGAGCTTTGTCGACCATTTCTTCGATACGGGCTGGATGGATCCGGCCGTCTTCAATCAATTTCTCAAGTGCCATCCGAGCGATCTCTCTTCTAATCGGATCATAAGCACTCAAAGCGACAGCTTCAGGAGTATCATCGATAATCAAATCGACCCCTGTCAACGCTTCGATAGTTCTAATATTACGTCCTTCACGACCAATAATACGACCCTTCATATCTTCGTTAGGTAATGTGACAGTCGTAACGGTCGTTTCAGAAACCGTGTCAGCGGCACTGCGCTGAATAGCAGCAACAATCAAAGCTTTAGCATCTTTATCGGCATATTGACGTGCCAGTTCGTTGCTTTCTTTGATCATTGTTGCTCGTTCATGAGTTAACTTCTCATTTAGTTCATTTAAAATTATTTGACGTGCTTCGTCTCTAGTCAAGTTACTTACTCTTGTTAATTCCGCTTTTTGTTCATCAAGAGTATTAGTCAATTGTTTATCTTTTTCATCAAGTTCTTTTTCTTTAGCTTGAATATTATTCTCATTCTTCTCGATATTTGTCTCACGTTTCTCAAGTGATTGATCTTTACGATCCAAAATATCTTGACGTTCGAGATTACGATCTTCCTGTTTCTTAACGTCACGACGACGTTCATTCAGTTCGCTTTCTTGTTTCTCACGATATTGGTGAGCTTCATCTTTAGCTTCAAGAAGGGCTTCCTTCTTCAAAGATTTAGCTGACTTCTTCGCATCAGAAATAATATCTTCAGCTGTTTGTTTAGCTTGTGAAAGTTTCTTCTCATAAGAGTCTTTGCAGAGAGCATATCCGAAAAAGGCTCCTACGATCAATGTTATTAAGGCAAAAAAGAGGGTTATGATAGCATTCGGCATGCCATCACCTCCACTTATTAACTTGTTTGATCTGTTTGTAAAATCTTAAAATATACAAAACTTTTACATACAACTTTATATTATAGAATAAAATCCGTCTGTCAACAAAAGAATCTGCAAAAAAAAGAAGCCCGAATTAGGCTTCTTCGTCTTTATTGCCGTCTGTGTCGGCATTTTCAGCGTCATTATTATTTTCGTCTTCCGCTTTATCTTTGTCGGCTTGACCGTCCATGTTGTAGGCAGCACGAACTTTAGCCATAATTTCATCCATTTTCTCTGGATTTTCTGCAAGGAAGGTCTTGGCATTCTCACGTCCTTGACCGATCCGCTCATCTTCGTATGAGTACCAAGAACCAGCTTTATTGACGATGTCCTTATCAACAGCCATATCGACTAATTCACCAGTCTTAGAGATACCCTTACCGTACATGATATCAACGATAGCCACTTTAAATGGAGGAGCTACCTTGTTCTTAACGACTTTGATCTTAGTCTTATTACCGATAACATCGCTTCCGTCTTTGATCTGTTCTGAACGACGAACTTCCAGTCTGATAGTTGAGTAGAATTTCAAAGCTCTACCACCAGGTGTAGTTTCAGGGTTACCAAACATGATACCGACTTTTTCACGGATCTGGTTGATAAATAAGGCGATAGTCTTAGTCTTATTGATCGATCCGGAAAGTTTACGTAAAGCTTGTGACATTAAACGGGCTTGCAAACCAACGTGTGAGTCACCCATGTCACCTTCGATTTCAGCACGTGGAACTAAGGCAGCAACTGAGTCGACAACGACAATGTCGACAGCGCCACTGGATACCAAAGCATCCGCGATCTCAAGTCCTTGTTCACCTGTGTCTGGTTGTGAAAGAAGCAAATCATCGATGTTTACTCCCAAAGCTGTAGCATAGGCAGGATCCATGGCATTTTCAGCATCGATATATGCTGCAGTTCCACCTTGCTTTTGTACCTCAGCAACGGCATGCAAGGCTACTGTTGTTTTACCAGAACTTTCAGGTCCATAAATTTCTACGATACGTCCGCGTGGGAATCCACCCACACCGAGGGCGTTATCTAACGCTAATGACCCAGATGAGACTGTTTGAATTTGCGTATTCAAATCGTCTCCCATCCGCATGATTGCTCCCTTACCAAAGTCTTTCTCGATCTTCTTTAGAGCAACGTCTAACGCTTTTTGACGTTCATCTTTTGCCAAATTGTCTTCCTCCTAATGCTTTATCAATTTAAATAGTATTAGTATTTGACCAAAAAAGCAAGAAAAAAGCAAACATTTGTTCGCTTTTTTCTTTATGCAACTTCACGAACGAGTACAAGGGCAGAAATAACGGCCTTTCGACGAACTGCGTTGCGGCTTCCATCAAAGTGAAATTCCTTCACGTCGACAGAATTTTTAAATTTGTCATACACTCCAATGAAAACAGTCCCGACTGGACTGTTTTCGAGTGGATCTGGTCCGGCTACACCTGTGATACCAACTCCTAAGTCTTTACCAAGCATCACAGCGGTCGACTCAGCCATTTGTTGAGCAACGGGGGCACTTACTACTGTATGAACTTTAATGACCTTAGAAGGAATATGAAGCATCTTCTCCTTCATTTCATCGGAGTATGTCACGTAACCACCTTCAAATACACTCGAAGCATGAGGAATACTTGCAACTGTTGCTTGAAAAAGACCAGCCGTCAAACTTTCGGCAGCGGTGATGGTCTTTTGGTCTTCTAAAAGCTTAGCAACGACCTCTTCAGGGATCTGTGCGTATTTTTCAGGTATACCATTTTCAAAATTTGCCGTTTCGATTTGTTCACGAAAATTCTCAAAAATTTCTTTTTCCATTGTTCTCACTTCTAAATTACGTTTTATTTTGTAAAAATCTTTCTACTTTGATAGAAATAATCCCATCCTGAATACAATGTGAAGAATAAGCAGATGTATAGGAATATTTCACCGATTGGGAAATTAATAGCTGAGAAGAAAATGTTGTGCATCAATAAGAAAATGATGGCGAGCATTTGCGTAGTAGTTTTGATCTTACCAGGCATTTGAGCAGCCATGACTTTGCCACCTTGTTCAAGGACGATCGTTCTCAAACCAGTAACAGCCAACTCACGACAAAGAATCAAGGCAACGACCCAAGCTGGAGCCATCTTTAATTCTACTAAAAATACAAAGGCTGTTAAGGTAAGCATCTTGTCGGCCAAAGTATCGGCAAACTTACCAAAATTAGTAACTATATGATTCTTCCTAGCAATTTTACCATCCGCTAAGTCAGTAAGTGAAGCCACGATGAAGACGATAGTTGCAACGACGTGATTAACGGGGATCAAGTCATTCATCACATAAATGTCTCCCCAACTCTCCCAGCTGAAAGCTAATAAAATAATAAATACTGGGATCAAAATAATTCTGAACATAGTTAACTTATTTGGTAAATTCCATTCCATTGTTAGATTCCTCCGTATTAAAAAAGTAATTCCTCGGTTAGCCGAAAAATAGCGCCGACTTACTAGATAAATCAGGCGCAATTTTTTAAGCTAAAAACTTATTCAATATTGAATGTTAGTGTCCTTACAATTGAAGAACTGTTGCTAGTATTACCTAGATCAACGTCTTTACCAGCAATCAATACCTTAGTTTTAGAAATATCACCAGTGTGAATTTCTAATTTCTTAGTAGTTGCTGGAACACTAGTCGTCTTGTCAGAGCCAGAAGTAATAGCTTGTTGCCAGCTCATAGTTGAGTCCTCAGTAAATGAAACCCAAGCTTGGCCGCCTTCTGCTGAAACAACTACGTCGAAAGCTTTGTTGGCAGGTAAATTCTTAACAGTGTAAGTACCCTCAGTACTACTTTCCTTGACACTGACTTCATCATCTGTCTTAGATTCTTTCTTCTTAGTTGTATCCTTCTTTGGCTTCGAATCAGACTTCTTCGTTGTCGTTTGACTTGAAGTGTCCTTTGGAATCGTCACTTGTGAAGAATTCTTGCTACGGTTGACCATACCAAAGACGATCACTCCGATGATAACGATGACTACGATACCGACGATAATTTGTGGAATGTAGTTGCGCATCTTGGAGAAAAAGCCATCCGATTTACTGTCGACCGCTCTCTTTTGAGTGCTTGAAGATTCTTCAGCGACATCATGTGGTTGTGAATCAGGGATCTCAGCCTTGTATTCTTCAAGCAATTCATTACTGTCAAGATCAACAGCCTCACAGTATTGCTTAATAAATGCACGGACATAAAAATCACCAGGAAGATGATCAAATTGACCTTCTTCGATCGCAATCAAATATCTCTTTTGAATCTTAGTGACTTGTTGCAAGTCATCAATTGTATAACCCTTCTTTATACGGGCGTTTCTTAACTTTTCGCCAATTTCGTCCATTTCATACCACCATTAACTAATTTTTATAAGTATACCATATCATATTTATTACCGGCGACATTACAAAAGCCAACCACCAGCAAAATAAATTGTTTGTCCCGTCAAATAGTTCGATTTGATTTGAACTAAGTACGCAACTAGGTCGGCGATCTCCGTTGAACTCGCCAAGCGATCAGCGGGTATCTCCTCTTTGACCTTCTCTAATTCTTCACTAGAAAATTCATTATTCATTTTCGTATCGACTGCACCAGGTGCAACTACGTTGACAGAAATGCCTAAAGAAGCCACTTCTTTGGCGTATGCATCAGCAAACGAAGACATTGCACCTTTGACGGTACTATAGACAACTTCCATGGCTGAACCGATCTTACCGTAGATCGAACCAATAAAGACGATCCGACCGTGATGCTTTTGAGCTAGCTTATCTTGAAGCTCCTTCAAAATAAGGATCGGTTGCTTAATGTGGATCTGCCACAACGAATCTAATTCGCGCTCATCCATGTCGACCAATAATTTGTAGTAAGTATTCCCTTGGGCAAAAATGATTGCATCTAGACCAAAAATTTGTGAGACTAATTTTTCAACGTGGTCTTTTTCCATGTCATATTGCACCGGAATAAAATCTTGGTGAGGATATTTTTGGGTCAATTCCTCGTATAAGTCTTGGATCCGGGCTTTATTTTTATTGTAGTGGAGATAAAGTGACCAGCCTTTTTCAGCTAAATTCTTAGCTGTGGCAGCACCAATATCACCTGAACTTCCCATGATCAATGCGTCCATTTTATTTTCCATCCGCAATCAAATTATAATAAGTAAATTTATTCTCTTTAAAAATTTCTTTTGAAGCTGCTAAAACTTCATCTAACGTGATCGAATTTAGCAGTTGGATCAATTGTAAATAATCAACATCGTAAAATTGCAATTCAGCAATTTGGTTGGCGATCGCATCGGGTGAATTTTGTGCAAACAAGTATGCCCCGATCGCGTCACGACGGATCCGCTCGAATTTCTCTTCAGTCAAAACATCTTTCAAATCATTGTTCAAAAAATAATCCTGCAAATGTTTTTGGAATTCATCCGGTTTATTCGTTGATCCACTAACAATGATAAAACAATAGTCATTTTCTGCAACAACATTATAAGAAAAACTATCATCAATTATATTTTTATTTGTCATCGATTGATAATTGGTTGATGATTCACCGATCAATGTTTCCATGATCATATTTAAAATGTACTGATATTTAACCAGTTCATAACCGGTCAATTTCGTATCGATACGAATCCCAAAGGCTGCTCGACTTTGACTGATCTTCATTGATTCTTGACCACCTGGTCCGATCGGCAAAAAGTCGTTCGGTTTGATCTCAGTTTCTTGATCCATCTTTTCAAATGGAGAATCCTCCACGATCGAAACTACGCGATCAAAATCGACATCCCCAACGATGACTAGATCCATGTTGTTAGGACGATAGCCATTTTGATAAGTCGAAAGCAAATTGTCCTTGTTGATTTTTTGGAGAGATTCACTGCTTCCGGCAATGTCGGCAGCAATCGGGTCATTGGGATACAGCTGGCTCAAGATACGTTGCTCGAGGACCCATTCGGGCATATCCAAATACATTTGGATCTCTTGATTGATAATGCCTCTTTCTGAATTGACGTTTTCCTCAGTGAAATAAGGATGTTGGAATAAATCTAATAAAATCTTCAAGTTATCATAGGGGTTTTCCAAAGTTTGGAACAAATAAGCTGTCTTGGTATAACTCGTGTAGGCGTTAGAATTAGCACCTGTCTTAGCAAATTTTTCTGAGACATCGTAGCCTGGTTTAGCGAATAATTTGTGTTCGATAAAATGGGCGATCCCAGCTGGTAAAAACTTGCCTTGACCTAAATTAGTGTCAACGGAGCCAAAATTAGCCATGGCTACTGTGTAAGTTTGTTTATATCCCGGTAATGGTACGGCCGTGATCTTGAATCCGTTAGGTAAATCTTTAATATATTTTTGAAGTTTGTTTGCCATTCTACTCTCCAATCAGTTTGTAATCGGCAATTAAGTGTAAATTGTTGGCCACAGCGATAATGTGCTTACGGTCTAACTTGTCTAGTTCTGCTTTATAAGCTTCTTCTGACAACATTGCTTTAGGGTAAACTGACTCCCAAATACTGCGCATGATGTAGTGTTGGATATTATCAGAACTAATTTGACGACGTGTGAATAAAACTTTTTTGGCGTGTTCGATCTGCTCGTCGGTAAATTTACCAGAACGCATGAAATCTAATTGCACTTCGATCAAATCCATCGCTTGCTTGATCGTTTTGGCATCCAATCCAGCGGTGATCGTCAACAGATGATTGTTAGGCGAATAGCTGCTAGAAACGGAATAAGCTAAGCTATTTTTCTCTCTGACTTGTAAAAACAATTGTGACTGATCATCGCCACCTAAGATCAAGTTCATCGCCTGTGGTGCTAGATGACTGAATTCTTTATCGATCTTCTCAACATAATAACCGATAGCTAGTCGACTTTGATTAACTTCTTTCTTATCTTGTCCGTGAGCAGGATCGGCGATCAATTTGTCGAACTTTTCAAACTTGATCGATAAATCATTACGTTTTTGCTTTAATAGACGAGCGGAAAATTTGTCCTTAACTAAATTGGCAAATTTTTCAGGGTCGACATTTCCGACCACATTGATCAAAACAAAGTCATTTGCGATAGCATCGTGATAATAGTCTAACAATTGAGCATTAGTTAAGTCCCTTAATTGGTCTTCATTACCAAAAATCGGGATCAATTTATTAGGCTCATCTTGATGGATCAACTTGGACAATTCTAACATGCTGACTAGATCTTGATTGTCTTGAACAGCTTGCAAGTTCGACATCATATTGCGTTTTTCAACGTTGAAAGCTGTCGAATCGAACTCAGTATCACTGGCCAAGTTAGGTTCAAAAATGATATCTCCAAGCAAATCTAAATTATTTTCCACTTGATCAGTATCACCGATCAAAAAACTAGGATCAGCGAATTCCACACTGAAGCCTAAGTCATTGAAATTTAACAACGAACGTGTGTAGGCATTGACCTCAGCACCGTATAGTTCCATTTCACGATCATTGATAGCTTTGAAACTAGGATATTTTTTGGTTGAATTGCTCAAAACATTGGCTAGCAAACGTCTTTTGGTCGACTCGTCTTTGTTGATAGGTCGCAAAAAATTGATTTGTATCTTGATGGTTCGAAACTGCGTCAATGGTTTGACATTTAATACGACATTTTTAGCTAAAACTTCTCTCAATTTTCCACCTGTTTTTTCCGTATAGTTTCTAATTGTTCTGGAGTCAATAAGACTTTTCTCGGCTTACTGCCTTCAGGAGGACCGACAATCCCCTTTTCTTCCATTTGGTCAACGATCCGTGCAGCACGGTTGTAGCCTATGGCAAATCTTCTTTGTAACATTGAGACACTAGCAGATTGTTGTTGAACAATCAAATCGACTGCATCATCCCAATATTCATCATTTGGTTTTTCTCCATCACCCTTGCCGTCTTCTTCAGAGACGTCAGTTGGGATCATATCTTGGTCGTATTCAGCTTGTTGTTGCGAGCTGACAAAGTTAACGACATTTTCCACTTCTTCTTCAGAAATGTAAGCACCTTGAAGTCTAACAGGCTTACTCTTTCCGATCGGTTGAAAGAGCATGTCACCACGTCCGAGTAATTTTTCCGCACCGACGGCGTCTAAAATAGTTCTCGAGTCGACACCACTCGAAACAGCGAAGGCAATTCTAGATGGAATGTTGGCTTTGATCAAGCCAGTAATAACATCGACAGATGGACGTTGTGTGGCGATGATAATGTGTAACCCTGCAGCACGAGCCATTTGGGCTAGTCGAACGATGGCTGCTTCAACTTCGTGTCCTGCGACCATCATTAAGTCAGACAACTCATCAACGATCACGACGATGAATGGCAAGCGTTCCATCTTGTCCTCGTCAGAAGCAGTCTTGTTGAATTCATCGACTTCATCATTGTATTCACCAATGTTTCGGTGGTTAGTCTCAGCAAATAACTTGTAGCGACGTTCCATCTCAGTAACGGCTTTTTGCAAAGCTCCGGCTGCCCTTCTGGCATCTGTAACTACTGGGATCAACAAGTGTGGGATCCCGTTGTAAACATTCAACTCAACCATCTTTGGATCGATCAAGATCAATTTCACTTCGTTTGGTTTAGCCTTCATCAAAATACCAGTGATGATAGTATTGATAGCAACAGACTTACCACTACCAGTCGATCCAGCAATTAGTAAATGGGGCATCTTCGTAATATCAGCTTCGATAATGTTACCCGAAACATCTTTTCCTAGTGGGACGACTAATGGTGACTTGTCATCTTTTTGATGTTCCGTGATGTCTCTAAAGGAAACTGAAGAGACTGTCTTATTTGGAACTTCGATCCCGACAAAGGACTTACCGGGGATCGGAGCTTCAATACGAATATCCTTGGCAGCTAAGGCTAAAGCTAAGTCATCAGCCAAGTTGACGATCTTGCTTACCTTGACACCGATGGCAGGTTGGACTTCATATTTCGTAATAGTTGGTCCCAAGCTAGCTTTTTTAACATCGACATCAACGCCAAAACTCTTGAAGGTCCGTTTTAATTTATCTTTGTTTTCATCGATCAGTTGCACTTCACCGCTTTGATCCACTTGCGGAACTTGCTTCAACAAGTCAGCCGAAGGCAACTCATAATCATCATCGGAGATGTTGTGATGCTCACTAGCTGAACGTGGCGTTGGTAGATCTTTATCCGTAGCTCCGTCGATACCGTAAGGTTTTGACATGATTTGAGCCGTACCGGTAGATGCCTCCGGTGTCGGATCAGGTGTTGGCGACGTTTGACTATTTGGCAAGTCGATCGTAAAGCCAGTGTCCTCGTCACGTTTTGGTTCTGCTTCTGGCTCAGACTTTTTCTTGTCATGAGCAAAGGAATTAACGTCTTGATATTTGGAATCCTCGCGTTCGATTTTTTTCTCGCGACGAGTTTTCTTGGGTTTTTCTGGATCATTTTTATTTTCAACGTAATCTTCGTACTTGCCTGAAAAGGCATCCTTAACGTTGAGCAAACCACTCTTAACTAGTTTCAAAAAACCTTTCATGGCTTCTGATACTTGTTGCATTGATACGTTGAAGAGCATCAAAATTCCGATAAAAACCAATAATCCAGCGACCAGATTCGTACCCCAATTTGAAAATAATGGCATAAAAAGACTGTATAAATATGAACCGATCATTCCCCCACCAACTGAATGGTCGACACTGGAGTTAGCCATGTCAGCGCTGATGGTATTCCAAGTTACTAAATTATAATTATGATAAAGATCAAGTTTCGAAAACATGATCTTATGTAAGACCACTAGCACACCCAGGTAAGTGAACAAAAAGCCAAAATTGCGCTTAGGACTCATCTTAGGCAATTGTCCGGTAGCAATCAAAAATGCTCCGGCGAAAATACTGATCAAGAGTAAAAATTGATAACTATCACCGACAAAAATCCGGTATAAGTTATCGTAAAATTTACCGACGATCCCCAGTTTGAATAAACCTAAAATGGAAAAAACGATCAATGCTAAACCAATCAAAGATTTAGCTAAGCGAACATTATCGACACTATTTTTCTTGGTGTTTTTACGTGGACTCTTTTTAGGCGTCGTTGCCGACTTTCTTCTAGCCATAAATACCTCACTCTATACTATTCATCTTAAAAAATTATACAGTTTCTTGACACAAAAAAAGCGCATTTCTGCGTTTTTTTAATCTTTCTTATTCTTATCTTCACGTAGCTTTTTGACGGTTTCATTAGGTTCGACCGAGTCTTGAGCGGAGAAGTTTAAGGAAACACCTTTATTCAAAGTTACGGCAGTAACTTGATAAGTTAACGTTTCGATGTATTCAACGACCTCACGTGAGATCTGTTGAACTTCTTTATCTTTAAGATCTTCAGGATCACCGTGAAAATCAAGTAGTTGCATGACTTGACCGATCAAGCCGGATACTGAAAATGGTGCACCTTGAGGATGGATCTCAAAGGGAATGACTACTTGGAAAATCTTTCCTTCTGATTCATCTAAAGGCTTGCCGTTCTCATCTTTAATATCAGGATGGTCGAGTGAGATCTGCAAATCTTGTTTGACCTCATCTTGAGGATTAGCGATGTCGTAATGAAATGATTGAACTGAAACTGGTCCTTTTCTCGTTTTCATTGTTAAAACGCTCCTAGTCTAATTTATCGTGTTCATAATGGTGCGTTAATTCAAGGCCAGCAAAATGTTGTTGTCTGACGGCCTCATAGATCACTAAAGCACAAGTATTAGCTAAATTCAAAGCTCGAATATTGTCGCTCATTGGGATACGTAAACATTTGTCAGGATTCTCACGCATGAACTTCTCTGGCAAACCAGTCGTCTCCTTACCGAACAAGAAATAATGGTCGAGTGAAGTATCGCTAAAGTCTTGATCGCTGTAAATCTTATTTGAGAATTTTGTGATCAAGTACAAATATTGATCGTCAGGGATACTATTTAAAAAATCATCCAAATCATCATGATAAGTAATATCCACCTTGTCCCAATAGTCCAAACCAGCACGCTTCATGTGTGCATCGTCGGTACTAAAACCTAGGGGCCTGATCAAATGTAATTTAGTATTAGTTCCCGCACAAGTACGGGCAATGTTACCTGTATTTGCAGGCATTAGTGGCTCAAAAAGTGCAATGTGATTTGTCATGTTTTTCTCCTTAAAATAAAAAAACGCATCCCCTCGGTGAAGACCACAGCAAGGGCGTGCGTTATTAAACTCATCTGATTACATGCTTTTATCAAAATCATCTTCTGATAAAAACACGTAACGAAAAAGTCTAGAACTATTATATGCTATAGATTTCGCCCATTCAATAGATTTATGAATTATTTGTTGTCTTTTTTTGAACTTTTTATATCTTGACTAATTGGTGTAGGGACAGGATTCTGCTTGTCATCTGCATTACCCTCGTCAATTTCTTCATCGGTATACCACGAAGAATTTCGTTTGAACCAATTAAAAATCCGAGTACAAATTATCTTCAAAATGGCAAAAATAGGAATACCAGCGATCATTCCGATCAAACCATACATTCCTGCAGAAACTAACAAGACCAAAATCGTCGTCACTGGATGCATCGACATCTTGTTTCCCACGATGATCGGTGAAATGACACGAGTTTCAATAGTCTGCTCTACTAAGAAGACAATGATAACTTTTAAAACCATCGATGGTGCGATAAACGCTGCGATCACTAGTGATGGCAATAAAGCTAACGTTGATCCAACATACGGGATCAAGTTCAAAATTCCGGCAACGATACCTAAGACTAAGGCGTAACGCTGACCGATGATCAAGTAACCCACGAAGAACATCACGGCTACCCAAAAGGCCACCGTCAATTGGCCAGTAATGTATGAACTAAGTGATGAGCTGATTTCAGAAAGCAGATCACTAGTCGACTTTTTCAAGCGGTCTGGTACGAATCTGATGACCGATTGCTTGAATTTCTTATCGTCTTTGAGCATGAAGAACAAGATGAAAGGTGCGGTCAATAAAATCATAACGACGTTAGTAACGACACTGAAAACCGAGCCGATGTTACTGAAAGTTTGTGGCACGATCGAATCCATCGACTTTTCAAAACTCTTACTAATATTCTTATCCATATCAGCTAATCGTTCCTGAATTGCGTGCATCTTCGGATCTGAGAACAAGTGCTGTATGCCTTTATTGAGCGAATCCCAATAATTAGGCCAGTTCTTGATCAAAGAATCGATCTGACTTTGGATCAACGGGATCAATGACATGATCCCCCAGACGATCAAGGCAGCAATTATTATGAAAACGACCGAGATCGACAAGATCCGATTGACGTGAAAACGTCTTTCGAGAACATTGATCAACGGATTGATCAAATAATAAAGTATCAAAGCTAAAATAACAGGTGGCATCACGATTCCAAGAATTTGGCCGACCGGTTGGAAAACGAAACTTACCTTGGAAAATAGAAAAATAATCAAAAATACAATTAAAATATTTATCAATAAAACTGTCGCTTGGTTATTTAAAAACCACCGATAAAACCAACTTTTTTCTTTTCTCGAATCTTTCATGGATAGCCCCCATATAATTATTTGGCATTTACCAGTATACTGTATAGTATACATGTTTGGAGGTAATTTGATGTTAGAAAATGTCTTATTAAGTGGCTATACGAGAAAAACTGGTAAAGGTGTTTATCGTTCCCAACTTGATACGGAAACTGGCGAATTAAAAGAACCAAAATTATACCTAGAATTAAAGGATCCAACTTATTTAGATGTAACCAATGACCTAAAGATGGTCGCTCTAGCAAAAAGCGAAAATGGTGGTGGTATCGTCTTATACGATATTTCTGATGACGAGCCAAAACTATTAGATGAGGATCTTTCGGAAGAAAACTCTCCTTCGTACGTCAAATTGGACCAAAGCAACAACTTAGTTTTCAGTGCTTATTTTCATTTGAGTCAAGTGACTATCCACAAGATCACTGATGACAACAAGCTAAAATTACTCTCAACGATCCACTTTGAAGGAACTGGTCCCCGTCCTGAACAAGATCAATCAAAGCCTCACTACAGTGCGCTAACTCCTGACGGAAAATTGATCATTTGTGATTACGGAACTGACCGGATCTACTTGTACGACATTTCAGATCCAAGTGATCCTAAGATGTTGACGGAATACATTGCCCCAGCTGGCTATGCTCCCCGTCATCTCGTCTTCCACCCTAGCAAGCCTTATATTTATGTAGCTTGTGAGCTTTCTTCAAACGTCCTCGTCTTGAAATATGACAGTGAAAACTCCTCTTTCAATTTAGTCGATGAAGCCTCTGCTGCTAAAGACGAACAAAAGAACACGACGGCTGCAATCAGGATCACTAAAGATGCTAAATTTTTATACGTATCGACTCGTGGTGCCGATACGATCGCAACATTTGCTATCGAACCAAACGGCGACCGCCTCAAATCCTTAGGAACGACTAAGGTCAAAGGCAAAGGTCCACGTGACTTCCAGATCGACCCATCTGAAAAATACGTGCTAGTTGCGAACCAAGATTCAGACAATTTAACATTATTCAAACGCAATCCTAACAAAGGAATCTTAACAATTATTCAAGATAATATTGGCATTCCTGAGTGCGTATGTGTACACTTTATCTAGTTTTAAATAATTTAGGAGAATTTGAACATGCTCATTGAGATTATAAAAACCATCATCCTCGGCATTGTCGAAGGATTTACGGAATTCCTACCGATCAGTTCAACCGGTCACTTATACTTGGCCAACGAATTCGTTAAGCTGAACGAATCAAAAGCTTTTATTGATATGTTCATGGTAGTTATCCAATTTGGGGCTATTTTGGCGGTTATCTTAATTTATTTCAATAAGTTAAACCCGTTTTCACCCAAAAAATCGAAAAAAGAAAAGAGTCAAACTTGGCAAATTTGGTTCAAAGTTATCGTCGCCATCATTCCAGCTGCGGTGATCGGTTTACCATTGAATGACTGGATGGAACAAAACTTAACTAGCTGGCAAGTTATTTCCGCTACGTTATTGATCTACGGTATTTTATTCATCGTCGTAGAAAATTATTTCAAGGGCAAACAAGCTAAGGTCAACGACTTGAACGACCTTTCTTATATGACCGCTCTTGGGATCGGACTTTTCCAAGTTCTATCGTTAGTTCCTGGTACTTCACGTTCTGGTGCTACTATTCTTGGTGGTATCTCGATCGGAACATCACGATTCGTTGCAACCGAGTTTTCATTTTTCTTGGCTATTCCTACTATGTTTGGTGCTAGTCTTTTACGGATTTTTTCTTATTTCCATAAGGGGCTTGGCTTTACAGGAGACCAGGTTGTGATTTTGCTGGTTGGTGTTGTTGTTTCGTTTATTGTTGCTTATGCTTCTATTAAGTTCTTGCTTAATTATATTAAGAAGAATGATTTTAAGGCATTTGGATGGTATCGGATTATTTTAGCTCTTATTGTTATTGCTTATTTTGGGTTTATTAAGGGTTAGTTTTGTTTGAGAGATCTTTCTTTTTGGGAAGGTCTCTTTTTTTCTTGAGGTGAGAGAGTTTTTGGCGGACGTGGAGCGTTTTTTTTGGTTGGATGTTGGTGATTTTTGGTGGTTGGGATTTGTGTAGTAGTTTGGTTTGAGGTTCACTGCCGACTCCGGGGCCCGGGGATACAGCCGCTGGAACGCTGCCGGCTGAGCCATATTTTTCAACCGGACGATTTAAATATAATAATTTTTTAAGCAGCCATTCCTGACATTTCTCGCATTTCTGCAGGTGTTAATCCGTTATTTTTGGTTGTTCTTCTTTCTGTGTTGAAATATATGATGCCTTCCACGATCCA
>NZ_RHOM01000035.1 GCF_003946515.1 Companilactobacillus zhongbaensis | reverse complement strand
GATATTTTTGACGAATTTATAAAAGCATTACCCAATCGCCTGATCAGGCTCTTGGATAATGCTTCATGATGTTAAAAAACTATTTGATTGTACCCAACCTCAACATACGAATGAGTTGAGGGCTATTTTCGTGCTTTCAACCTTTAGTTGTTAATTTTAATTTGTCTCTTAATATATATGCAATGGCATATATGACATCTTTTTCTTTTTATACTTGGTTGAGATCACTTGTGATGTTTTATTTATCGCTTTTTGATATTTGATTAGCGGTTTTCTAATTTAAATTATAAAATCTAATAATATGCAACCGATTGTATCGGTGTGGGTGAGCGCTTTTTTATGTAACTTTATTTAAAATTATAAATAATTAGACAATTTTTAATTTACTTTTTCACTAAAAGATATTATTATAATTATAAACCTAACTGGTGCGAAAAGAGGGTACTTGCCTGACGAACTTGCCATGAGTTCTCGGCTTCCCTTACATCATGGTTTAGATCGATCTTTCAATGCTGGTTTCAACCCATCCTTCATGTTTCTTCCGTTTTGTTGGATAGTAAGCCATTCAACATGTGGTTTGAATCTGTTGGTACTTCACTCCTCTTGTTAAGTAATGAAAATAGATTGCCGCTGGAAGAAACTTTCCCCCTACCAGTTTTGATAGATTGATCGCTCACCAATTTTTAATTGGTAAAGATCGTGACACCCCCATAGTATTGATATATGACCATAAATTCGTAATTCCTCCCACGAGACTGATAAGTGTTTATACTCATCAATACTACGCCGATCTTTTAAAAGCAGATGCCCCCATCCAGCATCTGCTTTTTGTTTTGCTTTTTTTGAGTTAAGGTGGGGCATTGTAGTTATTATTCAGAATCAAATTGATTATATATTTGTATTTTTTGAAAAAGAATTTCTTACCAGAATAGAAAGATGCAATATTTGCATCTAGTTTTTCACCAACACATAATAGCCTCGAGAGAGAAAGAAATGCAGAATCGAGGCACATAATGACCGGCAAAAAATATTTGTCCTTTGAAATTGCCTTGGGAATCCTATTAACAGCAACAATAATCCTATTTTTAGTCAACAAAAACAAAACCGAAGCAATCTTCGCAGCAGTAGCAACAATGATAGCAGGAGGGGCACTGTTTTACTTCAAAATGGAAGACCACTTAAAAAAGAGAGAAGCAAAGAAAAGAAAAATGCACCTAGATAAATAGAAAAACAAAAGATTCAAAACAGTTGAACCGAAACAACATAACAAAAAATGATGATTCAAAATAACAAACAAGCTCAAGGTATGGATTTTTTGCTTTTGGTCCTACTATTAAGGAGAAACCTGAGATAGACAAGTGAGAAATAGGACGAGCAAAAAGTGCCGATTTAACCAATAAAAATCGGTAAAACTCAAAAAAAAAGAGAATTGATTGTCAACCAACCTAGGTGGAGGGGCGGGGCGCTATATGGGTTCAGCTGTGAAATTATTCTTAGCGGTTTACCGCTTAGAATAAGACTCGTATTTGAAATGCCCGAGCGAACTTCTCGGGTAGTTCAAATCGACGTCCACAGCGTTCCAATCCCATATAGCGCCCCGCCTCGGAACCGGCAGTGAACCACTAACCAAACTACCACCACTATCTCACGCAAAAAAAATAGCAGACAACCAATTGTCTGCTAAAAAACTACTTCCAATTAATTTTGGAGAACACTCTTCTGCCCAGCACCTCACGCATGAACATAAACAAAGGCCAAGCAACCAGAACAATAGAAACATAAATAAAAGTAAACCGGAGATCAAAGATGCTCTGCAGTCCAAACAGTTTATCAGAATAAGTAAATGCGATGACAAACAGCAGCATCGAAACCCCGATCATGATTTTTTTCCGGATGATCAATGGGTTACTGATCGAGACTAGGGCACAATAGCCAATGATCCCGATGGCAAAGACCGACATGGTCGATCTTGATTTGTAGCTGAGATTAGCCCAGCCACCGATTCCATTGATGATCAGTAAGAGCGTGATGTTACAAATGGCAGCTGGTAAGGCGATTTCCATGACGTTTCGCATGAATCTTCCTGCTGGTGGCCGATAGTTTGGTTCTAACGCTAGGATGAAGGTTGGGATACCAACGGTCAAGGCATTGACTGGCGTTAGTTGTGACGGCTGGAATGGATAACCTGTGCCTAAGAAGATGAAGACGATCGACAAGACTACTGAATAAATCGTTTTGATCAAGTAAAGTGAAGCGACACGTTCGACGTTATTGATAACTCGTCGACCTTCATTGAGCATGAAGATCATTGAGTCAAAGTTACGGTTCAATAAAACGAAGTCAGCTGATGCTTCGGCGGCGTCACTTTCACCGGCAACGGCAATGCTACAGTCTGATTGGCGCATGGCCAAAACGTCGTTAACACCATCACCAGTCATACCGACAGTCAAACCGTTATCTTGCATGGCTTTGATTAGGTCGGATTTTTCCTTCGGACGGACACGACCAAAGACGCGATATTTATCGACTAATTCGCGATAGTCAGCATCTTCTGGCACTGTGCTCATATCGATGTAACTGTCAGACTTGTCGATCCCAGCTTGGGTAGCAACGTTTGAAACAGTCACCGGATTGTCACCAGAAATGATCTTCAAGTCGATCCCTTGGTTCTTCAAATATGAAAAAGTCGATTTGGCTTGTTTTCTGACTTCATCGGAAATGAAGATCAAGCCTAATAATTGTTGCTGGTTATCTTTCGTTTGTAAAACGGCGATGACCCGGAAACCTTTTTCCGCAGCTTTTTTAACGGCGGTGTTTGTTTCTTCAGTTGGATCGTCGATAATGAATTCTGGGGCGCCCATCGTGTACTTTGTACCACTGGCTCCGATGTAGCCGGAGTATTTTGTTTCCGATGAAAAAGGTATGATTTCTTTGACTTTGTCATCGAAAGTTTGCGATTTCAGTTTCATGATCGCCTGTGCGGTGGCATTCGTCTCTTGAGTCACCTTGACGATAGTTGCGGCGACCTCTTTGACGAAGCTCTCACTGACATTATTTTGAGGTATGACTTTTTTGACAGTTAATTTACCAGTTGTGATCGTTCCAGTTTTGTCCAAACAAAGGGTATTGACCCGTGCTAAGGTCTCGATCGCGTTCAAGGAACGGACTAAGATCTTGCGCTTGGACAAGTTGTAAGCACCAGTTGCTAAAGCGACAGCGGTCAAAAGGACCAATCCTTCGGGGATCATGCCGATAACTGAGGCGGAAGTTCCTAAGATAGAAGTGGCAACGTTGCCATTTTGCGAATAAGAACGGAAAAATAAAATTAAGCCAATTGGGACGATAGTATATGTTAAAATCTTGATAATATTATTTATAATTTTCATCAAGATACTCTCGGAACCCTTTTCTTGGCTAACAGCGTTTGATAGCTTAGAAACAAAGCTATTCATCCCGACTTGGGTCAGTTGGATCTTGGCTAATCCGGCCACGGCAAAACTCCCTGAAAAAACCGAATCACCGACATTTTTCTCGATCGTGTCTGATTCACCGGTAATGCTCGATTCATTCGTCTGCAAGCCGTTTTCGGACACGATGATACCGTCGGCTGGAATAGTGTTCCCACGCTTTAGTAAGACGATGTCATCTTGAACTAATTCATCAATAGGGACTTCTTGTTCTTGACCGTTTCGGACCACAACAAATTCTTGCTCATTGACCAAGTTGATCTTATCAACCGTGAGCTTAGCTCTGATCTGTTGGAAACTTCCGATAATAATATTGGCCAAGACTGGTCCGAGGAAGAATAAATTCCGATATGAACCAGTCCAACCGATCAACAAAGCAATGACCAAGTTTAGCAAATTGAATAATGTAAAAATATTATCTGCCAAAATTTGCGGTATTGAGCGAGACAGCTTTTTGATCTGAACGTTAGTTAAACCTTGAGTTACCTTCTCTTGCACTTGTTCATCGGTTAGACCAGAATCGATATTAGTGTAATTTTCTGGTTTTTTAACTTTCATATTGACATACCTACGATAATTTGATTAAGCATTTTTTGGTGAAATGCCTTATACTTTATCTACTACTTAAAATCTAACATAAAAGGATGACTTATTTTTGAATAATTTATTTTTCGATTTAGATGGCACTTTAGTTAATTCCGAAAAGGGAATCATGAAGGGCCTGAAATACATGTACGAACATACTTTAGGCTATGTTCCGCACGATGACGCCACCCTCAGAAAATTCATCGGACCGACTTTCAGTTATTCGTTCAAAAAGTACGATAATATTGAAGTAAATGACCCGATCGCCAAAGAACGAATGAGATCATTTCGAGAATACTATGACGTTGAGGGCTGGAAAGAACTAACAGTCATCGATGGCGTGTACGAAATGCTTGAACAACTAAAGGACAGCGGCAAAGAAATTTTCGTGGCCACTTCTAAACCGGAAGTACATGCTAAGAATATTGTAGAACACTTTGGCATGAAACCGTACATCCGACACGTATTTGGTGCTTCAGATGACGAAGTAACGCGTTCATTGAAAGAAGATGTTATCTCGTATGGGATCGAGAAAACATCCGTAGATCTAAACTCTGACAATCTTGTTATGGTAGGGGACCGTAGCAGTGACGTTATAGGGGCTCACAAAAATAATCTAAAGGCAATAGGAGTAACATACGGTTTTGGGGACAAAGACGAACTTAGCCAAGCTTCATCTGATTGGATCGTCAACAAACCTTTAGAAATCGCTAAAATAGCTTTGGAGAATTAAACATGAGCAAATCAGTATACAACCGTCATGGTTTCACCCTAGTTTTATTATCGCTATGCTTGATGATCATCGTCTTCATGGGTATAACTTTGACAACAGTTTTAAACGGCAACTATGTCAAAAAAGTCGTCAGTAGTGACAGCAATGTCTCTCTGATCAAAAATTATACTAATCAGAAACTGGGCAGTATCGTAGACAGTTACACACCATTCAAAAACTTGTCATCAACACAACTCAGTTCCGACCAAGTCAAAGGTATCATCGACACTTCCGTGGATGAACTGTATGATGGCGACCCTAGTCTTACTATCGGCTCAGTCGTCTTGACTACGATCGGCGATAACATTAAGAAACAGGCGAAAGCTGACGGATTGAATATTGATACAGAAGTAGATGAAACGGTCGAAAGTAACCGTGGCATCATGGATCAAATCGTCAACAACGACATCGGACCCATCGATCAATCGCTGCAACATATCAAACAAATAAAACAATTTGTGAAAGCGTCTATCATGATAGCTGGTATCATTTTTGTGTTATTTGCAGTGCGATTATGGACCAAAGTCAAGTCGAAAAAACTATTTTTTCATCACATGGGAACAGTCGGAATCATTACAGCCATACTGCTTGCCATCGTCTTAGTCATCATCTATTATCCAATTGCAACATTCATCACAAGCAACGTAGAATACAATGTGAGGGATGTTTTGTATAATATACTCAACGGTATTTTCACAAGCTATATTTCAATCGTCTTCATGGTATTTATCTTAAGTATCATCGACTGGGGAAGTACCGCGAAATACAAATATAATTGATGAGGAGATTTTACATATGAAAATCGAAATTACTCCAGAAGCACAAGAAAAATTAGCAGATTACAAAGATAAGGCAATTATTCTAGACTTAGACGACGGAACAGGCCGTTTCTCAGGTGAAGGAGACTGTGCCTTGATCACAAAATTCCGCATCATCGCCGTAGACAAAGACGAAGACCTATCAGACTACAGCATCAAACTAGACAGTGACCTAGGAACGATCTACTACAAAGAAAGTGCTGAAGAATTCCTAAAACCAGGAATCAAACTACAAGTAAATCCAAAAACACAATTATTAGTATTCAAAAACGACTTCGAAACAATCGATAACAGCGTTAATATTATTGATTATGACCAGGTTAAGGCATAAAAAAGAGAGCGCAGGGAGATGGTCAGCTGCTGAGGATTAACGCGGGTGGTCGAACAAGGTGCTGCGAAGCGGTGCCTCGACCACCTGTGTTAACCGGAGGCCGCTATCTCCCGGAGCTCGTTTCCGCTATAAAGCGGGCAACGTTTGGTAACCAAAGTACCGAGGTTTGGCAACAAATCAAGAAACGTTTGGTAACCAAAATACCGAGTTTTGGCAACAAATCAAAGAACGTTTGGTACCCAAAATACCAAGGTTTGGTAACAAACAACCAAACCCAATAATCACCAAAAAAGTTAACGGGTAAAAGCCCCAAAAAGGAACTACCAAAAAAGTTGAGAACAGAACCAAAAGATCCATCCGGTATATAAAATAAACCACACAAAAAGAAGAGGCCACGCAAAACCCAGCGTAGCCTCTTTTTAGCATTCAATTAATTATTTATAATCAGCAGTCTTCCACCCAAACAAAGCACAACAAGGAACAGCAACCAATCCAATAATCCAAGCTAATTTCCAAATATTCCATGAAACAAACAACCTAATAAGGAATCCGCCAACAGTCATAATTACTCCAGAACTAAATGAAGTAACCGCCCCAACATGGCTGTCAACGATCCGACTATGAGAAACATAGTACTTATTTCCATAACCTCTGCGATAAGTTGTTTCACGAACCGGATGGTGTGTATCAGTAGCTTCATCAGCAAAGTCATCTTTACCGGTGATAAATCCCGAAAGGATATTTTCATGGCCTTCAAATAACCCCTCAGCAATGAATCCGATCAACGGTAGTTTCATCAAAAATTTGATGACGAATGGATAACAAACACTACAAGCAATCGTATATAACACCGAATGAATGAGAACAGCGTTGATGAAATAATCCATTGATATTGACATATCCATGTTTGGAGGATAAGCCATGTAAGCTAGATGGTTCGGAATATGTTTAAAAGTGTAAAAAACCCCAATGAAAGTTGGCCAGGTTAAAAGATCATACCATTTGAATCCTCTAAATAACCATTTAATCAATTTAAACATAAGCAGCTCCTACTCCGTCGTGATTTCATAATCACCATAGCAAGCAGAAAATGGACTATCAAATGTGGAAAAATTTTTTAAAAAAATAAATGAAAATTGTTTTAAGAGCTCGATTAACTAGTAACAGTAATGTTTATAATGTAAGTCACTTTTGATCGGCAGATAATAAATGAAAGCATCGTTTGTTGATACATCAATGATGTAGCCAAATAAGTGAGAATTAAAAAGAAATTTTTCCAGATGACAATATTTATAATTAAATTTATACTAATGCTAAAAAAGGGATAACGGGGAGCTGAAAACGTGGATTATTATACATTGCAAAATATGACCGATATATTAAACGATGCCGGTTGTGGATACAGCAAGAGGACCATCACTTATTGGATAGATGCATTTAACACAGAAAAACACATTGAGGAATATGGTGCACCTAGAAAAAGCGAACATGGGAATCAAAATAAAAAACCGATCGAATATCCAGAATTTTGGTTTGGTGCAGTCATTGATGAGCATTTTACAGATATACATGATCGAATCTATGAATATCAGGCAGCAAAAAATGATGGTCGAGTGGATCAAGAAGATATGAACGATTTTGAAATAATCAAAGAACAATATAGTTTGAATGGTCATGAATTCATGCAGATGGAAGCAGAGCAACTTTTTAAAAACGAAGATAGGTATCACGAACTTTTGAAAGAAATCGTTGTTAAGGCACTTAACATAAATACGGGTGCATTATACGAAGATATCATGGCTGATGAGGTCAGTGATAATTTGTTGGATTATGTTGACCGTCCTGATTAGGGATGGGTTTAGATTGGATTTATTTTTTGGACAACGTCTGGATGGCGTTGTCTTTTTTTATGGGTAAATGTTTTGGTAAGTAGCTTAATTTCGTTACTGTATTACATGTTGATGATTTTGATTTTTATCCTCAAGAAGGTAGAACGTCCTCCTGGTGACGGTGACAACTTGTTTAGTGACAATGGATGTGTTAATGAATTGGTTCTCAAATATGCAGTAATAAAACAGCACTTTCCATTTTTGTTGATTAATAATGCAGTGGTTTGGATAGTGCTTTTTATTATTATCCTCAAGGATGCTGAAACGAGCTCCGCGAGGTAGCGGCCTCCGGTTAACACAGGTGGTCGAGGCACTGCTTCGCAGCACCTTGTTCGACCACCCGCGTTAATCCTCAGCAGCTGAACAACCTCGCTACGCTGTCTGTGTTTATTAAGAAAATTATAATTGAAAATTTACGCTTTACCGCTAAAATCCCAATATATCAACAAAACAATTATTTTTTCCAAGGCTGACCCCCAAAATACACATCCAATAAATGAAACGCTCAATCTCAACTGCCATCAATAATCTTCCAAAATAACGCCTTTTATAATTGAAATTAACCGCCGTGACACCAGTCATATCAAGGGATATACTGATTTCGAAATCAAGAAAGGGAGGCCTTCAACATGGAAGACTTTGATGAAAAAGTATACGACACAGATGGGATGAATTTTTACACTATTTCTGAGATGACTAGTATTTTAAATGATTTTGGTTGTGGCTATAACAAGAAGACTATTGCCAACTGGATCAATGATTTTCAGACTGATGAACATTTCCAAAAATATGGCGAGCCTCGTAAGCGCTCATTCGGGACTCAAAATAAAAAGCCGATGGAATATCCGCAAGTTTGGTTTGGTGCAGTCATCGATGAGCATGACAGTGACATTCGTGATCGGATTTTTGAACATGCACAGGTTCACGGATCGATTTATGGGGATGCCACTGATGAGCCTAATGATTTAATCGACTACACCCAATTTATGGAAAATTACAGTTTGTCGGGATACGAATACATGCAAGAAGAGGGACAACGGTTATTTGAACGAGAAGACAAGTTTAATGAGACGGTTATAAACATTGCAGCTGAGGTGTTAAACGTCGACATCGCCAAGTTGGAAGGCGATATTTACGATGAAAATGTCTCTAAAAATCTGCTTGATTACGTTCGAACGGGAAGTGAAGCCGATGAATAAGGAAACTCCAGCATACTTAAGTTTTGCAGAAATGGCCGATATTTTAAAAAGCTATCATTGTGAGATCAGACCTGAATTGCTCGAAAAATGGGTCGATTGCCTCGATTTTAAAAAGTTATCGCGAACCCACGGACCAGTCCAGGTCAGCTGGGACAAAGGAAATGTCAAAACACGTTTTCCTAGACCTTGGTTTGCCAATTTGCTAGACCAAAACCGAGACTGGATCCATGAACAGATCGTTCAATATGATCAGCAAAACGACTTTAACGATAGTAAAAATCGGGAACAAGACTTGTACAATCGTTATAGCAACGGTGAGCTTGAGCCAGGAGTGGTTTCGGCAGAACTGGAAAAAGCTGTCGACGATGAAGTCCAACATCAATTAGTTCGCCTCGCTTTGATCGCCTTATCAGTCGACTTGGATCGATTGTACGAGGATGCCGCTCGTGATGCGATAAATCCTAATATCTTGACGTATTTAGGACCAAAAAAATAACGTGATGCAAAACTGCATCACGCTTTTTTCTATTCTTCAGAATCTTTGTTATTTGAATGTTCTTTAGTGTCATCTTTTAAATCATCAATTGTTGTCAACGAAGCTAAATTATCATCTTTGGCAACTTGTTCTTTATTGATCGAAACCTTGAACCAGTTAGCGAATCCGTGCTCGAATTCAGCAACCTGGAAGTGGAAATTATCGAGATCAAATTCAGAATTTTGCCCGATGTTAGGGAATTGTTCCAAGATGTAACCACCAACGGTGATAATATCTGATTCTTGGAACTCCTTGATGTCAGTCCGGAAGTAACGTTCAAAGTCGTATAAAGTAGTTTTACCAGAAACGTTGTAAGTTCCGTCTTCATTTTTGATGATGTATTCGTCAGAAACGACATCAATCTCATCTTTAACGGTACCAAACAACTCTTCGTAAATATCTTTGTCAGTGACGATACCACTAGTACCACCGTATTCATCGACTACGATGACGATAGGAGTCTGCTTTTTGATCATCTTCGATAAGATATCTTGAATTGGCATTGTTTCTGGAACGGTGTTGACTGATCTTAAGATCCGACTAATGCCAACAGAACCATCGACTTGGTTTTGACGAACGATATCATAAGCATAAACGTAACCGAGGATCTTATCTTTATCGTTATCGGCTACAACTGGGAATCGGGAGAAACCTTGTTGTAAGTAGTCTTTAATCACGTCATTGACCTTATCGGTAATATCGACCACGTAAAGGCTAGTCCGGTCGACCATGATATCCTTAGCAACTTTGTCGTTTAATTCGAAAGCACGTTGCATGAAGACAACGTCGTTTTGATCCATGTCTCCACCTTGAATGGAAGACTTGGATAAGTTAAGGATCTCTGACTGTGAAAAAACTTGGTTTTCAGAATCAGCTGGTTGCATACCCATTAAACGAACAATCCCGTTTGATGATGAATTCAATAACCAAACGAATGGGTAAGTAGCTAAATGGAAAAATCTCAATGGATTAACGACTAACATTAACATTTGCAGTGGACGGTCGATTGAAATGTTCTTAGGAACGATCTCGGTAAGAACCACTTCAAAGTAAGTCAAGAGAAGCACACCAACAACGGAACCGATGATGTGTAGGCCAGATGAGTTGACCATGTGAGCCATACCAAAGAATTCTACTAATAAGTATTCAATGGTTCCTTCACCGATCCAACCTAAGATAATACCAGCGATACTAGTACCAACTTGGGTCGTTGATAAGTACTCGTTGAGATTATTAACCATGTTTAAAGCACGTTGTAATTTTTTAGGGTTACCGTTACCCTTTTCGATAGCGTCTTCTAACAGACTGGGTCGAGTTTGAACTAAAGCAAACTCAGCGGCAACACAGAAGAAAGCGAATATGAAGGTAATTAATATGATTATAAAATTACCTGTGATCGTTGAACTTGACAATTATTGAACCTCTTTTCTAGTTAAGAAGGATTATACACCAAAGAAAAGCCGACTGGAGTCGGCTTTAACAATTAATTACTATTTATAGAACTATTTTCTGAAAAAGTTTTGAATGTATAAGTATAGCTTGGCATAGAACTTGAATTTAGTCCATTAATAGTAACTTGATATTCAGAGTGATCGTTGATAGTTAAAGTCGTTGGTGGCAAGAAACTAATCACTGTTTTGGAGTAAGCTTGACTACCAGAATAACTAGGTACGACTGTCCCAGTTGTTCCGTTAGTTAGGTTGGTAACAGTAATCGTAGTATTGTCAGTAACTAGATCAGCATCTTTAGCGAAAGCGACTGACCAAGGCAAAGCCTTATCGTCTTGGAGTTCTTCAACAGGGAAGACACCTTGACTAGGATAAGTAACGACATTTTGACTTGGCGTGTTGTATTGATCGGGCGTATTAGCAACTAATAAACTAGCGTAAGTGCGACCAGTATCAGATTTAGCCATACCAACACCGATTTTTGACAAATAAGGTGATAGCAACCAAGCTCGGTGACCAGTATCAAAACCATCGATATTAGTATTGTCGATGATCAATTCTTTAACTAAAGAACCTAAAGTTGATGGAAAGCCAAAGTATAGGTCACTTTGAGAAGTGCCTAAAATAGCTCGATTCCAGTAAAGGTCAGAAATATCTTGTGGCTGTGTCGTACCTTTTAAACCGTGTTGATTAGTGTATGGATCGGATTGTGCATAAGCCATCACAGCAGAAGCAATTTGCGCTAAATCGTTCGAATCAGAATTGCTATTGATTGCAGGAAGGCCGGAAAGTGCACGGTAGTAATTTACCCAAGCAACAACTTTTTGAATTGCGGTCGAATTCAATGCTCCAGTAGCAAAGGGAGCTGTCGTACTAGGGATAGTGGCATAAATATCACTGATCGAATTGTTAGAACCAAGTAGCTCTGCATATTCAGCTTGTAATTTATTGATCGTGGCCTGTTCTTCAGCAGTGTACGCCGTGGAATCTTGATCCGTCGGAACTGCAGTAGAAGAAGTAAGTGCCGCTTCAGTAGCTGCATAAGTAGTCGAAGCTGGAGCAGAAATACTCATTGCCATCAAAAGGGCAACGGCCGATTCTAGTAACAATCGATGTTTCTTCATATGATTTCTCCTCGAAATGGATTTACTCTTATATTATAACGAAAAAATGTGTAAAATTATATGATAGTAGTGCCACATCATAATTATTTTTATTTTAGGGGCAGGTTTGATTTAATTAGTTGATATAATGTGACATAATTTTTATAATTGTAATGATATCTAACTTGGGGGAATCGTTTTGACAAATACAAAGGATACTAAATTTTTAACGCCGGCTCAGGCAGCCGAAATATTGGGGATCAGTGTTGCCACACTGCGTAAATACTCTTTAATTGTCGAACATTCAACGAATAATACCGGCTATTTTGAGAGAAACAAGCAAAATAACCGTCTATACACACAAAAGAATCTTGACGACTTTTCCAAGATGGTTGAATTAGGACACGGTCCAAAGATGACTTTACAATCCGCAGCCAAACAAATCTATCCCGTTTCTGAAGCAGTAGAAGAAACAGCAGGAGACAGCAGCAACGGAACGCACAACGCCCAAGTTGCCAACCTAGAAAACACCATCAAAGAACTACGGGCAAACATAGATCAACAAGACCGCGTAATCCAAAACTTAAGTAGAAAAATAATCAAACTACAAGAGCAAAATCCATCAGACGAAAAAATGGACAGCGAAGACGCAGAAAAACTAGAAAAAGAAAAGAAATACCAAGAACACCTACAAAAAGCCCGCGAAGCCAAAGTCAAAAAAGAAAAAGCCGACGCAGAAAACAAAGCCAAGGCAGAGGAAAAAGAAGAATCCGGAGAAGATGCTTCAATAGACACATTGGCCAACATGCAAGTTAACAGTGAGAAGAAATCTCATTGGTGGGATAGGTTTATAAAATAGAGAGCGGAGGCACACGGGTAGCTGCTGAGGATTAATGCGGGTGGTCGAACAAGGTGCGGCGAAGCCGTGCCTCGACCACCTGTGTTAACCGGAGGCCGCTGTGTGCCGGAGCTCGTTTCCACTATAAAACGGGCAACGTTTGGTGAAAAAATAGCCCGTTTGGCAACAAAACAAAAGAGCCGTAGCATAATCAAAAAACAGGGACAGAAAAAAAGAAAACCAAAGCACCAGGTTTTTGACTCCCTCAAAAGCAACAAAAATAAATAATCAAATCAAAAAAATAACAATCCGAGGAAAAAATCCAAGGATTGTTATTTTTTTTACACGTAATTTAATATCAACCGATGATAACCCCCAAAAAAGTAAAACAGATAAATCGAGAAGCAAACATCGTAAGAACCAAGAAAAAAATAAACACACAAATCCAAACCACAGCAAGTTTGCACAAACAAACTAAGTACCGTATCCATACCAAAAAAGATGATTGTTGCAACCTTAGGTTCAGCGGGGGATGGAGAGAATTCGACCGTCAGCCATGAAATTTTACTTGGCAATTTATTGCCTAGTAAAAGGCCCAGCTGTGAGATGTCCGGGTGGTCTTCCCGGATAGCTCAGAGTGGTGCCCATGGCGTTCCACGGTCGCAATTCTCGGAATCCCCCGCTGAACCGGCAATGAACCATCACCCAAAATATAACCTCAAAAAAATACCAAAACAAAAAGACAGCAAAAACATGCTGCCTTCATCTCACAAAACCTAGCTTTCCTGATGGTTTCTCCGTGTAAGATTGATAGTTTTCCGTATTTCCTTAAACACAGTACTAGTCTGCTTAGCATCATGCACAGCAGTAATCATAAACAAAGTATCAACCAAAGAAATCTGCGAAATAATCGCATGCAAAGCCTCATTTTGATACTGAGTCTCGTCCGAAATCGACAATAAACTAACATCGACTTGTGCGGCCAAAGCCGAATTGCCGTAACTAGTAATACCGATCACCGGAACATGATTTTTTTTCAGCTCGGAAACGATCTGCAAAGTATCGCGATTTTTACCACTATGGGAAATAACCACAGCACAATCCTGGTCACTCATCTTCGTTGCCATCATCAGTTGCATATGAAAATCAGCTACATAGTAAGCTTTTTTATCAGAACGCAAGAACTTGTGGAAACCATCTTGAGCGACGATACCAGAAGCACCAAGTCCGAAAAAGCCGATCGAATCACTCTTATTGATCAGTGATGTGGCAGCTTCCAATTGGCGTTCAGTCAAAACTTTTTCAGTCGCTTTTAAAGTCGACATGTTTCCGTTGAAAATCTTTTGCGTCATCGTGAGATACGAATCATTAGCGGTAATGTCTTGAAAGAGCGAATCAGTTGAATCTGAGCTCGAAGTGATTAAACTTAGCTTGAAATCTTGAAAATTTTTGAAGCCAAGCATTTTTGCAAATCTGGAAATTGACGAGATCGAAACTGAACAACTTTTGGCTAAAGCGTTGATAGTAAGGCTTGAATCAAAGGTTGGGTGTTCCAAGATATAGTCGGCAATTTCCTTATATGAACCTTTTAAATTTTGGTAATAGCTTTGTATAACATAATTTATATTTTTTGCCATATCCTTACTCCCTGTAAATATAAAATAACATAATAACGTCAAATAAGAAAATCTTTTTCCAAATATAAGTTGATTGTTGAAAAAAGTTTTCGTATAATAAATTTTGTTGAAAACAATTACACAGGAGATGTTATTGATGAAATTAGCCATGATTGGTTTAGGTAAGATGGGAATCAACCTAACAGAAAACTTAATTAGAAATAAAAACGAAGTCGTAGCCTTTGATTTGAACGAAGATTCAAAAGCTGACGCAAAGAAATTAGGCGCTGAAGTCGCTGATGATCTAAAGGATTCCGTTGCAAAACTCGATGCACCTAAAATTGTTTGGGTAATGTTACCAGCCGGTAAACCTACTAATATGACAATTGATCAATTGAGTGAATTGCTTGATGAAGGCGATATCGTGATTGACGGTGGAAATAGTTTTTATGAAGATTCACTTCGCCACAATGAAATTCTTAAGAAAAACAAGATCAACTTCTTGGACTGCGGAACTTCAGGTGGTATGAGTGGAGCAAATCATGATGGTAACTTCATGATCGGTGGCGATGACCCTGAAATCTTTAAATATATCGAACCAATTTTTGAAGGAATTGCTCAAAAAGACGGTTACCTATACACTGGTAAAGCCGGTAGTGGTCATTACTTGAAGATGGTCCACAACGGTATCGAATACGGAATGATGCAATCGATCGCCGAAGGATTCGACGTTTTGGAACATAGTGAATTCGATTATGACAACGAAGCAGTTGCTAAAGTTTGGTCAAACGGATCAGTTATCCGCGGTTGGTTGATGGAATTAGCTGAATCAGCCTTTTCTAAGGATGCTAACCTTGATGAAATTAAAGGTGTTATGCATTCTTCAGGTGAAGGTAAATGGACATTAGACGAAGCCTTGAAACTTCAAGTTCCAACACCAGTTATCGCTTTATCACTAATGATGAGATATCGTTCAATGGAAGATGATACTTTCACAGGTAAAGTAGTTGCAGCACTTAGAAATGAATTTGGCGGCCACGACGTCGAGAAGAAGTAGTTACGTAACAGGAGGAATTTCTTATGGATTATATGATCGGTGCCGATATCGGTACAACTAGTACCAAAGCAGTTTTATACGATATGAAGGGTAAAGTTATTGCTTATGCAAATAGTGGCTACCAATTGTATCAAGACACACCAGACATGGCTGAAGAAGATCCAGAAGATATCTTCGACGCCATCGTTGAAGTCCTCGGACAAGTTATGCGTAAAGGAAAAGTTAAACCTGGTGAACTAAAGGGTGTTTCATTTTCTTCAGCTATGCACAGTTTGATCTTGATGGACGAAAACGACCAACCATTAACTAGAGCAATCACATGGGCTGACAATCGTGCAGCTAAATATAGTGAAGAATTGAAAGACAACGGTTTGGGTGCTGAGATCTATGCCAAGACTGGTACTCCGATCCATCCGATGGCTCCACTTTCTAAGATGCTTTGGTTGAAAAACGACAAGCCAGAACTTTTCAATAAAGCTAAAAAGTTTATCGATTTGAAGACTTACGTCTTTTTCCGTTTGTTCGGCGAATACAAGATGGAATATTCAATCGCTTCAGCTACAGGAATGTTTAACATTTTTGACCTTAAGTGGGAACCACAAGCACTTGATCTACTAGGTATTACTGAAGATCGTTTACCACAATTAGTTGAACCAACTGATTCGATCAAAGGTATCAACGAAAACTATGGCAACTTGCTAGGTATCGGCGAAGATGTACCATTTGTCTTCGGTGCTAGTGATGGTGTGCTATCAAACTTAGGTGTTAACGCAATTGATCCTGGTGTTGTTGCTGTTACGATTGGAACTTCTGGTGCTGTTCGTGTAGTAGTTGACAAGCCAGTCGTTGATCCTAATGGTCGCTTGTTCTGTTACGCCTTGACTAAAGATAAATGGGTCGTTGGTGGACCGGTTAATAACGGTGGTATCGTTTTCCGTTGGGTCCGTGACCAATTATTTGCTCCAGAAAAGATCACTGCCGAACAAATGCAAGTTTCTTCTTACGACATTTTGACGCAGATCGCCGAAAAGATCCCTGCAGGATCAGACGGCTTATTGTTCCACCCATACTTAGGTGGCGAACGTGCTCCGATCTGGAACGCTTATGCAAGAGGTTCATTCTTTGGCCTTACGAGACAACATACTCGTGCCCACATGGTCCGTGCAGCTCTTGAAGGAATCGTCTACAACTTATACATGGTTATGCTCATGATCGAAGGGGTTGCTGGCAAGCCTAAGAGTATCCAAGCTACAGGTGGATTTGCTCGTTCAGAACTTTGGAGACAAATGTTAGCTGACATTTTTGAACAAGATGTTACTATTCCTGAAAGTTTTGAAAGTTCATGTTTAGGAGCTGCTGTTCTAGGAATGTATGCCTTAGGCTACATCGACGACTTATCAGAAGTTAAGAACATGGTCGGTGTTACTAACGTTCATCATCCTGATGAAAACAACTTTGCAGTATATCGTGAATTACTACCAATTTGGATCCGTCTTTCAAAGATCTTGGCACCAGAATACAAGAGTATTGCTGAGTTCCAGAAGAAGAACATGAAGGAACGCCCTGAAAAATAAATAACTCGTCCTCGGACGAGTTTTAATATCGTCATATATGAAAGCGATTACTATTATAGGAGGATTATCACATGCCATTTGTCGTGTTAGTATTGGGAATTGCCTTACTATTATTCCTGATCATTAAAGTAAAGTTAAATACTTTCGTTTCATTAGTCGTAACGTCTTTCGCTGTTGGTGTTGGACTAGGATTACCTTTAACTAAGATTGCCACGAGTGTTCAAGATGGTATCGGAAGTCAATTGGGAGAACTTTCGATCGTCTTCGGTTTCGGTGCAATGCTTGGTCGTTTAGTTGCCGATGCCGGCGGTGCTTACCGGATCGCCCACACTTTGATTCAAAAATTCGGTCGTAAGAGATTGCAACTTGCCATTGTTTTAGCTTCATTTATCATTGGTATTGCTTTGTTCTTCGAAGTCGGAATGGTTTTATTAGTTCCTATCGTCTTCGCTATTGCTATGGAAGCTGGAGTTTCAATTCTTTACCTCGGAATTCCAATGGCTGCCGCATTGTCCGTAACTCACGGATTTTTGCCACCACATCCAGCTCCAACTGCTATTAGTGCCGTGCTTGGTGCTAGTGCTGGACACGTTTTACTTTATGGTATTATCGTGGCTATTCCAGCTGTTATCGTTGCTGGACCACTTTACACAAAGATCGCTGAAAAATGGTTGCCAGATGCATTCCATCGTAAGGGTAATTTAACAGCATTAGGTCCTCAAAAAGAATTTACACTTGATGAAACTCCTGGTTTTGGAATTTCAGTATTAACTTCATTGTTTCCAGTACTATTGATGGCTATTACTACTATTTACCAATTGTTATTCAATGGTGGTAGCTTACCAAAGCATCCTAGTACTTTAGATTCAATTATCGCTTTCATTGGTACACCTGCCGTTTCAATGACAATTTCATTGTTAGTTGCTATGTACACAATGGGTTGGGCAAGAAGATTCAAGACTCCACAAATTATGAAGTCGGTTGAAGAAGCCGTTAAATCAATCGCCATGCTACTACTAGTTATCGGTGGTGGTGGTGCCTTCAAACAAGTATTGATCGATGGTGGCGTTGGGGATGCCGTTATGAACGTATTCTCAGGCACAAGCCTCTCACCATTAATTCTTGGTTGGTTAATCGCCGTTGTACTAAGAGTTGCTTTAGGTTCAGCTACGGTTGCTTCATTGACTGCTGCTGGTTTAGTTCTACCTTTGATGACATCCGCTGGTGTTAACCCAGCCTTGATGGTGCTTGCTGTCGGTGCTGGTTCACTTGCTGCATCTCACGTTAATGATGCTGGTTTCTGGATGTTTAGAGAGTATTTTGATTTGACTATTAAGGAAACTTTGCTTACTTGGACAGTGCTAGAGACGTTGATAGCTATTGTTGGTCTTTTAGGCGTGCTTGTGCTTAGTTTGTTTGTATAGGTTTTATGTTTTATTTTGCATCATCTTCCTTTGTTCGAGGGTGATGTTTTTTTGTTTTGGTTGTTTTGAAGGGGGGTTCATTGCCGGTCCTGTGGGGGATTCCGAGAATTGCGACCGTGGAACGCCATGGGCACCACTCTGAGCTATCCGGGAAGCCCACCCGGACATCTCACAGCTGGGCCTTTTACTAGGCAATAAATTGCCAAGTAAAATTTCATGGCTGACGGTCGAATTCTCTCCATCCCCCACAGGACCTAAGTTGGTCGCAAGCCTAAATTTTTGGTGGGGGTACGGTACTTATTTTTATTGTGGTATGTTGTTTTGGTTTTTTTGTCCGTTTCTACTTTTTCTGGTGGTATCGGGCTTTTTTTGGTTTCTATCTTTTTCTGTTTTGTTTCGGTGAACGGCTCTTTTTCTTTTTTTGCTCCTGTTTTGTTTGCTGGGTCGTGTTTTGTTGTTTTGTTGGTCGCTTTTGTTTCGCTCGATGGCTTTGCCATCATTGCTGGATTTGTCTTTATATTTTGTTCATGTTGTTTTATTTTTTGGTATTCTTATAAGTATTCAATATTTTCTTTGTACTATTTTTTTTGATTAACTTTGTGATTTACTTTTATTAGATCTGGGGTGATTTTTTGAAGCATTTGATTTCGTTTTTGGCTGTTTTTGTTGGGGCTTTGTTTGGTGGCGGCTTTCGTTATTTGATTGGATTGGCTTTTGGTGGGGGTTCTGGGTTTCCTTTTGGTACTTTGTTTGTTAATTTGACTGGGGCTTTTTGTTTGCCTTTGCTGATTCATTATTTGCATGATCGGTTTGAGCTTTCTGATGGATTGGTTTTGTCGCTTTCTTCTGGAGTTTTGGGTGCTTATACTACTTTTTCTACTTTTACTGCTGATGTTTTTCGGTTGTTTTCTGGTGGGGAGTTTGTTTTGCTTGGGCTTTATTTGATTTTGTCTATGGTTGGTGGTTTTTTGCTGGCTTTGTTGGGGAATTATTTGGCTGCTTTTTTGGCTCATCGGGAATTTTGGGGTAATAAAAAAGCCGACTAATGTCGACTTTTTTAGCCTAATTTGGTTGTTTCTGGGTCGGTGGAAATTTCTGAGTCTTGATCTAGTAGGATGATCGATTCTCCATTGTCTCTTCTGCGTTTGATGTCTTCTTCGCCCCAGTGGCACAATTCGGTTAGGAGATTATTTAAGGTTTTGCCGTAATCTGATAATGAGTATTCTACTTTTGGTGGTACTTGTTCGTAGACTTTACGGTTGACGATGCCTGATGCTTCTAATTCTCTTAGTTGTTCCGTTAAGACTTTTTGGGTGATGTTGGGGATCACTCTGCGTAGTTGGCCAGTTCTCATGGTGCCTTTTTTTAGGTGACAAAGGATCAATGGTTTCCATTTGCCTCCGATGATGTCGATGGTGGCTTCTACGCCAATGTTATAAATACATTGTTTCAAGGTGATTCCTCCTCATGCTAACGACTCACAATTAAAATTATATTAGCATGATACTTAAAAAATAGACAGGATTATCACTTTTGTGTGGCGACGGTTTTCATTAAGTAAAAAATTAATCCGATGCCAATGACTAGCATGGCGATGCCCATCCAGGGTGTGATGGCAATCATTTCATTTGAGGCTGCAAAGCCACCTAAAGTCGATCCGATGATGATGCCGATGTTGAAGGCGGAAATGTTTAGAGCTGATGCTAGATTGATCTCTGTTGGTGTAAGTTCTTCTGCAAGCTGTAGCATGTAAAGTTGCAAGCCAGGGACGTTCATGAAGGCGAACAAGCCCATGAGCATTACGGCAATTAGTCCAAAGTAGTGAGTATTCAAACTGATCCAGACTAAGAATAAGGTTACGCCTAAACCAACAAACATTTTTAGTAGGGCTTTTAGCGGTTTAACGTTAGCCAAACGTCCACCTACGGTATTGCCGATGGCTACTGCTAGTCCGTAGACTACTAAGATGATAACGATGGCACCTTCCGACCAACCCATTTGTTCACTCAAGATCGATGAGATATAAGTGTAAACGGGGTAGGTTGCTCCGTATCCTAGGGCAGTGATCAAGATGATCAAGATTAATTTTGGCTGTTTGAGGATACGAATGAATCCTTTGGCATCACTTGGTTGTGATTTGGATAAGTTATTTGGAACTAAGATCCAACTGCCGATTAGGCCGATGATTCCTAGTAAAACTAAGAAGATAAACGATGAACGCCAGTTTAAAATTTGACCGATGTAGGTCCCTAAAGGAACACCCGTCACGGTCGCAACGGTCAAGCCGGTAAACATGATGGCGATGGCTGAGGCACGCTTGTTAGGTGCGACGACATCGGCTGCCAAGACAGATGCAATGGTCATGAACAATCCGTGAGCTAAGGCCGAGATGATCCGACCGGCTAATAAGATGATAAAAGTTGGTGCGATAGCTGCTATCGTGTTACCGATGATGAAACTGATCATGATGGCTAATAATAAGTTTTTTCGATTGAATTTTGTAGTCAGTGTTGTCAAGATCGGTGCGCCAAACATGACACCCATCGCGTAAAGCGACACGGTCAAGCCTGCTTGTGCGATGCTGACGTTAAATGATTTGATGATCAGTGGCATGATACCGACACTGATAAACTCGGCACTACCGATGGCAAAGGCACTGATTGCTAAAGCCATTAATGTCCAAGTTGCTGAAATTTTTGTATTTTTCATATTTGCCTCCCTAAATACTTTTTTAAATGACAAGGACTAAGTATAAGGGCTGGTAAAAATTAAACAATTACGCACTTTAAAGTGGGATAGGTACGGAAAAGTACCTATGGGAGATGATGAGATGAACGTAGTTATCGTAGCATTAGGAGCTTCAGTAGGCGCGTTTGTTCGCAATGAACTGACACAAGCTTCGCGAAAAATTAAAATTGATTTTCCTTGGATGACTTTATTGATCAATGTGATCGGTTCGTTTATTTTGGGACTAGTTACTGCTAAAATTAGTGATAATGCTTTATTATTGTTTTTAGGTACTGGGCTTTGCGGTGGTTTTACTACTTTTGGGACGTTTAATTTTGAGCTGAGTCAGCTGTGGTTTCAGAAGCGATATTTCCGCTGCTTTGTTTATTTTTGTTTGTCTTATTTGCTTGGTATTTTTGGTTTTGTTTGCGGAATAATTCTTTAATAATTTAAGAGGTTAATATGAAAAAAGATGTTTGGAATGAGAGTGGACGTCCTGGGATCTACCGGTCCACTAAGTTGTTTTATAAGAATTTGTTTGTTGGTGCTTCCCGTTCTGGGCGCGCTGATTTTTGGTTTGGATTTTTGGGGTCGGCTTTGGTTTCTGCTGCTTTGATTGCTGTTTTGGTTTTGATTTTGTTTGTTTTGCCGATTTCTGATTGGTATTTTAGTGCTGTTTGTGGGGTCGGGATGGCGCTTTGTTTTGGCTATTTTTTGATTGCTTTGTTTAATGGGGCTATTAGGCGGTTGCATGATGCTGGGCATCGGGCTTGGTGGATGCTTTTGTTGTTGATTCCTACTTTTGGTTTGATTGTTTTGGTTATTTTGCTTTGTTCGCCGCAGAAGGATGATAGTTCTTTTCCTCGGGTTGTATCGGAGTGATTTCTTGATGTGATGGAGTTGTGCGGACAGTGTCGTTTTGCTTGGACGGAGCTTTGTTTGCTGGTAGGGATAGAGGTAGTAGTTTGTGTGTGTGGTTCACTGCCGGCTCCGGGGCCCGGGGATACAGCCACTGGAACGCTGCCGGCTGCTACAATTGTTTTAACCGGAAGAATGATAAACAAGAACGAGTCCGGGAGACGATAACAATGAGTAAGAAAAATAAGAAGACCCCTTTCGAAATTAAGAGAAAGGTAGTGGAACGTGTATTCAATGGAGAGAGTCGGAGAAGTGTCGGTATAGATATGGGCTTCTCTAGTACAGCTATATCGCAGTGGGCATTAGTAGCCCAACAACACGGTATAGCTGCTCTTGGAATGCAGGTAGAGACGGCAAACAAGAGTG
>NZ_RHOM01000034.1 GCF_003946515.1 Companilactobacillus zhongbaensis | reverse complement strand
TCTCCATTGAATACACGTTCCACTGCCTTTCTCTTAATTTCGAAAGGGGTCTTCTTATTTTTCTTACTCATTGTTATCGTCTCCCGGACTCGTTCTTGTTTATCATTCTTCCGGTTAAAACAATTGTAGCAGCCCACCACGTTCCAGCGGCTGTATCCCCGGGCCCCGGAGTCGGCAGTGAACCACCACCCCAAACTACCACCTCCATCCCACCAAACAAACATCAAAACATCAGCCAAGCAAAACGCTTCTCGTCTGCCAAAAGCTCTCTCACCTCTAGCACACCTGCACCAAAGCAAAACGCCGCTGTCCTCGTTGCTCTCTTACATCTATGCCTCATCGCTCCAACAAAAAAACGAAAGCCAAAACAATCAGCTTTCGTTCAATTATTATTGTTGATTAGGGTTCAATGTGCTCAACAAATGCTCATAAGCAGTTTCATACTTCTGAACATCCCCAGCGCCCATGAATATCATAACAGCATTATGATAATCCAAAAGTGGTGACATATCTTCAAGTGTCAATACTTCCCCACCGCGGTGGATCTTATTGCCTAGATCTTTACTAGTGATATCACCATGCTTCTCACGGATAGAACCAAAAATATTTGTCAAATAAACCTTATCAGCCATATCAAGTGATTTAGCAAAATCATCCATCAAGGCCAATGTTCTCGTATAAGTATGTGGTTGGAAAACAGCGATGATCTCTTTGTCAGGATATTTTTGTCTGGCAGCGTCGATAGTTGCTTTGATTTCTTGTGGATGATGAGCATAGTCATCAATGATAGTCATATCAGCAACTTGTTTCTCTGAAAAACGTCTCTTAACACCACTAAATGATTGAAGCTCACGATTGATCAAGGCGTGGTCTAAGTGTTCCATGTGACCGACACCGATAACAGCTAGTGAGTTCAAGACGTTGTGTTCACCAAACAATGGAACTTGGAAATTACCAATATTTTCACCGTGGATCGAAACATCGAACGAAGATCCATTAACAGTACGTTTAATGTTAGTAGCACGAATGTCATCAGATTCATCCAATCCATAATAATAAATCGGAGCATCTGCTTTGATCGAACGAGCGTGTTTGTCTTCACCCCAGATGAAAATACCTTTTTTAGTACGACGTGATTCTGATTCGAAGGCATCAACAACATCATTGATCCCACCGAAAAAGTAATCTGGATGGTCGAAGTCGATATTAGTAATAACTAAATAATCTGGTGAATAATCTAAGAAGTGACGACGATATTCATCGGCTTCAAAGACAAAGAATTTAGCATCTTTTTCACCTTTACCAGAGCCATCACCAATCAAATAAGATGTTTTAGCAATACCACTCAAAGTATGAGCTAATAAACCAGTTGTACTAGTCTTACCATGTGAACCGGCAACACCGATCGAAGTATATTCTGAAACCAACTTACCAACCATTTGTGGATAAGTCTTGACTGGCAAATGTAAATCTTTAGCCTTCTTGATCTCTACTTGATCATCGTCAAAAGCATTACCTTTGATGATCGTTAAACCTTCATGAATATTATCAGCATCAAATGGTAAAATCTTGATTCCTGCTTGTTCAAGGCCCCGTTGCGGAAATGTATATTTATCAATATCTGATCCTTGAACTTCATATCCTAAGTCTTTCAAAATAAGTGCCAATGCACTCATTCCTGTTCCTTTAATTCCTACAAAGTGATATACAGTATTTTCCATAATTACTCCTACTCGAACATTTTCTCAGCGGCAGTAAAATCAAATGCTTCGCCGGCTTTTCCGTCATTCAATACTAAGATACCTCTTGCTTTAGGTGCATTAGGGATACCTAGTTCTTTTGCGGAACAAATCATTCCGTAGCTATCCACGCCACGGAGTTGACCTGGCCAGATCTCCATACCTGTTGGCATAACTGCTCCTGGCAAAGCGACAACAACTAGTTGTCCTTGATCTATGTTAGGCGCACCACAAACGATTTGTACAGGTTTATCTAAACCGACATCTGTTTGGGTAATGTGCAAGTGGTCAGAATCAGGATGGGCTACCATCTCTTCAACGTGTCCAACCACGAATTTAGGAGTAGTATCTTCTGCCAACGTATCTTCAAATCCAGCTTCTAAGATCTCTGAATTCAAAATATCTACTTGGGCCGCATCTAAGTGCATTTGACCATTTTCAGTCAAATTTAATTCTTCGGCTAGGCCAAAAAAATTGAAACCAATGGTCTCATTAGTTTCTTTATTAAAAATACGAACTACATTATCTTTCTTTTCTGAAGCTTGTTTAACGTCGGTATCATCTGCCAACTCAACTATTAAGACGTCACCTAAGACGTCTGGATTATAAAAACTTAGTAACAAGTTAATGCCCTCACTCAAATTTATTTATTGATCACCGAGTCAACAAAATTCTCAACTTCTTCTTTTGTCTTACGGTCTTTATTAACTAGTCTACCAATTTCTTGACCATTTTCAATAATAACAAAGCTAGGAATTCCCATAATATCCAAATCACGAGCAATTTCCATGTTGTTATCACGATTCATACTGATCCATTGGAAATCAGGATATTCTGCTTCGAGTTCAGGCATCTTTGGTTCAATAAATTTACAATCTGGGCACCAGTCGGCGTGCCAGAATAAAATAAATTTGCCTTCTTTTGTAACTTCCTTTAAGTCGTTTGTACCAAAATCTTCAAAATTTTTCATAATATTATTCACCTCATAAGTTGAATATACTTTTTTCAATCAAAACGGTCAATTAAACAGCTCCAGTATAGCCGGATCGACTATAAGAGTGTTAATATAAACATATAAAACATCAAGGAGTGATTTAAATATGAGTAAAAAAGGTATTGGTTCAGTAATTTTTGCTGGAACCGTTTTAGTTGCCGGTGCAGCTGCAACTGTTCTCGTTAAACATCATTTTGATAGCGAAAAGATTATCGATAAAGTTAAATCTGTACTTGGAGAAGATAGCAAAGTCATCGGCTCATGGGTTGAACCATTTTATCAACGAGTTGATGTTAATGGTCAATCATCATGGGGTATTGTTGGTGGTGTAACTACCATGGACGACTTCGATGTCTCACAATATCACTTCATTGCTGATGCAGTTTCAGGCGAACTACTTAATATCAAAAAAGTTCAATAAAATTAACTTTCAAAATGGGCTTTCAGGTAATTGATCCTGAAGCCTTTTTTTGAGAACTTTTCTTCATATTCTGTCTGAATGTTGTCTTCATTGAACTTCTCATCATTGTGAAGATCGAGTGACAATTCATCAAACTTCATTCCAAAATTGTTCATGCTGACCAACGAGTACTCAAATAGTCCTTGGTTGTCAGTCTTGAAACGAATGTATCCATCTTCTTTTAAAATAGCTTGGTACTGACTCAAGAAGGCTTTATAAGTAAGCCTTCTTTTTTCGTGTCTAGTTTTTGGCCAAGGATCAGAAAAATTCAAATAAAGGCCGTCAACTTCGTTTTCACCGAATAATTCTGTCAATTTCGAACCGTTATCGAGTAGTAATTGTAAGTTTGGCAAACGATTTTCAACTTGCTTTTTGAGGAGTAAGGCAATGGCACCTTCTTGGACTTCCATGGCAATGTAGTTATTTTGGGGATTTTGCTTAGCTAGTTCAGTGATGAATCTCCCCTTTCCCGATCCAACCTCGAGAAATAAAGGTTGTTCTTTGGGAAACTTGCTTTGCCATTTCCCTTGCATACTATCAGGATGGACCGAGATCAGATCCAAGTTTTCGTTGATCATATCTTTAGCCCAAGGCTTATTTCTTAATCTCATTAATACTCTCCGTTATCTAAAAATTTTCTTAATTGATGTGGCATGTATAAATAATTCAAAAAGCCGATGACTACTAATCCGGCAACGATGATGATGCCACTGTTGGCTGAAAGGCCAAATTTGTACAGTACTGCAAAAATGCTGACGAACCATTGGATCAACAACATAGTATTACTGATCTTCGTAAAGGCGGCAATTTTGCTCTTAGCAGCAACTGGATACAATCTTTGCATCAAGTTTTGCATAACTTCTTTAAAGTAAGGCTTGAGTTGGAATCCTACTAAATAAATGAATAGCATTTCTACTATTAATGAAATGTAAAAATTATCGATCAAGCACAATAAAATCACTTGTAAAATAGTCAATCTTAATACTAGACCGATATATTCGTTATTTCTAATTACTCCACGGGCAAACAAATACAAGTATGTATTGTCGTGTTTCAACTTGATCCCGTTGACTGCAAAATCAAGCCATTTACGACGTTTGATCTTGCTTGAAATACCGGGAACGTCAGTGAATAAGTTGTAAAATCTCTTAACACGGAACATACGTTGATTTTCATCGGTGATAGCTTTTTGCCATTGTAGATGTCCCGCATCAGCAAAGCCTTTGACTTTGGAATTAAACCAGACCCACAGTACTAGCAATAAAATTGGAGCAAGCCAAGTGAATGTGTAACTAGCTGCTAAGACCAAAATCAAATAGACCAAATTCATCAAAAGTGGCAAGTTTACGCCAAACAGTTGATTTTTACCATAAAGACCAACTAATTGGACATCGAGCAAGATCATCTTGATGAGGATCGTTGATATCCCTAAAAAGACGACGTCCCAAACATTCATCCCCGCGCCTTGGACGGCAAATGGTGATAGTAAAAAGGTGATCACTGCAATTAAAACAATTGGTAAAAATCGACTGTAATTTTCAGCAGCCTTGAAATACTTGAAAAATTGTTTCTCCCGAACTAGCAAGAAAGTACTGTCCGGATCTTCCATCATAGTAGCTAACTTACCAGCTTGTGCCGTCAAAAATAAAATGGCGACTACTAGCAGTTTTCCGAACCATAATTGTGAATGGATCGTATCCAACAAGTTTGAATACCAAAATCCTAAAGCACCCAATAAAACGATGAAGGCTAAGACGAAGGTATCGTTAAAAATTAGGCGCAAATACTTGAACTGATTGAGTTGATGTCTTTTTAGGCGTTCTTTCCAAAGTTCTGACATTAGAGGTCCTCGTGTGACATTTTGATGTAAATGTCGTCTAAGTTAGCGTCTTGCATATTGAACTTAGCCTTTAGTTCATCCAATGTGCCATCAGCCCGGACTTGTCCGTGATTGAGTAAGATAAATTTGTCAGCGTGATCTTGCACGGTTGCTAAAATATGAGTCGACATCAAAACTGAACAACCAGCTTGCTTCTTCTCTTCCACTAAATTCAAGAGGTCATTTACAGCAAGTGGATCCAACCCAGTAAAAGGTTCATCGATAATAAAAAGTCGAGCATCCGTCATGAACGCACAAACGATCATTACTTTTTGCTTCATACCTTTTGAAAAGTTTTGCGGGAACCAGTCTAGTTTGTTGTCTAAACGGAAAGTCTTCAACAAACGTGTGGCATTTTCCCAAGTTTTATCGTGATCCAGATCATAAGCCATGATCGTAAGATCGATGTGTTCTTTTAGAGTTAATTCAGGATATAAGATCGGCATTTCTGGAACATAGGCGATCTTCTTACGATAATTTTCGACATCTTGGTTCAAACTCATGCCATCGATCAAAATTTGACCACCTCTAGGTGTCAATAAACCGATGATATGTTTAATAGTAGTCGACTTCCCTGCACCGTTAAGTCCGATCAGACCAACGACTTGGCCGTCTTCTACTTTGAATGATTCTTTTTTTAAAACAGCTACTTGACCGTAGCCTCCAGTTAAATCTTTTATTTCTAGTGTCATGGATAAACCACCTATACTGTTTTTAATGATGCTTAATTATGATAACATTTAGATAACTTTGATGCTGATATTGAAAGGGGAAACAAAAATGGACGATTGTATTTTTTGCAAAATTATTAGAAACGAGATTCCTAATGTGACCATCTATGAAGATGATGATATCAAGGCTTTCTTTGATATTTCACAAGTTACGCCCGGCCATACATTAGTAGTTCCAAAGAAACACGTTAAAAATATCTTCGAATATGACGAAGAACTCGCTGAAAAGGTATTCAAAAAAGTACCTATGTTAGCCCGCGCTATCAAAGCATCCAATAAGGATATCATTGGAATGAATATTTGCCAAAACAACGGCGAGATCGCATACCAAAGTGTCATGCATTCTCACGTTCACCTAGTACCTCGCTACTCTTCTGATGATGACTTCTCAATGACTTGGGGAGATAACACTGGCAAGGCTTCAAACGAAGAATTGCAACAACGTGCTGACAACATCAAGAAAAACTTGGAGGGATAATATGAGCTTTCTTTTCGGATTAGTTTTGGGCGGAATGTCTGGCGTAGCTGCTGAATACTATCAGTCAACTTATGCAACACCCAAACATTATAATAACAACATAATCAAGAATATAAAAGATTTAAAAGATGATTTAATCACCCTTAAAGACCAGTCTAAAGACGCTGCTAAGACTGTTACTAGTATTAAAGATGACGTCGTAAATTACACTCATGATATTGAACCAGATGTCGCCGATCTTAAAGAATCTGTGACAGAATTGAAGGGAAACATCGAAAAATTGCATAATTTGGGCAAGTAAATTATGAATTTTTTGTGCTTTTTTTGTTAATAATTAATAATTGAAGGCTTTTTTATGGTATTCTCTTCAATTGTAGACATATTAAATAAGGATGTGTAAAACAATGAACAAACGATTGACTAGATGGCTATTAGCTATCGCAGGTCTTTTATTAGTAACAGTTGTTGCTGGATGCTCTGGTAACAAGACTGTTGCTACTATGAAGGGTGGACGTATCACCCAAAACGATTACTACAAGGAACTTAAAAAGTCCTCTGCTGGTAAACAACAACTTCAAACCATGATTATTACTAAAGCTCTTGAAAATCAATATGGTAAGAAAGTTTCAGATAAGAAAGTAAACAAAGAATACAACAAATACAAGAGCCAATACGGTTCTTCATTTAGTTCAATTCTTCAACAAAACGGTATGACAACTGCTCAATTCAAGAAGAACATTCGTACTAACTTACTTACAAAGGTTGCCCTAAAAGACAACAAGAAAGTTACAGACAAGCAACTTAAGAAAGAATGGAAATCTTACACACCTAAGATCACTGTTTCTCAAATCTTAGTTGCTAAGAAAGCAACAGCTGAAGAAGTAATCACTAAGTTAGACAACGGTGGCGACTTCAGCAAACTTGCAAAACAATACTCAACTGACTCAGCTACAAAGAACAAAGGTGGAAAGATGTCACCATTCGATAGCGACAGTTCAAGTGTTGATACATCATTGAAGTCAGCTGCTTTCAAGCTTGACAAAGTTGGCGACTACTCATCAGAACCTGTTAAGACACAATATGGTTACAGCGTTATCAAGTTAGACAAGAAACCTGCTAAGGGTAAGATGGCTGACCACAAGGCTGAACTTAAGTCGAAGATTTACGCTGAATGGATGCAAGATTCAACTGTTATGCAATCAGTTATTTCTAAGGTCTTGAAGAAGGCTGATGTTTCAATTAAGGATGATGATCTTAAGGATGTTCTAGCTGGTTATGTTTCAAACACAAGCAGCAAGAGCTCAAAGAGTTCTAAGTAGTTCTTAAATAAATAATAGATAAAAAAAATCCCCGGTTTATGGGGATTTTTTTTTGATTTGTTTTTGGTTTTGATTTTGGGCTTTGATTTTTGATTTTGGATTTATATGGTGGTTGTAGGCTTGTTGGTGGTTCACTGCCGGCTCCAGGGCGGGGCGCTATATGGGATTGGAACGCTGTGGACTCGATTTGAACTACCCGAGAGGTTCGCTCGGGCATTTCAAATACGAGTCTTATTCTAAGCGATAAATCGCTAAGAATAATTTCACAGCTGAACCCATATAGCGCCCCGCCCTTCCGCCTATTTTGGTCATCAAATTTTTTTGGTTGGGGTACGGTGTCTATTTTTATTTGCTTATACTGTTTTAAATAGATTTTTGCTCTTTACGTTATTTTGTGTTTACTGCTGTATCCGTTGAAGGGCAAGTTCTTAGTGCCTTTAGGGTCAAAACCTTAAAGCATCAAAACCTTTTAAAGCATCAAAAAAGTCAGTCGCTTGTTCTGCGACTGACTTTTTTTCTATTTTATTTAATTATTTGGGTCTTATTGGTCTTTTTTTAACTGTGTCTGTAGAAGGTTCTGTTGTCTAGGCCGAAGATTCTTTCTGAGAATTGGCCTGGGTCTGTTTTATCTAGGGCCTTAGAGATCATGTTGATGGATGCATCTAAGATGTCCAGGTTGTGTAATATTTCGGCTTCGAGCAATTTTGGACGTTCTGGGGAGCCGTATTCTAGTAGGCCGTGATGTGATAGTACCATGTGTCTTAATAGGATCATGTCTTCTGATTCTAGGGAGATGTTTAGTTCTTTTGCTGCTTTGACGATCTCCTCGTCTACTATGGTGATGTGGCCGATCATGTTGCCTTCAAAGGTGTATTCGATTCCTAAGGTGCCGTTTAGTTCTATTACTTTTCCTAAGTCGTGTAGGCATGTTCCGGCTAGTAGTAGTGCTCTGTTTACTTGTGGGTATTGTTCGCAGATGTGTTCTGCCATTCTTACCATGCTTAGTGTGTGATATGCTAAGCCACCTTGAAAGTCGTGGTGATTTGATTTTGCTGCTGGGCTGGTGAAGAATTTGTCGTGATATTTTTTGAATAAATATCTTACTATTCTGTTCCATGCACCGTTGGTGATGTGTAGGAAGACGTCTTCGAAGTCATTTTCCATGTCGACTTTTTTCTCTGGTGCTGTTTGGACGAATTTTGACATGTCGACTGTGTTTGGATCGATGACCCCTAGTCTGCTGATGGTTACTTGTGGTTTTCCTTGGTAGAGGTCTCTTTTTCCGTCTAGTTGAACGATGGCACCTACTTTGAAGTCTTGGGCATCTTGTTCACTGGCATCCCAATATTTTCCTGGAATCTGGCCTGATTTGTCTTCAAATACTAATGATAAAAAGTGTTTGCCATTTTTGGCTAAGCGATAGTCTGACATTTTAATGACAGCTTGTAAACTCATTTGTTCCCCATTTTGGTAATCGGTAATTCTTTTTTCCATTTATTTCCCCTCCAAACTTAAAACGTGTTGCATCGACATATTTTCATCGACTTTCGTTGTTACGAATAAAATTTGATTGTCTTTGGAAATGTCTTCGATCAGTTGGTAAATGTTCTTTAAACGTGTTTCATCAAAATCTACAAAAGCATCATCGATCAATATTGGCAAGTCGACGATTGAATTTATTTCGACCACAAATGACAATCTTAAGGCTAAATACAATTGGATCCTAGTAGCCTTGGAAATCTCATGGACGTCAAATTTAACTTTGTCTGCTCGGACTAATATTAATGAATTAGTTTTATCCATATTAATATCAATATAATTACCATTAGTCAATGTTAGGAAGTATTTTTTTGCATTGGCTAACATCTTTGGATAGCGGTTTTCACTCGCTTGATCGAGCATCTTTCTGATCCAATCGCTGGCTAACTTGTTCGCCAACCATTGATCGTATTGCTCGATAATATCAGCTTTAGTTTGAAGTAGATCATTTTCAACTTTTTGGTACGCATCGTCCACAAAAACTTGTTTCAACTGACTTTCCAAATAGCCTTTTCTCGTCAACAATTCGTTTACTTGCTGAGAGTTTTCTTTGATTTGCTCAGTGAGTTTTTGTAAATCGGTTTGGAATTGATCAAAGTCAGTAACTTGCTCCAATAGGCCGATATCAGTTCCAATAAATTCTTGATCTGCTTTCAATTGATTGATGGCATTAATGTTGGCTTGTTGCTGCTCATGCAGTTGCGTTAAGTTTTCAATATTAGATACGCGATATTTTGCTAATAATGCTTTCATTTGTTGATCTAGTTGCTGCAAGTTCTGCTCAGATGACTTCATCACTTGTGAACGTCGTAAGTTATCCTGCTGAATGAGCTCCTGCTTAGTTTGAATCTTGTTAAGTTTGGAGTAATAATTAGTCATTTCAATGATCAAGTCTTTGGGCGTGACGTTTTGACTCAATACTCCCACTTTTTTCCCTAGATCGATCCACTTCTTCAACTCACTGGACTTCTGGCTGATCTGTAGCTCCAAATCATGCTGTTCTTGCTTATTTTCTGCCAATTCGTTGATCATCGGTTGAATCGAAATTGCGCGTTCGATCGACAATGATTGCAGCTGGTGTTTTTCTAATATCTCCAGATTAGTCTGTTGAATATTTTTTATTTGCTCATTAGTTTTCTTAATATCAAAATATCCAAATCCTAATACTAGAATGCCCAAAATTGGAATAACTTTCATAACTGATGATGGCACTACAAAAAGCAACAATAATAAAATTATGATAATTCCAACATAATATGCTCGCTTGCTCTTGGGCAGTTGAGTTTGTAATTGTTTGACTTCTGAATCATTCATTTGAGTCATTTGATCGGTCAAGTCTGGATTTTCTTGGTGTAACTTGTCCGTCTTGAAATCCGACTTGCGCAAGCTATCGTTGAGGTGATCAATCGCAAACAAGTTACTTTGAATGTCATTTTGTCGCTGAGAAATAAAATCGATATCTGCCTGATTCGAATAATAATTATCGACCAATGATTGTTCATCAGCACTCACTTGATTAGCAGCTTGTTGCTGATTGGACGTCTGCAAAGTCTTGATCTGTTGATCCAGTTGAAGAAAGCTGTCCCAATCATCATTACTGATCAATGTCTCATTGGTTAAATTTTGGGAACGCAATTGCATTAGTTCTTGATACTTCGGTATTTTTTCAACTAGACGTTTTTGCTCTTGCTGCTGTTTGGTTAATGCATCACCGGTTTGTTGCGCTGTTGACAATTGCCGATCGACCGACTGCAATTCTTCGTTAAGTTCAATATATTGTTGCTGTTGATTTTTGAAACTTGCTTTTTCTTGTTGCAATTGTTGGTATTTTTTAATGTTTTGAACTAGTGGTTGCTTCATTCCACGAGATTTGTAAATATCCCCACTGTCTTTTTGCAAGTCGTCTGCCGTCTCCAGCCACCGCTTACTACCAGCAGCACCTAAAGACATGATCTCAGTTTCCAGTTTTTCTTCATTTAGATCATAAAGCGTGCGGATAGTTTCATCGTTAAAAACGTGGGTCTGCTCATAATCATCCTTGGTGAAATCACCCGTGATGTTTGACAGGAGAGCTTCGGGGACTTCTTGATCATTTCGAAAAAGCGTGACATCCCCATCACCCTTACCGTCGATCCGACGAACGATCCAGTGATTGTCATCTTGATCGACAAATTCCAATTCTCCACCGTAACTCGAAGCCTGCTTAGGTCGATATTGCTCAAATTTCTTTGACCCACGTCCAGAAGCAAAACCAAACAAGATGCTCTTAATAAAGGTTAAAAAAGTTGTCTTTCCGGCTTCATTATTGCCGACGATAATTTGATAATCACGGTCTACGAGAAATTCTTGATCGACCCATTTCCCAAAGCCGTATATTTTAACTCTGATTAATTTCAATTTTTCTCTCCGATAAATTTCTTATTGATTATGCTTTGAGTTTGCTCTTTGATGTTGGCTAAGAAATCTGGTTCTTCAATGTGATCACGAATAATATCTAAACTGTATAGTTTCGAATCTAAATCCTTAATATCGTCGAGATCAAAAACAGAATCGACCGTTTGATCCCAATATTTTTGATCAATATTGTCCAATTGCTTTTCTTGACTATAGATGAGTTCGATCCGATAAACTGCTCCTGGACCATCTTGTTGGACATATCTTAATAAGTCGCCCCGTTCGATCGACCGCAATATTTCTTCGTGCAATCGTTGCGCATTGTTCAAATAAATTGTGAATAAGGTTGGCTTTTCCACATCCAAATTAGCTGAAATTTTTTGACTCAGTGAATCTAAAGTGTCTTCAGGAGTAGCAAAAATATCTGCTTTTTGCCAAACATAAGTTGAACTCTCAACAAACTTCATTTGAGTTTCATGGTTAACTACAGAAACAACGTAAAAACCTTTTGGATCGGTTTCGTTTAAATTACGTCCTTGGGTATCACCTGGATAAACCACGTAAGGAGACCTTTGTAGGATCTCTCGTTTATGGATGTGACCTAAAGCCCAATAGTCATATCCTTTACTGATCAACTCATCAAGTGAAAATGGAGCGTAGTCTCCTTTCGCTTCTTGAGCGCCATGAAGCAAACCAATTTGATAGTCAACGTTTTCGCGTTGTGGGAAATCGTCGATCCGATCTTCTTGAATATGTTGTTGATAATAACTAAAGCCACTAATACCTACCTTAGTTCCGTCATGAGCAGTTAAATATTCCGTGGAAACTGTGTCATCAAAAATATGTACATTTTGTGGGAATTTGATGGCTGAGAAGCCATTTCGATAATAGTCGTGATTTCCATAGATCAAATAAACTTGAACATCATTGTCTTTTAATCGCTGAAATTGATTTTTTAAAAATTCTTGAGCATTTAATGACCGCTCAGTGTTGTCATAAGTGTCGCCAGCTAACAAAACAAAGTCCACATGTTCACGGATTGCCGTGTCAAATACTTTAGTAGCTGCACTGTACGTGGACTTACGGAGTCCATTTTGAAGTTGTTTGGAAAAATTTTGAATGCTTAAAAATGGCGTATCTAAATGTAGATCCGCTGCATGAATGAACTTCATTTGCATCCCTCCTGAAAAAAAAAGCCTGAGCAAAATATTCGCCCAGTCTTTAATTTAATAATTAGCCTTGATAAATTTCTGCGATAGGCTTTGAAATGATCTTGTTTAGTTCTTGCATCATTGAATCAACTTTTCTTTCTTTTTCCATCAAGTTAGTGATTTCGCTGAAGTTTTGAAGTTGATCAGTCAATTTATGCATTTCTTCAACATCATCATCTGTGATCTCTTGACCTTGCATTTGTTTTTGTTGAAGAGCAAATTGTTCGTTTTGCACCTTGTCGAATAGCTTGTATGCTAAATCGTTAGCTTTAACAGCTTCGAAGGCGAGCTTCAAGTCTGCAACTTCTGTTGAAGCTCTTAAGTCTTGTTCCAATTTGTTGGCGCTATCGTAAATATTCATATGATCCTCCTATTGACCAAAAAAGTTCTTGATTTCATTATACCATTCACTGGCTTTATCTTTTACACCGTTTACACCATCTTCAAACGATTTGATAAATCCATTATCATTGCTATCAGTATCATCATCTTCATTAGCAATTTCAGCAGCATCTTTCGTGTTAAACGAAGTTCCTGCTGTTGCTGGCAAGATGTTAGTCATTTCATTCTTAAACAGTGCCGCAATGCCGTTTTCGTTCGCACCTTGAATGAAATGCGTAGAATCAGTGTTATCAAATCCGATCCAACTAGCTACGACCACATCTGGAGTGTAACCGATCATCCACTGGTCCTTAGTACCATTCATCCCGTAAGACTTCGGAACTTCAGTACTACCAGTTTTACCAGCAATCTTATAACCTGATGGTTTGGCATTAGCACCCGTTCCATAGTTATAAACCCCTAGCATCATACTAGTCATTTCCTTAGCTGTGCCCTTGTCGATGATCTGTTTAGTTGAATTGCTAGAGTTGTCAACAATGACTGTTCCTGTTGCATCAACGATCTTTGTAATAAAGTGTGTATCTGCAAGCTTCCCTTGATTAGCAAAAGCAGTGTATGCTTTAGCCATCTGAATAGGCGAAACGCCAGTTGATAATCCACCTAAGGCTAAGGCCAAGTTTTGATCCTTCTTATTAACCTTGATACCAAAGTTTTCAACTGAGGAGACACCCTTTTTAACACCGATCTTGTCTAATAAGGCTACGGCTGGAACGTTCTCACTTTGAGCCAAAGCCTTGTACATTGGGATCTCGTCTTGATAAATCCCATCGGCATTAGTTGGCGTATACTTGTTCTTACCAAAACTGGTGATCTGGTCTGGTAAATCAGAGTCATAGCTATAGCCGTTTTGTAAAGCCGGCGTATAAACTGCCAATGGCTTGATCGTTGAACCTGGTTGACGCTTCATTTGTGAAGAAGTAGCCCGGTTAAAGCCTCTAAACGTATGCTCGCTACGACCACCAACGACTGCCAAAACGCCACCCGTTTTCGGATCGACCGCCACTGAGGCACCTTGGACTTGTTTGCCATCAGAAGCATTGCTTGGGAACAAATAATTATTATCAAAAGAATTCTCCATCGAACTTTGCATACTTTGATCCAAAGTCGTATAAATCTTATAACCCTTGTTTAAGATGTCATCTTCTTTCAGACCATACTTATTAACGGCCTCATCGATAACAGCATCAAAGAAATAAGGATACTTATAAGAACTCGACTCCGAGTAGTTATCAGTTAGTTCGATGTCCGAGTTTTGATAATACTTAGCCTGATCTGAACTCAATTTCTTGTTTTCAACCATTAAATTCAAGACCAGATCCCGTCTAGCTTTTGAATTCGACATACTGTCGATCGGATTGTAAGCGTTAGGACTCTTCAAGATGGCTGCTAAAACAGCAGCCTCTCCAGGATCTAGCTCACTGGCATTTTTCCCGAAGTATTTTTCAGACGCATCTTGGACGCCCCAAACACCATTTCCAAAATAAGCATTATTTAAATACATCGCTAAAATCGACTTTTTCGAATATACTTTATTTATCTCGATCGACAAAAACAGTTCCTCACCTTTTCTAGATAGGGTCTGTTTCTGAGTCAGCAAAGCATTTTTCGCAAGTTGTTGAGTAAGTGTACTACCACCACTGATCCCACGGCGTAAAACATAATTTACAGCTGCTCTGGCGTATCCTTTGACACTAAAGCCAGGATTAGTCCAAAACGTTCGGTCCTCAGTGGAAATAACTGCATTTTGGATATTTGGCGATATCTTATCTAAATTAACGTAAGTACCTTTTCTCGAATACAAAGCTCCGGCATCATCGCCATCTTTATCGACGACCATCGTCTTCGTTTGCAGTGAAGCTTTTAAATTTTCAATGTTAGAAGTCTTAGCCTTAAACGTCCAAAAACTACTCAAGACTAAAATCAATGTTAAAAGAATCAAGATCAGCCAACGAGTGACCTGAAATCTTTTCCAATATCGTTTTATATATGACCAAGCAACTTTTAGTTTTGGCTTCAGCCAATCCCAAAATCCTCGATTGTTTTTCATAATTCTCTACCTCTGTAAAAACAAATTTTACCATACAATCGATTCAATTCCGTTATTTAGAAAAAAACTTTAAGGAGTCTACGACCTTGTACCAACGAAATATTACTTATCATCAGCAAAACAATGAAGTTTTGACCATCCGCCAATTACTAAAAAAGTGGCTAATACCAAAAAAATGGCAGCATTACTTCCGACAAGACCAATTAGTTTTGATCAACGGCAAATATCATCCCTTCAACACAATAGTTCACGATCAAGACCAAATAACTTTAAACTTCGACTTTCCACCAAGAACCACTGATCAAACGTATTTACCAGGTAAAAATCCGATCGATGTTGCCTACGAAGACGATGAAGTCTTGATCGTCAATAAACCAGCAAACATAAAAACTCACCCGAACTTGCCAACTGAAAATGACAGCTTATTTAACGATGTCCAAACATACTTATCACCCGATAAACCATACATGGTCCATCGGATCGACATGATGACCTCAGGACTAGTATTAATTGCAAAATCCCCATATTTAGTACCGATCTTCAATCGCCAGTTAACCCAGAAAACCTTGCAAAGAACATATTTAGCAGTAGTAAGACTAAACCAAGATCTGCCAAACAGCGGACAAATCAACGCCCCCATCGGCAAAGATCCAACCGACAAAAGAAAACGCTGCATAACAGAAAAAGGCCTCCCTGCATTAACCGACTATTACATATTACGCAAAAATAAAAAATTCGCCCTCCTAAAAGTAACATTACAAACAGGCAGAACCCACCAAATCCGAGTCCACCTAGCCAGCAAAGGAACCCCAATAATAAACGATCCCCTATACGACGAAAAAGCCACCAACAACCAAATGCTACTAAACGCCAACGAACTAACCTACCAAAAACCCTTCACCAACCAACAAAAAACCACAAAAATACCCCCAGATCCGGCAATCAAAAAATTCGTCGAAGAAAACGATCTGAAGAAAGTAAATTTAGATAAATAAACAATTTTCAATCATCAAAAATGAGCAATAGCAAAAAGAGGCAAAACACGATAAAAACGTGTCTTGCCTCTTTTTTGATACGTTGAACTTGGGTTTGAGTTTGGGTTTGGGTTTGGGTTTTACCAACAATCATAGAAACTGAGATAGACCGCAAAAAATAGGACGAGCAAAGGGTGCCAACTTGTACAACAAAAATCGGTCCCCATCCAAAAAAAGGGATTGGTGCACTATCTAGACGGAGGGGCCCGGGGATACAGCCCTCAGTGGTGAGATTTCACTTGGCGACGAAGGAGCTTAGTGAAAGGCGCAGTTTTGAAACAAGCGAGCGGTTTATGCTCGATTGGTTCAAAATGTGCCCACCACGTTCCAGCGGCTGTATCCCCGGGCCCCGGAGTCGGCAATCAGCGCACAAACAAACTACCACCACAATCCAACACCAAACAAAAAAGACACCAAAAGCAAAAGCTTTCGATATCTTCCTTAACTAAAACTATATCAACTTCAAAACAATGCTAATCAAAGCACCAACCATCAACAAACCAACATAATAAACCGACAACCGAGTAGTAGCCTTAAAAACAGTATCGAGGTTTTGCGATGTTGGTGCCTTCAAAAATGGTCTGAACTTGTCCCAAAGCCCAGGATAGAACAAAACCAAAATCAAAGTAACATACGGGACAACTTGCATAATTGCCATAATCGGCACAAGCAAGAAAGCACAAGCCCAGCTGGCTTTAAACAAGCTCAACGAATTATGCTTACCGATCCGTTCTACTAATGAATCTGACAACTCAGACCCTTCTTCCAATTGCGTCACATTGCTAGCAATGATTACCGAAAAGACTGCAAAAGTATTAGGCAAGCAGATGACGATCACATCGATGATCGAACTGGAATCTAACTTCCCCGAACTAGCTAATCCTAAGTAAATAAATGCTACAGGCACGATGACAGTGGTTGCGATAGCCATTAATACTTCACCAGCAACTGTTTGATTGAGTGGCTTAGGACCAGAAGTATAGATCAATCCTAACACGATTCCTAAAATCGCCACGATCAACGTGAACCAACCGGTACTATAAACTAAATATGCCGTTATCACCAACGGTATAAACGCCAGGATGTAAACCATCCGTCTGGCATGCAATAAAGCTTCGCGATTGACGCCTAAAGCATTGATCTGTTTATGAACAATACTTGGTTTTGATGAACGATAAACATTGTAATTGTTGTGGAAGTTCAAAATCATATGAAAAATCACTACGGCCAACAATCCTAAAATACCGTTAACAAAATCAAACGTCATAAATTTTGTGAATGCATAGCTGATCACTAAAATCATCAAGCATAAATCAAGCAAGGTTGATTTTACATCAGAAAATCCCCTAAAAAGTTTCCAATCCAAATTTTTACACCTACTACATTTCCTCTGGTGCCTTAACACCTAATAAGGCTAGAGACATTTGCAAGACAATCGACACTGATTTAACTAATGCCAAACGTGCATTTAATCCCGAGTCCTCTGTCAAAATCTTACTATGAGCATAATATTGATTGAAACTCTTGGCAAGCTTTAATGAGTATTTTGCAATAACTGAAGGTTCAAATTTTGCACCAGCACGACTAACGATTTCTGGGAACTCTTGTAACAACTTGATTGTATCCCAAGCTTCACTATCATCTAAAGCAAGGTCTTGTGCATCAACGAAGTCAGTCTGGCCTGATTTTCTTAAAATACTTAAAGCACGAGCATTTGTGTATTGAACGTAAGGACCTGTTTCACCTTCAAAACGAACGACTTCTTCAAGATTGAAGTCGAAATTGTCACGTCTTTCATTCTTCAAATCGTGGAAGACAACGGCGCCGACACCAACTGATTCAGCAACTTCGTCCTTGTCTTTCAAGTTAGGGTTCTTTTCTTCGATTTGTTTCTTAGCCAAGTCCACAGCATCGTTAAGGACGTTTTGAAGTAAGATAACGTTACCTTTACGAGTTGACAGTTTCTTACCATTGGCTGTGATCAAACCAAATTCGATATGGTGAATATCGTCAGCCCAGTCGTAGCCCATCATCTTAAGAACGGCCTTTAGTTTCTTAAAGTGTTCTGATTGTTCACTACCAACTACGTAAAGTGATTTAACGAAGTTGTAAGTATTCTTACGATAAATAGCAGCAGCTAAATCACGAGTGATGTAAAGTGTTGCACCATCAGTCTTTCTGATCAAAGCTGGTGAAAGGTCTAAATCTGAAAGGTCAACGATTTCAGCACCGCGACTTTCTTGTAAGAGGCCTTTATCTTGGATAGTTTTAATAACATCGTCCATCTTGTCATTATAAAAAGCTTCACCGTTGTATGAGTCAAAAGTAACGCCTAAACGATCGTATACTTTTTGGAATTCAGCCAATGACAATTCTCTAAACCACTTCCAAAGTGAAAGTGCTTCTTCATCGCCGTCTTCCATGCGTTTGAACCAAGCACGAGCTTCATCGTCTAATTCTGGCTTTGTTTCTGCTTCAGAATGGAAACGAACGTAATACTTAAGTAAGTTGTTTATAGGATCTTTTTCAACATCTTCTTTTGAACCCCAAGTCTTGTAACCAACGATCAACTTACCAAATTGTGTACCCCAATCACCCAAGTGATTGATCTTAACTGGTTGATAGCCCAATTTCGTAATGATCTTAGCAATCGAATTACCGATCACAGTTGAACGCAAGTGACCCATTGACATAGGTTTAGCAATGTTAGGCGATGACATATCGATCGGAACGTTACCGTTCTTACCCTCGTCTTGATCACCATATTTGTCTTGTTCTGACAAAATAGTATGCAAAATATCATTAGCAAAACTAGCTTTGTCTAAGAAGAAGTTGACGTATGCACCAGTGTTGACAACTTTTTCGAAGCCTTCGGGGTCAATTTGTGAAACTAAGTCTTCAGCAATCATATTTGGTGCTTTGTGCAATGATTTGGCCAAGATAAAAGTTGGAAAGGCGTAATCACCTAATTCAGAAGTCTTAGGCTTTTCGATCAAGTTTGTTAATTGTTCACTGGTTATTTTTTCAGGAACAACTTTAGTTAATGCATTAACTACTAGTGTTTTTGAATCCATATTTTCCTCCAAAATAAAAAAGTCTCTTCCAATACATTTTATATTGAAAGAGACGAGATTTTCCCGCGGTACCACTCTAATTGATTAAGATCCACTCATTAATAAAATATTCTAATTTTAAAAAAGGTGCGACTTAATCTAGAATTGATCAGCTCTCACCAAATCTGATCTCGCTTGGAATTATTTGATTAATTAATCCTTTTTATGCATTAAAATATTAGCACACACGAGGCTTGTTCTCAAGCTTTTTGGCAATTATGCTTTTGGCATGAATAAATTACCTAATGTAGCCGCCATAATTGCTTTGATCGAATGTTGTCTATTCTCGGCTTCTTCAAATTGACGAGCGTATTTACTTCTGAATACTTCATCGGTAACTTCCATCTCAGTCAAGCCATATTTAGCCTTGATATCTTTAGCATAGTCAGTTGTAACATCATGGAATGCAGGTAAACAATGCATGAAGATCAACTCACCTTCCGGCATTTGAGCTTTCTTCAACATGTCCATGTTTACTTGATAAGGTTTCAATAATTTGATTCTTTCTTCCCATTGGTCTTCTTCACCCATTGAGACCCAAACATCCGTATAAATAACGTTTGAACCCTTAACACCTTTATCGATGTCATCTGTGATCAACAACTCGCTACCCGATTTATCGGCATAGCTTTGAGCTAAATCAACGATAGCTTTTTCAGGATGTAATGAATTAGGCGCAACAATATGAATATTAACACCTAACATTGCCCCAGCGACGAGGAAGCTATTAGCCATGTTATTACGACCGTCACCAACGAATGTCAAAGTAATTCCCTTTAACTTGCCGAATGTTTCTTTAACAGTCATAAAATCGGCAATCATTTGTGTAGGATGCCATTCATCAGTCAAACCATTCCAAACTGGAACACCAGAATATTTGGCAAGATCCTCAACTGTTTGTTGCTTGAAACCACGAAATTCGATCCCATCAAACATACTACCCAAAACCTTAGCAGTATCTTCAACACTCTCTTTCTTATTCAACTGAATATCATCTTTACCCAAAAATTCAGGATGGGCACCAAGATCAATAGCAGCAGTAGTGAAAGCCGATCGAGTACGAGTCGAAGTCTTCTCAAAAAGAAGTGCAATATTCTTACCTTCCAAATAATGGTGGGGAATATTTTGTTTCTTCAAAGCCTTAAGATGCAAACCAAAATCAATAAAATATTCAAATTCAGCAGGAGTAAAATCTTTCTCCTTCAAAAAACTACGACCTTGCAACACCGAGTTCTCTTTCCCTAAATAATCCAAATCGTGTTCCTCCTCTAATCATTTTTAATATTAGTATAATTATTATTTAATGTTTTGTCATATTTATTTAGCAAATTCTCAAAAAATAAAAATTATCGATCAAAAAGGATTGCATGAGAAATGAATTAAAAGGACCTAAAAATAATCCTCCAGTAAAACAAAAAATGACAGAAAAAGGCGGGAGCAAAGCGACAGCCCGAGAGAAGAAAACGGATCTCAAAGAACCAGCCGCGGCAGCAACCACCGTCAGGATGAAAAATAAGCGGAGCGAAGTCCCGCGCACTGTAATAAAGCCAGGAACGCAAACAAACCAAATCTTGCGCATAAAACCAGGAAGCACCTATTCCCCAACTAAAAAAAGAGTTTGATGCCCAACCTAGACGGAGGGGCCCGGGATACACACCTCAAACGTGTCGGCAGCGTTCCAGTGTGTGTATCCCGGGACCCGGAGTCGGCAGTGAACCTCCCACCAAAAATACCACCACAAACCCAACAACCACCAAAAATCACCAAACACATCAAACAAAAAACGCCACTGTCCGCGCAACTCTCTCACATCAATAAAAAAAACTAGGCATCCAAACGGATACCTAGCTGATCTAACAACTATTTCTTTGCTGTAAACTTATCATAAAGAATGAATGCTTCACCAAGCACATCCCCACCGAGAGTACCAATAAATGAACCTAATTTGGTTTTAATTTTAAACATGTGTTTCACTCCTTCAACGTAATATCTCTTAACAAATATATTGTAAACATATTTACTAATGAAAGCAATTACATTGTCATCATATCAGCTGAAAAAACCAGATAACCATTTCATTAAAAAATTATTGCAAAATAATAGTATTTTTTTCATCAACCAGGTATAATTCAACATCATGTACAAATGACAACGGAGGGACTACCATGCCAAAACACGATCCAAAATTGACCAACCAATTATCGTTGATCAACAGTAACGCTGCCAAAATGTCAGATACTACAGAAATAGCTTTCACCGATCTATTTCCAGAAACTTTCATGAAAATTCATACGAATTGCACCAGCATCGAAGAATTTCTCAAACCGTTAAGTGTTCAAACAAATGAGGACTTCGCTAAAATTCCCAGCGAACAACTTGATAAGCACATACAAGACAATACTAACTTTGATAATTGGAAGGACATGCAACACAGTGCCTGGTTCGACTTTTTATCAGAAAGACTTGGGTATTAAAAAGACGAATTTCAGCAAAAACGCATGCGTGCGCGCAACTGAAATTCGTCTTTTTTGATGTCAAAATTTTAACACCAGTTTATTTTTTCAAATCATTAGATTTCTTGATCGTTGCATCGATCCCTTTGATTACGGTTGAGATAAAACCGTTATCTTCAAGGTTTACTAATCCAGCAACAGTTGTCCCACCAGGTGAACTAACGTTATTGATCAAAGTCCAAGGTTCTTCTTTGGTATCGCGGATCATCTTAGCACTACCTAAGACAGCCTGACTAGCAATATCATTGGCAAGATCTTTGTTCATGCCATTTTTGACAGCAGCACGGGCGATACTGTCAACGAATAAGTATGCATAAGCTGGAGAGCTTCCTGAAATAGCTGTAAAAATATCAAATTGCGATTCAGGCAATTCATAGACCGTTCCGACACTGTTAAATAAAGTCTTAACTTCGTTAAGAGCCTCACCAGAAACGTACTCGTTTGCTGTCAATGCGATTCCTGCTTCTTTGACGATCACATTAATATTAGGCATCAAGCGAATCACCGGCGTATTAGCGTTCAACTTAGCTTCAATTTTTGAAACTTCTAATCCTGCCGCAATCGAAACGACAGTTTTCTTTAAGTTGATCAAATCCTTATTATCTGACAAAACTTGCACAGCAGCACTAGGCCCAACGGCTACCACGATCAAGTCGCTCTGCTTGATCAGATCCTCGTTAGATTTAGCCACATTTAATCCTAAATCAGCGTGCAATTGTTCGAGTTTTTCCTGATGGAGATCTGAAATAAAGACATCATCAGCAGAAACTACCTGATTAGACAGAATACCAGTCACAATAGCTGATGCCATCTTCCCTGCCCCAATAAAACCTAATTTCATAATAAACCTCCTCATTGGAATATTTATAATCTATTATAGTTTAAAAAATGATTGGATTGATATTTATTTCACAGGATCGTATAAAAATTCTACTAAATTAAAAATAAATTACACTCTCGCTGTTCCGAAAAATTGGCGATTTAGTAGCTTATTTTTTTTAAACTAAAGGTTGAAAGATGAATATAACAAAATAACCCCGGCATACCGGGATTTTATTGTATAAAAATAGACATGAGCTTACTCATATCATTATAATTAAGGCGTCGAAACCAATTACAAAGGAGTATTCATGTCCATGTCTATTTTAC
>NZ_RHOM01000033.1 GCF_003946515.1 Companilactobacillus zhongbaensis | reverse complement strand
CACAGAAAGAAGAACAACCAAAAATAACGGATTAACACCTGCAGAAATGCGAGAAATGTCAGGAATGGCTGCTTAAAAAATTATTATATTTAAATCGTCCGGTTGAAAAATATGGCTCACGGCATCGATTGGAGCTATCCGGGAAGTTCACCCGGACATCTCCAATACGAGCCTTCCTCTAAGCTCCTTCGTCGCCAAGAGGAATCTGGCGGCTGAGGTGTGTATCCCGGGCCCCTCCGTCTAGATTGGGCAAATAACTCTTTTTTTTGAGTTGGGGAAGTAGGTGCTTCCTATTTTTATGCGCAAGATTTGGTTTATTTGATTACTGAGCTGTTTCTCGGTGCGCGGGACTTCGCTCCGCTTATTTTTATTCCTGACGGTGGTTGCTGCGACGATTGTTTCTTTGAGTTTCGTTTTCTCCTTTCGGGCTGTCGCTTTGCTCCCGCCCTGATCTTGTGTTTTTTCTTCTTCTCACCATTTTTCTTTTTGGCGTTAATATTGTGTCTGCTCGTTTGATTCCTCCTAGTCGCTTCGCTTCTGGGATTTTTTTGTTGATTTTTTTATTTTTGGCTGTTACAGTGTTCTAGTGAACTAATACAGTAGGAATGGGGTGATGATTTTGAAGTTTGATGATAAGATTCCTATTTATTTGCAAATTCAAAATTATCTTAACCGTCAGATTATTTCTGGGAAAATTTTGCCTGGGGCTCAGTTGCCTTCGGTTCGGCAGTTGGCTGTTGAGGTTACTGCTAATGTTAATACCGTTCAGCGGGCGCTTTCTCAGATGATCGATGAGAAGATTATTGTGCCTCAGCGTGGCCGGGGTAATTTCGTTACGGTTGATGTTGAGTTGATCGAGCAGTTGAAGATGAAGCTGATCGATGAGCAGTTTGCTTTGGTTTATCGGCAGCTGCATGATTTGAATTTTAGTGATGCTGAGATTATTGATAAATTCGTGGAATACGTTAAGAATAGGGGTGCTTTGGATGAGTGAGATTTTGAAGATTGAAAATTTGAATTACAGCCATCGTCTCAAAAAGATTTTGCAAGATGTAAATTTGACTTTACAATCTGGTAAGATCGTTGGGCTTTTGGGTGAGAATGGTGCTGGTAAGACTACATTGATGCGGGTCATTACTGGTGTTGCTCATGCTACGGGCGATATTACTGTGGCAGGTGAAACGGAAGTGGCTGCACGGAAGGGTCACGTTAGTTATATGGATCATTTGGGTGCTTTTTCGTTAGGGACTCATTTGGACCGGATCGTGAAATTTTATCAGACGGTTTATGCTGACTTTGATATTGATCGATTCAATGAACTAGCTGAATTTTTGAATATTGATACTAGTTTGAAGTTGTCGGCTCTTTCAAAAGGTAATAAGGAAAAATTTGTTATTGCTTTGACTTTGTCACGTCAAGTTGAGCTTTATTTGTTGGATGAGCCTTTTGATGGTATCGACAGCATGAGTCGGAAAGATATTATTAATAGTATTATCAAGTGGAAACCAGAAACTGCTACCATCGTTATTTCTGATCACTATGTTTCTGAAATTTCATCACTGCTTGATGAGATCGTGGTCATTAAGGACGAGACGATCAACTGCCACTTAGATGCTGATAAGATCCGTGAAGATAAAGGCATGGATATTGAAGACTTCTACGAAAGCTTGTACGAGAGGGGGACTGACAATGACTAGTTTTAAAGACTTTTTCAAAATTTTAATGGGTCAAAAGTTCCGCCAAGTGAACTTTGTTTTATTGATCAACGTGATTGCTATTGCCGTTTCTGTTTTATGGACGTTGATCAACGGTAATTTCACCAATAATACTTTTTTCCAAGTAACTGTTTCTTGGTCATTTATCATTATGCTTTGGGCTTTTGTTCGTATAACGGTGACTCACGAAAGAATTTATGCACGTGATAGCTATCGCTTGATCCCGATCGGCGATACGAAGTTTTATTGTACTAACTTGTTAACATCATTTCTTGCCTGGGCATACGTGGCTGTGGTTGAACTGATCATTTGTGCGGCAACTGCTACGATCAATTGGCAAGAGTATGTCGATTCATTCAACATGATGCGAATGATGTATGGTACTCGAGTTCCTGACATGAATATGTTAGTTTCTGCCTTCATTTCGATGGCTATTGTGATGATCGTGGTAACTATTCTCGCTTGGACTACTATTAGTTTGATTCACTTGTTGACAAGAGCCGGCAGTAACTTTATGCCTTACCGTCGCAGTCGGATCGTTAACTTCTTGTTGTACGTCGTTGTGATCTACATCGTCCTTCGGGTCGTTGGTTTCATGATGAACTTAGTCATGAATTCGACTGACATGTTTGCTAACTCGAACGATGTTTGGCAATTCGTTCTTTACATTTTAGGATTCTTAGTCGTTTCCGCCATCGAAGCTGCCTTGAGTGTATACTTGATGAGTCGTTGGGTTGAAACTGTTTCGGAATCATAATCATTAAAAAACTAACTCGTGTTCAATTTTTTTGGACAGGAGTTTTTTTATTGTCAAAAATCTTCTTGGTTCAGCTTTGACATAGTTGTCAGGTAGTCCTAAGCTTTTAAGTTATGGACTAAAATTTCAATATTTTGTCAGTTTATGGGGGACATTTTTTGTGAGTCGGAATCGAAAATATATAGTCACATTTGCTTTAATTTTGTCTAATGCGATGGCGGGACTTGATTCTACCATCATCAATACTGCTTTACCGGCAATCGTCAGTGATCTGCACGGTATTCAGTTCATGGGGTGGCTAGTCGCTATTTTCCTTTTGGGAATGGCAGTTTCGACACCATTGTGGAGTAAGTTTGGGGAAAGAAAGAGTAATAAGGTTGCTTACATTACGGCAACCGTCGTCTTCATGATCGGAGCTTTATTCCAAGGTTTAGCACCGAATATTGTCTGGTTCGTGATCGCCCGTGGTGTCATGGGGATCGGTGCTGGAGGGATGAACACGATCCCATTTATTATTTATTCGCAGATCTTCAAAAATCTGCAACGAAGGGCACAAGTTATTGGCGTGGCCGCTGCCGGATTCAGTGGTACTTCGATCTTAGGTCCGCTGTTAGGTGGCTGGATCGTTGATACGTTCAGTTGGCACTGGGTGTTTTACATCAACTTGCCAATTGCACTGTTATCGATCTTGATTATTGTCTTTTTCTTCAAGATCAAAGAAAACCTCAATCGATCCAAAGTCGATTATCATGGTGCAATTTTGATGGTCATCGGGCTGATCTGCATCCTAGTCGGTATTCAAGAGATCGGTGTAGCTTCGATCTTTGTCACACTCGGCTTTTTGATTGTTGGTGCTTTGTTGATTGCTTGGATGATCAGGGTCGAAAATCGGGCCGAAGATCCAATCGTTCCCAACCGGCTTTTTAAAAATCCGAAATTAGTGGTCGATATGATCTTGTTCGCCTTTTTATGGGGCGCATTCGTAGCTTTCAACATCTACATTCCGATGTGGGCTCAAGGTATCATGGGCTTGAGTGCCTTGATCGGAGGGATGACGCAGATCCCTGGTTCGGTGACGAACTTCATTGGTTCGGAAGCTGGTCCGATCATGCAAAGAAGACTGGGGCGCTATTATTTGATTGCCATCGGAACAGCAACTTTTTTCATCGCTTTCGTCGGTCTGTTTATTGCCAATGAATCTAGTAGTTACTGGTTCTTGCTGCTGATGGGTGCATTTGAAGGGTTCGGTATCGGGCTGTGCTTTAATGTGTTACAAGTTGCAGTGCAATACGACGCTGAACCTAGAGATGTGCCGATTGCGACTTCGTTTGCGTACTTGGTCAGAATCTTGAGCCAAACATTCATGTCAGCTATTTATGGGGTTATTTTGAATCATGCGCTGTTGAATGGTGTCAACCAAAGTCATGGTAAGTTGACGATGGAAATGATGAATAACTTGAGTAATTCCAAAACAGCACAGAACTTGCCACAATATTTGTTGCCGGAAATGCGCCAGATTTTGTATTCAGGGATCCACAATATTATGTTTACGGCGTTGATTCTAGTGGTGGCTGTGGTTATTATTTTGATTTTCTTGTTTAAAACTGGCTTCACTAAGCCGGTTAAATCACGCGACATCTAGGATTGGCACACTATTGGATAAAAGTATTATCGACTTCAATTTTAATGTTGGCGATGATGCTTTTTTTGTTGGTCGTATTTTGGCGAGAGTGCCTGTGTTATGGGGGTTAGATGTGAATGATTTTATTTCGTTGATGAGATGATTTGAAGTATTATTGATTTAATTATGAAGAAATTATTAAAAGTACTGCGTGATTGGTATAGGTGTGATACCATCTAATCATAAACGGAAAGCAAGAACGAAATTTACAAAGCAGGTGTATATACATGGAACTAAACGATAATACGGAAGCTAAGAAAGTTTTGTCGGCGCTTTACACAGATCTCAATGCTGATAAAGATATCGATAAAGACAATTTTGTTAAGGATTTGGTGTTGAGAACATATACTTTGATCGATGATAAGTATTCATTTACTTATTTGTTTGGTCGATTGAAAGATAATGACCGGGTTATGAAGACTATTGGTCAGTTGCATTTGGAGAAGAATGACTATCCTGAGCAGATTAAGTTTTTGGCTAAGGGTGCTACTTATGCATTGTATTAATATATAGATTGGTGAAGCTTCGCTTGATGCGAGGCTTTTTTTCTTGAGGTGAGAGAGTTTTTGGCAGACGAGAAGCGTTTTGCTTGTGGTGGCGTTGGTGATTTTAGGTGTGTATGGGGTTGAGGTAGTAGTTTGGTGTGGTGGAGGTTCACTGCCGACTCCGGGGCCCGGGATACACACACTGGCTTCCTTAGTTGTTTGGTGGCGTAGCCACCACCAAGAACCAGTTGCGCAAGTGCGTCAGCACTTACGTTCCATTATTTGGCGGCTGAGGTGTGTATCCCGGGCCCCTCCGTCTAGATGGGGCATCAATCCCCCCCTTTTTTGGAGTTGGGGAATAGGTGCTTCCTAGTTTTATGCGCAAGATTTTATCTGCTTGATTACTGTGCTGCTTCTCGGTGCGCGGGACTTCGCTCCGCTTATTTTTCTTCCTGACGATTTTTGCTGCCATGACTGTTCCTTTTAGATTTGTTTTCTTCTTTCGGGCTGTCGCTTTGCTCCCGCTTTTTTCTTTCTTTTTAGATTTTGGTGTAGAAACTGATTATCCGGATATTTGCCTCTTCCCATTAGTTTTTCGCAGTTGCTTCGCTCCTGCGTTAGAGAAATATATTTTATTTTTCATGAAAACTTGGATCTATTAGTGTTTTTCTATTGTTTTCATTCGGTGAAATTTTTTTGGCTTTTTCGATACAAATTCTTCTATATTTTTGATGATTGGGGCTATAATGGTATAAACGTTTTTTGAGAAGGGGTGACTTTTTATGGCTTCTATTTATGATTTTTCTGAAAAAGAGATGAATGGTTCTGTGATCGACTTTGCTGATTTTAAAGGGAAGGCTTTGTTGATCGTTAATACTGCTAGTAAGTGCGGATTGGCTCCTCAGTTGGAGGAGATCGAGGCTTTGTATAAAAAGTACTACGATGATGGTCTTGAGGTTATTGGCTTGCCTTCTAATCAATTCCATCAAGAGTACGCTGACGAAGAAGAGACTAATGATTTTTGCTCGATCCATTATGGGGTTACTTTCCCGATGACTACTAAGGTTGTTTTGAATGGCAAGGGTGAGGATCCTTTGTTTACTTATTTGAAAGATACTGCTGGTCACGGTCGAATCAAGTGGAATTTTACTAAGTTTTTGATCGGACGTGATGGTCAATTGATCGATCGATACGCTCCTTTGACTAAGCCTAAGTCTATTGAAGCTGATATTGTTGCTGCTTTAGGCGCTAAGGAAGTTGAAAAATAATATTTTGATGTAAAAAACTCTCCGTATCCTTTTCGATACCGAGAGTTTTTTGTTTTGATATGTCATATTTGAGTAGAATGGCTAGTTTCGTAGAAGATGGAGAGCTAGTCAATCAGTTTGGCCGAAATTACGTGGTAATTGGTCAAATAGGGGCCGAACGAATTGAATTTAACGAAGATACCTGCTGCGTGATCTCCTTTTAAACTCGCTACCAAATATCCAGTATCCTTTTGTGATCCTTGGAAATCGGTGACACAAGTTACAGATGTTTTTTCGTTTTCTTCGAAGTATTTTCTTGTCTGGTTATTTTCTGATTTTGAAATGATCTTTCCAGTATGAATTTCAGAATTGATTGCACTGGTTAATAACGTGTTATACATTATTTCTGGAATAACCAAGTAGACAATAAATAAAATGATCGGTACGAAAAAAATAAGACGGATGGACATTTTCTTTAGCTTCATTTTGACTTTACCCACTATCCTATTTGTGCTCGCTTAGTGTTTTGAGATCATTTTTAAAGTTGCCGAAGGTGCATTCTGTATAAATCAATAGTAGTCGAAAGATTAAATTTTTTGTATCATCAATTCCGCATATTTTTAAATTCGCCATATTTTTAAATTATCGTTTAGTATATATAACTATCAATTATTTTGTAGATTAGATGAACTCTAAAAGAAAAAGCGCCATAGACTGTTTTCTGCAATCTATGACGCATTTATTAATCTTTTTCTGAAGTTGGATCTGGTTCTAATTTCGGTGAATTTAATCTTCCACGAACGCTGTGTTGTAGTAGCGTGTAGGCTGTTGCGAAGATCGGTACGCCGACTAACATGCCGACAATCCCCGCTAGACCACCACCGACTGTGATGGCAGCTAGGACCCAGATCCCTGGTAGACCGATCGATGTGCCGACTACCTTTGGATAAATTAGGTTACTTTCGATTTGTTGCAAGACGAGGATGAAGACGATGAACAGTACGGCTTTTAATGGTGATTCCACGGCAATCAGCAAGAAGCCAACGGCACCACCAAGCCAAGCACCAATAATCGGGATCAAAGCAGTGATACCAATGAAGGCACCGACTGGCAGGGCGTATGGGAATTGGAAGATCCACATACCGATAGCACATAAACTACCGAGAATAAAAGCTTCAACCACTTGTCCAGCAATAAAGCTACTGAACATATTGTCAGTCACATTTAAAAAGTATTTGATCTTCTCACGATGTTTTTCCTTCATAAAAGCTTTCGAAACACGATTGATCTGACCACCTAATTTTTCCTTGGAAGCGAGGATGTAAATGGCAAAAGTAAAGGCAAGAATAAAGTTAACAATACCTTTGGCAAAACCCGTTACCAATTCAAGCGATGAACTAAAGACATTAGTCAAACTAGAAGTAAAGTACTTCATGACCTTAGCTTGAACAGATGACCAGTTAACATTCATCGAATTGATCTGTTCAGAAATAACTGAATTCTTATTCAATTTTTGAGCAAAATCAGAAATATCCGTAAAAATAGCAGGCACTGACTTAAATAAATTAGTCCAAGCACTAATAAATTGTGGAATAACCAAACGGAAAACCACTGCCAAAATCAAAACAATAATAATCAAGGACAAAACAATAACCCAAGCCCGTTTCGACTTTTTCAGCCACTTCATCTTAGTATTAGGAAAAAAATGCTTCTCGATCCGCTTAACCAAAATATTTAAGGCATAAGCCAGAATACCACCAAGGATCAAAGGCATAATCACACCCAAAATCGTCATCAAAAATCCGTAGATCTGAGTCGGATAAACAAGAATGAATAAAGCCAACAAAACAATAAGACCATACTTTACAATAGTGCGCCGATTAATATCCATAACACGAACACGCTCCTCTGACAAAAAACACTCGTCTAACTTTATATCTCTATATCATAGCAAAAAAAGAAGAGGCGAGAAAGACAGACCAGAGAAGCAAGGTAATCAAAAAGATTAATCTTCACAAAAAAACTGCAACATTTTGCAACAATTAAATAGAAATCAACGACAAACTAATGCTACAACCACCAGGCGGGAGTGTGAGAGAATCGAGCACGCAAGCAAAAAAGCAAAAGCAAGAAATAAAATATAATATCAAAACTTATCCAACCAGAAAAGAAAGAAAAGATTGCAACTCAAAGGTACGTCAGGAAACAAAATGAGCGGAGCTCTAGTCCCGCGAACCGAGAAGCAGCAAGGAGCTCAAACAAAATAAATCTTGCAAATAAAACTAGGAAGCACCTATTCCCCAACTCCAAAAAAGGGGGGATTGCACTATCTAGACGGAGGGGCCCGGGATACACACCTCAGCCGCCAAATTATTCTTAGCGATTTATCGCTTAGAATAAGACTTGTATTGGAGATGTCCGAGTGGTCTTCTCGGATAGCTTCAATCAATGTCGGCAGCGTTCCCGACCTTGGTTGTTCGGTGGCGTAGCCACCACCAAATTCGGTTGCGTAAGTGCGCCAGCACTTACGTTCCCTTATTGTATCCCGGGACCCGGAGTCGGCAGTGAACGTACAACCAAACTACTACCTCAACTCCCAACCACCTAAAATCACCAACGTCATCACAAGCAAAACGCTGCTCGTCTGCCAAAAGCTCTCTCACCTCTAGCACACCTGCACCAATCAACACACTAATCGTCAGAATTGCTCTCTAATCCCAAGCACCAAAAAAGGCAACAATATTCCGCCGATGAATATCGTTGCCCATTCTGAAGGTTAATGCATGACTATTGTTCGACCACTTCATTAGCTTGATCGTTATCGATCATAACAAATGAGATCACAACACATCCGATGATCAAAGCAATAATGAAGTAGAAGAAAATAGTAGTAATGCTGATACCTAGTCCAAGTGACAGTCCGACTAAGTAAGGACCGATCGTGGCGCCGACACGACCTACTGCTTGAGTAAAACCAATACCCATACCGCGCAGTTCGATTGGGTATTGAGTTGGTGTTAGGGCAATCATGATCCCCCAAGCACCAAGAGTGAAGAATGATAATAAGATACTACCGAATAGCACCATACCAGTGCTGCTAGCTGTCGCAAAAATCGAAGCACCAGTAATAGTTCCAATCAAGTAGATCAATAGAATAGTTTTACGATTGATCTTGTCCATTAAGTAAGCAGCCAAGAAATATCCAGGCAATTGGGCAAAACTAGTCAATAAAACATAACCAAAACTGTGGATGACTGAGAAACCTTTGGCAATCAAGACAGAAGGTAACCAGAGGAACAATCCGTAGTAGACGAACATGATGATGAACCAAAGTAAACTTAAACAGATAGTTTGCAGACGGAATTCCTTTGAAAAAATCTTTGATAAAGAAACGCCTAGGCTGAGCTTGTTGTTTTTAACGTTGACGTCTGCCGGTAAGTGGCGACGTAAGATCAATGTGTAAAGTGCCATGATGGTTGTTACGATAACTGTGGCTCTCCAGCCAAATTTTGGCATGAACAAGAAAGCTAATAGTGAAGCAACGATCCAACCGATGGCCCAAAAACTGTCGACTAAGATCAACATTTTTGAGCGCTTATTACCGGAAAATGAATCGGCAATGATCGTGGCTGCCACTGGTAGTTCTCCCCCGAGTCCAACACCAGTGATGAAACGAACGATCATGAATTGCCAGACGTTAGTCGTAAAGGCTAAGGCCAGATTACTGATTGAGAAGATCAAGAGCGTGATAATAATAATATTCTTTTTACCGAATCTATCGGCAAGATAACCGAATAAGAGCGCACCGATCATCATACCGACAGTTGTGATGGCACCAACTGAGCCTAATTGACTAGGCGTTAGTGTCCATTCCTTAGAAATATATGGCATGATAAAAGATAGTATAGCAACATCGGCTGCATCAAACAGCCAAGCAGTACCCAAGACCATAAGTAATTTAATACCGTGGTTTTGGGCTTTTTTTTGCGTTGTTTCCAAAACTTTACCCCCAAATTTTTATAATGAAAATAAAAAATATTATTAAAGGTATCATGTACCTTTATTAGTATAAAAAGAGAGTATCATGCAATCTACAAGACGTCAAGATATTCTCTTAATTTGTACAACTTGGCAGGACGACCACTTTTACCGCGTTCGATGCCAACTTCCTTAAATAGTGGGCCGTGAGTTTTTCGGAAGTTTGAGTTATCGATCGAACCGACTGACTGCTTCCAAAAAGTCGCATAGACGATCCGAGCTTTTTTCAAAGTAAAGCTTTCGCCTAGCGTCAACAAAATAGTCGGCAAGTAATCGAGTCGATTAGTGACCCGTTGAAAAGCTTGTCGCAAAATTAATGAGTGATCGGAGAGTAATTTCGTTTTTTTCTCGTAATTTTTAATATGCACATAAAAATCAGCGTCGGAAACTTTATCCGACAAGGTTTTGAATTGGAGGGATGAATAATTGAGGGTATATTGATTTTTAGATGAACCGACCGCAAACCACTGGGCGTCGGAAGCACCATATCCGGGGGTGAGTTTCGGCATGGAAGGCAGGTACGTCATGTAAGTTAAGGCAATTTCACGATTTTTGGGTGAACGATCGATACTGGAAAAAGTTGCTAGTTGTTCGGTGTAAAAATGCGGTAAGTCGATACCGATTTTTTCCCTGATCAAGCGGAGTGAAGCTTGTTCGGCATTCTCATCAGTCCGCAACAAAGTAGATGGCAACCCCCACTTGCCAGCATACGGCTCGAGAGAATTTTGCACGAGTAAGACTAAAACTTTATTCGTATCTTCATCAAAGCTCCAAATTATGTTCACTACTCTGATCAATATTTTTTTAATTGACTTGTTGTCCATGTCGTTCACCTCAAAATAAACTTGTATCAATTATAAATTAATTTCTGGATTGTTCCAAACAAAGCTACTGAATCTGGACAATAAAAAAACACAGCGTCTGCTGTGTCCAAATTTGGGCTGTTAAATCGTGGTAGTCCAACTTATTTTTTTGCTTGATCGAGGTCAAACAACGATGCGGTATTGATGTAAATGTGGCGAGCTGTATCCGATTTGTTCATCGTATACAGGTGGATGCCGTCGACGTCATTGGTCACGAGGTCGACGATCTGGTCGATGGCATAGGCAATCCCGGCTTCTTTTAAAGCGACCGGATTGTCCTTGTATTTGTCCAAGATTGCTAGGAACTTCTTAGGTAGTGAAGCAGCACAGTTTTCGAGGACGTGTAAGGCTTGTTTACGATTGATGATCGGCATGATACCAGCTAGAATTGGCACGTTAATGTCAGCGATGGCGCATTCCTCTTGGAAGCGATAAAACTGATCGTTGTCATAAAAAAGCTGTGTGATCAATTGGTCGCAGCCGGCATCGACTTTTTGCTTGAGGTGTTTGACGTCATCGATGCGATTCTTGGAATCGGGATGGACTTCAGGATAGCAAGCTCCTGAGACTTCAAAATCGGGCTTTACTTGCTTGATGAAGGTCGTCAGGTCACTGGCATAGCGAAAGTCACTTTCGGGCGTTACGCCATCAATAATGTCTCCTCGCAAGGCTAAAACTTGTTTGATGTTCATTTCTTCTAGTTGATCAAGGATCCGGGAGACTTCGTCTTTAGTGACGTAAGCTGCTGGCATATGGACCATGGTAGGACACTCTAAGGTGTCGTGAACATAGGCAGCTAGATCGATGGTCGTTTTTTCGTAATCTAGTTTGTGATTACTACAAGTTACGCTGATGAAACTAGGGTCTAAGCCTTTGAGTTCATCCAGTGTATTAATTAGGTTGTCGACTCCGACTTGGGAATTTGGAGGAAAGACTTCAAAAGACAAGCGGGGTCCGGTGTTTGTTTTTATCATATTACAATTCCTCTTTTACTTCGTCTCTGACTTCCTTTGCGGCTGTGGCTAGATGTTCAACACTAGCTTTAGCTTCTTCGATCCCACGGGTCTTTAGACCACAGTCAGGGTTGATCCAAACTTTTTGGACTGGTACTTTTTCGAGAATCTTGTGGATGGTCGTTTTGATTTCATCAACTGAAGGGATCCGTGGTGAGTGGATGTCATAAACTCCTGGTCCCACTTGTAATTTGAAGTGTTCTCTTTGGAGTGCATCGAGGATCTCAAGATTAGATCGGGAAGCTTCAAAGGAGATGACGTCGGCGTCCATGTTTTGAATGGCAGGGATAATGTCGGTGAATTCGCTATAGCACATATGAGTGTGGATCTGTGTCTCTGGTTTGACTTTGCTATGAACAAGACGGAAGGCCGGGATGGCCCAATCGAGGTATTCGCTGTACCAGTCAGATTTTCTCAATGGTAATTTTTCTCTTAATGCAGCTTCATCGATCTGGATGATCCGGATACCATTTTTTTCGAGGTCTAAGACTTCATCTTGAATGGCTAAGGCAATTTGAGTGGTAGATTCTTTTTGAGAAATGTCTTCACGAGGGAAGGACCAATTCAAAATTGTCACAGGTCCGGTCAACATACCTTTGACGACCTTGTCAGTTTGACTTTGCGCATAAGTCGACCATTTGACGGTAATAGGGTTAGTCCGTGAAACGTCGCCCCAGATGATTGGAGGCTTAACACCACGGGTTCCGTATGATTGGACCCAACCGTTTTTACTGAAGAGATAGCCAGATAAGTTTTGGCCGAAGTATTCCACCATGTCGTTTCGTTCGAATTCCCCATGTACGAGCACGTCGAGTCCGATGTCTTCTTGCCACTTCAACCATTCATTGATGTGACCGGCGATGAAGTCGTCGTATTCTTCTTGGCTGATCTCATGTTTGCGGAATTTAGCACGAGTTCTTCTGACTTCTTTAGTTTGTGGGAAGGAGCCGATGGTTGTCGTTGGCAAAACAGGTAAGTCGAATTCTTCTTTCTGGATCTTAGCCCGTTCTTCCAAGCTAGGTTGTCTGACGAATGAGTCGTCTGTCAGTGAGTTGACCCGTTCTTGAACTTTTTTATCAGGAGTAACTCGTTCTGTCGCAAAAAGCTGCTCGTTTCTTTCTTTAGCTTCTTGAGCTTTACCATCGAGGATAGCTTGTAATTCAGTGAGTTCAGTCAATTTTTCAGTCGCAAAAGCGAAGTGTTTTTTGACATCTTCAGGGAAAACTTCATTTTCGATAGTAAATGGCACGTGGAGCAAGGAACAAGAAGTAGATAAGACGATGTTTTTAGCAGGCAATGACTGGACCAATTCGAGGGTCTTTTGATAGTTATTGCGCCAAATATTTTTCCCGTTGACGACACCGGCAAAAAGCACTTTATCGTCAGGAAAACCAGATTTGACTAGTTCAGCAGTTTTGCGACCTTCATGGAAGTCTAAACCGACTCCTTCAACGGGTAGGTCGATCAAGTCTTCATAGACGTCGCGGACGTCACCAAAGTAAGTCTGGATCAATATTTTTAGACCAGCCTTATTTTTGAGAAGTTGTTTATAAACGTCCAAGAATAATTGATATTTTTCACCAGTGACGTCTTTGACTAGTTCTGGTTCATCCAGCTGGATCCATTCAGCACCTTGATCGTGAAGCTTCTGGAAGACTGCTTGATAAGCTTCAACTAAAGCGGGTAGCACTGTTTCGGCTTTACTGTCGTGATATTCACTCAAACTCAGCAAAGTAAAGGGGCCAACGATGACTGGGCGAGTGGTAATGCCGAGATCCTTAGCTTCTTGGAATTCGTCGAAGATCTTACTGTCGTTTAATTTGATTTCAGTATCTTCGTAGATTTGTGGTACTAAATAGTGATAGTTAGTGTTGTACCATTTTTTCATTGGCAATGCCTTCGTGTCACCCTTGTCACCGTGATATCCACGAGCGAGCGCAAAATATTTGTCTAGTGGTGACAGATCGAGTTGTTTAACGTGGTCAGGAATGATGTTAAACAAGAAAGCCGTGTCTAAAGTGGTATCGAAAAACGAAAAATCATTTGAGGGGATGTCGTCAATTCCAGCTGATTGCAGTAACTCCCAATGCTTTTTTCGTAAGTCTTTGGCAAACAAGAGTAACTCATCTTCTGAGATCTCTTGGCGCCAATATTTTTCAGTATTAAATTTAAGTTCCCGATTTTCCCCGATGCGAGGAAAGCCAATGATAGATGTTGTCATATGTAAGTCCCCTTTGAATTAGTAGTAATTGAATATAATCTAACATCATTACTTCTTATTGGATAACTGAAAAAAATAAGGACTGGTTATAGTTTTAAACTATAACGTGAGCTATAATTAGAAAAAATTGAGGTGAGACTATGCGGATCAAACAATTAGTTTATTTAGAAACGGTCGTAAAAACAGGCTCGATCAACGAAGCTGCCAAAGAACTTTATTTAACGCAACCTAGTTTGTCCAAAGCCATCAGTGACCTAGAACAAGAAATGGGCATCCAGATCTTGCTCCGCAGTAAATTAGGTGTCTCGTTGACTAACGAAGGCAGAGAATTCATGATCTACGCGCGCCAAGTGCTCGATCAAGTGAGTCTGTTAGAAGATCGCTACGAAAAAGCACCAGTTAGAAATAAAGCTTTTTCAGTCTCGGCCCAGCACTATGCCTTCGTAGTCCACGCCTTCGTAGAACTGATCAAAACCTTAGACGCCGATGAATATCAATACACACTAAGAGAAACTGAAACCAAAAACATCTTGAGTGACTTACGAAGTTTCAAGAGCGAGATCGGCATCTTATACTTGAACAACTTCAACAAACAAGTCCTTCAAAAACTATTCAAAGAACAAGATCTAGTCTTCACCCCACTATTCACAGCCTCCCCGCACGTCTTCGTAGGCAGACAAAATCCCTTAACGAGGAAAAAAAGAGTAACGCTAGACGATCTAGTAGACTATCCCTACTTGTCTTACGAACAAGGAGAAAGCAATTCTTTCTATTTTTCAGAAGAAATATTAAGCACACTAGACCGAAAGAAAAGCATCAAAGTATCAGACAGAGCAACGATTTTCAATCTAATGGTCGGTTTAAATGGCTACACCATAAGTTCCGGAATCATCTCAAATAAGCTAAACGATGATAAAATCGTAGCAATTCCGTTGGATGTTGATGATTCGATAACGCTGGGGTGGCTAAAGCAAGAACAGTTAGAGCTGTCCCCAATAGGAGAGAGGTACTTAAAGATGCTGAAGTCGCATATAAGAGGATACGGGTTTGAAATAATAGGAGAGTAAAATGTTTTGGTGGATGGTTCACTTCCGGTTCTGCGGGAGGGTTCCGGAAAACTCGCCGTGGAAAGGTGTGGACATCGATTTGAGCTCCTCGAAGAAGCCCGCTTCGACGATCTCAAATACGAGTCTTGTTCTAAGCTCCTTCGTCGCCAAGAACAATTTCACACCTGACGGCGATTTTCCTCCACCCTCCCGCAGAACCTAGGGTAGTAATCAGTATCTTTGTTGGTGGGTGATAACGGTACTTATTCTTGTTAGTTTTGATTGTAGCGGTAAGTTTGAGGAACTAAGTCATTTATGAGTCGTACGATTTTGGTTACTCGATCTATCTGTTTAATTTTGGCTAGAATAAGGTCAAAATCAAAAGACTAAACCCAAACCCAAAATAGAATTCAAAGCAAAATATTGTTTAGATTTACTGATCCTTGATATTTATCATTAAGGATCTTTTTTTATATACAAATCACACTAGCTAATAAAGGCGACTAGCTAATAAATCGAATATATCCACTAAATCTAAATACCAACCGATGAGAAACGATAAACAAGTTGACCAGATAAATCAGGAAATAAAACTCGTAAGACTCAACAAAAAATAGGTCCAACTAGATCAACCCAAACAATTTAAACCAGTAAAGATAAGTACCGTATCCCACCCAAAAAATAAATTATTTGTAAACTTAGGTTCTGGGAGGGTGGAGGGAATTCGCTGTCAGCCATGAAATAAAGGAACGTAAGTGCTAACGCACTTGCGCAACTGGTTCTTGGTGGTGGCTACGCCACCGAACGACTAAGGAAGCCACAGCGCAATTCCCGGAACCCTCCCAGAACCGGCAATAAGACCACAACAAAAAAAGCAACCACCAACAAAGTAGTTGCTCAAAAAATATTTATACGATCCTTATTTCTTTTAATATATCTATCATCTTTTTTTCCTCAGGCTTAAGTATGTAAGAAGCCCGTCGTACGATAGACACATTGAAATTTTCTGGGATCGGATTTTTTATTTCTAATGCTTTCAGGTTATTGTCTTCTTGGCTGATCTCGTCGGTTACGAGAATGCCGATGCCGATATTGGCCCTTATTAGGCTCTTGTACCAGGAGATGTCCGGTGTTTTTTGGACTATTTCTGGTTGGATCCCGGTGTGTTCAAAGTAGTCGTGTAGGATTTTCCCGTGGATGAATTGGCCAGCGAAGTCGATGAATTTTTCGTTGCCTAGATCTTGGAAATCTACGGCTTCGTTGCTTTTTGCTAGTGGATGTTTGGTGCTTACTACGATTTTGAAGGGACGTGTTCCTAATTTTGTTACTTTGAAGTGCGGGTTGTTGATCGGTAATAAGGAGCCGATGGCGGCTATGTCGACGTCACCGTCTTCTAGTTTTTGGAAGAGGGTATTGGAGCCACTTTCAAAAATTTGAAGTTTGTCTAATAAGTTTTCTTTGGCTAAGTCTCCGACTACTTGTGGGAAGTAGAGTGATCCGATGATTGGTGGGAGACCAAACTTGATTTTCTGGCTGTCAGCTGCGGCTATTTCTTTGTGTGCTAGTTCCAAATTTTTCTGGATGGCTAGGGACTTTTCAAAAAGCAGCTGACCGGTTCGGGTTATTTCGGTTTTTTGATGGACGCGATCGACTTGGACTAGTTTAGTTTGAAATTCTTTTTCCAGGCGTTTGATGGCTTGGGTGATCGTTGGTTGCGATACTTGAAAAATTTCTGCTACTTCAGTGTAATTTCTTTTTTCGACTAAAGTTTTAAAGTAATCCAAATCTTTGGTGTTCATGTTAGCCTCCACTTTTACCACATTCCGATGAGTTTCATCCATAGTGATCCAACTACGATCCAGATGATAAAGTAAAGTATACCGAGAATTGCGTTCATTCTCCACCATTCACCTTGTTTAACGTATCCGGAACCGAATAAAATTGGGGCTGGTCCATTACTGTAATGTGTAGTTGATGAGCAAAGGTTTCCGAAGAATCCTAACATCAAAGCACCTAGTACTGGTGGTACTCCGGCTGAGATGGCAACAGCTAGGAAGGCACTGTACATTGCAGAAATGTGAGCAGTACTACTTGCGAATAAGTAGTGACTGTAGAAGTAAGCTACGATCAAGATGATCATAACTAGGATCCAGTTCATACCCTTGAGGCTTCCGCCGATGGCGCCACTTAACCAAGGAATGAATCCTAATTTGTTAAGTTGCGAAGCCATCATTACTAGAACTGAGAACCATACTAAGGTGTTCCAAGCACCACTTTCGTTTAAGATATCTTTCCATTGTAAGATTCCTGAAAGTATCAATAGTGAAAGGGCGATGAAGGCTGTTAATGTTGCATCGATACCAAGTGTTCCACCCAAGATCCAAAGTAGTAGGGCGATGACGAAGATACCTGACATTAATTTTTCAGGTAGGGAGAATTTACCCATTTCGTCTAGTTGTTTGTTAGCCCAGTCTTTAGCATCTGGTGTTTTCTTGATTTCTGGTGGGAACATTTTATAAATCACGAATGGGATGACGATCAGTGAGATCAAGCCAGGAACTAATCCGGCTAAGAACCAACCCATCCAAGAGATCTTGACATCCAACTGACCAGCAAGTGATTGTGCTAGTGGGTTACCGGCCATGGCTGTTAAGAACATGGCTGCGGTGATCAAGTCACCGTGGAATTCAGCGAAGATCAAGAATGATCCCATTTTTCTTTCTGTGCCTTTTTTAGGATCTGATCCAAAAGCTTCAGCTAATGATTTGATGATTGGATACATGATACCACCGGCACGAGCGGTGTTACTTGGTGTAGCTGGTGCGAGGATCAAGTCAACTCCTAGTAATGAGTAGGCTAATCCTAGAGTGCTTTTTCCAAACATTCGTACGAATAAGACGGCGATCCGTCTTCCTAATCCCGTTTTGATGAAACCACGCGAGATGAAGAAGGCCATGGCGATCAACCAAATACTGCTGTTACCGAATCCAACGATGGCAGTATCCATCTTGACTGTTCCGGTTAGGACAGTGATGGTGAAACCGATGATGGCGACACCACCGATCGGTAGTGGTTGGGTGATACAGCCAATGATCGTGGCTACGAAGATGGCGAACATGTGCCAAGCTCCTAAGCTGACACCGGCTGGTTTAATTGGTGAGAGCAACCAAATTACTAAACCAACAATGACGGGAATGAGAAATTTTTTATAGTTTAATTTCTCGAGTGTCATGATTAATTATTGCCACTTTCTGCTACATACTTGAAGGCTTGTTCCCCAGCTTGTCTCCCAAAAATAACAGTTTCTGCAATGGAATTTCCACCGATACGGTTGTTTCCATGCAATCCCCCAGCTATTTCCCCGGCTGCAAATAATCCTTCAATGGCTTGATCTTTTTCGTCAAGTACTTGTGTTTTATCGTTGATAGCAACGCCACCCATTGTGTAATGAACGGCTGGTGCGATGTGGATCGAGAAGAATGGTGCAATTGATACATCACGATCCATACCAGTTGTTCTACCGAATTCTTTATCCCCATCTTTAACTTCAGAATTCCAAGTAGCAACTGTTTCTTTCAAGGCTGATGCGTCGATATCGATTTTTTCAGCTAATTCATCGAGTGTTTGGCCAGTTGTCACTAAACCAACGTGGTCGTAAAACTCGATGGCTTTGACACGGTCACGGATGCCTTGATCAAGGATCAAATAAGCTCCTTTTTCATTTAGGTCATCGATGGCTGCTGTAACATTTTTTCTAGTGTCCAATTCGTTGACGAAACGTTTACCAGACTTGTTAACTAAGATAGCACCTTCACCACGAACGGCTTCACCGATCAAGAATGGGTGGTCTGTATCTTGTTGAACAGTAGGGTGAACTTGAACTTGGTCCATGTCGACTAACTTGGCACCGATGTTTTCGGCTAATTTAATACCATCACCGGTTGCACCAGATTGATTAGTAGTCTTGTAACCTTTAAGGTCAGGGCGATATTTTGTTAGAAGATCTGGGTTGGCACCGAATCCACCAGTAGCAAGAATGACAGCGTCAGCTTTAATAGTAGTAGTTTTGGCATCGAGGTCGATCTCAACACCACAAACTTTGTTGTTTTCTTCCAAAATCTTGTTGACGTAAACGTCAGTAAATAATGGAATGTTTTCTTTATCAATTTGTTTGAGTAATTCGGTTACGAGAAAACCACCGATCGGAGCCATTGAGCTAGGACGATGTGTTCTCATGACGCTCATACCACCAGTAGTTGTTAAGTCGTCCAAGACGATTCCGTGCTCTTTGAGCCAGTCGATCGCTAGGGCAGAATGAGTCGTGAAATATTTCAACAATTCCGGATTATTCTTTTTGCCACCACCTTTGAAGGTGTCGTTGTAGAAGTCATCCATATTATCAACGATCTTGTGGTCTAGTTGGACTGTCGTCTCACTAGCGTTCATACCGGAAGAAGCACGTGTTGTGTTTCCACCGATCGAAGGCATTTTCTCAAGAATGACTGGTTTTAAACCTAATTCGTGTGCTTGGAGGGCACTAGTCAAGCCAGTACCACCGGAGCCAACGATGATCAAATCGTAAGCATCTTTGAGTTCATTAATGTTTGTTGGTTGAAATTTGTATTTTTCTGCCATGATTTCCTCACTTAAAAAATTTTTTTAGTCGATGTTTGTCATGTCGATCGGAACGACCCATTCATCGAATTGTTCTGCAGTTAATAATCCTGATTTTACAGCTGCTTCACGAAGTGATGTGCCTTCTTTTTGGGCATCTTGGGCGATCGTAGCACTTTCGTGATAACCGATATGTGGTGATAAGGCTGTAACTGTCATTAGTGATTGGTTAACGAGTTCTTCCATTCTTTCTTCGTTAACTGTTAGACCGTGGATCATCTTGTCAGCGAATCCTGTCATTGTTCCAGCTAGTAATTCTGCTGATTCAAGGAATGCACTGATCAAGACTGGTTTGTAGACGTTCATTTCGAAGTTACCTTGTGAACTTGCAATATCAACAACAACATCGTTACCCATAACACGTACGGCTGCCATGGTAATAGCTTCAGCTTGTGTAGGGTTAACTTTACCAGGCATGATCGATGAACCAGGTTCGTTAGCAGGGATGTTCAATTCGCCATAACCTGAACGAGGACCTGAACCTAAGAATCTAATATCATTGGCGATCTTCATCAAGTCAGCTGCTAAAGTCTTGATGGCACCGTGAACGACGTTTAGTCCTGAGTGATGAGCCAATCCGTAGAACTTATTAGTATCAGCTGTGAATTCAACTCCGTAAAGAGTACTCATTTCTTTAGCGATAATATCAGCGAATCCAGGAGCTGCGTTTAGTCCAGTACCAACAGCAGTTCCACCCATAGCTAATTCGCCAAGTGTTGGGTTTAATTGTTTTAAGTAGGCTAAGTCGTGTTCAAGTGCTGAAACGTAACCACTAACTTCTTGGCCAAATGTCAATGGAGTAGCATCTTGCAAGTGAGTCCGACCAATCTTAACTACTTTCCAATATTTTTCTTGTTTAGCTTTTAATTCGTCAATCAAGTGTTGAAGTGATTCTTCCAATTTATCAACGGCACGTGCAGCAGTGATGTTCATAGCTGTAGGGAAGATGTCGTTTGAACTTTGACCTTTGTTAACGTCATCGTTAGGTAGGATCTCAATATCAGGATTGATCTTAGCTGCCATGTGAGCAACTACTTCATTACAGTTCATGTTTGTTTGTGTACCAGAACCAGTTTGATAAATAACTAATGGAAAGTCTTGTCTAAGTTCTTCGTCGTCTAAGGCCAAAAGTTTGTCGATGGCTTCGACAATCAAGTCAGCCTTAGCAGCATCGATTGATTTTACTTCCTTATTAGCGATGGCTGCGGCTTTTTTGATTTGTAACAATGCTTTGATGATTTCAAGGGGCATCTTTTCACCAGTGGGGAAGTTATTACGAGAACGTTCTGTTTGTGCTCCCCAGAGAGCAGTTTCAGGGATTTTAACTTCGCCTAATGTATCAGATTCGGTTCTAAAATTTGTCATTTTGATGACCTCCAGATATTTTTTTAAAACAATTATTACTTTGTGATGTTTCTATCATAAATAAGAGCTGTAATCATAGTCAAAAAGCTAATAAGTAATTAATAATATTTATGAGATTGATATATCAGGTTTCGTAAGGGTGCATCATTTATCAATTTTTGAAATCAATAAATTAATTTATGTATCAAAATTCACAATTAGACTTTCTTAAACCTTTAATGACGGCTTTTTGCCAAAAATGAATTATTTAATCAAAAAAAATTCTGCTATATTTAATTAATAATAAGAAATGGGGCGTAACTATGGCAAAAACTAACCGAAATCGGCGCTGGCTCGCTTTGGCAGCCTTGTGTATCGCCGTCTTCATGTCGCTGTTAGATTCGACGATCGTTAATGTGGCTTTACCAACGATCCAATCAGAGCTCAAAGTTACATACGCTGACTTGCAGTGGGTCATTAATGCTTATACTTTATCATTTGCGATGTGTCTATTGCTGGCGGCGAAATTTGGTGACTTGTTCGGTCGGAAAAAAGTTTTCTTGATCTCGTTAGCTATTTTTACGCTCGGCTCGTTATTTTCATCCTTGTCGATGACAGCCTTGCAGCTGAATTTGTCGCGGCTTTTTCAAGGTGTCGGTGGTGCTGGAATGATGGCTTTGTCGATGACGATCGTGGCAGAAACTTTTGAGGAAAAAGAACGGGGCATCGCCTTTGGCGTCTGGAGTTCAGTCGTTGGTGTCGCTACGGCTTTAGGCCCGGTGATCGGTGGCTTGTTGATCAAAGGATTCAGCTGGCGTTCGATCTTCTTCATTAATTTGCCGATCGGTATTATTGCCTTGATCATGGGTAGCCGATACGTTGATGAGACTTTTGGTGAACGTGACCGCGATGAAAAAATCGATTGGTTAGGGATGATTATTTCTACTGCGATGATCTTTTGCTTGGTCTGGGGTTTAGTCCAGAAAGAAGCTCATTCTGAATTTGGTTGGTTGGATTACCGCATCAGTAGCTTTTTTGTCGCAGGTTTAGTGCTGATGTTTTTGTTTGTGGTGATTGAAAAACGGTTAGCTCAACCGATGATCGACCTGGATATTTTTAAGTCGTTACCTTTTATTGGTACGGCGGTGGCTTCGTTTTGTTTAGGGGCTGGTTTGTATGCTTTCTTTACTTATATGACTATTTGGATGCAAAATTATTTGCGTTATTCTGCTGAGGAGACTGGTTTACAGCAGTTGGCTATCGGGATGATGAGTTTGTTGATCGGTCCTATTGCTGGGATTTTGTCGAATCGGTTTGCTAAGAGATGGCTGATCGGGGCTGGCTTGATTTTGATCGGGGTCGGTTTGTTTGAGGTTGTTTCGGTGGTTTCTTTGACGGTGACTTATCTCAATTATTTGGCTGGTTTTGTGATTATTGGGATCGGTAATGCTGTGGTTAATCCTCCGCTTTCTGGGGCTGCTGTTGATTCGGTTGAGCGGCGGTTTGTTGGGATTGCTAGTGGGGTTGTTAATGTTTTTCGACAGCTTGGTTCTTTGTTTGGTGTTGTGGTTTTGGGATTGGTTCTTGGGGGTGGCTTTCGTGATGGTTTAGCTGATGCTGGGTTGATGCGGTTTGCTGAGTTGGGTCCGGTTGGGGCTGCTGGCGCTGCTTTTGGTTCTTCGGATTGGATCGGGGTGTTTTCTGCTTTTGATGCTGGGTTTGTTGATGTGCTGGTTGTTTCTATTTTTGTTGTTGTTTTTGGTGGATTGGTTGGGATGCTGTTTATTCGTGACCGGCGGTAGGTTGTTTGTGTTGTTGTTGGGATAGTGGTGGTAGTTTGTTTTGGTGGTTCACTGCCGGCTCCGGGGCCCGGGGATACAGCCACTGGAACGCTGCCGACGCGATTTTGAGCTATCCGAGGAAGCCCACCTCGGACATCTCAAAACTCGGTCTTTTACTAGGCAATAAATTGCCAAGTAAAATTTGGGTGCGCTCGGCATGGGCGTTAACTAGGTGGTGAAAGTCCACTGTGAGCCGTAGTAGTCGGAATCACGAGCTGAGGACAAGGGTGTC
>NZ_RHOM01000032.1 GCF_003946515.1 Companilactobacillus zhongbaensis | reverse complement strand
CATTACTCTGCTTTACTCAACATTACTCTGCTTTACTCAACATTACTCTGCTTTACTCAACATTACTCTGCTTTACTCAACATTACTCTGCTTTACTCAACATTACTCTGCTTTACTCAACATTACTCTGCTTTACTCAACATTACCCTGCTTTACTCAACATTACTCTGCTTTACTCAACACTACTCTGTCTTACTCAACATTACTCTGCTTTACTCAACACTACTCTGCTTTACTCAACACCAAAAAAAAAAGACTGCACAAAATGTGCAATCTCCAAATACCGTTTACTAATTTAAATTAGTTTAACTTTTCTTTATGTGTAACGTTCAACTTGTCATCCAAGTCATAAACAACTGGTTCACCAGTTGCCATTTCAACGTCCATGATGTCTTCGTCTGAAATGTTTTCGATGTATTTTGTTAGGGCACGTAGTGAGTTACCGTGAGCAGCGATGATAACGTTCTTGCCATCTAACAACTTAGGAGCAATTTCGTCTTCCCAGAAAGGAATAACACGTTCCAAAGTAACCTTAAGGTTTTCTCCACCTGGAACAATTCTTGGGTCCAAGTTTGCGTAACGACGATCGTTAGCAGCTGAACCTTCGTCTGTAGCTTTCAATAATGGTGGCAATGTGTCGTATGAACGTCTCCAGATATGAACTTGTTCATCACCATATTTTTCAGCAGTTTCTTTCTTGTTCAAGCCTTGAAGTGCACCGTAGTGACGTTCGTTCAATCTCCAAGTCTTTGTTTCAGGAATCCAAAGTTGGTCGCATCCTTCAAGAGCATAGTGCAATGTCTTGATGGCACGAGTCAATACTGATGTGTAAGCTTGGTCAAACAAGATGCCTGATTCTTTAAGAAGCTTACCAGCATTTTGTGCTTGCTTAACGCCTTCTTCACTAAGGTCAACGTCAACCCAGCCAGTAAATTGATTAGATAAATTCCATTCACTTTGTCCGTGACGAATGAAAACTAATTTTGCCATTTCATTTCCTCTTTTCATTTCTTTAACACAGTACATTCTACACGATTTAGAGTACAAAAAAAAGTGGAACTAGTCCACTTTAATGTTTATAAATAGGTGTTTCGACATCTTCTAAGGTCGAAATATCCATTTTGACTTTGGCATTAGAATTTAAGTAACCGTTCACATTGTCGTTACCAGCGAAAACAGCGGTAACCTTATCTGAACCATTAAGCAGATCTGTCACGATCCCAGCATTTTGATCTTGGGTCATAACGATCGGAATAATTTCGATACCATTATTTCTCAACTGCAAAAGCTTCTTGTAAAAATGCGAATCGATCGAAACGAAAATAGTAGCTTGCATATTACGAAGAGCTTGATTTTTTAACCACCAGAAGATCAATTCTTCATCGCTTTCAAAAGTACTGATCAAAACGTTGCCGGCTGAGAACAATTGAATGAAAGGTTCATCATCGGTATAACTCTTGATCAACACTAAAGTGCCGTCTTGACGATAAAAGTTTTCGCGGATCACACGGTTAGGATTTTGTGGATCGTAAAATTGTGTAGCTGAGTTAACTCCGTTGACATCAAAAATATCACGGCTCAACAACTTGCGGTCGTTGTAATGACGGATGACCTTCAATTGACCACGATTATTACGAGCAACTTCCATGATCAAATGCTCACCGTCGTAAACTTTATCAATATTCTTATCATCAACGTGTTCGATCCGATAATCATCTTCATAAGGGATCTCAGCAGGTGCGACCGAAACATTTTGGTTGCGCCCTTGCAAGTCGTTGTACATATTCAATAAGTAAGAATTAGGGTTGACCAAGTCAGAATTCTGGTAATCTGCCCATGTAGCATTTGCCAGATCATCGTAAGAAACCGTAATCGTATTAGCTAAAAAGCCGTGATCATCAAACGTCTGTGTCAACTTACGCCACATCTGACGTTCGCTGTCACTAGGATCAGTATTCAAATGGTCGCTGAAAATAAAGTAGTTACGGTTAGGGTCCAAAAAGATCTCATTAGCCATCTCATCAGAACCAAACCATTTTTTCAGAGAAGTATTAATCTTCTCAACTTGATCAGAAGTCTCCTTACGAGCGTTAGCTTGGTCATCGCCTAAACTACGAAGCACATAATTGTAGTAACTACGAGCTGAAAGCAACTGATGACGAAGCTGCTTTTTAACATCGTTTTCTTGCTCAATGATCCCCTGAAGATCAGCTTCAGTATTTTCCCAATCGTTGTTATCCTTCTCAGGCACAACTTGTTCCTCGTAATAATAACCGTTCAACTCCGGACCATCAGGCTGGACAGAACCGCTGTTATTAAAGTCCCCTTGTGCAAAATCATTCCCCGGATTTTGCACAGGTTCTGGTTGATCCATTTGTGGATCAGGTTGGATCGGTGCTGAAGTAGCACTAGTTACCGCCTGCTGAGGAAATGGTGGAACACTACTAAATTGGTTATTTAGTTGTGAATCGTTGTCATCAAAGTTGGAAAAATTATCATTAGCATCATTCTTCTTATTTCTATCAAAAAAAGACATAACCAAGACTCCCATCTAAAAAACGTTATATACTACTCATTATAATAAAGAGTAACTGATTAAACTAGTACCTAGAAAACGAAAGCCAGCACATTAAAAAATTTTTTAAAGAAAAAAGCTTTTTACATGATCATATTTGACGAAAACTAAACATATTTGAGTATTTAAAATTTATCTTATGATTAATGAACACAAGTGGAAAATTTCACACAGAGTTGTTAAGCTAGTCGAGAAAGTACGCATGGGTACTAAAAGGGGGATTACAAATGTTTTCAAAGAAAAAATTTCTAGCCGGACTAGCCACAGCCGTTGCCTTAACAGGGGTAAGTTTCGTCGCAACGACCGAAGCAGTCCCAACGATCCAAGCACAAGAAGTAAAAGCCGAATCGATCAATGATTACATCGCCAACAACGGCATCCAACCAGTCACCATCGAATTTAGAGAAGGAACCTTCACCGACTGGTTTGGATATGAAAACGGCGTCGGAAAACCAGAAGGAGTAGTAGTCCACGAAACAGCCGATCCATACGCGACCGCAGAAAACGAAGTATCCTACTTCAACAACAACTGGGAAACCATCCAAACCTACGTCCACGCCTTCGTAGACCACTCACAAATAATCAACATCCACAGCGCCGACTACGGAGTATGGGGAGCAGGCCCAACAGCCAACGCCAAATACATCCAAGTAGAACTATGTGAAGAACATACAACAGACGCCTTCGCCCACTCAATAGCCAACGACGCCTACTACGTAGCCTACAGACTACACCAATACGGCCTACCAGTAGAATACGGCACCACAGTAGTCTCACACGACCAAGTATCACACATGTACGGCGAAACCGACCACTCAGACCCATCCGGCTACTTCGCCAACTGGGGCTACAGCATGGAAGAATTCGTAGCCCAAGTCCAAAAATACTACGACCAAATGGGCCCAATCGACATCAACAGCGGAAATAGCAACAACAACGCCAACAACGGCGGAGTAACAGCCAACAAAGAAGAAGGCACAGTAAGAGTAAACAACTCAGCCAGCTTCATGGTCCCACTAAAAGGCTTCAACCAAAGCGGCAACGCCTTCAGCTCCAACCGAGGTCTAGCCAACGACACCGACTGGTACACAGACCAATCAAGAAGCTACAACGGCCACACCTACTACCGAGTATCAACCAACGAATGGGTAGAAGACACCTATGCAACATTCACAGCTAAATAATAAAAAGAACAAACAAAAAATCAGCCGAAAAATAAAACGGCTGACTTTTTTAATACCCAAAATAAGCACAAATCCCCCGCCCCACAATTGCGAGAGTGCGAGGAACAAGCACGCGAGCCAGAAAAAAGGTTTTGAACTGGGGTTTGAATTGGGGTTTGAATTGGATTTTAAATGATCTTTTGAAAAAAGTTTAAACCGTGGTTTTAAGAAAGCTCCTAAAGAGGTCTTGAACTTGAACTTAATCTTACAAGCAAAGGTAGAAACTGAGATAGACCGCAAAAATTAGGACGCGCAAACAGTGCCAACTTGCACAAAATAAATCGGTCCCCATCAAAAAAAGGGGGATTGTTGCACTACCCTAGACGGAGGGGCCCGGGGATACAGACCTCAGCACCTAAATTATTCTTAGCGATTTATCGCTTAGAATAAGACCGAGTTTTGAGATGCCCGAGCGATCTCCTCGGGTAGCTCAAAATCGCGTCAGGTGCGTTCCAGCGTCTGTATCCCCGGTCCCCGGAGTCGGCAAGTGAACCGCCCACCAAACTACCACCTCCATCCAAAACCATCAAAGCATCAAAACACCAACCAAGAAAAACGCTTCTCGTCTGCCAAAAACTCTCTCACCTCAAGTAAAAAGGCTCCGGATAAACAATCCGGAACCTCCAACTAAACATCACGTTTCAAACGTATCTTCTTCCCCTTCTTAGCACCACCAATAGAATGCACACCCAAAATATCAAGAAAGAAAACAAAAATAGGAATACCAATAATCAATCCCCAAGCCCCAAGCAGCTCCTCAGAAACAATCAAAACCACAAAAGTAAAGAAAATAGGCAAATGAGTCATAGTAGACATAAACTGAGGATTAAGGAAATAAGTCTCGATCATATGAATCACGATCACCATCACAATAATGTAAACAACATACTTAAACCCATCAACCGAATAAGCCACAAAACTCAAAGGAATCAGAGAAATAATAACCCCAGCGACCGGAATCAAGGAAAGAATAAACACCATAGCAGCCAAAGCAATCACGCCAGGCATCTTCATCACAATCAAAGTAATCGTCGTCAAAACAGTATTAACCACGGCAATCATCAATTGTGCTTCAATAACAACACCAAAAGTATTAATAAACTTTTGACCGTAGTAACGAATATCTTCAAACAACCAACCATAGTTAGAAGTTAAAAACTGACGACCGAACTTGTTCATATCTTCGATCTGTGAAGTATAGAAAAAACTCAAAATAAATGACATAAAAATATTAAGACCAATTGCCCCGACACTAGTAATATAGTTAACTAACTGTGTTGTTGCGGTCTTGATCTGATTATCGATATTGATTTTTTGTAAATAGTCGTAAAGGATCGACATATATTTACTATCACGGAGCTCTTTGCTCTCATAAAACTTTGTCAAGGAGTCGATGATTTTACTCGACTGGTGAACTAATTGCGGAATATAGTTAGCAACCGCCCAAACGACCACTGCAACGATCAAGATATACAGTGGCGCCAAAATTAAAATCGGCTTGATATTAATGTGTTTTTGCACGGCCCGCACTAATTGGACAGATAAAAAAGTAAAAATAAACGTTAGTAAAAATAAGCTCAACATGCTTCTAAATAAATAGAAGATCAAGCAGACCAAGATTAGAATCGTCGCCCTTCTCAGTCTTTTGTTAGCAACAAACTTATCATAGACACTCATCAACAAAACTCCTTAACGAACGAAAGTACATATCAATAAAACAATCATCATTAACATTATAGTTTCGATAGTGTATCTATAATACCAGATTATTGCCGTGAACTCACGGAACATTGCTGGCCATTTAAAAACCGGGATCGTGATCGAAGGCACATAATTTGCAGCCAGTCCGATCCGAGAAGCATATTGTTGAACCCTGGGAATATGAAATTCGCTAGTCACAACGACGATATGTGGTAGTGAACTAGCCTTCCAGTGGTGTTTGATAGTAATCGAAGAGTACTCCAAATTTTGGGCAGTATTCTCCGACTTATTCTCCACAATAATTGCTGAATCAGGAATGCCGTGGTCTAACAAATAACGACGCATGATCCCCGACTCTTCAATATGAGAAACGGCACTCTTACCACCACTAACAATGATCAACGGCTTCCGATCTAATTGACGATAAACTTGCACCGTCTTTTCCAAACGGCTCAACATGATCGGTGGGATCCGTTTACTCATGAACTTCGATCCCAAAACGACGATATAGTCAGCCTTAGTGACTAATTTCAGCTTTGCTGATTTATACACCCTAAAGTAATAGACCAGCATGATCACCAAGAACAGCAAGTCCACGCAAAAAATAAACGATAGAAAAATAGTAAAAAGTGGCGACAAATGCGGTAGTCGTTGCAATTTAACAATTGGTGGGACCATCCCCACGATAAAAATAATGACAGCTATTAGTGTCGGCAATGGATGACGACTGAACAACACCCTCACATTCAAAGCCAAAGCAACCTCAAGCACAGCCACAAATAAAACATAAATTAAAAATGACATATGTATTCCCTCATTTGAGATATTGCCGCAGATCCACTCGCAAAAAGCCTAAAGCATCCCCAATGCCAAGCTTCATGTTGGTAAGAGCGTTTCGATCTCGACCTAATTATTTCAAATTTTACAAAATTATCTTCTTGAATCTCAATTATTATACAACGTATTATTATGAATGTACCAGAAACAGCAAAACTTACAAATGCAAAAAAGCCAGCCGTTAAGCTGACTTTTTTAATTAAAATAATTATATTTATATTCAATTAATAATATATTTTATTGCTGTGTAATGGCATTTTTTTCAAACATCATCACTGCTTATTTAGCAGTAAATTGAGCGTATGTGTCCATTACCCATTCGTTAGTAGATACACGGTAATACTTGTGACCGTTGTAGTCTTTGGATTGGTCAGTATACCAGTCAGAATTGTTAGCCAAACCACGGTTTGACTTAGACATTGAACCATTATTGCTGAAAGCAACTAGTGGAACAGCGAAACTTCCTGAATTGTTGACCTTAACAGTACCTTCAGAAGCGTTTGAAGAAACACCACCGTTGTTAGTACCAGTACCAGTAGAACCATTGTTGTTAGTTGATCCACTATTAGTATTTGAGCTGTCCATTTGGTTGTAATACTTTTGAACCAAGGCAACAAACTCTTCCATACTATAGCCCCACTTAGCAAAGTAACCAGTAGGATCAGTATGGTTAGTTTCACCATACATTCTAGAAGTTTGGTCATGAGAAACGATAGTCTTACCGTATTCTACAGGCAAACCGTATTGGTGCAATCTAAAGGCAGCATAGTAAGCATCGTTAGCAACAGAACGAGCAAACTCGTCACCAGTATTAACTTCACAAAGCTCAACTTGAATATACTTAGCATTAGCAGTAGGACCAGCACCCCAAACACCGTAATCAGCACTGTGGATGTTAATAATAGAAGTAGCATCTACAAAGGCGTGCACGTAAGTTTGGATAGTTGGCCAGTTATTGTTAAAGTAAGAAACTTCATTCTCAGCAGTAGCGCCAGGAGTAGCAGTCTCATGAATAACAATACCCTCAGGCTTACCAACACCATTTTCGTAAGGGATCCATTGATCAAAAGTACCTTCACGGAATTGAATAGAAACAGGTTGAATACCTTGATTAGCAATATAATCGTTAACAGGTTCAGCCCCAACCTCTTGAGCAGCAAAAATTTGTGGAGCCACTTGATTAGTAGCAACAAATCCAGCACCAGTCAAAGAAGCAGCAATAGCTAAACTAGCAATAAATTTTTTATTTGAAAACATATATAATACCCTTCCCACAGTTAATTTTCTTAACCAGTCAATCTTAACAACTTTTCACCCAATAATGTTGCTAGTAATAAAAATGTAATCATAAGGTAATTTTTAAGTATTAAAACGATATTTTAATACCCAAAACACACGTTAGAAACCTAACAATAAATAAAAAAGCCAATCATAACAACGATTAAATAAATTCCCAAAAACAAATCCAAAACAAATCAAATATGACAAAAAAATGAAATATAACGCTTCCAAATTTAAATTTAAGCCAACTTTAAGAAACCAAGAAACCAAAAATCCCCCTCAACATATAATATCCATCATGAAAAAATAAATTTTAAAAAACAGAAAAAACCACCATAACAAAATCCAACCAGGCGGATCAGCAAGGCGAAGCCAAGCTGAGAGCAAGAAAAACAAAAACCAATCAAGAATAGATTTTAGGTAAGGTCTGGGTCTGGCTCTGGGTCTGGCCCTGGCTTTGAATCTGGGTCTGGCTCTGGGTCTGGATATGGATCTGGGTCTTGAACTAGCTTTTAATCTTACAAGTAAAGGTAGAAACTGAGATAGACCACAAAAACTAGGACGCGCAAAAAGTGACAACTTGATCAAAAAAACTCGGTCCTAATCAAAAAAAGGGATTGTTGCACTACCCTAGACGGAGGGGCCCGGGGATATAGACCTCAGCACCTAAATTATTCTTAGCGATTTATCGCTTAGAATAAGACCGAGTTTTGAGATGCCCGAGCGATCTCCTCGGGTAGCTCAAAATCGCGTCAGGTGCGTTCCAGCGTCTGTATCCCCGGGCCCCGGAGTCGGCAGTGAACCACCAACCAAACTACCAACTCAACACCAAACACACCTAAAATCACAAACGCCACCACAAACAAAACGCTTCTCGTCTGCCAAAAACTCTCACACCTCCAGTTCACCCCCCACACAACAAAAAAGCCGGCGCCAAACGGCACCAGCTAATTGCAAAACATATATATGTAAAATCATAAACTGTCAGAAAAACCTCTAGGGAGGAGAAGAAATTCAACAGCAAAAAACTACCAAGCAACAAACGATGAATAGGAATCTTGCACCCACTCATTCGTAGAAACACGATAATAAACATGACCATCAAACGAACGCTGCTGGTCAGTATACCATCCCGACTCCTTAGCCAATCCACGGTTAGAATCGGTAGTTGACCCATCCTCACGAAAGGCCACCAAAGGAACCGCAAAACTATGTGGGTTAGTAACTGTAACCTTACCTTCACGCTTAACCACAGAGCCATCAGATGGCAACTCTGGTTGTGGAGCTGTGGCTCCATCGACCGATCCAGAAGACTTCAAATTACTATAGTACTTACCGACCAACTCATTGAATTGGCCCATATCGTAACCCCACTTAGCTAAATAACCATCAGGATCAACGTGAGTCGTATCGTGCCACCAGTTCGTAGCTTGTCTGTGAGTTACCACTGTCTTGTCTGGAACAAATGGTAAACCATATTGGATCAACTTCGATGCCGTGTAAAAAGCATCATTCGAAATTGAACGGGCAAATTGATCCGGAGTGTTCACGTTGCACAATTCAACTTGGATATAACGTTGATTAGCATTTGGACCTGCACCCCATACTAAAAAATCAGTATTCTTGATGTTAATGATCTTATTCGCATCAACAAACGCATGGACGTATGTTTGTAATACTGGCCAGTTGCGATTGAAATAGCTCACCTCAGCCTCTGCAGTAGCGTTAGGTGTAGCAGTCTCATGGATCATCACACCTTCTGGGCGTCCAACACCATTACGATATCCAGACCAACGATTGAATGTACCTTCGCGGTTTTCGATACCGACAGGTTTGATATTATTGTTCGTAATATATTGATTCACCCAAGTACTAGCTTGAACTTCTTGAATCGCCGTAGTTCCAAATTGAGTCGAAAAAGCTCCTACCCCCGCAAATGCGATTGATGCAACCGCACTAACGATAATCCTCTTTTTTGAAAACATATTGATCCCCCAAAATTATTTAATAAACAAATTTTATCAAATCGGTCTGTACCATATATAAAAGTTACACATTCGTAACCTTAAAGTAAACTCTAAGTCTTAAATTTTATTAATTATGAAAGCAATTTAACCATTTTCTTACGGATAGAATCCCTATGATACCGCAGATTACGGGTGGTACAACGGTACTTCTTCGCCAAAAATTTTATTGGCAATTCATCGACGAATAAGTCAAAAAACAGCTGCTTCTCAAACTCATTCAATCTGCTCAGATCCAAGTCATCGAGAAATAATTCGGAAACTTCTTCCTTCACCCGTTCAAAATCAAACACTTCCAAAGAATGAACGTTAAAAAATCTTTCTTCCCGGCGCAACAAATCAGTCAAGCGCCAAGTCAATTTTTGAAAAATGTAGACGTTGAACTTTTCCAAATCTTGTCCTTGTTCGACGTAATCGACATAAGCCTGGGCAAAAATGATCATGGCCTCTTGTACGTAATCTTGATAGTTGTTACAAATCGGGTAAATATGCACCCTTTTCAAAGCTTCATGGATCAATTTTTCCTCTTCTAAAGCCTTTTTGAATCCTAGTTGTAAATCCATTGCGAGTCTCCTTAAAGTTACTCACAAGCGCTTGTGGTAGGGATAATATACCTAAGAAATGGCTGTAATAATAATCGGCAGGCATCTGCTGAAACATCGCTACAATAATTTTCTGCAATATAAGCCTAATAAAAAAGCCCACACCTGTGAGCTTTTTTGATTCAAATGCGACGTTTTTTATTAAATTGACTAAATTTTAATTTGACCGCCCGATCCTGATCGGGTTCGATTTCATCAGTTATGGCCCTCAAGGTCAATGAGAAATACTCGATCCAAAAATCCCAAGATAATTTATCGATTCGTTGCAGGTGTAGGTGAAGTCGACACCTGCAATCTCTGAACGACTGAGATATCCCGATTCGATCGGCTTTTAAAACAATTGTGGCAAATGAGTTGATGTTTTTTCGATACAACTCAACGTGACACTCGCTAATGAAGCAAGCTTTATGAATAATAGCGCGAAGATTATGACCAGAAAATGCCATCCGGAATACTTCCCCATCCTTAGTGATAAATTCAGCTTGACCGTCTTTTTCCTGATAACTGCTGAGCTGATGTAATCCGACCCAGTCGGGACAACGGCTTTTGCTACCGGATAATGGCAAATAAATGTTGACCCCATCGACTATCGGCAGATGACCGCTGAGCTTAAAGATCCTCGAAAACGTCCTTGAGATCATGAAGCCATGCCAGTTATGGTGGTCTTTGTACTTATTGATCAGCTGTTTCGTCGTCTGGTCAACGAAGAAAACGCCTAAATTGCTGTGGTAGACGATCGACTTCCCAAAGGGATTATTCTCGATCGCAAAAATTGCGATGGTCTCGTTATCAATTTCAAAATTTTCATAAATATGGAGCTTTTTAACATTTGTATCCTTCAACAAAAATTCCAGATCAATGACGCGTTGTTTGAACTGATTTAGATTTGTCTCTTTAGAAACAATGATGCTATCCTCCGTATATAAATAATTTTTTTGAAACGAAAAAACCGGATCCATAAAAATGGACCCGGCTCAAAAAAACTATTATTTTACAGGAGTAAAGAGGCAGTATTTGCCATTGACCCAACCAGCTGTTACTTCGTACCAAGTTTGGCCATCTACGATTTGTTTTGAAGTAACTTTCCAAGTAGTACCGTCAGCTAAACGAGTTCCTGTGAACTTGTTATTAGCAGCCGGACTGTTATAAACGTTCACACCATATCCAGGGATATAGTTGATCTTAACAGTCCCCTTGACTGTCTTGACGTAGTTTGATCCAAGGACTTGGACATCAGTCGCACTGACCCATTGGTCGTTAGATACACGGTACCAAATAGAACCGTCTGAATGAGTTGACTTCTTGTCAGTTCTCCAGTCAGTACCATTAGCTAAACTAGGTGAAAGCAAGTTGTGCTTAGTGTCATAAAGCTTAGCACTAGGAGCAGTAATGATCCGCAAAATATCAGGGTAATCCACCGTAATATCGTTCAAATATTCATTACTTTCCGAGATCTTAGATTTTTGCACAACGTCAGAAGCCAATACATAAGCATTAGCACCAACTAAGAAGAACGTATTTCCATCGTTATCTTTCACGTAAGCCGTAGTCCTCCATTCAGAAGAGTAAGGCAAGATCTTGCTAGTACCAGACTTAGTATTAGCAGCACCATAAACAACGGCACCGGTATCACCAGTCACAATCAAAGTATCATCAATCGAAACAGGAGGCTCAGTTTCAGTACCACCTTCAGAACGCAATTGGACATCAGTAGCTAAAACAAATTCATGTGTCGAAACTTGATAAAAAACATTACCGGAGTCATCGACGACTTTAGAAGCCAACTTCCAAGCTGTACCGTAACCTAAAGCCCGGGCAGCAGGTTGACTCATATAAGCATCAGTATAAATTTGGGCATTGTTCAAATTAGTAACAACAGCGACATCATCAAGTTCAGTCTGTGTACCATTGACCGCACTATCAGTATCAGTTGTTGAACCAGAATTATTGCCAGAAGAATTGTTATTATCACTCAAATTAGGATTTGATTCAGAATCAGTATCGTATTGAGTCAAACTGTAGCTTTCAATAATATTGTTCAAAGCACTAGCATAGTTAGGAGCAGTAGCGTAGCGACCTTGAAGCCAAGCAGTCGAGTCTTTATACGAAGTAGTATTCTCGACCCAAGTACCACTGTAAAAACTAGAATTACCAGTCAATCCATTGCGCAACTTATCAGCGTTATCGAGGAATGACTCGTAAAAACTAGGATACTTTCTAAAGTTAGCATAGATTTTATACCAACCTTGATCAGCACTCCATTCAGAAGTAGGCATCGAAACATAGGCACCATTATAGTCACCCTTGATACCAAACAAGTTATTAGCATCAACAGCCAGATCAGATTGACCCCAACCACTTTCAAGGATCGATTGAGCCAACATAACGGAAGCATACAAGCCATATTCACTGGCAGCTTTTTGAGCCATCGGACCGGCCATAGCTAAAAATTCATCTTGTTGAGAATTAGTAGCAGCTTGAGTAACAGCACCGTCGGAAGTAGCAGAACGTTCCAAAACAGTACCGTCATTAGTTGGCAATACTTGTGAATTAGTCTCAGGTGAAGCCGAAATAGCAGCTTGGACCTCACTAGAAAAACCAGGAGCAGTCTTAATAGTTTGATCTGAAGTATCAGAACTAGCAGAAGCAGATGATGAATCAGACTGAGCAGCTGAATCAGAGGCTTGAGCAGCCTGAGAACCATCATCTACACCATCAGCAGCGCCCTGTGTAGATGGAGCCTCAGCAGAAGCAACCGAACGACTAGCATCAACAGAACTAGTACCATTAACAGCAGTTTCAGAATCAGAACTAGCCGATTCAAAACCATTGTAGTAATCGTCATCCTGTGCATCTTGAGCCTGTGTACTTTCACCTTGAGCATCTTCAGCGACTGGAGCTTCAGAAGAAGCTTGAACAGAAGCTGAAGTAGCAGGATCAGTTGATTCAGCAGAAGCATCAGAACTAGCACCCTCATCTGATTCTTCAGGAACAGATTCAGTAACAGGAGCACCTTGAGCATCCATAACAGAAGCAACAGTAGGATCCTTAACTGCCACACTAGAATCAACTACAGTTTGATCAGCATCAGCATCATTTTCATCTTTATCATTAGCAGAGACAGCAGCTCTTACGTGGGAAGTAGTCGAAGAGATACCCACAGCCGCAAGGAAACTAGCAAAGGCTGTAGAAACTACCCATTTTTTATTCATAAACGTTTCCCCCAATTTTTATTCTTAAATTCATAATACTGTGTGAAAATCCTAACATCAATGGAATGTAACGAAACGTTAATATATCTTGAGAAAGTATAAAAAAACTTAATATTTAGAAAGATTATAGGAAAGAATTGAAAAGAAGAACTAGAGGTGAGAGAGTTTTTAGCAGACAAGAAGCGTTTTGTTTGGTGATGGTCAGCTAGAGGTGAGAGAGTTTTTGGCGGACGAGAAGCGTTTTGCTTGGCTGGTGTTTTGATACTTTGTTGGTTTTTGGATGGAGGTAGTAGTTTAGTGGGAGGTTCACTGCCGACTCCGGGGCCCGGGGATACAGACGCTGGAACGCACCTGACATCGATTTGAGCTCATCGAAGAAGACCACTTCGCCGATCTCAAATACGAGTCTTATTGTAAGCGATAAATCGCTAACAATAATTTAGGTGCTGAGGTCTGTATCCCCGGGCCCCTCCGTCTAGGGTAGTAAACAATCTCCCCTTTTTGGGGGTGATGACCGATCTATTTTGATCAAGTCGGCACTACTTGCGTGTCCTACCTTTTGCTGGTCTATCTCAATCTTCTCCATAATAGTAAGATCAAAAGCAAGGACAAAACCCAAAGAAAGAACGCAAAAAATAAAGGCCGATGATATCCTAAATAAAAATCAAAAAGATAGACAAAGCCAACTAAAATCCTAGGACACCAACAAAGATAGGTACCAAAAAACAAACAAAACAGTCAACCACTGTAAAGCTAAGTACCGTAACCCCACCAAAAAATTTTGATTGAAACAACCTAGGTTCGATGGGGATGGAGGGAATTCGCATCGAACCGGCAGTGAACCACCACCCAACCTACAACCACAACAAACAAAAAACTCAAAAAAAATAGACCCACTCAAGCAAAAAAAAGCTCAAGCAGATCAAAAACACTAATCCTCAGTTGAAATAAAATCTACATACTCGGCTTCTATCCACTCGCTATCTTGAGCAATACTATAGAACACCTTACCATCTTCGCCAGTACCCTTAGCATCGGTATACCAAGAAGACTGACCCTTAACAAATTTATCTTGTAACATCTTGCGGTTTGCTTCATAAGTGTCGAATAAGAAAACGACATATCGTTCGTCTTGGTTGACTTTAACGATACCATTTACATTTTCAAGCATTTTTATACCACCCTTTTAATACTCTGTTGACACCATTATACATTAACTTTCCAAAATGTTGGCTGAATCAGCGACTTTTAGGACATTTTTAAAAATATTATTGTGCAAATGTTACCGAATTGTAAATAATGTCACAAATTGTCCAAAAAAACAGTCTACATCACATCTGACCGATAACTTCCACTCATGATGTTCATACTATATTCACACAATCAGCACATCCCCTCCACACATTAAATCGTCGCCCATGCTAAAATTAAAGTATTAACAAGAGGAGTTTCTAATTGAAAAATACATTACCAATCGCACTACAATTTTCACTGCTACTGACATTCTTTGTCACGGACATTTCTAGGACCGTCAAAACGTTGGCGACCTATGAGAAAACTGGCAAAGTTATCACCTACAAAATGACCGAAACTGAGCAAAACGAACTCAAGCACGGTCGGCGTTTAAAACCTTCAAACTGGGCACCAGTTGACAGTTCTCGTCTTTCGATCACTCGGAAGATTAAGCAAAAAACTGCATAAAACCTTTTTAGGCAGCAAAAAAGCAGACTACGAAAAGTCTGCTTTTTTAATGTTCAATTTTAGTTGACGTCAACGCCAACACCTTGTTGGACCCACTCGTCTGTTGATACACGGTAGTAAATATTACCGTCAGCATCAGTAGCACGTTGGTCAGTAGCCCATGATGTTCTGCCGGCTAAGCCACGAAGTGAACGGATTCCGTCTTGGTTGTACAAGGCGTATACGAAGCCTGAAGGTCCGGCTAAGTTAACTGTGTGGAATTCTGGATATTGTGTGACGCTAGTAAAGAATTTATCAACTTTGTCTTGGTAACTAACATCGCTAGCATTTACCCATTCATGAGTAGATACACGATATTGTTTTTGACCAGTGGCACTATTAACACGTGACTTGTCAGTAATCCATTGAGTATTGTCAGCCAATGAACGAGTTGTTAAAACATTGTCATCGTTGTACAAGTTAGCAATTTGGTTGTTGGTTGTGATAATACCATCTTGGTTAGTTTCTTTCCAAACACCAACTTCTTCTTCTGGATCTGGCTTGTCTGTGTCTGGTTTATTAGTATCAGGTTTGTCTGTATCTGGCTTATCTGTGTCAGGATTGTCAGTGTCTGGTGTTGTAGCATCCTTGTCGCCTACTACGATTTCACGAACGTAAGTAACACTATTAATACCATCAGTATCAGGTTTAATTTGGTCTGTAAGAACTCTTTGACCATTCAAATTAAATACAGCAGATTCGTTAGTATTTGCATTGTCTGCAATCTTCGTCAAATTAACTTTATTTGTATCAAATGTAATTTCAACTGGTTGATAATATGTTTTACCTTTCTCAGTAAACTTGCTACCAAGGTCTAATGGATTTGTTCTTTTAGCGGCATCAGTTTTTGTTTCATAAAAGCCTTGTGGATCAACTTCCTTTGGTGTCACAACCATACCTTTAGTGTTATCGATAGTAGTATTTGCTTTACCACTCTCTGATTCTTTGATTGGCAATGTATCACTACCAACTGCAACCTTGATTGGAGTATTGAATTTAATATTCAAATTGTCGGTTGAAGTTGCTGTATCTGTGTTATTAATAAATACTAGTTCTTTCGTATTAACAACTTTTTTAGTAGCCTCATCTATAGAATTGATTGTAACTTTAACTTGAGCACCTTTGCCATTTAAGAAATTATCAAAGGCATCATTAACGTCATTATCAGTACTATATGGGTAACTAAAAGTATAATCATACTTCTCCCCAGCCTTAATGATATTGTATGTATCTTCATTGATAATATTTAGTGCTGGAAGCTCACCATATCCATTAAATAACGTTCGTGCAAATTGATTCGATTCCAATGGTCCTTGCCATTGAACGAGTGTATTCAAATTCGCATGCAATTTACCGGCAGTATCGTTATCAGTATAAACAACATTACCAAGCTTATTAACTTGTTGAGTAGCGATGCCTTCTTGAGTTGTAGGCTCGTCATCTTTGGCGTCTTTATCAAAGACTCCCTGGATCTTAGAAAAAGCATCTTTAAAAAAGCCTGTGAATTGATTAAAGGCGTCCGTAAGTTTTGTTACATCAAATCCTGAGTCTTGTGTCCCAGTCTCTGCAGCGTATGTGGTCCCCGTGGCTGGTGTGATGGCTAACAGAACTGCAGCTGCTAGTCCAGCTATTTTAACTTTTTTCATCCCTATGCCCCCATATTTGAATATATTTATCTATTTCATAGCATATAAAATATTTTGTATTTGTGCAATGAAATTTCCAATTTAATTAAAATTAAATTTAAGTTTACAAGCATAGAATTGATATTTTAAGATAAAATTATAAATTATGAACTTGGGGAGGGAATGCCTTTGAAAAAATCGATCTGGTTGAAATTGTTTCTGGCGATACTTTTGATCATGGCACTTGCTGGATGTGCTCAAGTTAAGCAAGAGCTGGGATTAGAAGATAAGAAAACAGTTGAGAAAAACTTCAAAGCTGGTGTTCCCTTTGCCTATAAAGGATATTATGGTCACGGTGGGAAGCAAAATTTTCAAGCTTTAGAGCTACAAAACGATAAATTCATCGTTAATAAAAATAAATTCCACAATATCCAATATCAACAACTGGATCAAAACACCTACTTGATCCGAGGTAAGAACGACAAGCCTAGGTGGCATTATTTCAAGATGGACTTCAAGATCAAAAACGACACTAAAAAATTAGGACTCTACCATAATCCTAGTCGCAAGTCCGAGCTTAACTTCGACGATACTCGAAACTTAGCCAAGGATGATCTCACTTGGTATCGGAGTTATGAACTCGACGATTATAACTTGTTGACGGGAAAAACTAAGGTGCCTGCTCCTAAAGTCGTCAACCTCGACACTGACTACTTCCAGAACAAGATCTTCATCAGCAACAAAAAGCAAACGCATTTTTTAAGCTTCATGGCTGACCCCGACAGTGACGATGACGATAAAAGTATCACTTTGTACAACGTTTCAAAAAACGGTCGTCCGTCAAAAATATCCACTCTAAAGGATCCGCAGCTATCGATCAAAGATAGTAAGTTAGAAATCAAGACTGATATTAAAAATGTCGATGCTAAGAAAAATTTTTACAAGGAACAAGATCCTAGTCTCACCTTCCAGATCATTAGTAAAACTAAACTGAAGGATAAAAAATCTGATCAGACTTACACACTTTTTGATGGCAATTATAATGATGCTATTTACACGATTGCTGACCAGTTTGGCTATCCGACTAATTACGTGACCGAGTCCGATGATCAGGAACAAACAAACCAAATAGAATGAACTACTCGTCACTAAAGTAACGAGTTTCTAGGAACGTCCCAAACTTGCCGAATAGTATTTCAACTATCCAGTAGAGGTCAGAACTAATTTACTAAGGCTTGTTCCAAGCCATGATTTAGTATGTTTTTACTTGCATTGATATCACTATCATGTTCTGAATGACATTTAGGACAAGTCCATTCTCTAACATCTAGAGTATGCTTGCCGTCATCATATCTACAATTTGAACATATCTGACTAGTCTTGAACGGATCTACGGCAAGAAGTTTCTTTCCGTACCATTCGCATTTGTACTCAAGCATCAGTCTTAGGGCTCTCCATGATTGATTAGCAATAGCACGAGATAGTTTGTGATTGCTTAGAAGATTCTTGATTTTCAAATCTTCTATCACGATCACATCGTTATCTGTAACTAACTCATGAGAGATCTTATGTAAGTAGTCTTTTCTTTGATTGGCTATTTTTTCACTATACTTGGCAACCATTATTTTTGCCTTCATGTAGTTTGAGTATTGTTCCAATGGTTTAGGATCAATTAATCCATGCTTCTTTTTTAGTTGAATGTCTTTTAAGGCACGTGTTCGTCTTCTTGCTAATCGTTTCTCCCAATATAGCTTCTTCTTAGCTAACTTCTTGTCGAAACGAATAGTCTTGGACTTATTACCATTGGAACAGATGACTAAGTCAGAAACACCCATATCTAGACCAACACAGTTATCAGTTTTAGGTAATTTTTGAATTTCTTCCTCCACTGTTAGAATTGCATAATATTTGTTGGCAGAGGACTTACGGAGTGTTACAAACTTGATTGTATTTGAAACATTTTTCCGACCTTTATATCTCATAATACCCAATTTGGGCAATTTTATATGAGTGCCATCTAGAACCTCAACGTTCTTGTTAACCGATTTACATTGATAACTTTGCTTAGGGAACTTTTTTGACTTGAATCTTGGGAACTTCCGTTTCTTACTAAAAAAGCCTTTATAAGCATTGCATAAGTCTTTATTGGTTGATTGCAAGCCAGTACTTTCAGCTTTCTTCAACCAACCATGTTCCTTTTTGAAAGTAGTAAGGATTTTGTCGAGATCATACGAACATAGAGATTTTACCTTGGGATTATTCTCATATCTCTTGATTATCATGTCGAGCATGTTATTCCAAACAAATCGATTAGCGCCAAAGTTATAATCAATGAATTCACGTTGATAGCTATTGGGATAGATACGTAGCTTGATACCTTTTAGAACCATGTATATACTCCTTTCTTTTAGGATATATATATCATAGCAACAAGAACATCAGTTCGTAAAGACAAACCGTCCAAGACGTCAATTCATCTCGGCTATGAATAACCGAGCTTTCTTGACTGACGGTTTTTGTAAAAAATAAGACTGGACTATAATGGCCCAGTCTTTTTGTGTCTGTATGTTAATGAGATGCCTTTCTAATGAAATATAAAGCCAGTGCTTGACAGAGTCCTATGAAGATCAAAAAAGCTCCGAGAACTGCTAAGGTCGCTAGCTTTAACTCTGTAGTTTGGAAGACACCAGCAGCATCGTATTGACGCACACCGACGAATATACCTAAAGCTAAATTTATAGCTAACCAGACAAAGTTAACGATCCACCAAATTTTTAATAACATAAATATAACCCCCGAATTGTTGCTATCACATTTATTATAAGACGAAGCCAAAAGTATGACCATGGATGAGCTCGGTTTTTGTTATCAAATTAGTGTTTTGTGCCCTTCTGACTTTTTTACCGATCTATCTCAGCTTTATTCAAAATAGTTAGATCTATGAAATATGGAAGAAAAAAGCAAAAAAGGCAAAACCCATTTTGAGTTTTGCCTTTTACTTGTCATCACGTTTCGTGATGATCTTTTGTTATTTCAGTTTATCTTACCAATTTTGTCCATCGACAGTCATGATCGTTGCAACCTTTTTAGGTGTCAATGTGTGTGCTTTTTCTCCATTGTCCTTTGCAAAGGTGTTAGCATTCATGATCGTTGTTAATACACGTTCGGCTGATTTCTGGAGGTCGCCTAATGCTAGGTTGTCTTCAGAAATTGCTTTTTGAAGCTTGTTTTGGGTGCTTCCTGGCATGATCAAGTCATTACCAGCGTGCATTAAGATTTGTGGATCTGATAGACTCTTTTGGTTGTACCAGTCAGTCATAACGGTGCCCTTGAAGCCCCATTCGCCTCGTAAGATGTTGGTCAATAAGTCGTAGTTTGCTGCATTGTATTGGCCGTTTACTTGGTTGTATGACGACATGATGTATTGTGGTTGGGCGTCTTTTACTACGGTTTCGAAGCCTTTGAGATAGATCTCTCTCATGGCTTGTTCGCCGATCTCGTCGTCCATTGTGCCACGTTTTGTTTCTTGGTTGTTAGCGAAGAAGTGTTTTACAGTTGTGCCGACGCCAGGATTTGATTGTACCCCTTTAGTCATTGCTGTTGCACTTACTCCGGTTACTAGTGGATCTTCTGAATAATATTCAAAATTACGTCCATTTAGTGGATCTCTTTGGATGTTCATACCTGGTGCTAACCAAGTATCAACGCCAAATTCCTTCATTTCTTTACCTACGGCAGTACCGACTTGGTTGATCATTTCTGGATCAAAAGTCTGTGCCAAAAGTGTTCCGATAGGCCATGCAGTTGCGTATTGATATTTCTTTTCACCGTTGACAGTTGAAACAGGTGTTAAACGAAGTCCATCAGGTCCATCAGCATTTACAGAAACGTTGATGCCACGTTTTGTCAATGTGCCTGTAGTTTGTCCAGCTGCACCGGGTACATCTTGTGATGAATTACCAACGATCGGTGAACTTGAGCCGTTTGAAGGTTCTAAACTACCGTTGACGATGTATGAAAGTTGTTTTGGTGTCAAAGTTACAATGAATTGATCCATTGAGATCTTGCCATCATAAACATCCTTCAAAGTTGAACCATAAACACCGGAAACTGATTTGATAGTTTTATTCAGATCAGTCTTAGGAATGTTTACTGAAGAATTTGAATTTACGACTGTTGTTACATCGTTACTGTCAAAAGTTGAAGCATTGTTGCCTAAAACATTTTCTAATGAGCTGGCGTTCAATTGAATAATTGGTGCGTTGACCAATTCTTCGGCTTGATTGTCAGGTACGAAAGTATCAGTTGAACCACGAAGTTCAGTCGGATCTTCTTTTGGAGCCATTTCTGAAGAAAGTTGTTCAGTTGTGACTTTATCCTTGAGGTTCAAAACGGCAGCGACGTGAGTATCGCGTGAACTGTTACCGACTCTAACAATGTATTGACCAGGATCTAAAATATAGCTATTTGTGGCTGTATAGTAACTAGCCATGTTGTAAAGTGGGAACGACAATGTCAAAGTTTGGCTTTCGCCAGGTGCTAAGACATCAGTTTTTCCATAAGCAGCTAAGTTTTGGAAAGCCTTGTCGACAGTTCCCTTTGGTGCTGAATAGTACTCTTGAACGACTTGACGTCCAGAATACTTGTCACCAGTGTTCGTAACAGTAACTTTAGTAACTAAGTTATTGCCATTGACTGCAACTGAATCAGTCTTAGTATCAAAAGTCGTGTATGAAAGACCATAGCCGAATTCATACTTAGGAGTTACGTTGTATGAATCAAAGTAACGATAACCAACGTAAATACCTTCAGTATAGTTTTCTTGATCAGAGTTACCATCGTTATCAGCGAAAGTTGCTGAAGCTGGGTAGTCTGAATAGTTTTTGGCCCATGTTTGAGCTAACTTACCAGAAGGTGTGACTTTACCACTGATAATATCAGCCACGGCGATACCGACATTTTGTCCACCTTGAGAAACTAAGAGGACACTGTCAAGATCTGGAATTTGGTCGATAAATTTCGTATCGATCTGACCACCGACATTGAGCAACAAGATACTTTGGTCATAGTCGGCAGCTAAATTTTTGATGTTGTTGAATTCAGCATCAGTGATCTCGTAATCGCCTTTCGTGTCAGTTCTATCCGTTCCTTCACCAGCGTTTCTGGAAAGAACGTATATACCGACGTCAGCAGGTGAAGCGTCGAAATCGGCTTGTGACACTTGTTTATCTTTGTAGATAAAAGTATTCAACAATGAAGATTTTGCATCAAAAGCAGCTTTTTTCTGATCATAGTCAGCAGCTGTTTTGTTCAAATAATCCCCTGATGTTACATCGTATCCGGCATCCTTCAAGCCGTCCCAAATATTGACGACGTTTCTAGGATTAACATCACCGGAACCAGTTCCACCTTTAACTGTTCCGTATGCACCGGCACCAAACAAGGCTACCGATTTGTCAGTCGAAATTGGCAATGTTTGGTTTTTATTTTGCAACAAGACCATACCGTCCTCAGCAGCTTTAGTCGATAACTCTGAGTTTTCGATCTCAGTTTCGTTTGGATCTGGACTAGTAGTTGCTGAATCATCGGTCGTCTCAGTTTGGTTAGCATTGACGTCAGTCTGGTTATTCGTCGATGCTGTCGAACTGGTATCACCCGATTGGTCCGTTGTAGCTTGCGTTTCAGATGTTGATACATTAGCAGGATCTGTTGTTGAAGCGGCTGAAGCCTTACCGATGAAGCTGAAAAAACTGATCAGCAATACGGCAATGACACCAGTAACTATCGCAACGATCCGCCTACGTTGTTTATTCATCAAATCCCCCCTAATTTAATGTTATGCAACATTTTTATGAAAACGTTGTCACAAGCTTATTATACTGCTAGAAAAAAAGTTATAGTAAGGGTTACGTTGAAAAAAGTTTTCAAAATATTGCTGTATTGTTGAAATAAATAACCATAATTTTAAAAAAACTGAAGAAATGTAACGGAATTTTGGTAAAAACATGGGATATGTGTAGTAGTTTGTGTTGCGCTATATGGGATTGGAACGCTGTGGACATCGATTGAAGCTATCCGGGAAGTTCACCCGGACATCTCCAATACGAGTCTTATTCTAAGCGATAAATCGCTAAGAATAATTTCACAGCTGAACCCATATAGCGCCCCGCCCCTCCACCTAGATTTGATATCAATTTCTCTTTGGGTGGGTCGGCTCCACTGTTATTTTGGATAAGTCCGTGTTTTTGTTGCTCCCTATTTTTTACTTGTCTATCTCACTTTGAATTGATTATTGGTAAATTCAAAACCTTAAGTACTTCTGATTGATTTTACTTTTGAATTTTATTTTCGATACCAATTAACATCCCTTTTTCTATTTTTGGAGCATAAAAAAAGCCCTCAATTGAGGACTTTTTCTCTTTTTTATGATTTATTATTTGAATGTTACACCGCTGCTTACTCGGATCCATTCGTCTGTTGATACACGGTAGTATGTGTTGCCTTCGCCGTCTGTGGCTGATTTGTCTGTGTACCATGATGTGTTTCCTGCTAGACCACGGTTTGATCGTTTGCCATCGCTTGAGAACAATGCGTATACGAAGCCGCTTGGTCCGTCTAAGTCAACTGTGTGGTGACCTGAAAGATTTGCGATTGTACCTAGAGCGTTTGATCCGTTATTTTCATCACCTGAGAAAGTAACGTCATCTGCATTAACCCATTCGTGTGTTGAAACGTGGTATTGTTTTAGACCAGTCTTTGAGTTAACACGGCTCTTGTCAGTAGCCCATGCTGAATTAGCTGCAACTGCACGGTTTGTTAGGTTGTTGTTGTCATCATATAATGATGCAACGCTGTTACCTACTGTAACTTTACCAGTAGCGTTGTCTTCAACCCATACGCCGTTTTCTAAGTTAGCGTCGTTGTTGTTGTCTTCGTTGTTATTGTTGTCTGTGTCAGGTTTGTCAGTGTTGTTGTCGAAGCCTGAACCTACTTGAAATTCACGGACGTAAGTGATTGTATTTGCATCTCTATTGATGTTTTGACTACGAGCTTCGTCACCATTACTAAATTTGATTACTTGTGAACCATCTTTAATCATGTTGCTGAAAATTGAAGCAACATTAACGGCGTCTTTATCAAATTCCAAAGTGATTGGTTGGTAATAAGTTAGTCCATCACCAGCAAAGTATTGACCAACGTTGGCTTTTTGACCGTTCTTCAATGCTGCATCTTTAGATGTGTAGTATTCACCAGGTGTAACGTGTGTTGGTTTAACAGTTTCACCTTTTTCGTTTGTAACTGTAAAATCAACATTCTTAACTAATGTTGGGTCGATTGCACTATCACCGGAATTAACATGGATAGGAGAATCGAAATCAATAGTCAAACTTGTTGATGGAACAGCTACTTCTTTATTATTAACGAAGTTGAAAGTTACACTACCCAAGTTAGCATTGTCGTTTGAAGGATCTGTGATCTTCAATGTAATAGGAAGAGTAATGCCATTACCTAATGTTGAGAATTTGTTAACCAATGTTGAAAAATCTTGGCTTGATAAATTATCGCCTGTAACTACTTGATATCTTAATACTTTTTTATCTCCAATAAGATCTGCTCGTAAATCATGAGTACCGATATTAGCAGCGTTCAAAAATGTATTTAATGTTGATGAATCCATTGGTTCACCATAATTCAAAGTGAAACCATTTAAATTAAATGTTGAATCGTTATCATAAACAATTTTTTCGCTTGCCATTTTCTTTAATGCGGCAACAGCTTTTTTAGAAGTATCTTCTTTAGCTTCCTCTTTGTTTGCATCAATGTCTGATTGTGCCTTGTTAGCAATATCTACAAGTTTTGAAATTGAAGAAATCACCTTTTGACCTAAGTCAGTCTTATCCAAACCAAATTTTGAAAGAGCTTCTTTTGCAATACTTAAGATACCATCTGCAACACTTGATGAACCTGTTGTGCCAGCAGCTATCACCCCACTGACGTTTTAATTTAAGTTTAATGAGAATTTGAGAATTTAAATTATGAGGAGGAAAGTAAGACCATCGCCTTACAAGTTCATAGTATGGACTGGGAAACTTAAAGTTGGCTTAAAAAAGAGAGTGGAGGTGCACGGTTAGCTGCTGAGGATTTAGGGACTGTTGGCACCCAAGGTGCGGCGAAGCCGTGCCTGCCAACAGTTTCTAAACCGGAGGCCGCTGTGCGCCGGAACTCGTTTCCACTATAAAACGGGCAACGTTTGGTACAAAAAAACGAGGTTTGGTATAAAGAAACAGAAGTTTAGTACAAAAAATATCAAGGTTTGGTACAAAGAAACAGAAATTTGGTACAAAAACACCAAGGTTTGCTATAAAGAAGCAAAGCTTCGTTACACAAACAGAAAAGCTCAAAAAATAAAGCACAAAAAAAGTCCCCTCGAAACTCGAGAGGACTCTTTAAATCAGAGGTAACATCAAAATTAACTATTCAAAGTTAACACCGTTACCAGCTTTGATCCATTCATCAGTAGATACACGATAATATGTAGCTCCATCAGAACCTTTAGCTGTCT
>NZ_RHOM01000031.1 GCF_003946515.1 Companilactobacillus zhongbaensis | reverse complement strand
GTCAAAGAAGGGATCTACTATTTTAATCATGTAGATAGATCAGAAACAATAAATGGCCATACCCCTGCGGAATACAGGAGAATGGCCATTTAAGAAGTATTCAATTTTTATATTATTTCAAATGTCAACTTGACAGGGACCAGCGCAAATTGCGAGTTGAATCTTTTTTAGTCATCATCATAATCGGATAAATGGTTGGAAGTTTGAGATCCATTTTTATAGGTTAAATAAGTGTCGCCGTCGGAATCTTTCAAAGATATTTCGTAGCCACGTCCCCAATTATCTAAAGCATATTTTGAGGCTTTTTGAATACCTTTGATAAATTCTTGGTCATCCTCATGATTTCCGTAATTATCTCGGTCCATTAAATAATTATCCATATCGTATCCATTATTAGTTCTGAAAGTGATCTTTTTCTTATCAATACCAATAGTACAATCGCCATCATCTTTTCCGGTTGTAATTTTTTGAGCAGAAACAACATCTGAGTTTGACATGTGCTCGAACATACCAGAAGCATTATACAATTCGATTGTTTTTTGACGGTCATCAGTGGTCATTCCGTTGTAAGTTGCTGACTTGGTAAAAGCAAATCCACCAACGATAAGAACTAATACAACCACAATAATTGGTATACGGTACTTTTGTAAAAAGTTCATAAATTGATTGTTAGAGTTTCTAGGATGGTTACCAAAATTATTTGATTGATTTTGGAATTGCCCGTTAAAGTTTGGTTGTTGATTTTGATTGTTCATCTGACCTTGGAATTGGCCGTTTTGATTTGGTGCTTGAGAATTGTTTTGGGTATTCTCAATAGTTGGCTGTTGTTGTTGAGTTTGATTAACTCCATTATTAGCGGGTTGTTCGTTGTTGTTTAACTGTTTTTCAAATTTATCCACCGGTGTTCCACACTTAGGACAAAACTTGATCCCGTCAGGTATCTTAGCCCCACAATTTCCACAAAATTTCATAATAATATCCCCTAAATCTAAATTAAAATATAAATATCATATAATATAATACTATTATTTTTATATTTAGAGAAGATGATAAAAGAAAAAGGACAGCCAAGATTTTTTGGCTGTCCTTTGTATGTATTACCCGAAAAATACCGCCCAAACCTTAACGGCACAAACGCCACCAAGGATAGGTGCGACAACTGGTACCCAGCTGTAATCGAATTGGGAAGATCCTTTGTGTTGCAATGGCAAGACTGCGTGCAACAAACGTGGTCCAAGGTCACGAGCTGGATTTAGTGCTGGTCCGGTTGCTCCACCTAGTGAAACGACCAAGGCCATGACTAGAAATCCTAGACCTAATAAGTCTGAACGTGGTCCGATCTTGTCGGAAGTTAGTGCCACAGCGCCAAGGATCAAGACGAATGTTCCTAAGAATTCGTTGATGAATCCGTTGAATTTGCTGTGAACGTTATCGATCGTTGAGAAGGTTCCTAAGATCGATTCGGCGTTAGTAGTTTTATCGTAGTAAGGCTTGTAAGCTGCGACAATCAAAGCTTGTCCAAAAATTGCTCCAAGCATTTGTGCCACGATGTATGGCAACACTTCTGCCCAAGGAAATTGACCGTTAGCTGCTAAGGCTAAGGTCATGGCTGGATTGATCTGTGCCCCCGAGATCCCAGCGAACATCATTGCAGGTATCATAACACCGATACCGTAACCGAAACCGATCAAGATCCAGCCACCGTGGAATCCTTTGGTCCCTTTTAATTCAACGTTAGCCACAGAGCCATTACCTAAAGCAACCATTAAAGAAGTTCCAATAAATTCAGCCATGCAGCGAATAAATAGTGTGTAGTGCATAAATTAGTACCCCATAAATTTATTTGCACAGTCGAATCTCTTGGAAAGCTTGGCTATACTAGTCGACTAACCTCTTTAAATCTGACCGTAACGGATAATAATTATAGCACATGAAAACACCGATGAAAGAGCTTTGTGAAAAAATGTTTATGATTTTTCAATATATTTTAAAGCTGAATTTAGCAATATAGCAGCGATTAATATAAAAATCAATAAAACGATGAAAGCATTTTGTGAACCAATGGCCGTTTTGGTAGCGTAATTTTCAGAAAGCGAAGAACTCTGTGATAAGGACACGATCGTCGATGCGACCGAAGTACCCACGGCACCGGCAAACTGTTGCACCGTATTGAACCAGCCGTTTCCGTCCGCATTTTTTTCAGTTGGGAGTTGTTTCAAACCGTTAGTCATCGTGTTACCCATGACTAAGCCCATACCGAGCATGAATAACAAGTAAAATACCATGATTAAAGTAGAATTTAGGTTTCGTCCAAAAATAGAATAAAGTGCCATGGCAAAAATTTGAATGACAATACCGATCATTATCGGCTTTCTTGCGCCAAATTTATCAAGGATCGAACCGCCAAGTGGCGCAAATACGGCACCGAGCAATGCTCCTGGCAACACGATCAACCCGGCAATCAAAGCTGTCTTGTGGTCGACCAATTGAATGTAATTCGGCAAAATGAACGACATTCCTAAAGCACCGATCTGGACCAGGAAGAAAGCACTCAAGTGGGCAGCATATTTTTTATTACTTAACACACCGATATCGATCAAGGGATTTTTGCTGTGCTTAGTTTGCATAACAAATCCAAACAAGCCAATGATCCCAATAATGAGTGGAAGTGCAAAGTTCAATGGATCGGTTTGGACTGCTGATAAGTTTGTAAAAGCGAAAATCAACCCAACAAAAGCAATGGCAATCAAGACCAATCCGCCTAAGTTTAATTTAGTATGCGTTGGTGGAGTGATTTGCTTGATTGAGATTGCACCGATAATCAAAGCAAATATGACAACTGGTAGCAGTAATAGAAAAATGCTCCGCCAGCCAAGCGAACTGACGACAAGACCACCAAAAGTTGGTCCAATGGCAGGAGCGATAGCTGTGATCAATGTTCCAATCCCCATTAATAGACCAATTTTAGAAGTGGGAGCTTGTTCCAAGATAATATTGAACATCAAAGGTAGGGCAATACCAGCGCCGATCCCTTGGATGCCCGTCCTAAGATGAGTAGAGGGAAAATTGGGGCGGTCGCATCAACGACTAAACCAATGATAAAAAGCAGGGCAGCAGTAAGGAATAATTTTTTCGAGGTGAATCGGTGTTTCAAATAAGCTGAAAGTGGCATCATGATCGACGCGACCAACAAATATCCAGTGGTCATCCATTGGACAGTCGAAGTCGAAACACTGAATTCTTTCATTAAAGTTGGAAAAGTAATATTAGTAGCAGTCTCAACGACAACGCCAGAAAATGACATTAAACCGGTCGCCAAAATTGCCAAGATCAAGTTGGAATTAATAGTTTTCTTTTGCATAGATCCTCCGATAGTTAGAATTCAAACTAATATAATATGTTATAACATATTTTCCCATGTTTATGGTAAAATTAATTAAATTAGAAACCAAACAATGAGGCTAACAATTGGAAAAAGTATTCGGGATTGTCATCAAAAAAGCTAACAACGGATTGGACCGAGATGCAGAGAAATTCGCCAAGAAACTCGGCATAACGAGGATGCAATTGAGCATCATCAACTACATCTCTCGCAATGAAAACAAAGCTGATGTTTTTCAGAAAAATATCGAAAAAGAATTCAACATTAGAAGAGCTAGTGCCACTAGTGCATTAAAGTTGATGGAGAAAAATGATCTCATTATTCGGGTGCCAATGCCAAATGACGCTCGCTTGAAACGAATTGCCTTGACCTCAAAAGCCCGTCGTTTAACGGAAGAGATCAACCAGTACATCGCTTCTGTGGAAGAGAAAGTAACTCAAGCGGTGGGGGAAGAAGAGATGAAGGTCGTTAAAGACGGACTGGCCAAAATTTCGACTTTTTTCGAAAGTCAGGATGAAAATGGTTAAAAAAGATTAGATAAATATTTGACAAATATGAAAAAGTAATATAATCTTGCAACATAAATTAATCGGAGGTAATCAATCATGGCTAATGTAAATGTTACAGCATTGAACAGTTGTTGTTGTGGTTCGCATCTTATGCGATCCACTGATTTGCATGCCTAAAAATTGGTTATTTTGGTAACAGCTTAAATCAGATTATCGTATAAGGTGCAGTGTCCTAGTTTTAATAGGAGCTGCACTTTTTTTGTCTTCAGATTTTGGTTGGTGGGGTACGGTACTTATTTATATCTCAGTAGATTACTTTGATTAGTTTGGATGCACCTTGTTTTATTCTTTCCTAGAATTTTGGTTGGATGTACTTATCTGTTTGATTTTGATATCGGATGGCAACTATGGAAAGCAGTGATGCTGGTGGAAAGTTCTACCACCCCGCAGAAACTAGTTGAATGTAGAACTAATTGGTTTTATTCGTTTCTAAGATTTTAGTTTCATGTATTTATCTTTTAAATTTTAATAGTGGATTAGAAATGCTGAATGGGATCCCTGATTTTTTTTATTGGAATTTCAATTTGTTTTTCTAGAAAGGGATCAGATTATGTTGGTTAAAAATATTTATCAGACTATTGGTAATACGCCTTTGTTGGAGCTGGATGTTGATGCTGCTCATGGGGTTAAGATTTTTGCAAAGTTGGAGATGTTTAATCCTGGGGGATCTGTTAAGGATCGCTTGGGGGTTAATTTGATTGAGAGTGGGATCGAGCGGGGGCAGATTTCTGCTGGGACTACTATTATTGAGCCTACTGCTGGTAATACTGGTATTGGCGTGGCTTTGGCGGCTCAGCGCCATGGGTTGCCGGTTAAGTTGGTCGTTCCAGAGAAGTTTAGTCAGGAAAAACAAATTTTGATGAAGGCTTTGGGGGCTGAGATTATTCATACTGCTTCTGAAGACGGGATTGTTGGGGCCATCGCTAAGGCTAAGGAGTTGGCTGGTGAGATCGACAATTCTTACGTGCCACTTCAGTTTGAAAATCCCGATAATCCGGAAGCTTATGCTAAGACTTTAGGTCCTGAGATCATTGCAGATCTGGCTGGTGAAAAAATCGATGCTTTCGTGGCTGGCTCTGGTAGTGGTGGTACTTTTGTTGGGGTGACTGAGGCTTTACAGAAGAAATTCCCTAATATGAAAGCTATCACGGTTGAACCGGAAGGCTCGATTTTGAACGGTGGAGCTGAACATTCCCATCGGACTGAGGGTATTGGCGTTGAGTTTGTGCCACCATTTTTCAAATCGATCACGGTTGATGAAGTGAAAACAATTAGTGATGATGATGCTTTTTCAAATGTGAAATGGCTAGCCGAAAACGAAGGCCTGTTTGCCGGAAGTTCCAGTGGAGCTGCTTTAGCTGCAGCTTTGCAGGTGGCTGAAGAATTACCGGAAAATTCCAACATCGTCACGATTTTTCCCGATTCAAGTGAACGTTATTTAAGCAAAGGTATTTACGACTAAATTAAAAAAACAGAGGAGAACTTAATTATGAAATTTAATACAAAACTTATTCACGGTGGCATTAGCGAAGATAAAACTACAGGAGCAGTTTCAATCCCGGTTTACCGTTCATCAACTTTCCACCAACACGTTTTAGGCGGCGAACCCAAATGGGAATATTCTAGAACCGGTAACCCTACTAGAGCTGCTTTAGAAGCTTTAGTCGCTGACATCGAAGAAGGAACGAATGCCTTTGCTTTCGCCTCAGGATCAGCTGCCATCCATGCTGCTTTTTCACTCTTTTCAGCTGGTGACCATATCGTCATTGGAAACGACGTTTACGGGGGAACATTCCGATTGGTCAACAAAGTCTTGAAGCGCTTCGGCTTGGAATTCACCGTCGTTGATACGCGTGACCTCGCTGCCGTTGAAAAAGCCGTTCAAGAAAACACCGTCGCGGTATATTTGGAAACACCAACTAATCCACTACTACACGTGTCTGACATTCATGCCATCTCCGAAATTGCTAAAAAACACGACATCCTAACGATCGTGGATAATACTTTTGCGACACCATACAACCAAAATCCATTGACTTTGGGAGCAAATATCGTCGTCCACAGTGCAACGAAATATCTCGGTGGCCACTCAGATGTTGTTGCCGGATTAGCCGTAACGAACGATGCCAAAATCGCCGAAGAGTTAGCCTTCTTACAAAACTCGATCGGTTCAACTTTAGGACCAGATGACAGTTGGCTCTTAATGCGTGGTATCAAAACTCTCGGTGTTAGAATGCGTGTTCATCAGGAAAACACTCAAATCATTTTTGACTACTTAAAGAAAAACGACAAGGTAGCTAACGTCTATTATCCAGGCGACCCCGACAGCGAAGGCTACGATATCGCTAAAAAGCAAATGAACGGCTTCGGTGCCATGATCTCCTTTGAATTAAACGAAGGACTCGATGCTAAAAAGTTTGTCGAAAGCTTACACGTTATCGATTTGGCCGAAAGTTTAGGTGGCATCGAAAGTTTGATCGAAGTACCTGCAGTCATGACCCACGCTGCGATCCCTCGTGAAATCCGCTTGCAAAACGGTATCAAAGATGAATTGATCAGACTGTCAGTTGGTGTCGAAGACGATGCTGATTTACTAGCTGATTTAGAGCAAGCTTTTGCCCAAATTTAAAATAAAATACTAATAGTATAAAATCATACATAGTGTTCAAAAGGTCCCGTCACAGTTAAAATGACGAGACTTTTTAGCTTTTTAAAAAGTAATTGTGTTGTGTAATCGCTTGAAAAAAATATTTGTCATAAAAAAATATTAGTGATATGCTCTTTTGTGAAAACTGAATAGATTTCTTCGGGGCAGGGTGAAATTCCCGACCGACGGTGACAACAAAAGTTGAAGTCCGTGACCCGCGTCATTCGCGGTTGACCCAGTGCGATTCTGGGACCGACAGTACAGTCTGGATGGGAGAAGAAAAAAGATACGTTTCATACCATGAAGCTAGCTTATTTGGCTACGCTTGTTCTCGTATGAGATCTTATTTGGCTAATTATGACGCCCCGCATAAATTTTATGCGGGGTTTTTTATTTGGGGTGAATGAGACTTGGAAGATTATCAGTTTATGAATATCGCTTTTGAGGAAGCGACAAAAGGTGTGGAGACTTGGACTAATCCACAAGTTGGTGCGGTGATCGTTAAGGACGGTCAGATTTTAGCGCAAGGCCATCATGAGAAATTCGGTGGGCCACATGCGGAGATCAATACTTTGAACCACTTGGACAACATCGAGCAAGCAAAAGGTGCGGAAATGTTTGTGACGTTGGAACCTTGTTCTCACTTTGGAAAGACTCCTCCTTGTGTGCAAAAAGTCGTTGAGGTCGGGATCAAGAAAGTGGTCATTGGCCAACAAGATCCTAATCCCGTAGTCAGTGGTCACGGGATCCAATATTTAAAAGATCACGATGTTGAAGTCAAAGTTTTACACACGACTGGTGGCATTAACGAGGCTTATAACTTTTATTATCAAAAGAAGCGGCCACTAGTAACAATCAAATATGCGATGACTTTGGATGGCAAGATCAATCAAGCTGGAAAAACGCGTTGCATCATTACTGGTAAAGAAGCCTACCACGACAGTCAAAATGTTCGAGCAAATAACCAAGCAATTTTGATCGGTGAAAATACGTTAAAGGTCGATGACCCACAGTTGACCGTTCGCGATCAAACCATGACTTTTCCACCCATCAGAGCCGTAGTCGTTCGGGATGCCAATCAGCTGACTGACGACTTGAAGCTATTTCAAGATCCAGCTAGCACGGTGCTGATTTTTTCAGAACAAGCTTCTGACCAGCATTTCCCTGACAATGTCGAAGTGTTAGTGGCAAAAAACTGGACGCCGGAAAAAATCTTGACTGAACTGACCCAACGAAATATCGAGTCGGTCTTAGTTGAAGGTGGTAGCCACCTGCAGGCTGACTTCGTTCAAGCAAACTTGGTCGATCAATTGATCGTTTACGTTGCACCAAAAGTATTCGGTGGCGCCAGTTTGCCAGCCATTTTCAATCAGGATCATTCGAAAAATCGGCTTTTTGAAAAGCCTCAGGTTTGCGCTTTGGGGTCAGATCTAAAAATTACTGCTAGGAGGTTGGACGATGTTCACCGGAATAATTAAAGACGTGGGGACTGTGGCTGAGATCTCCAAAAAAGACGAGACGTTTAAATTAGCTATCAAATTAAACAATTTAAAAAACGCCGAGCTGAAATTGGGCGACAGCATTGCCATCAACGGGACTTGTTTGACGGTCATCGAATTGCTCAACGAAGGTTTTGCAGTCGAAGCGATGCCGGAGACCTTTCGCCGAACGAACTTGGGACAGCTCAACGAAAATGACCATGTCAACATCGAACCAGCCTTAGCAGCTAAGGATAAACTCGATGGTCACTTCGTTTTAGGTCACGTCGATTCAACAGTCGAATTAGTCGATAAGACTGAGGACCAAAATTCGATTGTCTTAACTTTTCAAGTCGAACCAGAATATCAAAAATACATCGTGGAAAAAGGTTCGGTCGCACTAGATGGCGTTAGCTTAACGGTGTCAAAGGTCGACGGCGATAAATTTCAAGTATCGCTGATTCCATATACTTTGCAAGAAACCATTTTGGGAGAATTAAAACCTGGCGATTCGATCAATTTAGAAACTGACATATTAGGAAAATACATCTTAGATTCACAAGTAGGGGGATATCAACATGAATGAACAAGAAATCATTGAAAAAGTAGAAAATGCGGTCGATCAACTTAAACAAGGAAATTTGATCATTGTAGCTGACTCACCAGATCGTGAGTCTGAAGGGGATATGATCGGCTTGGCCGACTTTGCGACTGGAGAATCGGTCAACAAGATGATCACCCATGCTAAAGGTTTATTGTGCGTGCCAATGAGCAATGACTATGCTAAGAGATTACGGCTGACCTCCATGGTCGCAGACGGTGAAGATGCTTTCGGTACTGCCTTTACGATCAGTACTGATGCAAAAACTACGACGACTGGTATTTCAGCTTTTGACCGTGCTAAAACGATCAAGATGCTGGCAGATCCTAACAGCACATATGACGACTTTTTCCATCCAGGGCATGTCTTTCCACTTATCGCCGCTGACAACGGAGTCCAAGAACGGACGGGACACACTGAAGCAGCCGTGGATCTTGCTAAATTAGCTGGTGGTTCTCCAGTTGCCTACATTTGTGAAGTTGTTAAATCATCAGGGACCATGGCGAGATTGAAAGACTTGCGGGTCATCGCTGACGAAAACAACATGCAATTGATCACGATCGAAGACATTATCAAATACCGTGATATCAAGGATACTGATTTCATCAAAGAAATTGCGGACGTTAAATTGCCGACTAAATATGGTGATTTCAACATGAAGGCTTTCAAGGTCAACGACGTCGACGAACCTACTTTACTAGTTTCTAAAGGGAATATTACTAAACAAGACACGTTGTTGTTTAGAATGCACTCTGAATGTTTAACTGGTGACGTCTTCGGTTCAAAACGTTGCGACTGTGGCGAACAACTAGAAACTGCTTTGAAGAAGATCCAAGAAAATGGCTCCGGAGCAGTCTTGTACTTGCGCCAAGAAGGCCGTGGCATCGGTTTAGCAAACAAGTTAAAAGCCTATGAGCTTCAAGAACAAGGCTACGATACGGTTGAAGCTAATGAAAAACTCGGCTTTAAGCCAGACGAAAGAGAGTACGGTCAAGCAGCTGCCATCTTGAATCACATCGGCATCAACACAGTCGATTTGATGACCAATAATCCCGATAAGATCAATAAATTGGAGCAATTGGGCATCAAGGTCAACCAACGTATTCCTTTAGAAACAACGCCAACGAAAGAAAATATCCACTACTTAGAAACTAAGAAAACTAAATTTCATCACTTACTCAAGGAGGTCAACTAAAATGCAAGAACTAAGAGGAAAAATTGACGGAACAGGAAAAAAAATCGGGATCGTGGTCGCCCAATTCAACGAGATCGTCACGAAGAAATTACTCGAAGGAGCCGAAAACGAGCTCCAAAAATATAATGTTAAAGCTGACGATATTATCACAGCTTGGGTACCCGGTGCAGTCGAAATACCACGGGTAACTAAGAAAATGTCAGAGAGTGGCAAAGTTGACGGAATTATTACCTTAGGTGCCGTGGTCAGAGGTGAAACAGCTCACTTTGATTACGTCTGCAACGAATCGGCTAACGGCATCGCAGAAATTTCTCTTCACGGGGATGTTCCAGTCATGTATGGTGTCTTGACGACCAATGACATGGACCAAGCGATGAACCGTGCCGGTGGCAAGTCCGGTAACAAAGGAGCCGAATGTGCTTCAGGCGTCTTGGAAATGATCAACTTGGAAGCCATGATTTAGAAAAATTCTTCTATATAAATAACCAGCAAAAAAGCATGTGGCAGATCTGTGAATTCAGATCTGTGCACATGCTTTTTATTTGTTGCGGTTTTTTTCACGCATTAAAACGTCCTCGATCAAATCTTGTAAAACGATCGACTGCATCGACTTCTCGGCGGCTTTTTGCACCTGGTCGTAAGCGACATTTAAGGTGTCTTGAATGTTGCGTCCGACTGGACAATTCATGTTCGTTTTCTTATCAACGTGCAACAACTCGTGTGAATCGTCGATTGCCAAATAAATGTCGAGCAAACTGATTTGATCAGCAGGGCGCGAAAGTCTTGGGGAGACGGAGCCGGATCGGGTGATCAAAAGACCGGCTTTTGAAAGAGACGACATCAACCGTCTGATTAAACTAGGATTTGATTCGATACTGTCGGCAATTGCCTTACTAGAAAGGTCCTCATCTTGAAAAATTTCAATATAAGATAGGACATGCACAGCATCGCTTAATTTGTGAGAGTATTTCATATTAGTTCGCTTTCTTTGCTAAAACTTCCTTAACTGAGTCTGTAAAACTTGGCAAAGCGTGACCTAAAACGTCAGGTAAGTCAGAAGTGTTTTCATCTAGGTTACCATCTCTGATCAAAGTTTGAAAGCCAGTGACCAAGTCGGCTGTAGCATTGTCGAGACCAGAATCTTGCAATCCCTGGTGGTATTCAGCATCAGTTATTGAGTTGACAGTAAAGATTTTTCCAGTAGCTGCTTTAACTGCATCGGCTAAGTCAGCGTAAGTGTGAGATGCTCCAGCAAATTCGTAAACATCTTTAGGTGCATCTAAAGTCACAACTTTAGCAGCAGCTTCGGCATAGAAACGTTCCAAAGCCCAACCGGCACGACCTTCGGCAGCTGAATAAACAAAGGCGTCACCTTGAGCACCAGCATCGATGACGCTCATTTCATTTTCTACGTACCAATTATTTCTCAAGAAAGCATGATCGATCCCAGTAGCTGCGATGATTTTTTCAGTTTCCTTGTGGTCTTGAGCAAGTGGAGCGTCAGATTGATCAGCGTGAGGAAAGCTAGTATAAGCAATAAATTTAACCCCAGCATTTTGAGCAGCAGTGATGACGTTACGATGTTGGTCGAGACGAGCCACCTTGCCACCAGGTTGTGAAGAAACGAAGAGTAAACGATCGATTCCTTTTAATGATGCAGTCAATTCATCAGCGTCTTCGTATGAACCAGGCCGGATCTCAACTCCAGCAGGTAAAAGCTTCTTAGCCTTTTCTTCATTACGAGCTAAGGCTACAACGTTGTCGGCACCAACTTCTTTAACCAAGTTTTCGACTGCAGTCAAACCAAAATGTCCAGTAGAACCAGTAATTGCGTATTTCATATGTAAATCCTCCTAGGTGTTACTTTTTAAGTAACTGTTATTTATATAGTAACACCATAATTGGAGAATGCAAGGAAGAATTTTTTTCAGCAACAAAAAAAGCCCCCGACCAATCGGTCAGGGGCTAAAAATATTATTCAAAATGTAATGAAGCATCACCAAACTCAAAACTTTTACCAGCTAAATCGCCTGAGTTTCCAAAGACTAGGTCAGTAATGTAATTGTTTTGGCCTGACTTGAAGACGATTTGGCGGTCACCGAAGTCGATCACGTAATCCTTATCGTCACGAATAGGGGCGATCCCAACGAATTGTCCCCATTTGATGGCCATGATCTCGGGGTTAGTTACCCGATAAATTGCTTGTTTGACCATGATGCCCTTTCGAGGATGTTCAACTAACAAATTTTTCTTGATCAAATTTTCTTTGCGGATGTAATCAGAATCATTCCATTGAACAACATATGGATAAGGTACTTGGAAAAATTTATTTCTCACAAAAAATATCTTCCAAGTTATGAGATTTCCCTTTGGATCTCGACGAGTCCCAGTTTGGATATCTTCAACGGGAAAATTTTGCGATAACAAACGTTCATGAACAGCCTCAATATCATCAGTTCTAAAACCGATCGTATTGATATGTTGGTCGGGTAGGTCGTGGATACAGTCATAAATCGAAGTAGCTCCGTCACGTTTGACGTGGCTAGCAAGTTCAGGATTGTATACACTCATCAATTCTATGTAGTTTAAACCAAAATAGCTAACGGCGTTAGAAGTGCCCCATTGCTCGTGTTTGCCACCATTGTGGAAGACGATTCCCTTCTCGTCAAACCATTTAATAGCTTCATTAATATCGTTCACATCGATAATAGTGTGGTCCCATTTTAAATTTTCTGCCATACAACAGACTTCCTCTCGCAAACTCTTTCATTAAATAATTAATTACCATTTAAACCCAAATTGAAGCGATTGGCAAGTACGTGAATATACACCATGAATCCTAGTTATATTAGTAGTGAGGACAATTCATGGTAAAAAACTGAAATACTCATATACTAAAATACGATAATTTAAAAAATAACTCGACTATACCTCTATTATAGTTTGGATATCGAAAAATGGCGCTGATTTTTTTGAATGATTTTTGGAAAAATACTATAAAAATAAGATTGAAAACATTTGTCTTCAATCTTATTTATTGCGTTATTTTTTTAAGCTAAAACTTCTTTGATCAACTCAACACCCTTAATCAAATTGTCCTCATTCATAACTAATGGGGGAAGTAGTCTCAAAGTATTGTATTTAGCGGATATCGTCAACAATCCTTTGTCTTGTAGCTGGGTGATGATATCGCCAACCTTGACGTTATCATCCAAGTGGATCCCGACCATGAATCCGAGTCCAGTGATGTCAGTGACGTGATCTAATGGCTTGATCTCCTTGTTGAGTTTCTCCCAGAGCAATTTCGATTTGGCTTGCACTTGTTTCAAAAAGTCGGGAGTCAGTTGTTCCAGAACTCCATTCGCCACAGCCATTGAGAGTTTGTTTCCTCCAAAGGTTGTTCCGTGAGTTCCTGGTCCAAAAGCCTCTGCCAACTTCTTTTTGCCGATCATGGCACCAACGGGTGTCCCGTTTCCTAAAGCTTTGGCGGATGTGATGATGTCAGGATCTAATCCGAACTGCTCAAAGGCAAATTTCGTACCAGTCCGACCGATACCTGTTTGAACTTCATCGACGATCAAGAGTACGCCGTTGTCGTGAGCAGCTTGTTGAACTTTTTGTAGCCAAGTTTTATCGGCAACATTGACGCCACCTTCGCCTTGGATGACATCTAAGATAACGGCTGCTAAGTCAGAATTGATAGCTTGGATGACATTGTCATCATTGTAGTCCGCAAATTTTACGCCTGGTACTAGTGGATCGAAACCGACTTTGATGTCGGGATTGCCAGTTAATGACATTGAACCGAAAGTCCGACCGTGGAAGCCGTTGTTAAAAGCTAAAATATTGGCTTTCCCAGTGTATTTACGAGCTAGTTTGAAGGCTGCTTCGTTAGCTTCAGTTCCGGAGTTACAGAAAAAAGCTAACTGGTCGTCGTTACAAAGCTTGGCAGCAACATCGTCTTGGATCTGGCTGTCGTACAAGTTAGAAGTGTGCCAAATTTTTTTAGCTTGGCTTTCGAGATTGCTTTGAATGAGTGGGTTGCTGTAACCGAAGCTACAAACACCGATACCACTAGTGAAATCGAGGTAAGTTTTACCGTTATTGTCTGTTAAGAATACGTCGTGTCCTTCGACTAGGTCAAAGGGAAAACGTGTATAAGTGGGAAATACGTGGTCCATAATGTTCCTCCATTAATTAGTTTTGATATTGAAATTGAGTTCCGGGCTGGCATAAGTCATTGGTGATGAATGTCTGATGAACGCCGTTTTTTAAAGCTTTGAATGACGCTTGGATCTTCGGCATCATACCTGACTTAATGATGTTATTTTGAAAAAGCTGATTAGCCGCTGTTTCAGTCAGTTGGGGAACAACTTCTCCGGAATTCAAAACTCCGGGAACGTCTGTCAATAAGACTAGTGATTCGGCACCTAATTGGATGGCAATCGTGGCAGCTGCCATGTCTGCGTTGACGTTGAGCCAATGTCCATCACTAGTTTGAGCTAGGGGAGCGAGGATGCCGATCTGGTCGGTCAATTGTTCATCGAGCCAGTCTTTATTGATGGAGGTAACTTTTCCGACTTCACCATATTCTTCGTGGTTCAAATATTGTCCTTGAAGAAGGTGGTTGTCAGATGCGTTCATTCCGATAACCGGAAGTCCGGCGTTAGCGATGAATTGGCAAAGTTTTGGTTGTACTAAGCCTAATAGGACCGCTTTAGTTACGTTGAGGGTTTCTGAGTCAGTCACTCTGATGCCGTCGATTTTTTGCACGGATAAGTTTAATTTCTCACTCCACTGGGAGATCTGGGGACCACCACCGTGGATGATCAAGATCTTTTTGCCTTGATCCCACCAAGTTTTGAGCTGGTTAAAAAACGTTTGTGGTAGTTGGTCACTGGCGTTACCGCCGATTTTGATTACGATAGTTTCCTTCATTATTTTTACCTCATACTTTTTTATAGTAGTTTTTGTTGGTTAACTTCTGTATGAAGCATTGATTCGGACGTAATCATAGGTGAGGTCACAGCCCCAAGCTTGACCGGTGGCTGTTCCTGAGTTGAGATCGACGGTTACGGTGATGACTTTTTTGGCTAGTTCGTCTTTCATTTGTGATTCGTCAAAGTCGGTGCTAGCACTGTTTTTTACGATCGGTACGTAATTGATCCAAACTGAAGTGTGGTCGATGTCAACGTGGGCGTTAGTTTGACCGACTGCTGCGACGATCCGACCCCAGTTGGCGTCATTTCCAAAAATAGCCGTTTTGACGAGGCTTGAACCAACAACTGCTTTAGCAACTTGTTGAGCTTCAACTTTGTCGTAAGCATTTTGAACGTTGACTTCGACTAATTTAGTGGCGCCTTCGCCGTCAGCAGCGATGTCTTTGGCTAGTTCTGCTAAAACTTTGTTAAAAGCAGCCACGAAAGCTGGATATTGCTCACTTTGTTCAGTCAATAGTTCGTTGTTGGCACAACCGTTAGCCATGGTGACGACCATGTCGTTAGTTGAAGTGTCGCCGTCAACGGTGATCTGGTTAAAAGTCGAATCGACTTCGTGACTCAAGATCGGTTGCAATAAGCCGTCGGCTACTTTGGCATCAGTTACGACGAAGCCAAGCATCGTGGCCATGTTAGGATGGATCATTCCCGAACCTTTACAAAAACCGCTGATAGTAACAGTTTGACCGTCGATCGTTAGTTGAGTTGAGATAGTTTTGGCGTGCTTGTCAGTCGTTAAGATGGCGGTCGTAACGTTGTCATTGTCTAACAACTGTAGAGAATTGATGCCCTTTTCGATGATGCCCATTGGTAAGTTTTGGCCAATGACACCAGTTGAAGCGACACCTACCAGATCAGGGTCGATGTTTAATTTTTCAGATACTAGTTGTTGTTCTTTTTTGACGTCGATGTCTCCTTGATTTCCAGTGACAGAGTTGGCGTTGGCTGAGTTCACGATCACTGCTTGCAACTTGTGATCTAAGTTGATTGTTTGCTTGGTGATCTTGGTTGGAGCCGCCTGAAACTGGTTGGTGGTGTAAGTTCCCGCAGCTTGTGCAGGTTGTTCGGAATAGATCCAGCCCATGTCCTTTTTATCTTTGCTGAGTCCGGCTTGAACGCCGTCTGATTTGTATCCTTTAGGCCAAGTGAATGGCACGATATTATAAGCAATTGCGTCGTCTGAAGATTTTTGCATTAAAAAAGCCTCCTATAATGGTAAGACGGGACTTAGGTCAAGTCCTGCTTCCGGTGCGTAATCAAACATTTGGTTAAAGTTTTGAATTGCTTGTCCAGCTGCACCTTTTAGGAGGTTATCAATTACACTGATTATCACGATTTGATGGGTAACAGGGTTTAATTGATAACCTATGTCACAGAAGTTAGTTCCGACAACTTGTTTCAAAGTTGGGAAAACTCCTTCAGTTGCATTTACAAAGGTGTCATCTGAATAAGTTTTGACGAAAGCATCTCGTACGTCTTTTTCAGTTACATTGTCTTTTGCCTTTGCGTAGCAGCTGGCCATGATTCCACGTGTCAGTGGTAATAATGTTGTTGTGAACTGAATATAAGGTACGTTTTCGTCCCATTCTTGGAATTGTTGAACAATTTCAGGGATGTGTTGATGTTGGTTTACCTTATACAGTTGCAGATTTTCATTGGTTTTACTGAAATGAGTGATCTCAGTAAGTTTCTTTCCCGCACCGGATGTACCAGATTTGGCATCCACTACGATTGAAGTTGGATCGATCAAATGATTTTTGACTAAGGGAGCAAGTCCCAAAATTGTAGAAGTTGCATAGCAGCCAGGGTTGGCCACATAAGCTTGTCCCTTGGAACTGTAAAAATCAGTTAATCCATAATGTGCTTTTTGCAAGTATTGGCTTTCTGGAGCTTCTTTCTTATACCAATGCTTGTAAACTTCACGTGACTTCAAACGATAGTCACCAGCCAAGTCGATCACAGGGAAGTTAGCGTCCAAAAATGGTTGAGCCAATTCCGTTGTGACACCGGCTGAAGTTGCGAAAAATACCATTTGATTATTTTTCATGATATCAGCAGGATCATAAGGCAAAATGTTGTCGCGTCGTCGCAGTTGAGGGAGAACTTCTTCTAGAGATTGTGCTTCCTTTTGTGCGTGACCGTACAGGTTGATGTGATCAACTTGGGGGTGTCGCAGTAATAGTTCGAACAAAACGCTTCCGGAGTACCCGGTCACGCCGACAAGACCAACATTCATATGCTTATCTTCCTTTCTTTCTGATAGATGATTATAATTTTTCCCCTCTTTTATTTATATGTGGGAATTATCCCTTAATGTACTCTCTTATGTGAGAAAAAACAAGAGCTTTTCTAATTGTTTTCTAATTTTATTGGTTTTTTTAGTGTTGGTTTGGGGGTTTTGGTTGATTGTTTGATTGGATTTTGATTTTTATTTTCTAATTATTTTGGCGTGGAGGTTCACTGCCGGTTCTGCGGGGGATTCCGGAAATTTCGCTGTGGAACGGTGTGGGCACGATTTTGAGCTATCCGGGAAGTTCGCCCGGACATCTCAAAACTCGGCCTTTTACTAGGCAATAAATTGCCAAGTAAAATTTCACACCTGACAGCGAATTTCCTCCATCCCCCGCAGAACCTAGGGTTTACCAACACTCATTTTTTGGTTTGGGTTACGGTACTTATTTTTATAGTGGTAGATTGTTTTGGTTTTTATTGTGGTGCCTTATTTTTTTCTTCTTTTTTGATTTTTTGTTTCTCTACTTATCTTGTGTTTCGGGGATCATCGGCTGCTATTTTGAATCTTTTTTTGACTAAAGTTTATCAGTTTAATTATCAGTGATTTATAAAAGAGCTCCATCGAAGAAAAATATTATCTTTTGGTGACGCATTCTTCGTTCATTTTCGTTCGTTTTATTGTTGATGATTTGTTTTACTAAAATCAGATAATCGTTTATCGAATGATGCGATTTTATAAATGAATATATTAATAATAATTCATAAAGGGGATAATTATGCGGCTGGAAGATTTCGAAAATATTTATTCTGTTCTTTCTGAAGACGATTGCTCTGGGAAACTTGCTCTATTGGATGCTCCTACTGGTAGTGGTAAGAGTTATAATGTTCGATTATTTCTTTGTAGCCAGGCTTTGAAGGATGAAAAATTCCGGGCTTTTTTTGCTACTAACCAAAAGAAAAATATAGATTTTACTGGATTCATTGATGTTTGGGATGATCTTAAGTCTGATGGGCAGTCGTTCGGATTCGAGAATGTTGCTATTTTGCGTTCTTTGCCAGATACAATTGATGTTTTGTTGAATAAACTTGATTTTCCAAATTGCCTAATGTCTACCAAATTGAAAGATGCGTTGGCACAGTTGAAGGGTTCTTATGACTTGTATCAACAAATTCAAACAATTAGTCCGCAGTCCATTCACGGGTGGACTGAACTTAACCAGTATGAATATGAGGTTAGAAGAATCATTGCTAATACTCTTGCTGCTAGATATGGAGTGGATTCTTCGTCGAAACGGAGTAAAGACTTTGTTAAGAAAATTCAAGATGGAATAAAAGCAGATACAGAAGAAGTTCGTAAGTGGATTTACAATGTATATCCAACAGTTGATCTAGAGCGTTTTTCAATTATTCTTTGTACAACTGCCAAATTTTTCAGCAGTTATACGCCATTTTTCAAATCTAAAGGTTCAACCATTGTATTCAGTAATTTATTGAATAAAAACTTGATTGTTTTCGATGAATTTGATGCCACTCAGAAACAATATCTTGAAAAGACAATTAATGATGCCTTAAAGATCAGTACGGATTTAGTTGTTCTCTTTAACAGCATTCACGAGGCATTTGAAAAATTAAAACAAGGCAATATTCCTAAAAGTTTAAGAATCATGCTCGAAAAACATCCTAGTTTTAGCGAATTATCCAAAGTCGAAATGCAATTGCTTGATGAATATCGATTGTCGTATTTGCATAAAGTTGAAACTCCTGAGAATAAAAATCAAAAACAGAGCTTCTTGATGCATGGTCCAACTGCTACTTTGGTTAGTGGAAATCAAAAGTTTTATTCGCATGAGGATATTGAAAAAAGTCAGGTGATCATTGACCATGATTCGAAAAATGACCTTCATTTTATTCCAATGCTTTATCGTGTTTCAGGTTTTATTCGTAAATTCAATCGCATGATTATTCAAATTGCTGACGAATATCGTAGTAAAAGAAATCACCATAACGACCCTTTGGATACAGAAATAAATCAAATTGATGCTTGTTTTACTGTATATGACGCTCTTGGTTTTGAAAAACAACAAGCAGAAATGCTGATGAATATTGAGACAGAGGTCCAACGTTATCACAAAAATAAAGACAAACAAAAGACAGAACCTAACGTTGTGTATCCATTTCAAAGCATTGGACTGTTCCTATTCTTCTTTGAGGATTCGGAACAACATGAATTCAAAACTAGGATCAATGCTGCATTTTTGAATACTACGGCAGAAAACTTTTTACTTGGTCTCACTGAAAAGGCAATGGTATTAGGACTGTCCGCTACGGCCTTTATTCCTACTGTGTTAGACAACTATGATTTAAAATATCTTAAATCTAAATTGGGTGACAGACTCATTGACGGTAAAAAATATTTAACTGATCAAACAATTGCAGAATTCAATTTAAATAAGCGATATGAAGAAAATGGGATCCAGGTTCAATCTAAGTTTATTGATGCTGAAGGAAATAATATAACAACAACAGTTAAGGAATTACTCGAATCTGGTGAATTTATTGAATTTGATCAAGTTGATAAATCTAAGATAGCGGAATTAGACAGTTTGATAGCAGAACGAATCAATATGATTGCCTCCAATAAATCCAAGAAAGATAATCCTGAGTATTATAAAAATCGATACGTTTCTTTGTTTGAAAGTTTTATATATTTTATAAATCGGCCAGATTTAATTTCGTTTTTAGGTTTACAATCGAAACTTCCTGACAATTTTGATGAAATGTCTAGAGAATTAATAGAACAAGGCTTTGATCTGTTGGTTGATGCATTCACCCCGAATAGTGTGGACAAACTGGAGCTACGTATCATTGCCAAAAATAAAGATTCTTCAGTTGAAGAGCAAATAAAAGATGCTTTGAAATTGCCTGAGCAAGGGAAGAGAGTTTATTTATTGAGTGCATATCAATCAATTGGCGTGGGGCAAAATCTGCAACATAATTTCTGCCAAATTGATGAACCATACTCTGTCAATATTGCTCCTGATAATGCATCAAATAAAGATCCTAGAAATGGTCAGATGGATCTTTCGGGAATTTATTTGGGTGAAGTAACTAATATTTTAACGAATGCGAAACAATATGCATTTAATCTAGAAACAATTAAATATGTTATCCAACTTTACTATTTGATGGATGCAAATGAGATTGATCGGTTTGAACTTTTAGAACAGTTTAGTGCTATTGAAGCAAACCAGACTTATAAACCAAAACCTGCAAATGTTAAAAGCGTCCTTACAAGTCAGATGATGGTGTTGATCCAAGCTTTAGGAAGGATGAACCGAACATTTAATAAGTCTAAAAATCCTTTAGTTCTAGCAAATTGTCAACTTAAGAGGAGGATGACTCATTTAGGATTAAATGATGTAAATGTCAGTCCTGAATTATCTTCTTTACTCAAGAGAACGTCGGGCAAGTCTGACTTGGACGTGGAAGAGAAACAATTACTTAATGAAAAAGCTAATTTAACTGAATATACCAAAAATGATTTGGCAGTTTTACTTAGAAGAATTAGAAAAGAGCAACCAATAGCTGATCAATATCAGTTTGTTAGAGAGAATTTGCTAAAATATCCTACCATTGATCAAGAACAATTACTTGAATTGCAAAACGATCCTGATCATTCACAACGAGGCCTGAAATACTTACCAAATCCACAATTTGATACCTCTTACAAAGTTAAATTGTTAGATATGGAGGGAGAGCAATATAAATTCGGTACAAGTGAGGCAAACATAGAAATTTCTGCGGAAGCTTCACGACTAGATATTCTTTTGAAATATCCAGGACTAGAAGGATTTTTTAAAGAAAATGAATATGCTACTGAGTGGAAGCCCAAAGAATACATAATGAATCCTATTCAATTTCGGAATCTTTATCGCGGAATCCTAGGTGAGATCTGTGGAAAATTTATTTTTGAAGATAGAATCGGCGTCCAGTTAACCGATATGAAAGATTTAAAAAATAACGAATTATTCGACTACACGGTGGTCGACACCTGCACTGCAATCGATTTAAAAAATTGGGAAAGGACCCATCAAGTAAATGAGAGAGAAATAGTAGAGCAAATTAAGCCGAAATTAGAAGAATTGAATCAAAACACGGGTAAAAAATGGAAAGTAATCGTATTGAACGTTGTGGGATCCCCAAATGACGAGATCGTTTCAACAAATGATAAATCTATTCTACAAGTGCCAGCTATGTTAGATGATTTGGGAAATTGTTTGCTAGATGACAAAGCAGTAATTAAAATAAGGAGATTTATTAATGAAGATAACGACTAATAAGCTTGAATATCAATTTAAGTATGATGAATTAAATGAAAAATACAGTGGTGCTGTTGTGCAAGTGCCAGATAAAAATGATTTTACAGAATTTCATAAGTTATTAGAAAACGATGATGTTATATCCTACACATTTATTAAATTTCAGTATTTCCTACTACTGTTAAAGAAAGATTCAACTCTCTGTTATACATGGGATGGTAAATTAAAATTGGATAGTATCCGATTTTCTCCAAAAGTTTCTCTGCCCCAGAAAATAACGCTCTACAAAAATCACTTCTTCCAATTACTCCTCAATCAACTTACGGATGGGGATGATCTTTTACCGGCTAAGAATCTAAGTTCAGATTTAATTATTACTAAATCAAATTGGATTAAAGATATCGAGAATTTTCCTAAACAAATTTTTGGATTACAATTCCAAATTGGCTGGGATCAAACTTTATCTTGTAATGTGGTAACGTATACGGCTACATCGAAAACGGATTCCGATTATGATTTCTACGAGTTTGATAATAAGAGAAATATAATTCGGAGAAATATTTGTAAAACATCATTAGAACTCTTTGAAAAAAATAATATTTTAAAACGAAATGAAGTTGAATTTGTACTTTTAGATGATAAAAGTAACTTTGATGAGAGCAAAATTGGGGTAATTTCCAAGGTGATCAAAAATCTTGAAAAACATTTTGGACAATTATTTGAAGGTGGGAAAATTGATTTTGTAAATGAACCGGTGATTCAGTTCTTTAATGGGAAATTGCCAATGACCTTGCCAGGAAGAAAAGATAACAAACGAACGTGGCACGATTTTTTTGGAGAGACAATCAATATTTATTGTTCCGGTCAAGACAAAGTATCGACAGAATTATTTGGAATGATTTATGACTTATTTATGGAAAGCGAAGAATTGGAAAGTTACGGTTTGAATTTTCAACGTAATAATAAATCCGTTGAGGGGCTCAACATACAAGTAATAAGAGATGCTCGGAACAATAAAGAAGTTAAAGAAGAGTATGAATTAGGTACTAATAAAAAATGGATCCAGCATATTACCCCCGATGGCTTGGGGAAACTGAATCGAAACAATAAAATCCAATTTCATAAAATAGAAGATAAAGATATTTCAACTAATCCAAGTGTTATTAATACCTTCGAAAACTTATTCTTGAAAAAACAAATAGCACAAAAACAAATGATAAATATTGATCCGAAATTGTTGGATATATGTTCTGAGTATTCATTTTATTATTTTGAGTGGGTGAAAAAAGCTGTCATTAAAGTTACGAAGTTAGATATTGATAAAGCAGGCCACATGGACTTCGAACAAGAGAATATCCAGCTTTTTAAGAATAATGAGGAGACTGAAAGTGAAAAGCTTTGTTTTAGCATTTTGTCAAAATTTGGGATTAAAGGCGATGTCAGATTTATCAAGAGCGTCTGGGGCAGTATCGAATATGCAGTTAAGGTCGGATCGGATTACATTGCCGTGCGGAATTCTGATAAGCAAGTTTTTCCGAACATGGAATTATTGCCTGAAAAGCAAGCACATGCCGATGCTAGTAAACGTTTGAAAATCTGTGAAGTTATATCCAACGTTGAATATTTGTCTGAAAACAGTAATGATGCTAAATATCAAAAAGCTGCAGAAATGATGATTTCAATTATGGAAGAAAATTTTGACTCAGACCCCGATGCAGTTCGCGTCTCCGTGGGTGAAATAAAATCAAAGCTAAAAGAAAATAAAATTAGTTTTAGAAAAAAGGCTGTTAGCAGTATTTGTCGAGATTTAGAGGAAAGCTATTCTTATACCTTCAATAATTCATCCAGACAAGCTAAAGAAATAGACTTGTTTGTTGGTTTCAGTGGAATGGGATTGGTATCTGAAAATGGAAGATACTATTATTTTGTTGGAAGTACAAACAAAGTTCAGCAAAAAATTACTAGAGCCACTAGATTACGACAAATAGTTGCAATTATAGCGGATGATACGAAGATAACAGAAGAAAAATTAATTGAAGACAATTTTGACAATTTTATGCTACTGATGAATGTGGGATTTGTTAAAATTGGGCAATATACTGTTAATCCATTCCCGATAAAATACATTCGCGAGTACTGTGATCATCATTACCGGAAAGCAAATCTCAAGAAGAAGTAAATAAATGGCACGGATTAAAATCCGCGCCATTTTTATTTATCAACTGATAAAAATCCAAGCATCTTCTCACTTTTTTCTTTATAATTAATTTATCTAAGATTATTAATTATTCTATGTGAGGCGATTTGATGGTTAAGCGTTTGTGGGGATTGGGGCGTTCAGCTCGTTGGACTATGTGGCTGCAGATTTTTGGGCAGTGGTTTAGTGAGATGCTGGTGGTTACTGTGCTTTGGGCTGGTGCTCAGTGGCTGTTTAGCAACCGTATTTCTGGTGTTTTGCTGGGGTTGATCATTGCTCAGATTTTCATTACTTTGATTTATTTGCTGTTCATTAAGCAAATTAATAAGAATGGCTGGGCTGTGGCTGCTAGTCGGGATCTACAGGATCGTTATTTGCATGCTTATTTGAGTGATGTCGATGGAACTGATTTTGACGTTATGAAGGTTTTGCAGCAAGATTTGCGGACATTAAAAGGTGTGACTATTTTTTTTGATACGATCATTCCTACTATTTTGCAGCTGATTTTGACGGCTATTGTGGTGATTATTCTTGGCAGCTTCATCCATCCTTTATCTGTATTGATTCCATTTGCTGGCATTTTGCTACTCGGCATGGGCATGGGGATGCTACAAGGTATGGGTGACAAGACCAATTTACGCTATATTAAGAGCTTTAATCTAATGGGTCAGCGATTCCTCGATGACTTTTTAGGGATGTCGACTTTGATCATGAATGGCCGCCAACAGCAGTACGCCGAAGATTTTAAGAAAGATGCGGAAAACTTTCGGCAAAAAACTATGAATGTGTTGGTATACCAATTGCAGTCATTAACGATCATGGATCTTTTCCTGTATGGTGCGATCGGTTTCTTCTTGATTGCTCAAGGACGGGCGGGTTCGGCTGATTCTTTGGCCGTTAGTCAGGCAATCGGATTGAGTGCTATCACGGTGATTTGGTTGATCGACTTTCGCAAGTTTGGTTATTTCATGCACGTCTTCATGTCGACTTTACCGAAAATCAAACGGCTTTTTAAGATTATCGATGCTGAAACGACTGAACAGACTGAAGCAACGGTTGAAGTTAGCGATATTGCAAAAATTCGTTTGAACGGAAAATTCGGTTATGAGACGCCATTAGTCGAAATTGATGATTTGCAATTGATTCCTGGACAAATCGTTGGCTTAACCGGTCCTAGTGGTAGTGGTAAGAGTACCGTTGCTAAGACCTTGATGAAACGTTTGCCATTGTTGAGTGGTGAGATTGAGGTGGATGATGCAACGGAGCTTGATCAAATTTCCACGGAAAATTGGCTCAAACATGTGGCCTATTTAGGTCCTAAGGCCGTCTTATTTGACGGAACTATCGAAGAAAATTTGTTCCAGGATAATAGTTCTGACGATTGGCAAAAAATCTTACAGGACTTGAATTTATGTCAATTCGTCACCCAATTGCCGCAAGGATATCAGACACAAGTCGGAGAAAATGGATCACAGATTTCATCGGGGCAGCGTCAGCAAATCGCCGTTGCTCGGGCAATTTTGAACGATAAGCAAGTTTATATTTTTGATGAGGTTACTTCAAACATTGATCCGGAAAATGCTGATTTGATCTTGACGGCTATTAAAAAAATATCGTTACGGAAAACTGTTTTATTGATCACGCACCGTTTGGCTGATTTGGAACAGTTGCCGCAATTGTACTTGATTACCAATAAAAAGCTCGTTTCCGGTGATTTCGCCAGTTTACAGGCTGATGTTCCTGAATTTAAACAGTTAGCTAAAGGTTGAAAGCACGAAAATAGCCCTCAACTCATTCGTATGTTGAGGTTGGGTACAATCAAATAGTTTTTTAACATCATGAAGCATTATCCAAGAGCCTGATCAGGCGATTGGGTAATGCTTTTATAAATTCGTCAAAAATAT
>NZ_RHOM01000030.1 GCF_003946515.1 Companilactobacillus zhongbaensis | reverse complement strand
ATATTTTTGACGAATTTATAAAAGCATTACCCAATCGCCTGATCAGGCTCTTGGATAATGCTTCATGATGTTAAAAAACTATTTGATTGTACCCAACCTCAACATACGAATGAGTTGAGGGCTATTTTCGTGCTTTCAACCTTTAGTTAGAAATAAATAACCTTTTTTGACCCTTTGGATTTGAAATATTCAGAGGGTTATTTTATTCATATAATGATTTTATAATGTTTAAAAAACGCACCATATATGTCATGTGGTTGATTCTTTCATTGCTGCTTTTTGAAAAAATCGGCATCCCTCATACAGCCACGCGAACGTCCAAAATTGTCTAAACAGATTTTCATACTATAATTTCAAATAAATTTTTGCAATAAATAAGCCGAAAACGTTTTACTTATCTATCATGATGGGAAATAAGTGCTATAATAAAAAAGATTTTTTAATTTATAATTATATTTATAATGTAGGGGGATCCATCATGGTTCAAAGTAGAAACGTTAGTCCTAATTCCGACTTCTCTGTAAGTTTGGTAGCACCTTGGGTAAAAGGTAATATTTTCGTCGACGATCATTTTTTGAGAATCGATATGCAAAACACTGTTTTATTTGGAATGATACCTGCGGGTAGATCTAAAGACACATCTCCATTAAATACACTCTCAAATGTTTACACATCAAGTTCTTATCATTTAGGTGCTATTTTCTTAGGTGCTATTATCGCCTTAGCTGGATTGAGTGCATTCGGTTCATCAATCTTCGCCGGCTTGATCTTATTGCTAGTTGGTCTTGCAATCGCCGGTAGTGGTATCAAGACTGTTTTTGCTTATGAAAAGTCAGGTATTCAAAGATCGATCGAATTGCCTTTCTTCGAAGCTAACCACGCACGTGAGTTGGAAGAACAAGTAGTTCAAGCACTTGCTAAATTCCAAGATGATAGAAATGTGGCAACTAGTACAGCTGCTATTACTGAAGCTATCAGAAATAAATAATGTTACTAAAAAAACCTTAAGTCGATATTTTCATATCTGGCTTAAGGTTTTTTTACTAAGCAGCTTTTTGCGTGCTAGTTTTGTCAGCGTTAGTTACTTCTACGTTGACCTTTAAATTGTTAGCTTTATTAACTTCGTCGATGAATGCTTGGATGTTGCTTTGATATTCAGCAACTGCATTGTTCGCTGAAGCGTGTCCACCAACGCTGCCGTCTAAGACCCAAAGCTTTTTAATAGCTGAGTTGTTGGCATTATACATGGCAACACTTTGTGTGTCAGGAATGAAGGCATCGTCTTCGGTCGTAATGAAATAAGCTGGCAATGTGGTCTTGGCAGCTGACACGATCCCGGAAACGTCATCTAGTCCAAATCCTTGGAGGAATTTGTTGATGTTGTTCACGCTCTTCATGATCTTTTCGTAAGGTAAAAATGGAATGTTGTCGAAGTGGATCGGAATAATCAACTTGCTCAACGGATTATTGACCGTTGCCAAAGCCTTGTTGTAAAGCGATGCTCCTAAAGCTGGCAAAGTTGAATATCCCGCATCGGCAACGACTGCCTTTACATTTGAAGCTAAGCCTTCTTCAGAAGCAGCTTCCAAGGCTGTGTTTGCACCTAGTGACTGACCGTAAAAAACAATCTCTCCGTCGTCACCGTTCATTTCGTTGATCTTATTAACTAAGCTCTTCCAGTCAGTCTTGTCATAATAACCGAAGGAAAGTAAGTTGCCATCACTGGCAAATTGACCACGTTGACTTGGCATCAAGACGTTGTAACCCATGTCGTACCAAACTTTAGATACCACACCGATCCAGTCGGGACGCTCAGTCCAACCTTGTCCGATGATGACGGTTTTTTTCGATTCCGGATGAGCGACATAAGTTGCTCTGATCTCTTTGTTAGCATTGTCGTAATAAGGAACTGATACGTCTTCTTTGACAGCTTCGTTGTTCCACCAATCTTGAGCCACGGTATAATATTGCTCGCTGTGCTCAGGATCATATTGTTCGTCTAAACTAGTCCAAGTATTTGATACGTCGTATCTAGTTGGGCTCAATAAAGTCCGAAAGTCGGATAATGCTTGAGTTCCAAAACGGCTAAAAAGCAATGGATAACCTAAGGCTGCGGCGATCCCCGAAGTTACATCGGTCACTTTATCACCGATAAAACCAGTGATTTTGCCTAATAACGTCTTATAAGTCTTTGGCGTGACGTTGTTTAAATCTTCCATCGTCAACTCGTCATCGGCACTAGCAGTTACATCTGGTTTGTTGATGACATTAGGAACTGTTTCTGTTTCTGTTCCTTCAGTCGTAGTTTGCTCAGGATCGACTGTGATCAAGTCTTTGTCATCGGCAGTTTCTGCTGAAGAATCAGTGGTAGTTTCTGTTTCTTCATCCTTAGAAACATCCTCTGCATTGACATCTTCGTTTGCACTCTCTTCGACTTTTTCTGCTGAATCAGTAACAGTTTCTGGAGCTATTGGCTCAGACTCCTTTGAATCCGTCGTTGCTTCATCCATAGCAACTTCTGGATCTGTTTCGTCCGTTTGATTAGCAGCAGTTGTGGTAGTTTCTGCTTTTTGCTGAACACCTTCTTCAGCATTGACCGCATCAGCGAATTTCTGTAAGTCAAACTGATCGGTACCCGATAATGTTACCGAACCGGTCTTTTTGACTTGCTCGATCGCATAATCGGTCTTATCTTGGCTGCTAGATTTATCAACCGTGGCGGCATAGGCATTACCGGTAGTTGAAAAAATCGTTCCAGCCAAAAATAAAGCGGCCATACTAGTGTAGGACCGCTTTTTAAAAGTCCTCTTATTCATAAATATATCCTCCCCTTTAAGGCAGAAATAAATATACCATATGAAATTGGACAAATATTTAAATTGTGTGGTTTTGTAATGATATTACAACAATACTGTTATACCAACGATACGAGCGACATTTAATTTAAAATAATTTCTTTTTTAATGAAAATAAAGCCTCATCAATTTTCTCTATATACATCCAATAAATCATTTACTAATTTATCAACTGGAACTTGCTCTTCCAAAATTTTGTGAGAATCCAATACGTTTTGTTTACTAGGATAAAAGCCTTCGTATATCCCATTTACGATACTTTCGCGCGTATTCCAAAAGTTTTCTTTAGTACTAAACTTGATACCCATAATTTCTAAGTTTTTTTCATCTGTTTGAGAGACAAATTTTTGTTCTTCAATTTCAGGAGAACTCGAATTAGGCTCGTGATCCTTGATTTCTGTGCTTATTTTTCTTAAAAATGTTTTGTCAGCATTCATTTTTTTCATTATCTACCACCAATAACTTTGATACTTATTATTATAATGACAGACCAAGATTGATTCGATACAGCCAACAAATTCCGTCAAAAAAAAACGAATCCCATCACTCAGGATTCGTTTTTTATTAAGCTGTTTCAACTTTACTGCTGATTTTAGCTTTGTTTAATAAGACGGAGCTAGTTACGACTGACAAGGAACTGAAGGCCATAGCTAGTCCGGCTAATTCTGGACTTAGGATCACGCCGAGTCCGTAGAAGATTCCTGCGGCTACGGGGATTCCTAAAACGTTATAAATGAAGGCCCAGAATAAGTTTAGTCTGATTCGATTGAAAGTTTTCTTACTCAATGCTAAGGCTTTGTCGACGTCTCTTAGGTCGTTTTTAACTAGGACGATACCACCTGATTCAATAGCAATATCAGTACCTGAACCCATGGCGATTCCGACATCAGCGACTGTCAAAGCTGGCGCATCGTTGATACCATCACCAACAAAGGCAACTTTTTCATTTTGTTGAAGAGCTTTAACGTGATCAGCTTTTTCACTTGGCAAGACGTCAGCGATGACTTCATCAATGCCGACTTGGTCTGCGATTGCTTGAGCGACACGTTGGTTGTCACCTGTTAGCATGACTGTTCTAAGACCACGTGACTTCAAAGCTGCAATAGCTTCTTTAGATGTTTCTTTTGGTGCATCTTGGATGGCGATCAAACCGATAACTTGGTCTTCAACACCAACAAAGACTACTGTCTTAGCTTCTTCTTGGAGCTTGATGACTTGCTTTTGTAAGTCGTCAGAAATACTTACATCATTCAATAATTTATCGTTACCGACGAAAGACTTCTTACCGTCAATGACAGCTTGAACACCTTTACCTTCGATAGCTTGGAAATCAGCGACTTTAGGTGTGCTGATTTTTTCAGCTTCGGCTTTCTTAACGATTGCGGAAGCTAATGGATGTTCTGAAGATTGTTCTAGTCCTGTAGCAACTGATAAGACGGCTTTTTCATCACCGACAATGTTAGTTACTTCTGGCTTGCCGACTGTGATAGTACCAGTCTTGTCGAAAACTACGGCTTTGATTTCGTTAACGGCTTCGAGAACTTCACCGTTTTTGATGAGGATTCCCATTTTAGCTGAACGGCCAGTTCCGACCATCAAAGCTGTTGGTGTTGCGAGTCCCAGAGCACAAGGACAGGCAATAACGACTACGGAAACGGCAAAAATTAGGGAGTTCGCTACGGATGCGTCAAGGAAGACGTACCAAACCATGAAGGTCAAGATAGCGAGTATCAAGACAACTGGTACGAAAATATCAGAAACTTTATCAGTCAAATTTTGAATTGGAGCATGACTGTTTTGAGCTTTCTTAACTAAGTCAACGATCTGTGAAAGCATCGTATCCTTACCGACTTTTTCAGCCTTGAACATGAAGGTTCCGTTACTATTGATAGTCGAGCCGATGACCTTGTCGCCAGCTTTTTTCGAAACGGGCATACTTTCACCAGTGACCATTGATTCATCGATAGTTGAAGTTCCTTCGGTGATAACACCATCAACGGCAACCTTTTCACCAGGTTTTACTCTGATGATGTCACCTTCAACGACTTCTTCAAGTGGCAACTTAACTAGTTTGCCGTCACGCATGACTTCAGCTTCTTTAGCTTGCAAGTCGACTAGCTTTTCGACCGCATTTGAAGCGTTGTTTCTCATCCGTTCCTCAAAGACTTGTCCTAAAAGAACGAAAGTCGTTACAAAAGCTGCACTTTCAAAAAAGACGGCTTGGTGCGTAGCCATTGCATAAATACTGTAAACATAAGCTGTCAATGTTCCGATAGCCACTAAAGTATCCATATTTGAATGGTGCTTAGTAAATGAGGCCCAGCCGCTTTGCCAAAATGGACGAGCTGAGATCAACATAATGATGGTCGTTAAAATGAATTGAGTCCATTCTCCACCAGGGATCATTTTGCCAAATGGCATCATGATCATATTGGCTAGCATTGGTAGAGATAGGATCAAGGAGATCCAAAATCTCTTAGTGATTGTCATTACGAGATCACCACTTTTCCAAAGAACATATCCATTCCACAACTAAAGTCGAATTCGCCAGCTTCGTCAGTTGGTACATCGACTGTCTTAGTAACATCGATCGGTAATTCTTCTTCAAATCCAAGGTCCTTAGAATGAACTACTTCTAGACATCCCTTGTCGTTAGTTCTCGTAAATGAAATTTGTGCGGGAACGCCTTTTTTCAAATTAACTACTTCTGGATTGTAGCCGCCAGCAACTTCTACATTAACCTTTTGTACTTCACTCATAATATTTTCTCCTATTTAATAATTAATTTTCCGTGGAACATATCCATACCACAAGCCCATTGATATTCCCCAGGCTTAGTCGTATCGATCTTGATCTCTTCTGTTTCATTGATCGGTAATTCTTGGTTGATCCCGAAGTCGGAAAAAACGACCCGATCCAAACAACTTGATTTATCTTTTCTAGTAAAGTTAAGCGTTGCTGGAATACCTTTTTTCAAGACGACTGTTTCTGGTGAATAACCACCATTAACTTCCACGTCGATGCTCTGTGCATCATCAGTAACGTCAGCTGAAACTTCAGCAACCTCATGCTTGCCGAAGAACCACCAGACGATAAAGCCAATGATCAACAAGCCAAAAATTAACACTAATATCTTTGCCAAAATGCTTCCCCCTTTTCTTGTTTACGTTTGTAATCTTTAATTGATAAATACATCATAAAGCGACTGTCTACATTTGTCAACAAGGGTGATTACTAATTTTTGAATTAGGATTGGATCTGTCGTTATCGTTAGACTTACTCTGTGGCATAAAATAGAGATATAATGAGGATGTAAGCGATTAACAATATTTGATTTAATGTTTGGGGGAATATTAAATGAATAAGAAGAAAAACGCCCTTTGGGCAATAGCAATAGTTGCATTAGTCGCCGTAGTTTGGGGCCTAGGAAGCATCAACCACGATCAGCAAACGACCGTCGTCAACCGTTATGAAAAAACCGAGTCAATCAAGCAAACTTCTGCTCTTTCTGAATATGCTCAGGCTGAAAAAATTTTTAATAAGTTCAAAGATGCCAACGGCGTTCGCTACCAAGCTGACCAAATAACTACCTTTACAGTCATGAAAAATGGCAACAACTTCATTTTTTATAGCAATAGCCGTCCCGATGGCTTTTACGTCTTACAACGCGTGGAGCAATTCAACTCAAAAGACGACAAATATAGCTACGAATTAATGCCCGTAAACGGCGGAACGCCAATGGGAGTCGATTCTGACGACATTGCCGTTCATTATAACAACTTGAATCCTAGTGACTTTTCTAAGACATTTGGGGAATAAAATGGTTAAATCAGACAATCAAAAACGACTAAGTAAAATCTTAGCCGTTTTTTGTGTCAAATTAGTGTAAAGACAGGGGTTATCTATATCTTCATGGTATATAGTTTTGGTATTATTATCTTATAAAAAGGATGACTTAGGGGGGAATCCATGGAGATTATCATGTCGCTTTTATTAGTTTTTTTTATTTTGGGAATCTTCGCTATAATTGCTACACTTTTTTTGGACGTGGTTTTTTACGGGTTTGTATTTGCCTTGATAATTCTCGGGATTTATTTACTAGTAAAAGGCGTTGGTCTGTTGATTAGTTTAGGTTCAAAAATCATTTTCGGCATCTTATTTTTACTGAAATGGTTATTAATTATCATTGCGGTCATAACTGTTATAATTGCCGCTGTTTACATATTCAAACATTTGCAACGTAAAATTTCCAGAAAAATGAACGAAACAGACGAAAATTTGTAGGCAAAAAATCATTCATCTATGCAATTTACTTTTTTGCCACTACAGCTTATAATACAAAAAGAGAAGACACCGATGGTGAGATCGATGCCTTCGACACAAGTTTTACAGTGATTTTGTTGGTAGCTAACCTTTATGGTTAGCTTTTTTTATCGGAAACGAGTTCCAGGAGATAGCGGCCTCCGGTTTAGAAACTGAGCATCTCCTTGCACTCTCTTTAATTATGGTCCGATATGCCTTCGCAAAATTAATACTTGCTAACGACAATATGTAGACCGCAACAGCTATAGAAACCGTAGCACACCAATCTCCATCCACTCCAAATTTTCATGATCTCTACCTCCACAAGTTTTATAGACGAGGGGTAGTAATCACTTATTGACTTGCTAAACTATATTTCCAGAGAATGACTCCATCCATATAGCCTGATTAAATCACATCATGATATATAGATTCATTCTCTCGAAAGCCCTTGATATCAGCATTCATATATGAACCAATTTAAAAAGCCGATTTGATCTTCAATCAAATCGGCTTTTTTGTTGATTCTGTGGACGAGGCAGATCAACTTATTGTATGACTACGTTAATTTATTTATTAAGCAAATTTTCCAAATTTACCTGATCATTTTGAGGCATGATTTGGATAAATACATTAGTTCCCTTTGAAATAATATTCTTGAAGGACTCATTTTCTTCAGGACTAGTAGAGATAGTATGGTATAACCTATCTCTACCATCTTTAGCTCCCATGCCACCTAGATCGATTTCTGAGATATTAATTCCATGATCGATCATATACTCTAATGTTTGCGGTGTTTTAGCAAGGATAATCGTTGGTGCTTCTAATGGTTCGGAGAAAAATTCAACTGCATCTTCCTTTGAAAAAATACCAATTCCAATATTATCAGGTACAGCATTTTCTAGGACATTGATCATGAAATCATCTTGAGCAACGCCATCATCAACAATTACTACTTGATCAGCGTTCTTTGTCTTGATCCAAGCAGTCATCACTTGACCATGGATCAAACGATCATCGATTCTTGTTAATACTAAGTTTTCCACGCTTTTTTCCTCCCTTGAAGTTTAGATCAACTTGCTCTATTCCTACACTCATTTCATCAACAGCTAATTTAGTTAATTCAGAAAGCGATGAATCTGGCAATCGACTAGTTATTACTGTTATCGCCATTGGAACATTCATTCCTGTAACTAATGACAATTGATGCTTTTGACTAACGAATGCAGCTGAATTATATGGTGTTCCGCCTTTTATATCACATAAAACTAGCGTTCCTTCATAGTCTTTTTCATTACTACTGATTGTTTCTTCTAATCTATCACGATAACCATCAGGGCTCTCACCCTCTTTTAAAGCAACCGTATATACATCTTTTTGGGGACCAGCTATCATTTGCAAAGTTTCTAGCAAACCTTCGCAAAAGGGACCATGACTGATCAATACAATTTTTATCATAATAATTCACCTATTTCGCTACAACTACACCAAAGATATTTAAGTAAGAGAACAAAATACCAATAACAAAAATACCTAAGATGATCCAAGTAGGATTAACTTTTTTAGCCACTAACCACCAGATCAACAATGTTATGGCTAGAGGAATCAATCCGGGTGCTAAGCTGTTTAAAATTTCTTGTAACTTCATCGTGCTCTTACCTACACGCCAAACTAGTGGGGTGTCAACTGCAACTCTAGTTGCAGCCATCGTACCAACTACCATTAACCCAACGATACTGAAGGCATTAGTAACCTTATTAATAACACCATTTTTCAAAATTGTAATAACCGATTCTTTACCTTTTTTGTATCCATACATAAACATTAGGTATCCAATTGTATAAATAATTACTTCAAACAATACTGTAAAAAGTACTGGTCCCAAGTAATTACCCTCAAGAGCCATTGTTGCACCAATACTAGCTAATATTGGGAATAAAATACCTTGTTGAACAGTATCACCAATACCCGCAGCAGGACCCATTAGACCCGTTCTGACACCATTGATATCCTCTGCAGATACTTCTTGACCATTAGCTCTAGCTTCTTCCATTGAAAGTGCTACACCATGGATGATAGGTCCAACCATGTGAGGTTCTGTGTTAAAGAAGACCATGTATTTTTTCAATTCTTCTGCTTGACGATTCTCACTGTATAGTTTCTTGATTGGATAGATCATCATGTTAGTTAATCCAAGTGCTTGTAATCTTTCATAATTATAAGCAGCTTCATCGGATTGTTCCCACAACCATGTTTTGACTAAGTCACTCTTAGAAAGTTGGACTTTATAGTTTGATGCAGAAACTACATCTGAGGTAGCAGAAGAACCGGTTGGAGCAGCAGCAACTTCTTCTGTTTCTCCGGTACGATTTTTTAAAGTTAATCGACGTACTTTTTTCTTAGGTGCAGCATTTGAGTTTTCAGTCTTTGAAGTTTGATTAATAAATACTAGAAAGGCGATTGTTGCTGAGAATATTGCCAAAGCCATGATATCCAACTTCAAATAAACTGCTAAGAAAAATCCGATAAAGAAGTATGCATTAAGTGATTTTTTGCCTAAGTAATTCAATAACATTGCAATACCAAGTGCAGGCATCAAACCACCGACTACCTCAAGTGCAGTAGTTAAACTCTTAGGTATAGCATCGAGCATAGCCGTTGCCCAGGTTTTTCCAAACATTACTAAACAAAAAGCAGGAATTCCATAGACTACCAACGCAACGATAAAAGAGGGTACATAGTTTAAAAATCTAATTTGTCTGACTTTGCCTTCATCCAAGGCCTTATCAGCTCGGTGAACCCAAAATGAATTGATAGTTTGATATATTTGAACCATTAATAGTCCAAGCAAACTAAATGGAATGGCAAAAGTAACTGCCAATTTTGGATTGGCACTTGATAAAATTGTCAAAGCAGTACCATAAATACCCGCAACCATGGTATTACACCACCGGCGTTGATCCAACCAAGATAAACTAATTGAATATTAGCACCAGCTAACATTCCTAACATTGGATCCCCCATAAATATACCAACCAAAAGTCCGGTGGTAAGTGGATAAGTCATACATCTAGTAACAGGTGCGAAAAACCACCATTGTGAAAAAGTCGCAAGGATGGCAACTAATATTGCTGGAATAAGCATGATTTAACCCCCTATAGATTTTTTACAAAATCGAAAATCCTAGAGATTTGACGTCAGCTGCAAATCCTTTCACTGTTTCCAAAGAAAGTTCTTTTGCATCTGTTCCGATCATATGAAGCTTATTTAAAACTGGAGTTGTGACAGTGATGATATCAACCCCTAAATCATCTGCTTGTTTGATATTCAATACTTCACGACAACTTGCCCAAAGTAATTTGGCATTACCATTGGCTTTAACTAACTCTACCGATTTCTTCATGAGTTCAGTAGGATCAACTCCAGTGTCAGCCACACGCCCTGCAAATACAGAAACAATATTATCTGACCCCTGTTTAAAAGCTGGTAAAACTTCTTCAACTTGTTCAATCGTCAAAATAGCTGTGACATTAACTTGAATACCTTCATCTGATAATTCCTTGATCAAAGGAACTGATGATTCACCCTTAGTATTTGTAATAGGGATTTTTACGAAAACATTTTTACCGAGTGAAGCAATCTTTTCGGCTTCCTTTTTCATTGTGTCGAAATCATCTGAAAAAACTTCAAATGAAATAGGCAATCCTGATACTTTTTCTAGAGCCTCTTTAGCAAAACCAACATAATCAGTAATACCGGCACGTTTCATTAATGTTGGATTTGTAGTAAATCCTTTAACGATACCTTTCTCCTTGGCAGCAACCATTTCCGAAACAACTGCCCCATCAGCATAAATATCAATCGAAAAATCCTTCATAAAATACTCCTTTCCTGAGTAAACGTTCTCTCAATTGACACAAATTACTTTACAGGCAAATTAAACAACATTATCATATCAATGTCAACGCTTTCACAAATGATGAAGAACTGAGGGATCCACATGAAGGAACAAGTATCGATAAAACAAATTGCCGAAATATGCGGTGTTTCTGTAGCGACTGTTTCGCGTGTTATCAATGATAACGGGCGATTTTCCGAAGAAACTAGACAAAAGGTACTATCTGCAATCAAACAAACCGGATATAAACCAAACAAGTTAGCAATTGGTTTAAGAAAAAACAAATCAAATATAATCGGTATATTAGTGCCTGATATCACAAACGGATTTTATTCGGCTGTAGTAAAAAAATGCGAACAAGCTTTATCCAAGAATGGTTATTCTTCTATCGTTTGTAACACCGACCGAAGTGCTGAAAAGGAAGCTAACTATTTACAAACTCTTTCTGAGCATATGGTTGACGGAATAATCATAATCTCTACCAATCCCTCAGATCACTATTTGAATGTAAACATCCCGATAGTTTTTATTGATAGGAACCCTGATATCGAGTCAAAAATAGTTATAACTTCAGACCATTATTATGGTGCTTTGGAAGCCACAAACTATCTTATAAAAACAGGTTTTTCTCCCTATATCATTACCACTAAAACTAAAGCAATAACCACAAAAGAAAGAGTTCGCGGATTCTACGATGCCATTAAGCAACACAAGATTGATTCAACCGACCGTATGCTCACTCTTCATTCCACATCAAATGAATTTCTAGATAAGAATACTGAAGCATTAACTTTTATAAAAAATATCTCAGATAAAAAAATAGGGATCTTCACCATTAATGATAATGTGGCCTATATAACTCTCCAGACCGCATTAAAATTAGGTAAAAAAATCCCTGATGATTTTAGTATTATTGGATTTGATGACGCTCCTATTTCCAAAATAGCAACACCTCAAATTTCTAGTATTCATCAAAATACTGATGAACTAGCTGAAAAAGCAACACAACTCTTAATGGAAAAACTTGCTGATCCAGATAATCCCATGAACGTAACTAAAACTATTCCAACAAATTTGATTTTAAGAAATACAACATTACCAAGCTAAACTTACTCTTCATGCTCCCGATGCCAATTCTTAATATACTCCAAACGCTCTTTAAACCGCTTCTCATTCCCCTGCATCGAAGGATAATAATACTCATGTCCTTCAAGATCAGGTGGCATCGTCTTCATCGATGTCAGTTTATCCGTCGTGTTATGAGCATATTGATAGTCTTTTCCATAATCCAATTCTTTCATTAACTTCGTAGGAGCGTTTCTGATCTGAAGTGGAACTGGTTCATTGCCAGTCTTCTTAACATCAGCTTTAGCATTATTTGCTGCTTCATAAACCGCATTTGATTTAGGTGCTAATGATAAATAGATCACGCACTCTGTCAAATGAACGTTGCATTCAGGCATCCCGATAAATTGGCAAGCTTGAAAGACGTCGATTGCTAACGACAATGCTCTAGTATCAGCCAGGCCAATGTCTTCACTAGCAAATCGTACCAGACGACGGGCGATGTAGAGTGGATCTTCGCCACCTTCTAGCATCCTGGTCAACCAATAAATTGCGGCATCAACATCGGAGTTACGCATCGATTTGTGTAACGCCGAAATAATATTGTAGTGTTCCTCACCTTTTTTATCGTAACGAAGCGATTTGGTGTTGATCAGTTGTTCGATGGATCCCTCAGTCACCACGACCTTATCGCCTTGACGGTCACTATTTAACACGACCATCTCTAAAGTGTTCAAAGCCGTTCGAGCATCCCCATTAGCAAATTGAGCGATCACATCGAGGTCATTTTCTGAAATCTCGACCTTATAATCAGGAAAAGCTTCAGGATTCTTCAAGGCATTTTGGAGCAGTTCCACGATGTCATCAGTCGTCAATTGTTTTAAAACGAAGACCTTACACCGCGACAACAAAGCCGAATTGATCTCAAACGAAGGATTTTCCGTAGTTGCTCCGATCAAGATGATGCTTCCACGTTCCACAAACGGCAAAAAGGCATCTTGTTGAGCCTTGTTGAATCGGTGGATCTCATCAATAAAGACGACAGTTCTTTCTCCCATCTCACGGTTATTTTCAGCTTCCTGCATGATCTCACGAATCTCTTTGATACCACTAGTTACCGCTGAAAGAGTAATAAACTGTGACTCAGTCTTATGAGCAATAATTTGCGCCAAAGTAGTTTTCCCGACCCCGGGAGGTCCCCAAAAGATCATAGATGACAGCTGGTCTCGATCGATCAAGTCACGCAAAATTTTGCCCTTACCGACTAAATGCTTCTGACCAGCAAATCCATCAAAATCAGTTGGCCGGACCCTATTAGCTAGTGGACTATTTTGATGTGCTTCACTATCGAAAATCGATCCTTGCTTCATAATTGACGTGCCTCTTTTCTCAAAAAATACATTTTACTTCCATACCCATCACGTTTTAAAAAATCAATTTTAATGGTGTGATTTTATTCCAACTGAAAAAAATAAAAGCCGCAACCTCCTGAGGTGCATGACTTTGAAAACATTGTTTCATGTGAAACGTGACGTGTTAATATCGCTTTCACATTAATTCTAACGTCATATATATTATTTATCCATACGAACAAATGTTTGCTATTTATAATTTTACTACAATATTGTTTTTTTGAAAAACGATAACCAAATAATTGCCATATTGTCAAAGCCCCCGTTCTGTGCTATTATCGCTTTAACTTAATACTTAGGATTTTAAAAAGAAGGAGTACTATTTACTCAATTCTCAGTGAGTTAAGGACAGTGCGAACTTAACATGCGGGTATTTACGAAAAACATCTTTTTACCTTGGCCTGAACTAACAGTAGGGTTCAACGTATTCAACACGTTATCGTTGAAGAGCATGTTTGTGCTTGTAGAGATGTTTTCGTATGAAAACAAATTGGGTGGTACCGCGGAAGACCTTTCGTCCCTTTTATCTATCTTTTATTAGATGGGTAATCGAGATGGGAGGTCTATTTTTAGTTACTCTTAGTGACTATGTCACTTAGAGTAACTTATCGGAACGACCTCCGTGTCGTTCGGATTCCTTTTTTATTTTGTATTACATCCAAGATGTAACACAAAATAAATAGATCAAACTTCCACTCAATAATCCCAACAACCAAAACTAAGTATCTAGTAACAAAGTTCAAAATAACAAATCCGGAGGAATTAGCTTATGGTTAAGGTTTTAGCTAAAGACTTATACGCCAAAGAATATAAAGACGGCGAAGAAGTTACGATCGAAGGTTGGATCAGAACTTCTCGTGGTTCTAAAAAGATCGGCTTCATCGAATTAAACGATGGTTCATTTTTCAAGAACGTTCAAATTGTTTTTAGTCGTGGCGACTTGGAAGACACATTTGACGAAATCAAAAAATATCCTATCAGTACTACTATCGAAGTAACTGGTGCCCTTGCTTTGACACCTGATGCTCAACAACCATTCGAGATCCACGCTACTGAGATCAAAGAATTGGGTGCTTCTGACAGTGACTATCCACTACAAAAGAAGGCTCACAGTTACGAATATCTAAGAACAATTGCCCACTTGCGTCCACGGACAAACACATTCTACTCAGTCTTCAAGATTCGTTCGATTGCAGCTTTTGCCGTTCACGAATACTTGCAACATCATGACTTCTCATACATCCAAACACCTATCATCACTAGTTCAGATGCTGAAGGTGCCGGTGAAATGTTCCAAGTAACGACGCTTGATCTCAACAACGTTCCTAAGACTGACGAAGGCAAAGTTGACTACAACGAAGACTTTTTCAAAAAGGAAACTAACTTAACTGTTTCCGGTCAACTAGAAGTAGAAGCTTTCGCCCTTTCACTCAGAAATGTTTATACATTCGGTCCTACATTTAGAGCTGAAAACTCACATACTGGTCGTCACGCCTCAGAATTCTGGATGATCGAACCAGAAATGGCCTTCGCTGACATGCAAGACGAGATCAACGTTTCAGAAGAATTGCTCAAGTACGTTGTACAATACGTCCTCGATCACGCCAAAGAAGAAGTTCAATTCTTAAACGACAACGTCGACGAAAACTTGATTTCTCGCCTTGAAACAACCGTTTCTGAAAAATTCGCACAGATCACTTATACCGAAGCCATCGACTTGCTTGAAAAAGCTGACGTTGACTTTGAAGTTCCTGTTAGCTGGGGTCTTGACCTTGAATCAGAACATGAACGTTACTTAAGTGAAAAAGTCTTTGAAAAACCAGTCTTCTTGACTGATTATCCTAAAGACTTCAAAGCTTTCTACATGCGTGCTAACGATGACGGCAAGACCGTTGCTGCAGCTGACTTGCTAGTTCCTGAAATTGGTGAGTTGATCGGTGGATCACAACGTGAAGAAAGAATCGATGTCTTAGAAGAAAAACTCAAAGACTTCGACCTTAACCCAGACGAATACAAATGGTATCTTGAATTACGTAAGTACGGTGGCACAGTCCACTCAGGTTTCGGTATCGGTTTTGAAAGACTTGTTATGTATCTAACAGGTATGGCAAACATTCGTGACGTTATAGCTTACCCAAGAACACCAGGAAACGCTGAATTCTAATTTTTACACTAAGACATGGTTACTTGACCATGTCTTTTTTTCTGCATCATTTCTTTCTATTCTCCGTCATTTAGGTTAAAATGATGTAGAATAGAGGTGATGATGTTGAAAAAGTTCGATTATACTACTTTGAATAATTTAGAAATAACGCCTGAAATGGCTCAAAAGTTAATGGAGATCTCTCAATTAATTGGCCAGCAAAGTTCTTATAATAGTGATGAAAATAATACGTTAGAACGATTAGCTGAAGTTGCCAAAATCCAAAGTACCGATTCTTCTAATCGAATTGAAGGCATTTACACGAGTGATACTCGTTTAAAAAATCTAGTAAATAAGAAAACAACTCCTCATAACCGCAGTGAGGAAGAAATTTCTGGCTATCGTGATGTACTGGATCTAATACACAACCAACACCAATACATCAAAATAAATAACAGTAATATTTTAACTTTGCACAAACATCTCTTTTCTTTCACTACCAGTACTTGGGGTGGTCATTTTAAAGATATTGATAACGAAATCGTCACCCAATTTTCCGACGGGACATCTGAAATACGATTCTCGCCTCCACCAGCAATAGTGACTCCGGAATTAATTTCCGATTTGTGTGCATCTTACAATCAAGCTATAACTCAAAATCAAATTCCCTCATTACTGCTAACAGGAGCTTTTATTTTTGACTTCGTTTCTATCCATCCCTTTCGCGATGGAAATGGGCGTTTGTCCCGGCTCCTCATGCTTTTGACCATGTATAATTGCGGCTATGAAGTAGGTAAGTACATTAGCTTGGAATCATTGATCGAGCGAACCAAACCAGCTTTTTACGAGTCCTTAAAACAAAGTTCTGCTGACTGGCATAAAAATGAAAATTCTTATCAACCATTTTTAAATTACTTCTTGAGCATCGTCCTGCAAGCTTATCGAGACCTATCCGAAAGAATTCATCCCAATGTCGAGAAATTCACTGTGGATACATTGATATTGAAAAATCTAGAAACCGAATTAAAACCTTTGAAAAAAGCCGATCTACTAGGACTTATTCCTGAGTACAGTCAAACTACAATTGAAAGATCATTGAATAAACTACTAAAAGAATCCAAAATAGAAAAAATTGGTGGAGGAAGATCCACTAAATATATTCTGAATTGGGAATAAACTCAAAAAACCCCTTGGTATCCAATTACCAAGAGGGTTTTTTAAATTAATATCATTACTTTGACTCTAGTTAGGAAGAATTGCAAAAGCTCGCACTGGAAATCCCGGTGCGTTTTCTGGTTTTGCGACCGAAATAAAGATTTCAGCACCTGTTGCGGGCAGTAAATCTAGGTTGTCTAGCAATTCAACTTGATAGTGGTTGTGCGTTAAAACGTAGAATTCACCAACGAGACCATTTTCTTGTTTAACCGCCGTATCAGTATCAAAGGTTTCATGACCATTAGCAATGATGCCACGTTGTTCATAGAGAAATTTAAGCGCTTCTAGATCCCAGCCTGGATAATGTGCCTGTCCTTGCTCATCAAGATTCTCAAATTTTTCCTGGCTTGGCCAACGCTTGGACCAGTCGGTGCGTAAAGCCACAAATGTCCCTGCAGGGATCTTTCCGTGAGCTTTCTCCCAACTCTTGATGTCGTCCACAGAAAGCGAAGAATCAGGGCTTTTAGCAACTGCCTTAGTGTTATCGATGACGATCAAAGGCAAAACTAGGTCCTTTAATTCAAGATCCTCAACGTACTTGTCACTGTGCGCATCAAAATGGATCGTTGGATCGATGTGTGTACCGAATTGACCTGGGAAAGTATATTCTTTGACGAAAAAACCATCGTCATGAGTAAAAGTCGTTTTAAATTTTGGCTTGGCAAAAGCTGGAAATCGCGGACTATCCGGTCCAAAAGTATGAGTCAGATCGACCCATTTCAAAGCTTTCAATTTTTCAACATCTTTTTGTAGTTCACTCGTAGCTGATTTCGCATTGTTTTCGACCATCATTACATCTCCCTTAATTTAACTAGGTAAATGAAAAATAGGTTCCGGTTAAGACTGATCCATGAGAAATCTTTTTTCAGAGATCAATTACGCTGTGTATATCATAACCAACTTTAACCAATAGATAGGCGCCTTCATAATCATTACCTAGTAGTTAGATTGTTCAAAGTCTATAACCAGAAAGAACTTTGGTCAACACCAAAATTACCGCTGTTATATATAAATGATTGAATGAAAATATCACTTATTACTGGGACATGTCATCAGAACATAATTAAAAGCAAATATAACTCAATAACCTCTGAATGACAGGATTTATTTTCATGAAAATAAATAAGGAATTGAGTTGATTAATTATTCAGATAATTATTTTTATACGGAATAAAACAAAGCTTTTTTCCTTTTTGTTTTCCATACAGAATAAAATGTCTTTTTTAGGAGTTTTGTTCTCTATACAGAACAAAATAAATAATTCTAGACACAAAAAAGCTCCCAGATGAATACTACTCTGAGAGCTTTCAAACTTATTTTTTACGAGTAAAAATTGTAACGACATCTGGATGTTCAAACCAGGTTACGGCTAAAATCACGATCATGAATAATGCTGCATTGACAACAATTATTGTAGCGGCGTTATATGATTTTGGTGCAGGTTTTCCAATGGTTTTAACTGGATCATCAGGAACGCGTTGAGCATACCATCTTAGATTCAATTCTGGATGCTCCAATATCTTTCCAGAATCTGCCGAATAACTCATTGGTCCAGCCAAATATTTAACGGGACGATTGCCATCATTTGCAATCGAGACTTGCAAATTTTGAGCTTTGGTCAATGGATAATAGATCTGTCTAATAAATCGAGCATTGTCAGTCACCTTCGTCAATCGCTTAGTCTTGTCTTTGACATTTATCGTTACGATCTCATTTGACTTAGTATAAAGCTCTAAGTGATTGGCTGAATGGTCTTGAAGCGGAACTGTGAACTCGAATTTTTCTTGTGGGTTTATCTGCAAATAATGACGATCAAAATAGTTGCCGATTCCTTGCATGGTGATCGGACGTGGTTCCGTTTCAGTGTAAAAAACAGATTGGACAACACTCAGCGTGCTGAACAAGACACCAACCGCCATCAATCCACTCAATCTAGCTTTTTTAGATGTTGATAAGGCAAATTGCGGAGCCGTCGACCAACCGAGCGTTCCTAATAGGGCGATGATCGGAAAGAGTGGCAAGGCGTATCGTGGCTCAACTTCCCAGAAGAAGACGTGAAAGGACGTCAATCCTAGGGTGAACAAGCTCAAGAAAGCAACTGTCAACAAGTTTTCGCGTTTTTTGAACAACTGCAAAATGGCTCCACACAGTAAGGCTAAATACCAACACTGTGAAACTAATAAAGACCAGAAACGAACAAACATCTGGTGTCCCATATAAACGGACGGTGCTTTGACCCACTGACGATTCAAGTTAACACTGTCAAAATCACCATGGCTCAAAAAGACGCCTAATTTTTCGTTGAAATGGAGCAACAAGCCAACTGGTCCGAGTTCCTTGATCCGGTCGATCAGACGTTTGTTAGCAAGCTGCTTTTTCTGTTCTGCTGTTTTAGCATCGTGGATCTGATAAAAATCTTTCCCGTTGTATTGTCCTTGTTTTTCAGGGTTAAAACTCATTGCAATCCAACTAGTCACAGGAACAGCTTGATTTTGATCTTTGACGTACCCACTTTTTAAGGCCGCCGTATTAGCAAGCATGAAAAACAGGGCTGTCATGGCCAAACTGCCGACTAGCCAGGTGATGGTCAACTTCCAATCGATTTTTTTGGCAAGCATGGCGATTACTAAAATGATAAAAATTGCAATCCACAAAACTACCAAGTTACTCTTCATCATGATTGAGAAAGCCACCAAGATCATTGCTAATAGAGCACCAACACATCTCATAACGCCGTTGTGGCGTTTAACAAAGATACCTAAAGCTAGGACATCTAACACTACTGGCATGATCAAGGGGTCGTTGTATGAAAACAATCCGTAACTATAAACTGGCAAACTGATCAGCCATGTGAACATAAAGAATGCCCCGACCGGACGCAGCTTTTGCCAGCTTTTTAAGATGTACAATCCAGCGACTAAGCCAGTATCGATCCAAATAAAACGTAGGATATTCAAATAAATCCAAGGATCTAAAATACCGATCTTCAAAAAAGGCTTGATCATAGCTGCTTGAAACAATGCTGTATTGACGTTGTTTGGATAAACTTTGAAATAATCCGCCCAAGTTTGACTATCTTGAGCTAACGCTATCGCTTGTTCTCGCACAAAGTACGAATCTGCACGGGCGATGGTGACGAAATTGAATGCCACCCAGACTTGGGTGAGCACGATCAAGATACCTAAGACGATCAAAGTCCAACGATAGACCTTAGGTGACATCAGTTCGATTGCCTTGCGGATACCATTGATTATGATCAACAATCCGATCGTCACGACAATCAAAACTGGTGGTTGGACCCAGTCTTCACGGTTTAAAAATGCGTGGGGCATGAGTCCTGCAAAAATCAATACCAAGGTCAATAACGCAGCTGCTAACCAATTGATACCGATCAAAATTTTATTATTCATAATTATCCTCATGTAATAGGAGACGAATTTAAAAGTATTATTGTAGTAAAAGAAAACTCACTGAAAACTATATCTATCTTTTCATTTATAGTTTACTCAAATTTATCTATTTTTGAAAATAAAAATTAGTAATGCTTCCAAAATATTGTCGTGCTTAGCTTTTTAAGCTAACTGAGAAAATAAAAAACAAGTGAAGTTTCCCCCACTTGTTCGATAAAAAATCTATCCATTGGCATTCGCATAATCAGCGTATGATTTAACGCCATTTTCATCAGTTATATCGCCGTTATACGAAACGATTGCTGACTTGCCGTACTTGTTGACCACCTGATAGCCACCACTAACTGCGGACACTTGATAACTTGAAGGATCAGTATGTAATCCATACGAAGCTTGATACATCGAAATTGCTTGCTCTGGACTATTCACGAGTCGATCCTCTTGATCATCACTGTCATCAACAGTACTTGTGGCAGAATTATCTACTGCCGTTTGCGTTTGGCTATTATCCGTCGTAGCCACGCTTAGATCAGGCTTTGCCACCACGTTTTTACTATTGATGTATTCCACGGTCAACTTATCACTATTCAATGTTTCGGCTGTAACATCTTCAAATAGTTCATCGATCGTGATCTGTTGGTCAGCTTTAACTGTTACTTTGTCATCCTCATCAGATGTTGCCCGCTGCACTCCATCAACTAGTAAGGTAAATTGGGCTGGGTCGAATGAAATGTCCTTTTTAGTCTTATTTTTGATCGTCATCGAAACATCATAATCAGTGTCGTCATTGTCTTTGTTAGTAGATAAATCAAATTTGACTAGTTTCTTATCGCTCTTACCCAATTTTTGATATTCAACGACCGTATCTTGCTTCTGCGTTGAACTTTGTTGGCTTGAATCACTACTATTCGAGCTAGAATTGTTGGCGCCACAACCAGCCAAAACTAGCGCTGAAGCCGCAGTAAATGCTAAAAGTGCTTTTTTCATGGGAATCCCCTCCTATTTATCCAAATAATATCACGAAAAAATTATTTGATACTAATTTTTTGATATCGGAAAAATTATGGTTTGACAGGACCACCATTTTGTTCAGCGTGAAGCATCTCGTCGTAGGTAGTTGTTCCGTTACTGTCTGCTATTGTGTCTCCGGCATAGGAAACGAATCCTACGTGTTCACCAGTATCAGTACTTGTGATTTCCCAGCCACCATTAGTTTCTGTGACAGTCAAATAACCGCCCCATCCACCAGTTGCTCTTCTATATAAGTCTTCCGCTTGATCAGCCCGTTTAACGACCCGATTGTCTTGTGGTGCTTGGCTCGTTGAACTAGTAGCGGCTGTTTCTTGATCATCGCCACTACCATTATTCGTCGTTGCAGCAGTTTCATCGCTTGCTGAATCAGTCGTTATGTTAAAACTAGGTTTTGCGACGATATTTTTCTTATTGATGTATTCAACAGTTATATTCTCACCATTCAAGACATCAGCTGAAACGTCTTCAAACAACTCGTCGATCGTGATCTGTTGGCCAGCTTTAACAGTAACCTTGTCGTCTTCATCAGAAGTCGCCCGTTGCACGCCATCAACTAATAAACTGAATTGCGTGGGGTCGAAGGAAACATTTTTCTTCGACTTATTTTTGATCGTCATCGAAACTTCATAATTGTTGTCGTCTTTATCTTTTGTCGAAGTAAGATCAAATTTAAGCTTTTTCTTATCGCTAGAACTTAGCTTCTGATAAGCCGTGTTTTCCTTTTTAACAGACGTTTGCGAATTGGAGCTACTACTGTTAGAACTCGAATTATTAGCTCCACAGCCTGCTAAAACTAGCAACGACACGGAAACTAGTGCTACTAATGATTTTTTCATACGTGAATCCCCCCTATGATTTAATGTTAGTATATCATGAAATATAAATATATTTATATTCGAAACTGACCGAAAAAAATCATAAAGCTTTTTAAGTTCTTTTTACTTAAAAAAGTTGTATGCTCAATTAAAAGAACTAGGACAATATTTTCATGAAAAAGATGATAAAAATGATGAAAAACCTTTCGATTTTCTTTTTATTTGTCGCTTCGATCATAACTTTTGCGGCCTGTTCCAACTCTAACGTCAGCAAAGTTTCGAAAAAGCAGGGAGCTACTATCGTCCCTACTTTATTTTTTCATGGTTATGGCAGTAGCACTAATGCCGAAGAATCAATGGCACACGCTGCCGTCAAAGCAGGCCCTCCAAAGACCATCATTAAAGCCTTATTCGATAACAAAGGTGACGTGACTTTAAAGGGGGTCATCCCTTCTTATGACAAGCATCCCATCGTCGAAGTAGGTTTTGACAACAACCGTAATTCCAACTATACCGAAGACGGTCAATGGGCACGAAATGTCGTCCTCAAACTCCAAGAAGCTTATCACATCAAGAAATTCAACGTCGTCGGACATTCGATGGGCAACATGGCGATAATTTTTTACATGCTAGACAACTATCGTGATAAAAAGCTGCCTCAGTTACAAAAACAAGTCGACATCGCTGGTCATTTCAACGGTATCTTAGGCGTCGACGATAAGCCTAACGAAATGAAACTGAAAGCTAATGGCCTACCGATCCAGATCAACCCTACTTACGAAAAATTAACGGCACTCCGTCACAGTGACGCCTACAAGGGAGTTTCCGTCCTAAACATTTACGGTGACAAAGATGATGGCTCTCACTCCGATGGCCGTGTCAGCAACGCTTCTTCCAAGTCCTTGCGTTACCTCGTCAGCAATCATGCTAAATCATACCGTGAAGAAAAAATCGTTGGAAAAGATGCCCAACATAGTCGCTTGCACGAAAATCCGGAGGTCAATAAACTGCTGATTGATTTTCTTTGGGACAAAAAATAATAGATAGTACAAAAGAGGTAGGATGACCTATCTCTTTTTTTTGCAACGACATATAGCTTGGCGCATAAGACTTTGTGAGTATGTTTGTTACTTTTGATTGCGCAAATTGTTATTACATGACGTCAGATAAGGTCAATAATTTGCTTGTATATAACGGTGATATGTACGAATCTAAAAGTAGATAAACGTGAAGGAGAGATTGAAATGAGCTGAACCTGACGCAAGATGATCTAGCAAAAGAATTATTCGTAACTAGACAAGCGATTTTTAAGTGGGAATCTGGAGAATCGACCCCTGACGTGAATAATTTGATCAAGTTGGCCGACACATTCCATATCAGTTTGGATAACTTGATTTTAGGAAAAGACACCGATGCCTTAGTGGATTCGGGGGAATTTGTCTTTGATCCTCGAAAAAATCGTTACGTCAGAAGATATGGAAAAATGAACTTCTGGGACTTTCTAGCTAAGTATTGGTGGACGATCATTGTTATTTTAGGAGTTTTCTCATTGCTATTCCCATCACATTTCTACGGCTAAAATTTTACACATTAAAAAAACAGACATGATGAATGTCTGCTTTTTGCTAGTTCTAATAATTATTATCTTTGATATATTGTTGTGCCCAAGCCAACATTTTGGCATCTTCTTCAGCATCTTGTGATGTTAAGATCTTAGGACCGTCATCTGTGATAGCAATAGTGTGCTCATATTGAGCTGACCAGCTGCCATCTTTTGATACGTAGTAGATCCATGGATCATTTTTATCTTTCAAAGTATGGTCTTTGATCTCCCAAGTTCCTTCGTTGATCATTGGTTCAATGGTAATAGTCATGCCGGCTTTAAGACGAAGTCCCTTACCTTTTTGACCATAGTGGAAAACGTCTGGTTTTTCGTGCATTGTTGGTTGAATACCATGTCCGATCAAGTCACGCACATCACCGTAGTCATGCTTGTTTTCTGTGAAATCTTGAATGGCAAAGCCGATATCACCTAAACGATTGCCGACGACACTTTGAGCGATCCCGAGGTAAAGTGATTTCTTAGTAACATCCATTAAGTCTTTAGTTTCTTGGCTAACTTCACTGACAGCGTAACTCCAGCATGAGTCACTTTCATATCCGTCTTTGTTGACAGTCATATCAACTTTTACGATGTCGCCTTCTTTTAAGATCAAATTTTTCCGAGGTGTTCCGTGGGCAACTTCATCGTTGACGTCGACACAAGTGGCGTACTTATAGCCTTCAAAACCTTTTTCTGAAGGTGTTGCACCATGTTTTAGGATGTAGTCGTTGGCGAAGACTTCGATGTCGTAAGCTGATAGGCCTGGTTTGATCATGTCGCGTAGGCCTAGGTGGACTCCAGCTAGTACTTTTCCTGATTCACGCATGCCTTCGATTTCTCGTTCTGATTTTAATGTGATCATTTTGCTTTTGTTTGCTCCCTTTTTGTTTCATTGGTTTTTTATTTATTTATATTGTAGAACAGTTTATGGATAAAAGGTATTTTGGTTTTTTAGTTTTAGACGGATTTGAGGTTGTATTTTAGTTGGTGTTTTATTGCCGGTTCTGTGGAGGGATTCCGGGAATTGCGCTGTGGAACGCCATGGGCACCACTCTGAGCTATCCGGGAAGTTCGCCCGGACATCTCACAGCTGGGCCTTTCACTAGGCAATAAATTGCCAAGTGAAATTTCATGGCTGACAGCGAATTCCCTCCATCCCTCCACAGAACCTAAGATGGTATAAATCAATTTTTTTGGTTGGGTACGGTACTTATCTTTTTTCTGCAAAACTGCTTTGATTAGTTTGGATGTACTTACTTTTTTATCAGTCTTAAGATACTGATCAAGTTATCTATCTATTTTATCTTGATAGTGCCTTTCATCGATTGCTTTTATGTTCCGGTTGATATTTCACTATTAATGTTTTTTTATTTCCTGTTTTTTGTACAGTAAAAGACGATGATAATTCCTTTGCTTTGGAATTATCATCGCCTATTTTTATTTCATTTCTGAATTAAGCAAAATCTGTGACTTCACTTACATCATAGCGGACTGATTTGGTGAATTCTTCGTCTGGTTTGCCGATTGCTATTGATGTGATTGGGATGTATCTTTCTGGATCTAGGCCGAATTGTGGTACTACTTTGTCGAAGTAGTAGCCTGACATTGGGTTGGCTTCGTAGCCGTGGGCTCTGGCTAATAGTAATAGTTGCATGGCTACCATGCTGCCGTCTAATGTGGCATCTTTTTCTAGGAAGTTGCGGTCGGCTTTTTCGTATAGTGGTAAGAAGGTTTTGAAGATTTTGTCTCTTTCTTCTGTGGTGATCTGGCCATTTTCTGCGGCTTTGTTCCAGACGTCACGATACTTGTAGTGTGATTGGATGTCTCCCATTACGAATATCACGGTCGAGGCTGTGTCGATCTGTGGGTAGTTGAATGGCATCATTACTTCACGAGCCCTTTTCTTGGCTTCTGGTGTGTTGCAAACTACGAAGTGCCATGATTGCAAGTTGCAAGCTGATGGTGCGCTGATTGCTTCTTTTAGAATTTGCGTGATCTCTTCATCTGAGATCTTAACGTCTTTTTTGAACTTTCTGTATGAGTGACGGTTCAACATAATATCTTTGAAATCATTGTTTACTAGTTTCTTTTCTGTGGCATCCATAATAACTATCTCCTCAAATATTGTATTATTTTCAATTGATTGCTCAATCTTTGACAAGTCAAGAGTAACTCTTATTTACAAGATTGTAAATAGTTTCACAATATTTAATAGTCATTTTTGACATAAAAAAAGCTTGATCCATTGAATTGCGATAATCCCTTTATGGTTGTCAGATGAAATAATATAAATTCATCTGATATTCATGAAGGGATTTTTTTATGTCTAGAAGTAAATATACAGTCCAAGAGAAGCTGGATCTGGTGTTGGAGTTTAAAGAAACCCAACCCATCTTC
>NZ_RHOM01000003.1 GCF_003946515.1 Companilactobacillus zhongbaensis | reverse complement strand
TCAGAATGCTTAAATTAATGAACCGCCGTATACGGACCCGTACGGACGGTGGTGTGAGAGGTCGGTAGCCTAGCTACCTCCTACTCGATCGGCTGAGGGCTGTATCCCCGGGCCCCTCCGCCTAGGGTAGTGCAATCCCCCCTTTGTTTAGTGGGGAAGTAGGAGCTTCCTATGTTTATGCGCAAGATTTATTCTTTTTGAGCTCCTGGCTGCTTCTCGGTTCGCGGGACTGAAGCTCCGCTCATTTTGTTTCCTGACGTACCTTTTGGTTGCAATCTTTTCTTTCTTTTTTCGTTGGATAAGTTTTGGTATTATTTTTGATCTCTTACTTTCGCGTCTGGCTCGCGTGCTCGATTCTCTCGCACTCTCGCATTTGTTTTTGCGTGCAGTTGGTTGTCTTATTTTCTTTGTTTTTCTACACCATGAGCATATTTGTTGACCGTTTGAATGAATTTATCTATAATTCATTCATAAATATACTGGTGGTGATTTGATGGATGACAAGAGAGATCGTATTTTTGATGCTGCACATGTTTTGTTTTTAGAGCGGGGCTTTCGTGATACTAGTGTGGCCGATGTTGCTGCTATTGCTGGCGTTGCTGTTGGTTCATTTTATTTGTACTTTAAGTCGAAGGAAGATTTATTTGTGCAGATTTATAATAGTGAGAATGAAAATGTGAAGGCGCAGATTTTGTCTCGAGTTGATCTGGATGATGATCCGGTTAAGGTTATTAATTCGATTGTTGAGCAGATTTTCAAGCTGTCTTCGCATAATCGTATTTTGCAAGAGTGGTTTGCTAATCCTAAGTTGAATGAGTTGATCGCTAAACAAAGTGATAATGTGGTCGAAGATAGTTTGATTTATTCTACGATGTTGCACTTGATCGATAAGTGGATCGCTGATGATTTGGTTAAACCTGGGATGAGTAAGGATCGGATCGTGGCTTTGTTTGATGCTTTGACGGTTTTAGATTTTCATCAAAGTGAGATCCAGACTGATGATTACCAACGAGTTTTGGACGATTTGATCGAAGGGATCCTGAAGGTTATTTTGAAGTGATGTTACGAAACTGTAAGGTTGTTGTAAGCTGAATAAATTTCGTTTTGCTCGGAAATTTCATATGATATTAATATAGAAACGCAAAGGAGATTATTATTATGCATATTCCAATTAAGAGATCGAAAACAAATCAGTTGTTTGCCGGGGTTATTGCAGGTTTTGCGGAACATTTCGGTTGGAATGTTGCCTTGGCGCGCGTGTTGTACGTTGTATTGACGTTATTTTTATCCGTTACTGGATTAGGAATTATTGCCTATCTAGTAATGTGGATGCTAATGGAAGAACCAGTGGAGGGATAATTTATGCATATACCAGTTAAGAGATCACGTGATAATGTTTTTGCCGGTGTTATTTCCGGGATGTGTGAACATTTCGGCTGGAACACGACTATCGGCCGAGTACTGTACGTCTTGTTAACGCTGATGCCTTGGTTCCCAGGGATCATTGTTTACTTAGTACTTTGGCTCTTAATGGAAAGCCCTGAATAGTGGCTGATCCAAAAGTTTCGTTGTCGCAGTTTATCATTGCCGTTTTGAAGGTTAAAGGCTTAGGAATGGCAACTGTTAAAAAGCTGTTTGACAATTATCAGACTGATTCAAAATTAAATTTCAAATGGTTACAAAACTCAACAGTACCATCAGTAAAAAAAGCTTTATCTAAGAAATATTTGACGGAAGAAATTTTTCAAAAATATCTGGATGAGGCTTTTTTTGAACTACAATTTTGTGCTGAACATCAAATTACCGTACTGAATTATTTTGATGAACGTTATCCTAAAAATTTAAAGCAGTTAAAAAAATATCCGCCTATTTTGTATGTCCGAGGGAATGTTGACTTGTTGAACGACGATAAAATGGTCGCGATGATCGGTACGAGACATCCTAGTAAGTTTGCAGAAAAAATTGGTCTGCGAATGGCCAAGTATTTTGCTGGAGAATTAGACTATACGATTGTCAGTGGGTTAGCTATCGGAGTTGATACGGTGGCCCATTTGGGTGCAATGCAGACTACTCAAAAAACGATCGTGGTTTTGGGATGTGGCTTGGATCAAGCTATTTATCCGCGACGGAATCAAAAGTTGGCCGAAGATATCGTCAGTCGAGGTGGGGTGTTAGTCACAACTTATCCGACCGGAACCACGATGTTGCCACAGTACTTGGCTGCCCGTGATGAATGGCAGTGCGGTCTGAGTGATGGGGTGATTGCGTTAGAGACGGGATTAAAAGGTGGAACTAATAATGCGATGAATCACGCTTTGAAGCAAAAAAAGCCGTTGGCGGCTTTAGATCATCGCCAATTTTTCCCAGAAGAGGTCGTCAATGACTTGCCTCATGCCTTAGGAAATTTTCAGTACATCGATCAAAAAGAAGCATCACCGCTGTTTTCAAAACAAAGTTTAGATCAGTTTGATCAGGAAATGGCCAAGTGGCGTGCTTCACGAAATCAGATGGAAGTTGGGCAGACGATGGATTTATTTTCAGATGATGATTAAAAAATTAGACTATTTTGACAGCTTTTTTGGAAGCTGTTTTTTTGTAAAAACATTTGTGAATAATTTAATTAAATCCGCAAATAACCTAGCTTCTTCGTATTATTAATTTTATACTTGAGACGAAATGGGGGCATTATGATGAAGAAATTGAATTCAGATTGTACAGAAATTTTAGTCGGTAAAAAGGCTACGATGGATGGCTCGACTATTGTTGCTAGAAATGAAGACGGCTATGGTCCGATCAATCCGATCAAATACATCGTTCATCAAGCTCAAGATCAACTTAATAAGACTTTCAAGTCAGTAACGACTGGTGTAGAGATCCCACTACCAGATCACGCTTATCGTTATACTTGCACGCCTCAGGCTGACCAAAGCGATGGACTTTGGGAAGAATCAGGTATCAACGAATACAATGTCGGGATGAGTTCGACCGAAACGACTGCTACCAACAAGCGGGTGCTGGGATACGATCCGTTAGTTCACGATGGGATCGATGAGGAAGCGATGCTGACCTTAGTTTTGCCATACGTGAAGACGGCTAAAGAAGGTGCCCAAAGGCTAGGCGATTTGCTGGAAAAATACGGAACTGGTGAATGTAACAGTATTGCTTTTAATGATAAAAATGATGTCTGGTTGCTAGAAACAGCTGGTGGTCATCATTGGGCAGCTATGAAGATCCCCGATGACTCGTACGCTATCGTTCCTAATCAAACAATCATGCAAGAAGTCGATGTTAGTGACACGGATAACTTTTTGATTGCGACTGATTTAGTCGAATTTGTGGAAAAACATCATCTTAATCCACAACCTGGTCATTTTAATTTCCGAGAGATTTTTGGTACTCAAAGTGAGGCCGATGCTTTTTATAACACGCCACGGACTTGGTATGGCCAAAAGTTGTTTAATCCGGAAACAGAGCAAGATCCTACTAGTCAAGAAATGCCAATGACACGCCAACCTTCAAAAAAATTAGCCATCGAAGACGTTCAAAGATTTTTGCAGTCGCATTATAATGGAACGAAATTTGATCCATTTGGGACTTATTCATCTGGGACTAAAGAGGAACAACGTCAGTATCGTCCAATCGCCATGGATCGGAATCAGTGCTCGTCGATCTTACAAGTCAGAAATGACGTAGATGAGTCATATGCAGGTGTTCAGTGGTTAGCCTTCGGATTCTTCGCCTATAGTCCTTACGTGCCATTTTACGTTAACGCTTTGGACACACCGGAAGACTATAAGAATACGACTCAAGAAGTATCTTTGGACAACATTTATTGGCTGGAAAAAACTTTGGCTGTTTTGATCGAGCCACATTATCATGAGTTTTCGGATGAGATCCATGCATTTTTGGATGACTGTCAATCTTATGCTCGGCAACGGATCGAAGCTGCTGACCAAGGAGCTGAAAAAGCTGCTGATCTGCCAAAATATTTGACGGAAAACAATTTAGAAACTGCGAAGGAATTATCGAAGCGGACGCATAAATTGTTTGATACTTTAGTCAAACATGGATTGAAATTGTCGATCACTTATTGGGAAAAGGGTCAAAACCTTTAAAATCCAGTTAGCTGATTGCTCCATTAAAAAGGACATTTGAGTAATTTATCAAATGTCTTTTTTTGTATGGTATTCTAAAATGGAATGGATGTGATCAGATGGAAATCAGCAAGCTGAAAGTTTTTTTGGATCTGGCTAAGACTTTGAATTACTCGGAAACTGCCGATCGGCTTTTTACGACTCAAGGAAACATTTCGAAACAAATTTTATCCCTTGAAAAAGAGCTTGGTGTGACGCTCTTCGTTCGGGCTCATCGAAAAATCTCGTTGTCTTCAGAGGGTGCGATGGTCAAGCCTTATGCCCGCAAGATCGTCAATGACTATGAGAGCTTGAACATTAAGATTGCTGATTATCTTGATGATCAGAGTATGACTATTAAGTTGTTCAATATACCAACTATGACTAATTATGATAGTTTTTTGCTACTAGCTAGCTTTCTGCGAGAGCATGCTGAAGTTCATGTGGAACTGCAGGAAAAAGAAAGTGAACAACTGTTTGATTCTTTGCGGCGCAACGATTGCGATATCATTTTTACTAGGACGTTCGGGAAAATTGGTAAGGATCTGGATGTCATGCCAATGGAGGAGGATCAGTTGGTCGCAATGGTCCCAGCAGATTACTCTGTATTGCAAAAAGATGGGTCGATCAAGTTACAGCAATTGGCAGGTGAAAAATTTTTACTGCTCAATTCTGCGACTAATTTGCTTGATCCGATTCGAAATCTTTGCCATAAAGCCGGATTCACTCCTAACATTGCTTATACAGGAACGCGGATCGACTTGATTGCAGCCATGGTCAAGAATCATCTGGGAGTTTCACTCATGATGCAAAAGACGGTGGAGAGATTTGTTGATGACAAGATCAGTTTGATTCCAGTTGATTGTAAGCTACCTAATCAGCTTTGCTTTATTCGAAAACGAGGCCACAATAGTCAAGCCAGTGATAAGTTGTGGGAATTTATTCAAGAAAATAAATAGCAGTAGCGATATTCTATTTTGAATATCGCTACTGCATTTTTAGTTGGAGTATAAACTATTCTGAGCGTTCTATGCTTGAGTTGGTTTTGAGATTTGCCTTATCGTTCATTTTTGTAAAGTAAATTATTTTGCAAATTGGTTGAGGTAATATCTCCAAAACTTATCGGCAACTTCTTTTTTCGTCATTAAAGGCCAAGCTTCTGGTTCTTGATTTTGAGTAATGACCGTGATCCGATTGGTGTCGACGTTGAAGCCGGCGTCTTTTTGTGAAACGTCATTTGCTAAGATGATGTCGGCATTTTTACTGTTGAGTTTTTTCGTGGCGTTTTCAATCAAGTTTTGAGTTTCGGCGGCAAAACCAACGACGGTTTGAGTCGTTTTGTGTTGAGCTACTGTTTTGAGGATGTCAGGATTTTTCGTTAGTTCGATCGAATAAGTGTCTTGGTCGGCAGTTTTTTTGATTTTTTGAGTGGCAACGTGGACTGGCTTGAAATCGGAAATCGCTGCTGCCATTACTAGGACATCAGTTTCTGGGAATAGGTCGTTGAGTTTAGTCAACATGTTTTCGGCAGAATCGATGTTGATCACCGTCAGATTTTTCATGGTCGACAGGTAAGGGACCGTTGCTAGTAAGGTTACTTCAGCACCTGATTTAGCGGCTGATTCGGCTAGGGCGATGCCCATTTTGCCCGAAGAATTATTACCGATAAATCTAACTGGGTCGATCGGCTCCTTTGTGCCACCAGCAGTGACGATGACTTTTTTGCCAGCTAATGGTAGATCCTTGTTGAGAGCTTTTTCGATGTTTTCCATGATGGTGTCCAAATCAACTAAGCGTCCTTTGCCAATTTCTCCTTCAGCTAAAAAGCCTTCTGCCGGAGCAACGACTTTGATGCCCATTTCTTCTAGCAACTGCAAATTTCTTTGCGTGGCAGGATATTCCCACATGCTCGTATTCATCGCTGGGAAGACTAGTTTAGGGGCGGTCGTAGCGATCAAAGCTGAAGTAACGATGTCATCAGCGATGCCATTCGCCATTTTGGCAATGATGTTGGTTGTCGCCGGAACGACCACAGCTAGGTCTGCCCAACGGGAGATTTTGATGTGAGGGATGAAATCGTCTGCGCTAGATTGAGCTTGGTAATTATCCGTGATCACGGGATGTTTACTTAAAGTTGCGAAAGTTAGTGGCGTGACGAATTTTTGTGCGGCGTAAGTCATGACGACTTGGACTTCAATTCCTTTTTTAATTAGGGCACGAACTACTTCCAATGCTTTGTATGCGGCAATCCCACCTGTAACGTAAACTGCGACGTGTTTAGTAGTCATCGAAAAACTCCTTTAAAAAATTGATATAATTAAATTTGGAGGTCAATTCTTGAATAAATCAACCATCTACATTAGTATAACAGTAATTTTATTTATCGTTATTAATGATCCCGTCTTGAAATTTCTCGTCCACACGTTCAATTTCAACTTTTGGGTCAATGAGATCATTATCGTCATTTTGGTCGTATTATTGATGTTTTTGATCAGTAAAATATTGAATAAAACAGTCTTCAAAAATAAGTGATGACATATATAAATATAAATAAATTTAATTGAGGTTAGTAGCTTTTTTCCAGCGTTTCTTACTGATAATATTTTAGATACAATCTAAAAATATAGTGAGGGAAGCATGAATAATATCTTAGAAATCTCACATGTGACGAAAAGTTTCGATGGGGTGACTGCCTTATCAGATTTGAGTTTGACCTTGGAATCGGGACGATCAATGGGAATTGTCGGTCCCAACGGTTCTGGTCGCTCGACCTTGTTGAAATTGATCATTGCCACAATGGAACGTGACAGTGGGCAAATCAAAATATCCGGCGATCTAATTACTTCTATTAATAAGCCGAAAGTATCACAAGTTGGCTCATTGATCGAGACGCCTGATCTTTTCCCATATATGACAGGTATTGATCATCTGCGATTGTATTCAAACTCCAACGAAAAAATCGGACGAATCGTGTCAGAATTGCAGTTGGCTAATTTTATCGAAAAGCCTGTCAGTACGTATGCTTTTGCCATGAAACAAAAACTCGGACTGGCCCAAGCACTAGTTAACGATGCACCACTGATATTACTAGATGAACCGACAATAGGATTGACAGGAGCGGATATTAAAAATCTTCATCAAGTGATCCAACGGAAAATGGCGCAGGGGACGTCATTTGTGATCAATGGACAAACCATGGCTGAGATCATGCCGCTAACCGATAACCTGACTTATTTAGAATCAGGGAAGATAGTTGATAAACATATGTCTAAACGTCATCCGACGGTGATTTTAGAAACTTCTGATGATGTTTTAGCACGTTCAGTTTTGGAGCAAAATGGTGCACCATTGATAGAAGCAATGCAATTGACCATTAGATCAACCGATGAATTCTCTTTGACTAAATCAGTCGAATTATTGAGTCAAGTCGGAGTTAATATTTATCGCTTGGAAGCTCGCCATTAACCACTCGTTAAACTTTTTACAATCGTTTCATTTTGAAAACAACTAAAAACTAGTTAAAATGTAATCGGTTACAAAATATGTTTACGGAGGGTCACATCATGACAATCAAAAATGTCACTATTGCCGGAAGTGGAGTTTTAGGAAGTCAAATTGCTTTTCAGACAGCTTTTCGCGGATACAATGTAACAATTTACGATATTAATGATGAAGTAATCGCCAAAGCGAAGGATCGAATGTTAGGCCTAGTCGAAACTTATAAGAAAGAAGTCCAAGGACAAGCCGACCATTTGAACGTATTTTTCCAACCCGGAGTCTACGAAAGTACGATTTTGCCGAACTTGAAAGATACCTTGATCCGAGATTTAACGACCTCAAACAAAAACGCAGAATCAGTTCCTGCAAGCTTGAAGTATTCGAGTGATTTAAAGACCGCAGTAACTAACGCCGATTTGGTGATCGAAGCAATCCCAGAACGAATGGACATCAAAGAAAGTTTTTATCAAGAGCTAGCTCAAGTAGCACCTGCTAAAACAATTTTTGCCACAAATACCTCAACGCTCTTACCAAGCCAGTTCGCTGAAATAACAAAACGCCCAGAAAGATTCTTGGCACTACATTTCGCCAACGAAATCTGGAAAAATAACACAGCAGAAGTAATGGGGACCACACAAACTGATCCAACCATCTACGATGAAGTAGTAGAATTTGCCAAAGGAATCGGCATGATACCAATCAAACTAAAAAAAGAACAACCAGGCTACGTATTAAATACCTTACTAGTACCACTACTAAATGCTGCTCAAATGTTACTAGCAAAAGGAGTAGCGGACGTAGAAACAATAGATAAAACTTGGATGTTAGCAACCAAAGCCCCATTCGGCCCATTCGGTATCCTAGACATAGTAGGCCTAAAAACAGCCTACGACATAACATCAATGCAAGCAGAAAACGACCCAGACTATCGAGCTCTAGCCGACATGATCAAAAACGACTACATAGACAAAGGCAAAAAGGGAGTAGCAACAGGAGAAGGCTTCTACAAATACCCAAACCCAGCATATCGTGATCCTGAATTTTTGGAGTAATGAGATAGTTGGGAGAGACTAATAATTTATATAATAGTAAGGACAAACCAAAAGGGTTTGTCTTTTTTTTGAGGTTTTGGTCTTGGTCTTTACTATTATGGAGGGATTTGAGATAGACAAGTGAGAAATAGGGAGGGGAAAAAACGCCGATTTATGCAACAAGTATAAGTACCGTCCCCCAACCCCAAAGGATAGACTTTGCACTAACATAGGTGGAGGGGTGGGGCGCTATATGGGTTCAGCTGTGAAATTATTCTTAGCGATTTATCGCTTAGAATAAGACTCGTATTTGAAATGCCCGAGCGAACTTCTCGGGTAGTTCAAATCGACGTCCACAGCGTTCCAATCCCATATAGCGCCCCGCCCCGGAACCGGCAGTTAACCTCCATCAAAAATCCCCCCCGCAAACTCTATCCGATTTTCCCTCTCCACTATCACCGTATAAAGTGTAAAATTGTCTATAGGTACAATTTCCACCAAAGGAGAGTATGTGTGATGGAAAGCAAGATGTCTCAACGTGAGGTCAACAATGCAAAGTTGTCTCAAAAGGTAGCCGAGCAAGGGATGGTGCTGCTACAAAATAAGAACGAAGTCCTACCGTTACAAAATCGGACGATAGCCTTATTCGGAAGCGGATCCTTTGCTACTTATAAAGGAGGTACAGGGTCTGGTGATGTCAATCAACGTCGGGTGATCAACATCGCAGATGGTTTGGAACAAGCAGGTTTTCAAATTACTTCCAAAGGTTGGTTGACGCGTTATCAACGAGCCTATGAAAAAAATAAACAAGCTTATTACGAAAAAAATAAAGATTCAATGTTAGCTATTTTAGCTCCGGCTTTTTCAATGGATGATCCTGAAATCGGTGAATTTCCTGAAGCTCAAACTGGGATTTACGTTATTTCCAGAAGTGCCGGTGAAGGACAAGACCGCAAGAATGAACCAGGCGACTTTTTATTAACGGAAAGTGAATTGACTAATATTCAAGCCATGAGTCAGTTTTATGAAAACAGTGTCGTCTTATTGAACGTCGGAGGAGTCATCGACACTTCGTTTATTGATGATTGTCCATTGTTAGACAGTGTTTTATTGATCTCACAGCCGGGGATGCAAGCTGGATTAGCAGTTGCTGATGTTCTTGATGGAACAACGACTCCTTCAGGAAAGCTGACGGATACTTGGGCTAAACAATATAGCGATTATTATACGGCGAATAGTTTTGGCCAAGAAGAACCTAATTACCAAGAAGGTATTTATGTCGGTTATCGATATTTTGATAGCTTCGACGTCGAGCCACGTTATGAATTCGGTTTTGGAAAAAGCTATACGAAATTTTTCATCCAGACGGATAGAGTCCACGTTAATGAAAAGTCGCTCGATGTGGATATTTCAGTCCAAAATATTGGCGAGACTTATCAAGGTGCTGAAGTAGTCCAATTATACGTTTCTAATCCACAGACAGGTATTCCTACGCCATACCAAAGCTTGGCCGGTTTTGTTAAGACTAAGCCACTTTATCCAGAGCAAGAACAAAGTTTGAAGCTGTCAGTTCCTGTTAAAAATTTGGCAGTTTATGATGAATCGAAAGCGGCCTTTATTTTAGTTGCCGGTACTTACATTGTTCGTTTAGGAAATAGTTCGAAAAATACCGAAGTCATAGCTGAATTTAGGCTAGATGAAGATGTTGTTATTTCGCAGTTGGAACACAAACTGATGCCAGAAATGGATCCAACGATTTTACGATCGAACAATGTCCAGTTAAAGCAAACCAAACAAGTTCCTTTCTTCCTATTAAAAGCAGAAAACTTCTCCGGACCGGAGATCATTCACTATCATCGTGAAAATGAGGTTACGACTTTTTCCAATAGTCGACGTCAATTGCCTGGTAAAGGGAAAAAAGAAACGATTGCTAAAGTGGAATCAGTTACGGCGCCCCGATTGGTGGACGTTTATAATAAGAAGATTTCGCTCGAACAATTTGTTGCTGAACTTTCTGATCAGGAATTGATTGATTTAGTCGAGGGGGTTGTGACTCCTGATGAAATGGGAAGTATCGTTGGTAACGGTGCTCAAACGGTTCCTGGTGCTGCCGGTGAGACTGTGGAAAACTTGCAGTTTGGTATTCCTAAAACTGTGAATGCCGATGGACCAGCTGGACTTCGTTTGACACAGAAGTATCAAGATGATGATGGCAATGACCAATATCAATACGCTACTGCTTGGCCAATCGGTACGATGCTGGCTCAAACTTGGGATACTAGCTTAGTTAAAAAATTAGGCTTTGCTGTTGGTAAAGAAATGAAGGAATTTGGCATTACGATGTGGTTAGCTCCAGGAATGAACATCCATCGTGATCCACTTGGTGGCCGTAATTTTGAATATTTCTCCGAAGATCCAGTGCTATCAGGAATGATCTCAGCTGCTGAAGTCAATGGAGTCCAGGAAAATCCTGGTGTGGGTGCAACCATCAAACATTTCTTAGCCAACAACCAAGAAACTAAGCGTAATACTGGTAACAGTGTCGTTGGTGAACAAGCACTTCGAGAAATTTACTTGAAGAACTTTGAAATTGCCGTGAAAGCTTCCCAGCCGATGGCGGTAATGAGTTCTTACAACAAGATCAATGGTACTTTTGCCGCAGCTAATTTTGAGTCTTTGACTAATATTTTGCGTGATGAATGGCATTTTAATGGTTTAGTCATGACCGATTGGTACAGTTTGGCTGAGCCTAAAGAAAGTATGCACGCTGGAAATGATTTGATCATGCCAGGATCAAGTCAAGACCAATTGTTAGCAGCGATTGCAGACTTAGGACCAGAGTTTGATCGATTTGGTGTTATAAAAAAACGACCTACATTTGATATAGCAACATTTACTCCAGGTGAAAAAGAACTTTGGAATGACTTCGTTCCTGATCCAGAAGGGGAAGAAGTCGTCAAAATTGGTTTGGCCAATGCTGAAAGCATTGATAGTACTTTGCTAGACATGATTTATGCCGGTACTGCTCAAATCATTGATCAACATACCTTGTTGATTTCTGGAAAGTTTAAAGATAATAATGATCTTTATCTTGGTGATTTGCAGAAATCTGTTATTAATATTTTGAAAGTTATTATGAAAACTGATCGATTTATGAAGATGATCGACTCGGCTGCTGTACCTTATAATCATGGGGTGAAGCTGGTTGATTATTTTGATGGGGAATAAAAAACTCGACCACCTGCTTTGGGTGACCGAGTTTTTTTGTTTTGGTTGGTGTGATTGGATAGTGTTGTTAAGTTTTATCCTCAAGGATGTGAAAACGAGTTCCGAGACGCAGGGGCTTCCGGCTTAGCAACTGTCGTCAGGCACAACTTTGGATGTATAGAATAGAGCTGTCTATTTTTCCTATCCAAATTTGCTGCAACAAAATAGCACTATCCATTTTTTGCCGATTAAAACTGCAGTGGTTTGAATAGTGCTTTTTATTGTTATCCTCAAGGATGCTGAAACGAGCTCCGCGAGGTAGCGGCCTCCGGTTAACACATGTAGTCGCGGTACGGCTTCGCCGCACCTTGTGCGACTACACGCGTTAATCCTCAGCAGCTGACCAACCTCGCTGCGCTCTCTGTGTTAAAATTCTCAGCAGCTACCCGTGTGCCTCCATTTTCTGTGCTAGTACTTTCCAATTAAGTCAACAAAGGCGTCGTCGATGCTTTGAAGGAATCCTTTGGTTCTGTCGTCGACGTTTCCGTTGTCATCTAGTAGGTTGGTTACGTTTCCGATGTATGCTTCTGGTTGTTGTACTACTGGCATGTTTAGGAATACTAGTGATTGACGTAAGATGTGGTTTGCTCCGAAGCCACTGATTGCGCCTGGTGATACGCTGACTACTGCGGCTGGCTTTTTGTCCCAGATGCTTTGACCGTATGGACGTGAACCAACATCTAATGCGTTTTTCAATGCTGCTGGAATCGAGCGGTTGTATTCTGGTGTTACGAATAATACGGCATCTTTGTCTTTCATAGTATCTCTAAATGCTGTGTATTCTGCTGGAGTACTTTCTGGTGTATCAATATCTTCGTTGTACAGTGGAAGGTTACCAATTTCTACAAATTCTGCTTCGTAATCACTAGGCAACAAGTTTACCAAGTTATGGGCGATTTGCTTTGAAAATGATCCCTTTCTTAAACTACCGACTAAAACTGCGATTTTTTTTGACATGTGCATTCCTCCAATATTTATTAGGTTAAATTCAAATTAGCATAAAAAAAATTTTTTGACAAAAGATTGTTCTCGCAAATCAAAAATATTGTCAAATTAATGTTTTTAGAGATTATTTTCAAAAAAATGAGTGTTTTGATGAGGGATAATTATCTTGAGTTTGTCAATAGTGATCGATTTTTGGTAAAAGTATCCCTCATTTGGCTGATTATATATGACCGTGAAAGGTCAAATGTGAGAAAAATGTAAGTTCCGTTTAAAAAGACAAATGTCTGAATATTTGAAAAAATATCATTATATTCAATTAAAAAATCACTTTATTGACATACATTACACAAATGTTACAAATCTAATCGTCCTGCAATCTTATTTATTATCTGTGTAATATAAATGAAACATAAATCTTGTATAGTTCTCTCTGTTGTTCAAACAAATCGGAGGGATTAGTTGATAAAGCAATTTAAACTTGAAGCCTTATTTTTTACAGGCCTAATATTTGTTAGTTTTATGGGGTATTCAGCCAATGTATATGCTGATGCAAATAAAGAATCTGACGTTGAAACTACCGTCAGCATTAAAGATACGATCAAGGGACATCATCTTGACGACACTAACAAAGACGAAAATAAATTAAATAAAAAAGTTTCTTTACCTGGTAACAAGGAATTTATGCCAGGAATCAAAGGAAGCGAAAAAGATTTCGACATGCCTGAGATCGAAACAGAAGAGCCAGCTGAAGAGGTCGCTGAACCAGTACAAACAGTTCAACCACAACCAATAGCTCAACCAGTGCAAACTGCACAACCAGTTCAAACACAAGAACAAGTACAACCAGCAACCACATCAGTCGGAACATTCAAAGTAAGTTTCTATGATCCAGCAGTCTTAGGTTCAAACATGGGCTACGACGGAGTAGCAGCCAACCTAAGCGTATTACCACGTGGTACACGCATCAAAATCACAACAGCACAAGGAGACGTCTGGTACAGAACAGTAAATGACACAGGAACATTTGCATATTCAAACCCACAACAAATAGACGTCGCAATGCCTAACAGCTTAGTACCATCTTATGGTATAACTTCTGCTACTGTTGAAATTGTTGGGTAGAGAAAAAAGAGAGCGCAGCGAGGTGGTCAGCTGCTGAGGATTAACGCGTGTAGTCGCACAAGGTGCTGCGAAGCAGTGCCGCGACTACATGTGTTAACCGGAGGCCGCTACCTCGCGGAGCTCGTTTCCGCTATAAAGGGGGCAACGTTTGGCAACCCCAAAACAAAGCGCCCCAACAAAACAAGTAAAACTTGTTAATCAAACAACTCGGTAAATCACTCAACCAGTGAAACCGAGTTTTTTGTTTCAAAAAAAGAGAGTGGAGGAGCGCGGGTAGCTGCTGAGGATTTAGGGACTGTCGGCACCAAAGGTGCGGCGAAGCCGTGCCTGCCGACAGTTTCTAAACCGGAGGCCGCTGCGCTCCGGAACTCGTTTCCGCTATAAAAGGGGCAATGTTTGGCAACCACCAAACAAAGCGCCCAAGAAAATAAACATAATTTGTTAATCAAAAAAACTCGGTAAATCACTTAACGAGTGAAACCGAGTTTTTTTGTTGTAAAATAAAGATATGTGAAGGAGGAACTACCATGAAAATATATGGCGTTACTGATAGTGATCTAAATAGTTTATCTGAATTTGATGCTGCCTTGCCCGTTTGCAAGCCCCACGATATTTTAGTTGAAGTCCAAGGGATATCGATCAACCCAGTTGATATTGCTACACGCAAGAAGTTGACTGGTAGTTTCAACGGTCCCAAAGTCTTAGGTTATGATGGATACGGCAAGGTCGTTGACACCGGATCTGAAGTTACTAAGTTTAAGCGTAACGATATCGTCTTTTATGCGGGAGACTATTCACGTGACGGTAGTTACCAAGAATATGAACTAGTTGACGAAGCCATTGCTGCTATTGCTCCGAAGAAAACGTCGATCGAAGACAGCGTTTCGATGCCGTTAGTTACTTTGACTGCTAGTGAGTTACTCTATGAAAAATTAAATATCGATCCTAATGCTGATAACAGCGAAAAAACCATCTTGATCATCAATGGTGCCGGAGGAGTCGGTTCAATTTTGACTCAACTCGCACATTTAGCTGGACTCAAAGTTATTGCTACAGCTTCGACCGATGAAAAAGTCGATTTCGTCAAACGTCTCGGTGCAGATCAAGTAGTTGATCATCATCAAGATCTGATCAAGCAAGTCCGTGATCTTGGCGTTAAGTATGTCGATTTCATCGTTGGTTTAAGTGACAACGATCCACATTGGGAAGAAATTGTTGAATTGATCAAGCCGTTTGGAACATTTGCGACGATCACGAATTTAAATGAATCTAAAGTTGCCGATTTGAAACAAAAATCAGTTGATTTCAAATGGGAATGGATGTTTACCAAGGCCTTTTTCAATCTTGATAGCATGTCGACTCAAGGGGAGTACCTTTTCCAATTGGCGCAAGATTTGGATAATGGTAAGATATCATCAACGACTACCAAGGTATTTCAAGGATTAAACGTTGAAAATATTAAAAAAGCTACCGAATTAGTCGAAGCAGGTCATATGATGGGAAAAGTCGTCATTTTGAGTTAAGATTTTTTCCAACAAAAAATGACAATATTCAATGAACGAATATTGCCATTTTTCAATTACTTAGATCAAATCAAAGTGCTTCAAGCCGTTGACGATCCCGTTGTCAGTATTAGCAGTAGTAACGAATTCAGCTAATTGCTTAACTTCGTCGATCCCGTTGCCCATTGCCACACTGTGGTCAGCAAACTTGATCATCGGAACATCATTTGCACCGTCACCGAAGGCGTATACGGGCTTATCTTCTAAGTCCATGCCCTTGAGCAAGTGCTTGATACCGTGCATCTTGGAGACGTCTTTTTGAACGGTATCGATTGAGAATTTACCAGTCTTGAAGAAATTCAATTCAGGGAATTTTGCTTGATAGCGTTCTGGACCTTCGTGAGAAACTACGATGATCATCGGAATGTTATTGTGTTTGTAGAAGTCAGGATCGACTTCTGGTTCCTCGATGTGAACGGATGCGTAGAAGTCGGTCACAATTGGTTTATATTCGTAGATTTTCGTTGTGTCACCGGTATGCATCGCAATCGTGTCGCCAAAGTCTAAAGCGGCAGCTATCACCGATTCGATGGTCTTATTTGAAATCTCGCTTTCGTAGATCAATTGATCTCCTGATTTGATAAAAGCGCCATTTAAAGTAATATATGAATCAATACCTGTCGGTCCTAAAACGTGTTGTAATTCATTTGTTGCGCGACCAGTACTAATTACTGGCAGGTAGCCATTGTCGCGTAATTCATGAACGGCATTTGCAACTGAATCGTCAATTTCTGATTTGGCATTCATTAATGTACCATCCAAGTCGAAAAAGACGGTTCCTTTATAATCGTTGTGCAATGTCAAAGTATTCACCAACCTAATAAAATTTTGTACTCCTACATCTTAACAACTTTTGTCCAAATGATATAGGGTATTTCTGAAATGTTGAATGGAGTTTATGCTAATGAAAATATTAATGATTGAAGATAATAAGTCTGTTTCCGAAATGATGAGCATGTTTTTTCAAAAAGAAAACTGGGATGCTACCTTTGCTTATGACGGAAATGAGGCAGTTGAAAAGTTTAATGAATCACCAGATGTCTGGGATATGATCACTTTAGATCTGAACTTGCCTGGAAAAGACGGGATGGAAGTTGCCAAGGAGATCCGTGCCGTTTCAAAGACGGTACCGATCATCATGCTGACTGCTCGTGACAGTGAAAGTGATCAAGTTCTCGGTTTGGAATTTGGTGCTGATGATTACGTAACAAAGCCATTTAGTCCTATCACTTTGATTGCCAGGATCAAGGCAATCCATCGGCGTAGCGAAAATATCGCCGAAGAGGCTTCAAAGAACAATCCGGCAACTGACAGCGGTGATAATGATAACAGTGAATTCGATATCGATACCGGCTTTTTCCAATTGAATGCTGGAACTCGTGAAGCTTATTTAGGTGGAAAAGAGATCCCAGATTTAACGCCTAAAGAATTTGATCTGCTCAAAACTCTAGCAAGTAAGCCAAAACGTGTTTTTTCACGTGAACAATTACTCGAGCAAGTTTGGGACTACGATTATTTTGGTGAAGAAAGAACTGTCGATGCTCATATCAAGAAGCTTCGTCAAAAAATCGAAAAAGTTGGTCCTCAAGTGATCGAAACTGTTTGGGGAGTAGGATACAAGTTTGACGATTCTGAAGTAAAGGCTAAATAAATATGAAATTAATCTACCAAAATATGCTGAGTTTCTTAGTAGTTATTTTGACGACTTTAGGTATCATCTTGTATACCGTAACTAGTACTTCCACGACTTGGGAATACAACAAAACTTATCGAGATCTCGAAGGATACGCTGGTAATCTTGAAAAAATCGCCTTAACGACTGATTCAGATACTGGGCGGATCCACAATATTACCGACGAAAATATTTCGATGGTTGAGCAAGTTTTATCAGATCGGAATGTTCGTTTTGCTATTTTTGATTACAACAATACCCAAGTTTATCCTTCATCCGTCGCCGGAACTTCGACTCATTTGAAGAAAAAGTATTGGAATAAGTTAAAACAAGGCAAGACTGTCCGTAATATTTCTCGCCAAGCTGATCAAGATGGTAACCCGAAATTCAAAAACAATGCTGACATGAACTACGTCTACGTCCTAACCCCTTGGTTCAAAGATGGCAAACTAGTAGCTGCCGTCTGGGCAGGGTCTGACGTTAGCCAACTGCAGACTAATATTGGTGAGATCAACAATCGACTGTACATCGCCTTATTGATCTCACTACTGGCAGCCATTATCCTAAGTTTCTTGCTTTCAAGATATCAAGTTAATCGGATCAACCGACTCAGAGGAGCCACGAGAAGAGTTGCTAACAATGACTTCTCAGTTCATATCGAAAGTAAAAATCGGGATGAGCTAGATGACTTGGCCGATGACTTTAATACCATGGTTAAGTCCCTAGAAGCCTCAGATAAGGAAATAAAGCGCCAAGAACAGCGTAGAAAAGAATTCATGGCCGATGCGTCACACGAAATGAGAACGCCATTAACGACCATTAATGGGCTATTAGAAGGATTGGCATACGATGCTATTCCAGAAGAATCCAAGGGACAAAGTATCGAATTGATGCGTAACGAAACCAATCGATTGATCCGACTAGTCAATGAAAACCTTGACTATGAAAAGATCCGGACTAATCAAATAACCTTGGCTAAACGAGTTTTCGATGCCAACGTACCATTGCACGACATCGTGTCGCAATTAACGAAAAAAGCAAAAGAAGCTGGCGACAACCTAAGGCTAGAGACACCAGAAAAAGAACTGAATACCTTTGCAGATTATGACCGATTCACACAAGTCATGTTCAATATCATCCAAAATTCGATCCAGTTCACTAATAACGGCGAAATCGTCGTCCGCGGCTATCGAGAAGAAGACAATCACGCTTCCGTCTTCAAGATCCAAGATACCGGAGTAGGGATGTCTACAGATCAAGTTAAAAATATCTGGGACAGATACTACAAAGCGGATCCATCCCGTAAGAATCGAAAATACGGTGAGTCTGGCTTAGGACTATCGATCGTCCACCAATTAGTCGAAAACCACGGCGGAAAAATCGAAGTGGCAAGTAAATTAAATGTCGGAAGTACCTTCGTAGTTTACTTCTATGATGAAGGATACGAACATACAAAAAAGGATAAGTAAATATTTATAGTCTAAAAAAGGACAAGCCTGCAAATTGTAGGCTTGTCCTTTTTGTTGCTGATTTAAAATTGTGACAAATGAGTTTTACTTTTTATTATTACTTTCAACGTAGTCCCAACTATCAATAGATGACCGATCACCATTGAGCTCACTAGCATCAGTATGATACATCGAAGTCGTAGACTGATCATTATTTTTGGAATAGATACTAGTTGACTTGAGTCCCAGTGCCGAGCGAGTATCTAGCAGTCGTTGGATTTGATCAGAGTAATCATATTTTTTCGGATCAACTGGCGTGAAGTTGGCAGGGGTATAAAATCTCAGCAAGTTCTTATTGTTGACTGTGTCAGAAATCTGCAATCGTTCGTTGACCATCTTTTGCCATTTCTTGATTTTCTTTTGTAGCTGAGGTTTATCAGTCAAGTCGACTAATTCGCCAGTCTTATTGAGATAAACATCGTGATCACCTTCGGAATTACGCAAGACGGTGTAACGCGGAGTAATGAAGTTCTTGTTTCTAAAGGCCACGATTTGGTTGTGATCTTTCGATAGCAGATCAGTTCCCATTTCAATGTAAGGTTTGGTATTGATCCCAGCCATGTGCAAAATAGTTGGTAAGACATCAATCTCACCACCGTAAGTGTGGTTCGTGCCACCTTTTAGTCCTTTCATGTGGATCATGAAGGGAACTCTTTGCAGTGAGGCATTATCGAAATCATTCCAGTCTTCAGAACTAGTCCCAAGTAGTGGACCTAAGTCAGGGTTTTGAGAATTTGATAGTCCGTAGTGATCACCGTATAAGACGATCATCGAGTTGTCGTAAATACCGCTGTCTTTTAAGTATTGGAAAAATTCTTTCAAAGCACTGTCTAAGTAGTGAGCTGTTTCAAAGTAACCGTTGACAGTTGGGTTGTCAGTGTCCGGTTTGGTGAAGTTGTCACTGGACATATCTTCTTCAGATAATTGGAAAGGATAGTGGTTCGTTACGGTGATAAATTTCGCATAAAACGGTTGCTGCAATTGTTCCAAGTATTTGGCACTCTCAGAAAGCATCAACTTATCTTTCAGACCGTATTCCATCGTCGAATTTGGCGTGTCTTGATTGAAGTAAGATTCGTCAAAGAAGTAATCGTAACCCATGTTTTTATAAACATCATTTCTACTCCAGAAACTTCCGATATTTCCGTGGAAGACGGCGCTAGTATAGCCTTCTTTTTGTCCTAAAATCGCGGGAGCAGCTTGGAAGGTATTGTCAGTTCCAAGACTAGTGAAGAACGAACCTTCAGGTAAGCCAAAAAGTCCAGATTCGAGCATCGTTTCAGCATCACTCGTCTTACCTTGACCAACTTCATGATAAAAATTATCAAAGCCAATCGTATTTTTATCGTTGTACAAGCTATTGAGGAAAGGAGTAACTTCTTGACCATTCATCTTCATACCGATCAAAAATTGTTGGAAACTTTCCAAGTGGATGATAATAATATTTTTACCCTTAGCTTTGCCAAAATACTGTTTATTTGGTGCAGCGTAGTTTTTGCTCGTGTATTGCAAAACGTGGTCCATGTCGGTCCCAACGGCGGAAGATCGGACTTGGCTATTTTGCGCTGTTTTGATCGAGTCGTAACCTAAGTAAGAATTAAAGCCTAAATACTTAACGATGTAGGCTCGGTCAAAAGTACGTCCTAGTAATTGTGGACGATTGCATTCGGCTATCATCAAATTAAACGAAAACAACATCGAGCCAGCCATCGAAACAGCGAAAGCATTTAACTTTCTAAATTTAGATTTATCGATTTTTATGAAATGAGTTAAAAATAATACTAAAATGATAATGAAGTCGACGAGATAAATAACATCGTGGGGATTAGCCATATTTGCCGCACTGGCACCGAGGCCCTTGGAAACTTTACCAGCGCCGGTGATTGTGTTGACCGATAAAAAGTCGGTAAATTGCCGGTAATACAAAATATTACCGTACAACAAAGCCGATTCCAGTAGGTAAATGATCCCCATCACGATGTAGGAAACTTTTGGTCGATTGATGTATAACGCTAAACCAAGTAAAATTATTGAAGTTGCAAAAGGATTGATCAACAAAATAAAATGTTGGATCGGATCGGCAACTCCTAGATTAAAATCAAGGTAGTAGGCAATGATCGTTTTGATCCATAAAAAGACGACCAACATGGTCATGAAGCCTGCTCGCTTATTCAAGAATTTTTTTAATTTATTCATTTATAAATCCTTTGTTAAAGTTTACTTATTAATTTGAAATAATTAAGCCACAATGAGCTTAATTGCAAGTATAATATTCATTATATAAAAATTGAGAGGGAATGAAAAAATGATATTTTTAGGCCCGCTATACAATTATATAGCAAATCTGTACGCAACTAGAATTAATCATTTTCCTCTTATCCGATTATCTTTTTTTGGAGTGGATAAAGCAATATTATACACGTTGTTTTTTATTTTTCTCCGAATAATTTGGCTACGTCTGAAAAAAGAGAAGCCGTCGTTTCATCATGAGTTTTGGGTCAGCGTCTTCGCGTTTTATGTTTTTCTACTGTTCTTTTTGACCGTATTCAGGGATGGATATTTCTTATGGCAGTTTAAATTTTACTGGCATCGTCCACTGACTGACATCAATATTGAACCGTTTGTTGAAACGTTTAAGCTGCTCGGTGCAAAATCGTCGCTCGATTTTTATTATAATTTGTTTGGTAACATCGGTTGGTTTATTCCCATGGGTATTTTTGTCCCTATGCTCGGTAAGAAGAATCGGGGATTTTGGCGGGTCGTAATGATTGGAGCGTTAATTTCCGTTTCCATCGAAGCCTTACAATTTTTACTTCGGACCGGAGTTTCCGATATTGATGATGTGATAAGCAATACAATTGGAACTGCAATTGGATTTCTGTTATATTTTATTTGTCATATTGTGAAAAAACGTATAAAAGAATTGAAATTATGATGAAAAATGATTAATCTAGTTTTAGAGATATTGAAGGAGAAGAGAAGAATGACACACATTAAATTTGATGATTCAAAATTAGGCAAATTTATTCATGAAAATGAGCTTGGCGAAATGCAAGCCATGGTTACTGCAGCCGACAAGGAATTACGTGAAGGTACTGGTGCAGGTAACGATTTCCGTGGATTCATAGATTTACCTGAAGATTACGACAAAGAAGAATTTGCTCGTATCAAAGAAGCTGCTAAGAAGATTCAATCAAACTCAGAAGTCTTTGTTGGTATTGGTATCGGTGGTTCATACCTCGGTGCACGTATGGCAATCGACTTTCTAAGTTCATCATTTTATAACGTTAAAAATGAACGAGATGTACCAGAAGTTTACTTTGCTGGTAACTCAATTTCTCCTAACTACCTTTCAGATTTACTTGAAGTAATCGGAGATCGTGATTTCAGTATCAATGTTATTTCAAAATCTGGTACTACAACAGAACCATCTATCGCATTTAGAGTTTTGAAGGCTAAATTAGTTGAAAAATATGGTAAAGAAGGCGCTAAAGAACGTATCTTTGCTACAACAGACTGTGCTAAGGGTGCTTTGAAGAGCGAATCAGATGCAGAAGGCTACGAAGAATTCGTTGTTCCTGATGACATCGGTGGACGTTTCTCAGTTCTTTCAGCTGTTGGTCTATTGCCAATCGCAGTTGCAGGTATCGACATCGACAAGTTGATGGAAGGTGCTGCTGCTGCTCGTAAAGATTATACTTCAGATGATCTTACAAAGAACGAAGCATACAAGTATGCTGCTACAAGAAACATCTTGTACCGTAAAGGTTACACAACAGAATTGCTTGAAAACTACGAACCAAACCTGCAATACTTAGGTGAATGGTGGAAGCAATTGATGGGTGAATCAGAAGGTAAAGACCAAAAGGGTATTTATCCTTCATCAGCTAACTTCTCAACTGACCTTCACTCATTAGGTCAATACATCCAAGAAGGTCGTCGTAACTTGATGGAAACAGTAGTTATGATCGACAAGCCTAGACATGATATTGAAATCCCTAAGGAAGAAAAAGACCTTGATGGTTTGAAGTATCTTGAAGGCAAGACAATGGACTTTGCTAACAAACGTGCCTACGAAGGTGTTGTGCTTGCACATACTGACGGTGGCGTTCCTGTTATGAGTATCCACATTCCAGAACAAGATGCCTTTACTTTAGGTTATTTGATCTACTTCTTTGAAGCTACAGTTGCTGTTTCTGGTTACTTGAATGGTATTAATCCATTTAACCAACCTGGTGTTGAAGCTTATAAGAAGAATATGTTTGGATTGCTTGGTAAGCCTGGCTTCGAAGAGCTTGGCAAGGAGTTGAACAAGCGTCTTTAATTTTTAGGTTTTTTGTTTTAGTGCTGGGAGCTTTTGCTCTTGGCGCTTTTTTGTGGTTAATTTTTTGTTGAGGTGGTTGTTGGGTGGGTGGTTCACTGCCGAATCTGGGAGGGTTCCGGAAATTTCGCTGTGGAACGGTGTGGGCACGATTTTGAGCTATCCGGGAAGTTCGCCAGGACATCTCAAAACTCGGCCTTTCACTAGGCAATGAAATTGCCAAGTGAAATCTCACACCTGACAGCGAATTTCCTCCACCCTCCCAGATTCTAAGGTTATACAAATTTCCTTTTTTTCGTGGGATACGGTACTTATTTTTATGGTGGTATGTTGTTTTGGTTTTTGTTGGTTGTACTTATTCTTTTATGTTATTACTTCATTTTTTTCTTGTATTTATCTATTTTACTAATTTGGTCTTTTGATCGGTTCTTACTTTGTTTGTGCTTTTTCTTGCTGTTTCACTTGCTCCTTCGTCGCTCGTGAAAGCCGCGATTTCTCTTTTTGTTTTGTCAAAAAATTGCTGACATTTTGTGATCTGCCATTTTTTTGATTTTTTTAGGTAAAATATTATTATGTTTATTTTGATTTTAGGGGGAATTACATGCTACCACTAGGGAAGAGGATTAGGGAACTTCGCAAAAAGAAGAAGATGAAGCAAATGGAATTGGCTATTCTTATTTCGAAGACGAAGTCTACTATTTCTAGTTTTGAGCGAGGAACACGTCAACCAAATAATATAGATTTGGTAAAGTTATCTAAAATTTTGGGTACATCTAGTGATTATTTACTGGGAATTACTAATGATCCTTCTTCGAATGATAATGGATTAGTGGCTTCGCAGTTGGACGGTCAATTTCGTAATTTTAGTAAGGATGAGAAAGATTTGATTACTGATTTTATGGATTTTGTTCGATCACGCAGAAACAATGATTAGGTATTGTGTTTTCTTAGTTTTTACAAATGGCGTTGAGAGTTTTTCTCTTGACGTCTTTTTGTTATTTTTTTGATATTTCATTTGGTTGTGTATTCTTTTTGCAAACCATGTTGATGATTAGTATTAATATTATTGTTTTCTATCATTTATTTATTGTTGTGTTAATTGGCATACTTTTAGTTAGGTTTAAATTTATAGGGGGATTTTTTTATGCGTAAGAAAGGGATTTTTGTTGTTGCCTTTTGTTTAATTTTGTTTTTGAGTGGGTGTTCATCTAATCCTAGCTCTTCTAGTTCGGAGCAGGGTAGCGATGCTTCTGAAGTTAGTAAAGCTGGATTTTATCAAGATTTGTCTAAGGCTGATCGGAAAGATTTGTCGTTTTCGTTTAAGGAACACCAAGATGAGACACAGGACAATTCTTCGTCTAAGGTTTACATGATTTCTATGACTGTCAAAAATAAGGGAAATAAGACGGTTAAGTTTGATAAGGCTAAATTTTTGATTTTTAGTGATGAGGATTCTAAGGTTCAATCTGCCTTATCTGGTTCTGTTTCTTTGAAACCTCATAAGTCCGTTAAGGTTAATCAGATATTTGAACAGGTCCCTGAAGATATTTTGACAGGGGACGCTCGTTTTGTTTATTTGAATTCTGATTATGTTTTGGGAAAGGTTTCTGTATTGGGAGTTCAAAAAACTGAAGGGGATGAAGATAGTTCTGCTGATGAACAATCTTCAAATACAAAAAATACTGACACTCAAAGTGACCATACTGCGAGTGAACAACCAGCTGAAGAGACACAGTCCGGCCAAATTACAAGTCCACAACAAGCTATGGATGTTATTCGTAATAATGCTGGTATTTCTGCTGATACTAACATGGGAGTGATGTCTAGTGGAGGGAGCTCATTGACAGAAACTGGTTCCGGAGCCATGGCATATTGGGTCCGAACAAAGGCACACCCTGGCATGTGGTCTGGAAATGCTGATTTCACAGTATTCCCTGATGGAACTTGGAGTCAAGGTCAACCGGCTGAAAATTAGTCCATTTGCAAAAAAAGCCTCACAATTATGTCACGACAACATAATTGTGAGGCTTTTATTATCAGAACTGTGTTGATTTTTTAGTAAGTAATTTTATATGAAGCTGCAACCATACGGTAATAACCGCCAACATCTTGACCCCAAAGGGTAGATATCGTTGATGCAGTTTCCAAATATTCATCGGGAACTTGAGATACTAAGTATGGATCAGCACCTTGTTCAATCAACATTGTCCGACAATCATCTGCAAGTTCTCCCCAACCGGCATATTTCATTGGGTTGAAATCACTGATGTGTTCAACATTTCCTGGTGTTCCTTGTACGTTCAAGAATAACGCTTCGATCCAACCATGACCGGATACTTGATAGAAGGTGAATCCGTATTGGTTGGTGACGATTCTATTAACTTTGTATGATGAACCATATGGAACCATATCGTCGTTGTCGCCAATTTCCCAATTTGTTTCATCACTGTAGATAGGAGTTGACATCGCTTTAACTGTTACTGTCATGTTGTCATTATTACCCACTACATAGTTAACGTCAGAAGCTGCCACGTATTCGTTGGTTGATACTTGGTAATATGTCTGATTGTTCAACGAAATTGTTTGTCCAACTGCCCATGGTGTGTTTGGAGCTAATCCCCTTGTAGCTAGTGATCCATCGCTTTGATAAAGTTGAGCGATTTGACCGTTCGCTTTTGTTGTAGCAATACCACTTGCATCCGCTGTATTGCTAGTTGTTAAAAATACTGTTGCTGCCATAAGAGCAGCGCCAGTTAAGAAAAATGAATTTTTTTCATTTCTCTAATCCCCCCATTAATTTGACTGTTGCTTATGATCCTGATTAGGAAACATAAGCAATAGATTAATTTTAATGGAACTTTAACTGTCATACAATAAAAATAATTTTTACCAATAGTATTTTAAATGATAATCTATCTATACAATCGTGATAAAAACGGAAAATAATTAATTCAATAAAAAGCTCACACCCAATTTTTTTGAGGTGTGAGTTTTTCTATTTATAAATCCGAATCGGTTTTTTATTCATAAAATGTCGTGATCCATAAATAATGTGGAAATAGATTGTTAGGTTCAACATGTCTTTATTTAAGCTCTTTAGGAAAGGCCATTCTCGTTTGGAGCTTTTCCAGACGCTGGCTTGTGGTTCTTTTTCCAAGTATTCGGTTACTACTGTTGGCTTGTCGTTGAAGATGCCTGATTCGTATAAGTAGTTGGCGTAGTCATAAAAGTATTTGTATGTTTCTGGTTGATCGATGTTTTCTCTCAATAGTTTGAATCTGGCTCTGGCGAAGTTGAAGGCGCTGCGGATTATTTGGGCGCCGGTTTGCGAGTCTTTGGTGTAGGCGAATAACTCTTCGAAAAATTTTTGATACGAGTTGATTTCATGAATATCCATGTATTGATGAGGATGTGTCTTGAAGGGGTACTTCCAGTTGTTTAGGTTGTATTCCCATTTTTGACCGACCCAGATGGTATAAGGTAATTCGTAAAAAATTTGGGTTAAGTCTAATTCGAAATATTGATTGATTATTTCTGGATACTCTCGTGGTAGTAATTTTTTGATTTCGTTATTCAATGGTGCTGTAATGGTTTTGTCTTCAGTGATGTTGAAGATTTTTTGCCAATTTTTGTCTGTTAGTAGATCTGGCTTTAATGCCTGAACTTGTCGAAGCTGTACAGGCGCTGAATTCATGGTGTAACCAGCATCAAATGAGTTGTCGACTAATTGGAGGGTCTGGACAAAATGACCTCCTAGAGAGTGTCCTAAGCCATATAGCTTACAATCTTGGTCAATATTGGCTTTCACGTAAGCGATAAATTGTCGAGCAACTTCCATTTGATCTAAGTCGATATTGTTCCCGATCAAAATGGCGTTCACGTTGTAGTCCCAGTCTTTGTAGCCTTCGAGAATGTATTTTTCCATTCGTTTACTTCGTGACCGTTCGGTATAGTCGATGTCGGCTTCAGTTCCCTTGAAAGTAATATAGCATTCTTTGATGCCGTCGATCTCAATCTCATAGGCGATACCCGAGAAACCGCATTCTCCGGCATCAGGGATGATCTCTCTGGCATCGAATGACTCGACAAAACTAGGGATCCGTTTGACCTCACGATAAATCAAATACTTTAAAAAGCTTTCGGTCTTGAAGTCTTCATATAAGTAACGATCATAATCGAATTGCATGAGATCAGTTCGAAAGGTTAGATCATTCAACAATTCTTTTGGTTGGTATTTTTCAGCTCTCAGTGGTGAAAGTGCAGGGAAGTTGTTGGATATCAAAATCTTCATTTGGTTGAGATAACCGCGACTTAAAGCTAAGTCTTCATCAGCAATCAAATTGATCAAATGCTTTAATTTGTTGATCTTTCGATTTCGTTTTGGAGCGATGCTTTTTTCTTGGTTGTGATTATCATCAATATTTTTCAATTTCAAAGCTTTTTCGATCAACTCTGGGTGCAAAGTCAAATTAGTTTGGAAATTTGGCTCTTTTAAGTCAATCGATTCGTTCAAGATAAGGTTAGTTAGACGAGTTTTTTCTCGGTTTAAATAACGGTAACTTAAATAAAGACGCTTGTTTTGATGGAGCAACGCCTTACTGTCTTGCTTGTTAAAAGTTAGTGGTAGTGCCTTGTGGCAACGAAAGTCTAGCAAGTCGAACTGTTCATATATCTTTGCTAGCTTGTCGATATTATTTAGTAATTCCTTCATCTCGTCATTCCTTTTTTTGACTGGTGCATGTTTATTTTAACAAACTAGGGTATAATCAACAGTATAAAATTATTTCACATTTGTGGTATTTCACACTTGTAATATATCACAGATGTGTTATACTATTATTTGTGGAGGATAAGAATCATGTATATAGATATCAAATCTTATTTGAAGGATAACCATTTAACGATTTACGTAATTTCCAAAAAGAGTGGCTACGGATATACCACGCTCCACAAGTCCTTCAATAAAAAACAATCTTCCGCGACATCATTAAATATTAGAGATATAGATGCAATTGCCAAGGCACAAAACTTGGAAATGTGGAGAGTTCTTCGTGATTTGGAGTTGCACTATCTAAAGTGAGGGAGGCTATTTTATGGCTAGATCATTTTGGGATGCCGATCCATTCTCAACAGACAACATGGACGACATTTTCAACAGATTTATGAACTCGAACGATCGGAGCAATTCAGGTACGAGATATTTCGTTAACGGACATGAATTGACTCCTGAAGAATTAGCTAAATATCAATCAGAAAACGCAGGTAAACAAATCCCAGTAAATCAATCAGAAGCAAAACAACCAGCCGGAATTTTAAGTAAATTAGGACGTAATTTAACTCAAGAAGCTAAAGAAGGAAAGCTCGATCCCGTTATCGGACGTGATAAGGAGATCCAAGAAACCGCTGAGATCTTGAGTAGACGGACGAAGAACAATCCCATTTTAGTCGGTGATGCTGGTGTCGGTAAGACCGCAGTTGTCGAAGGACTCGCTCAAGCAATCGTCAAGGGCGATGTTCTGGAAGCTATCAAAGATAAGCAGATCATCTCAATCGACTTATCAGCACTTGAAGCAGGTACACAGTATCGTGGATCATTCGAAGAAAACATTCAAAACTTGATGAAAGAAGTAAAGCAAGCTAAGAATGTCGTTCTGTTTTTTGACGAGATCCACCAGATCATGGGCGCTGGCTCATCAGGGGATGACTCTGGTAGCAAAGGCTTAGCTGACATTATCAAGCCGGCTTTAAGTCGTGGTGAATTGTCCTTGATCGGTGCAACTACCCAAGATGAATATCGGAATACTATTATGAAAGACGGAGCTTTAGCTAGAAGATTCAACGATGTTGTGATCAACGAACCCAGTAAAGAATCGTCTTTTGCCATCTTAAAGGGACTTCGCAAAGCCTATGAAGATCATCATCACGTAAAATTACCAGATGACGTTTTGAAGGCTGCGGTTGATTATTCAGTCCAATATTTACCACAAAGATCATTGCCAGATAAGGCAATCGACTTGATCGACATGACAGCAGCTCACTTAGCTGCTAAACATCCGGTAACTGATAAAGTTACTCTTGAACAAGATTTAAAGGCTAAAGAAACTGCCAAAGAAAAAGCTGCTTTAACAGAAGACTTTGAAAAAGCAGCTACCTTGAAAAAAGAAATTGAACAGATTCAACAAAAATTATCAGCAGGCGATGAAAAACAAGCTGAACCAGTGGCAACAGTCAATGATATTGCCGAAGCAGTTCAGAGATTAACTGGCGTACCAGTTTCACAAATGGGAACCAGTGATATCCAAAGATTGAAGACGATGGGTGATCGTCTCAAGTCGAAAGTAATCGGCCAAGACAAGGCAGTCGACATGGTCGTTCGTGCTATTCGTCGTAATCGGGCTGGATTTGATGAAGGAAATCGTCCAATCGGAAGTTTCTTGTTCGTCGGACCTACCGGAGTCGGTAAGACTGAATTAGTCAAACAATTAGCCAACGACATGTTTGGAAGCAAGGATGCTATTATTAGACTTGATATGTCAGAGTATTCTGATCTGACGGCCGTTTCAAAATTGATCGGTACTTCAGCTGGTTACGTCGGATACGAAGACAATGGCAACACTTTGACCGAAAAAGTAAGACGTAATCCATACTCAATTGTCTTACTCGATGAAATTGAAAAAGCTAACCCACAAGTTTTGACCTTGTTGTTACAAGTTATGGATGACGGACGTTTGACTGATGGTCAAGGTAATGTGGTCGATTTTAAGAATACGATCATCATTGCTACATCTAACGCCGGATTTGGTAACGAGAATAACAAAGATGAAAAGTTGATGGATAAGTTAGCACCATACTTCCGTCCAGAATTTTTGAACAGATTCAACGGAATTGTTGAATTTCATCACTTGTCTAAAGATGATCTTCATCAGATCGTTGATTTGTTGATTGACGATGTTGATAAGAGCTTGGCTAAGAAAGGTTTGTCATTGGTTATTAGTCCTGAAGCTAAGGACTGGTTGATCGATGAAGGTTATGATGAAGCTATGGGTGCTCGTCCTTTGAGACGGGTGGTTGAGCAACAGATCCGTGATAAGGTTGCTGAGTTTTATCTTGATAATCTAGACGTTAAGAGTTTGAGAGCTGATTTGGTTGATGGCTCGATTGTGATTAGTGAGAATTCTGCAGCTCGGGTTGCATAGTTATTATTTTAATAGCGATGACTGGAATGTGGTCATTGCTATTTTTTTGCCTTGAGGTGAGAGAGTTTTTGGCAGACGAGAAGCGTTTTGCTTGGTGCAGGTGTGCTAGAGGTGAGAGAGTTTTTAGCAGACGAGAGGCGTTTTGCTTGGTAGATGTTTTGATGTTTGTTTGGTGGGATAGAGGTGGTAGTTTGTTCGGTGGTGCACTGCCGACTCCGGGCCCCGGGGATACAGACGCTGGAACGTGGTGGGCACATTTTGAACCAATCGAGCAAAGTGCACTCGCTTGTTTCAAAACTGCACCTTTCACTAAGCTCCTTCGTCGCCAAGTGAAATCTCACCACTGAGGTCTGTATCCCCGGGCTCCTCCGTCTAGATAGTGCAACAATCCCCCTTTTTGTGGGTGGGGACCGAGTTTTATAGTGCAAGTTGGCAGTGTTTGCTCGTCCTAGGATTTGTGGTCTATCTCAGTTTCTATGATTGTTGGTAAAACCAAAAACAAAAATCAAAAACAACAGCCAGAAACAAAAACTTAAATGTCAATTCTCAAAGTACAATAACTATTGTTTTGAATGTATTTACTAACTAAAAAAGACCCCGTTGGGGGTCTTTTTTCTTAGCCATCGTATTCTTCGACATACTCATGAATTTGATCGAGGTAGATTTGTTTTTGTTCTTTGCTGATCCAGGATGTTTCGATGGAATTTTTTGCTAATTGTACTACTTGTTCTGGGGTTACCTTGTAGTCTGTTGCTAGGGCCCAGTAGTTGTCTGCTATGTAGCCTCCGAAGTAGGCTGGGTCATCGGAGTTTATTGATACTTTTACTCCTTCGTCTAGTAGGTCTAGGATCTCGTCTCCTTTTAGATCGTTGTCGGTGATCAATTCGTTTGATAGGGGACACGATGTTAGGCCTAGTTGTAATTGGTTTACCCAGTCCACTAGGTCTTTGTCTTCTACTATGTTGGTTCCGTGGTCTAGTCTTTCGACATTGATGATCTCCAAGGCCTGCTTGATGTGGTCGATGGAGTCGATTTGGTCGACGTCGGCGTGCATGGTGATGTGATAGCCTTGTTCTACTGCCAGGCTAAATGGTTGCATGAATTTTAATGGTGGGTTGTGGTGCTCGTCTGAGTCTAGGCCGATGCCTAAGATCTTGTTCCGATATGGTTGGACGGCGTTTAAGAGGTCCATTGCTGATCTGGCTGACATGTCTCTTAAAAAGCACATGATCAATTGGGCATCGATCCCGAATGCTCTGGCGTCGACACAAGCTTGATAAAAGCCGTTGATGACGAAGTTTAACGGAACACCTCTGACGATGTGTGCTTGTGGGTCAAAAAACATTTCGGTGTTGACAACGCCTTGTTCGTGAGCTTTTTTCAAATAAGCCATCGCTAATTCGTAAAAATCTGATTCAGTTTGTAAAACGTTCATTCCTGGATAATAAACGGCTAAAAATGACGCTAGGGAAGTGTAGTGGTAAGTTGCTTCGACATCTTCAATTGTAGATTGGCCAATGTCAATGTTGTTTTTCTTAGCTAATTTGAGTTTTAGTTCGGGTTCTAGTGTTCCTTCAAGATGGACATGAAGTTCGGACTTTGGTAATCCTTCAATAAACTCTTTTGAAACTTTTCTAGGTAACATATATTCACACTCTCCAATGGGTTTTCCAGATTTGTTACACACTAGAGTAAATGTTTTTTTTGAAAATAACAAGTATTTTTCATATAAAAATTCGAATAATTCCGAACAATAATTAATTTTTAATTGTTAATGTTTCGGTTTTTGCTTGCAAAAATTATCGTTATTTGTCATACTGTGATTATTCATTAAGTAATATTTAAGGGGCGTATAAATTTTGGATGCAGCAAATGGTAATAATAATCAAAGTTTTATCGAACGTTTATTCCATTTAAATGAGAATAACACTACGGTAAGACGTGAAATCCTTGCTGGACTAACGACATTCGTATCAATGGCTTACATTTTGTTCGTTAACCCGCAAGTTCTTGGAACTGCAGGAATGGATAAGGGAGCTGTTTTTACAGCCACAGCCTTATCAGCAATTTTAGGTTCGGTCTTAATGGCACTGTTAGCCAATTATCCGATCGCCATTGCACCGGGACTAGGTGACAATGCATTCTTTACTTATTCAGTAGTATTAGCAATGGGGATTCCATGGCAAACAGCCATGGCAGGTGTTTTAGTATCAAGTGTAATTTTCTTGATCATCTCAGTCTTAAAAGTTCGTGAGATCGTCATTGACTCGATCCCGCATGATTTGAAACTTGCCGTAGCAGCAGGTATCGGATTATTCATCGCTTTCGTAGGTTTACAAGGTGGTGGCTTGATCACAGCAAGTAAATCGACTCTAGTAACCATGGGTTCGTTCACAGTACCAACAACATGGTTAACAATTTTTGGACTAGTAGTAACAGGAATTTTAATGGCAAGAAAAATCCCAGGATCGATCTTCATCGGAATGATCCTAACAACGATTCTAGGATTAGCCACAAAACTGATCCCACTACCAGACCACATCATCTCAACAATACCAAGTTTAAAACCAACCTTTGGTGTAGCCGTACAACACCTAGGTGACATCAAACAACCACAATTGTGGGCCGTAGTATTAATTTTCCTACTAGTAGCCTTCTTCGACACAGCCGGAACCATGATCGGCCTAGCAGAACAAGCGGGCTTCATGAAAAACAACAAAATGCCAAGAATCGGCCGCGCCTTAATGGCCGACTCAGTATCAATGCTAGGTGGTGCCTTCATGGGAACAACACCAACAGCAGCCTACGTAGAATCATCAGCCGGAATCGCCATCGGAGGAAGAACCGGACTAACATCACTAACAGTAGGAGTAATGTTTGCCCTAGCAATGTTCTTCTCACCACTACTAGCAGTAGTAACCACCAACGTAACAGCACCAGTACTAATAATCGTCGGAATCCTAATGGCACAATCAATGAAATACATCGATTGGGAAAAATTCGAAATAGCAATGCCAGCCTTCCTAACAATAGTAGGAATGCCATTAACCTACAACATCAGTTACGGAATAGCCTTCGGCTTCATAGCATACCCACTAACAATGGTAGCAGCTGGAAGACACAAAGAAATAAACCCAGTAATGTACATCCTATTCTTCGTATTCTTATTACTACTATACGTAATCAACGTATTGCCAAGTTAAAAAACGAAGACCACAAAAAAAGGACTCTATGTTAGAAAAACAACTAACATAGGGTCTTTTTTTAACCTTTTTTGGAGAGGTTTGTGGCCTTTTTTTCAAAGAAAAAAGGGAAGCGAGGTGCGAAGCAACGAGCCAGAAAAACAAAGAATCAAGCTACGAACCGATTGCAACGAAATAAAAAAATAGAACAGATAGGGATAACCAACAAAAATCGTAAGAACGGATAAAGGTCAGTAACCGAAGCACCCCTAAAAACAGTCGACCAGAATAAAAATAAGTACCGTCCCACCCCCACCAGAAATTGATTTTTATACCAACTTAGGTTCTGCAGGGGTGGAGGGAATTCGCTGTCAGCCATGAAATTTCACTTAGCGGTTTACCGCTTAGTGAAAGACCCAGCTTTGAAACAAGCGAGCGGTCTGTGCTCGATTGGTTCAAAGTGGCGTCCATGGCGTTCCACAGCGCAATTCCCGGAACCCCTGCAGAACCGGCAATAAACCCACAACAAAAAAAGACAACGACCAAAAAAGTCGTTGCCAATTAAAAATCGAAAATCAAAAATTAAAAATCAAAATCACTATTTAGCTTCATACTTAGCAAGCTTAAATTGTACATGATCCTTGTTATGAAGCTTCTTCTTGCTAGCCATCACATTAACTTGTTTCTTATTAACAGTAAATGTCCAGTAAACTTGCTTCTTATCGTTTTGCTTGTGTCCATCGATAGAAGTAATAAAACCTTTACTTTCAGAAACTTTCCAGCCTTTTTTAAGACCAGTCATAACTGATGAGCCTTTCTTAAGAGTCAATTTCTTCTTAGAAATAGTCTTCTTATTCTTCTTCAAGACATAAGTAACCTTGATCTTGTTGTTGTTGCTACTCTTAGCTTGGGCGGTGGATGCCGGAGCAACTGTCCCCACTAGTAATAGCAATGCAAGTAGTAATGAAGTTAGTTTTTTCATAATTTCCCCCTCAAATTTGGTTAACTTCTGGTTATCATTGTAACACTAAATTTCAGTCGATTTTCAAAATAATCGAGCACACTTTGCAAAGAAGTTTCAAGATCGTCGATTCGACCGACTAAAAACAGTGAACCACTAAACCGATCCAAAAAAGCGACTTTTACATCACCAGATTTGACCGCAATATCACCGGCAATGATGGTTGATTCTGCCGGTGTCAAAGTAATGATACCGATGGGATCGGTAGTATCGAGTACGCCGAGTTTTTCATATAGGTCAGGATTCGGGTTGGCAATGATGTGTGCCAACGTGATCTGCTTACCAGGAACATACTCTTGGATGATTCTTTCTGGAGCTGTTTCTTCGTTATTCATTGGCTAATTCCTTTTGTCTTTCATTTACTAAACTCTTAAATTCATTAAATTGTTGTTCCATTACATCAATTGACTTTTGAGAAGTGAGGTTGCCGTTTTCGTCAAATAAATCAGCAGCGTTAGTTACGAGACATTCGATCGAACGAGTGACATGAGCATTGATCATTGGAGATTCGAGAACTTGTCGTAGCTGCATTTGTGCTCTGACAGTTCCTAAAGGACCGGTTGAAGCTCCCATCAACATCACAGGTTTATGCAGTAGTAGAGAAGGGACCATCGAACACCAGTCGATGGCATTTTTTATGTTAGCTGTCATTCCATGATTAATTTCCGGAGTAGCGATAACTAGTCCGTCAGCTGATCTAATACTTTCACACATATACTTCACTTTTGATGGAAAGTCAGCATATTTACTGAAACGTAAAAATGGTAGATCATCGATATATAATATTTGTAAATTCATTTCATTAATGTATTTTTTACGAAGAAAATTTATTAAATATTGATTATAGCTACCTGTTTTGCTACTTCCACAAAAGGCTACGACCTTCATTACCATTTAAATCACTCCTAATTGTTTGTGACTTCACATAATTATGATTAGTGTCACATTTTAGGGGTAAATGGTCAATATTTATCTCAAATTTTAATTTTTTATAAAAATAAAACGTTGATATATCAACAATGGTAGCGCTAATACAGCAATATATTGTAAAGAGGACAAGATATTTGCAAGGGTTTTCATTTTTTAGTTGATTGATGCTACCGCTTACATTGTGAAATATGTGATATTCGTGGTGGAAAACGCTTTTATATGTGGTTTTATATTGTGAATGGACAAAATAGTGGATTTTCAATATTGTGGCATTGTTACAAAATTAACAACTATTTTCCAATATTTCATCTATACTCTAGGAGTATTCAATTTTTAATTAATGGAGGTACTAATTATGGCACTCGAAGCCTTAGGTTTGGTAGAAACAAGAGGATTGGTCCCAGCTATTGAAGCTGCCGATGCAATGCTCAAAGCAGCTAACGTTACATTAGTTGGCGAACAAAAAGTTGGACACGGATTGGTTACTATTATGGTCCGTGGTGATGTTGGAGCTGTTAATGCATCAGTTGATGCTGGTGTTTCTGCCGCTGAAAATATTGGTGAGGTTACATCTAACTACGTAATCCCAAGACCACATGAAGATGTCGACAAACTAATCGCATTAGAAACAGCAAAGAAGTAGGGGAATAGCCTATGACTGAGCCTGACGAAAATGAACTAGTCGAAAGAGTTTTATCTCAGGTGCTTAGAAATAATGTAATTAATGACAAACAGAAAGCAGGTGTGAGTCGCTTGAGTTCATCTATTAATGGAGTAACAGAATTTATTGGTACAGCTCCAATTGGTGACACGATCGGTATGGCAATTGCCAATGTGGATCCAGAATTATTGAAGAATCTACACGTTGATCATGAATATCGTTCAATTGGAATTTTATCCGCTAGAACTGGTGGCGGACCACAAATTATGTCAATGGACGAGGCCGTTAAGGGAACTAATACAGAAGCTATTAGTGTTCAAATGCCTCGTGATACAAAAGGTGGAGCTGGACATGGTTCTTTAGTAATTGTCGGAGGGGACGACGTTTCTGACGTCCGTCAAGCCGTACACATTGCCTTAAAGAATGTTCCAAAGCACTTCGGAGATGTTTATAACACTCCAGCAGGTCACTTGGAATTACAATACACAGCCCGTGCAAGTCAAGTATGTAACTTAGCCTTCGGTGCTCCTGAAGGAAAAGCTTACGGATTGATTGCTGGTGCCCCATCAGGTATCGGCGTTGTCATGGCGGATGTTTCATTGAAAGCCGCAAATGTTGAGGCAATTTCATTCGCATCACCAGCACACGGAACAAGTTTTTCAAACGAGGGTATTTTACACATTTCTGGTGAATCAGGAGCTGTTAGACAAGCAGTCCTTTCTGCCCGTGATGTTGGTATCAAATTATTGAGCCAACTAGGTGGAACACCAACAAATGATTACCCTTCATACATCTAGAAAATAATAAGAATGTCCAGACGTGAGGTGGATAATTTGAAGAGACAAAAGAGATTTGAGGAATTGGAAAAAAGACCAGTTCATGAAGATGGATTTGTTGATGAATGGCCTGAAGAAGGTTTCGTCGCAATGGACGGACCTTATGATCCAAAACCTAGTGTAAAAATTGAAAATGGTGAAATTGTTGAGTTAGACGGTAAAAAGAAAGAAGACTTCGATTTGATCGATGTCTTCATCGCAAAACACGCCATCAACCTTGACACTACTGAAAAAGTATTAGCTATGGATTCACAAAAAATTGCAAACATGCTTTGTGATCCTAACGTAACACGTGACAAGATCATTCCTATCACAACAGGATTTACACCCGCAAAGGCTGCCGAAGTTATTAGTCAACTAAACTTCGTTGAAATGATGATGGCAACACAAAAGATGCGTCCACGTAAGACTCCTGCTACCCAAGGTCACGTTACCAACATCCGTGATAATCCTGTTCTTATCGCCGCTGATGCTGCCGATGCAGCTCTCAGAGGTTTCCCAGAACAAGAAACAACTACAGCGGTTGCTCGTTACGCACCAATGAATGCTATTTCGATCATGGTCGGAGCACAAACTGGTCGTCCCGGTGTCTTAACACAATGTTCAGTTGAGGAAGCTGAAGAGTTGAGTTTAGGTATGCGTGGATTCACTGCTTATGCTGAAACAATTTCCGTTTATGGTACAGAACAAGTATTTACTGATGGTGATGACACTCCTTGGTCTAAAGGATTCTTGGCATCATGTTATGCATCACGTGGTTTGAAGATGCGTTTCACATCAGGTTCAGGTTCTGAAGTTATGATGGGATATGCAGAAAAGAAATCAATGCTTTACCTTGAAGCACGTTGTATTTTCATCACTAAAGGTTGTGGTGTACAAGGTCTTCAAAATGGTGCTGTTTCATGTATCGGTATCCCCGGAGCTGTTCCATCAGGTATTCGTGAAGTTCTTGGTGAAAACCTTCTATGTATGGCAATGGATATCGAGTGTGCTTCTGGTAATGACCAAGCATTCTCACATTCAGACATCCGTAGAACTGAAAGATTATTAGGTCAATTCCTTGCCGGAACAGACTACATTTCATCAGGTTACTCATCAGTTCCTAACTACGATAATACTTTCGCTGGATCAAACATGGACGCTACTGACTACGATGATTACTATGCTATGCAACGTGACCTCAAGGTCAACGGTGGTTTAGTCCCAGTTAAAGAAGCAGACATCATCAAAGCTAGAAACAAAGCTGCTAAAGCCTTGCAAGCTGTCTTCAAGTCACTTGATCTTCCTGAGATCACAGACGAAGAAGTTGAAGCCGCAACTTACGCTTTCACTTCAAAAGATATGCCTGAACGTAACATGGTTGAAGATATGAAGGCTGCCCAAGATCTTATGGATCGTGGTGTAACCGGTGTTGATGTTATTAAAGGACTTTACGCTGGTGGTTTCACAGACGTTGCCCAAGCCGTATTGAACTTACTTCAACAAAGAATCGCCGGAGACTTCCTACAAACTTCAGCTATCTTTGACAAAGACTGGAATGTCATTTCAGCCGTAAACAATACGAACGACTATAACGGTCCAGGTACTGGATACCATATTGATGACGAACTTTGGGAAAAGATCAAAGATGTTCCAATGGCCATCAATCCAGCTGACGTATAAAAAGATAGTGTGAAGGGAGGTTCAACTAATGAGTGAAGAAATCAATGAAAAATTATTAAGAGAAATAATTCGTCAAGTTATTACAGAAACAAAGGCAACTGATAAAAAAGTCGATTTTAACGGCAATCAGGCAAGTAGCTCAGCTGCAACAGCTACAGCTACTAAACGAGCTCCAGGAACAGATGCACCACTTCAACTAGATTGGTTCAAGCATGTTGGTCCTGCTAAGAAGGGAACTTCAACTGATGAAGTTGTCGTTGCTGTTTTACCAGGATTTGCTGAACATATGACAGAAAACTTGAAGGGTATCAAACATAAGGACATCCTCCGTGAAGTTACTGCCGGAATCGAAGAGCAAGGACTTAAAGCCAGAGTTATCAAAGTTTACCGTACAGCTGACGTTTCATTCGCCGGTTCTGAAGGTGACCAATACTCAGGTTCAGGAGTTTCCGTAGCTATTCAATCAAAAGGTACAAGTATTATTCATCAAAAGGATTTGGAACCATTATCAAACCTTGAATTGTTCCCACAAGCACCAGTTATTGATTTGAAGACTTACCGTGCTATCGGTGCTAACGCTGCTCGTTATGCCAAAGGTGAATCACCTACACCGGTACCAACAGTTAACGATCAAATGGCTCGTGTTAAGTATCAAGCTAAGTCAGCTTTGATGCACATCAAGGAAACAAAATACGTTGTAACTGGAAAGGGACCAGACGAAATCGAAGTAAACTTCGACTAATCTACAGGTGGTATTAATGACAGAAATAAATGATTTAATTAGCAAAATTGTTAATAACGTGCAAGAAGAACAAGCTAACAGTTCATCAAGCACAAATACTGCAACAGCCAGTCCACAATCAGCTCCTACTTCAGGTAAGACTATGACTCAAGCTGACTACCCATTTTTCCAAAAACATCCAGATCTAGTTAATGCCCCAACAGGTAAGAACGTTAAAGACGTTACACTTGAAGCCGCTATTAACGGTGACGTTAAACCAGAAGATCTTCGTATCTCTCCAGCAACTTTGAAGGCACAAGGACAAATCGCTGCTAGTGCCGGAAGAGCATCGATCCAAAGTAACTTTGATCGTGCTGCTGAATTGACAAAGATCCCTGATGAAAGAGTTTTGGAAATGTACGGTTCACTTCGTCCATACCGTTCATCGAAACAAGAATTGATCGATATGGCTGAAGAGCTTGAAAACAAATACGGTGCAAAGATTTGTGGTGCATTTGTTCGTGAGGCTGCTGACGAATACGAAAAACGTAAGAAACTCAAAGGAGACAACTAGTTAATTCTAGTTGGTGAAAAATTTGCAAAGAGTAATTGGCGTTGATATTGGGAATTCATCCACGGAAGTCGTGTTAGCAGAAATTTCCAGTGATGGTTCTATAAATTTTGTAAATTCAAATATTGCTGAAACTACCGGTATCAAAGGTACTAAGCAAAACATGATGGGGATCAGGAATTCGATCAATGGTTTGTTGAAGAAATGTTCAATTGCCATTGAAGACGTTGACTTGATCCGGATCAACGAGGCAACTCCCGTAATTGGTGACGTTGCGATGGAAACAATCACCGAAACAGTTATTACAGAATCAACTATGATCGGACACAATCCCAAAACACCTGGTGGCGTTGGAGTCGGCATTGGATACACGGTAGATATTCGTGATTTAGCTGATAAAGGAGTCGACGGAAGAGACTACGTAGTAGTAGTACCCGAAGAGTTGGATTTTGCGGATGTCGCAAAATTGATCAACACCTATTGGGAACACGGCTACAAAGTAACTGCTGCGATCTTGCAATCTGACGACGGTGTATTGGTCGACAATCGACTAGACAAGACTATTCCAATCGTTGATGAAGTTGCCTTCATCGACAAGATCCCAATGAACATGTTATCGGCCGTTGAAGTAGCTGATAAAGGTAAGGTAATTTCACAATTATCAAACCCTTATGGTATTGCAACTGTCTTTAACTTAAGTTCAGAGGAGACCAAGAATATCGTGCCTGTTTCCAGAGCATTGATCGGCAATAGATCGGCTGTGGTCATCAAAACACCTAAGGGTGACGTTAAGGAAAGAGTTATTCCTGCTGGTTCAATTACTATCCACGGTAAACCAATGCCAAAGACGGTAGGACTATCAGGTGGTGCCGACAAGATCATGGACACCGTTTCATCATTTGAACAAATCGATGATGTAACTGGTGAATCTGGAACTAACATTGGTGGAATGCTCGAGCGTGTTCGAGAAACGATGGCTAAATTAACTGATAAGCAAATGGATGACATTGCCATTCAAGACTTGTTAGCTGTTAATACTTCGGTTCCAATCAATGTTAAAGGTGGACTAGCCGGAGAGTTCTCAATGGAACAAGCCGTTGGGATCGCCTCGATGGTTAAATCCGATCACTTGCAAATGTCAATGATCGCTGACGAAATGGAAAAAGCTTTCGGTGTGAAAGTTGAAATTGGTGGTGCTGAAGCACAATCAGCTATCTTAGGAGCCTTAACAACTCCTGGTACATCTGCACCAATGGCCATCCTAGACCTAGGTGCTGGATCAACTGATGCTTCGATCATCAATCCAGAAGGCGAATCAGTTGCCATTCACTTGGCAGGTGCTGGAGACATGGTTTCAATGATCATCAACTCTGAATTAGGTTTAGATGATCTGTACTTAGCAGAAGATATTAAAAAATATCCATTAGCAAAAGTTGAAAGCTTGTTCTTCATTCGCCATGAAGATGGATCAGTTCAATTTTTTGATAAGGCCCTACCTGGTAACTTGTTTGCCAAGACGGTCGTCGTCAAACCAGATGGATTCGTTCCTGTTCCAGGCGATTTGAGCATTGAAAAAATCAAGACAATTAGACAAACTGCCAAAAAGCGTGTCTTTGTCGAAAATGCCATTAGAGCATTGAAACATGTTTCCCCAACCGGAAACATTCGTGATATCCCATTCGTCGTAATCGTTGGTGGATCCGCACTAGACTTTGAGATCCCACAACTAGTTACTGATGAACTATCACATTACAACTTGGTAGCAGGTCGCGGTAACATTCGTGCTATCGAAGGACCAAGAAATGCTGTTGCAACAGGTTTGATCTTAACTTATGCCGAAAGTTTGAGGAATAAATAATGGATGTTAAAAAGCCAGAAATATTTATCGCTCAAGCTAGTGATTCAAGATTATTTCAAACAGCCCTGTATGGAATCGAAGAGGAAGGAATTCCTTTTCGAGAAATCAACGATAGCGACATCGAGAATTTATCAAACATGTCAACAGTAGAAAAAGCTTACCAAGCTGCATTAGCCTCCCAACTAGGAGTTGGCTTAGCTTATGACGAAAACTTCGCATACTTACACCAAAAGAATCTTCCTAAAGATGAACCACTTTTTAAAGTAAGTATTTCAGATCAAGAAGATATTAATCATTTAGGTACTAATGCCGCACGCTTAGTTAAAGGCGTCCCATTCAAAGACATTAAAGAAAAGGGTGAATAAAAATGAGTGAATCCCTTGGATTAGTCGAAGTTGTTGGTTATTCAACAGCCGTTTATATTGCTGATTCAATGGTCAAAACGGCCGACGTTCAAATTGAAAAAGTTGAACGTGCTCGTGGCGATGGTTGGATGACAGTTTATGTCACAGGTGATGTTGGTGCTGTAAATGCCAGTGTGGCAGCAGGCCAAGATTCAGCTGAAAAAGTGGGTAAATTTGTTTCATCGAGAGTTATTGCTAGACCTGCCGGTGATCTTGCCGAGTTCAGTTATGCCAAATCTGGTGCACCAGTTGCTCCAGAAACGGAAAACGATACTGAAGAAAAAGCAGATACGGACAAGACAGAATCTGCAAAACCTAGTCAAACAAATTCAAACACGAAATCAACTACAAGACGTACAAGAAGCACAAGAAATACCAAGAACAATAGCAACAACAACAAGAAAAAATAAACTTGGAGGAAACAATTATGAATAACGCATTAGGAATGATCGAAACAAAAGGTTTAGTAGGTGCTATCGAAGCTGCCGATGCAATGGTTAAGGCTGCTAACGTATCTCTCGAAGGTTACGAAAAAATCGGTTCAGGATTAGTAACAGTTATCGTCCGTGGTGATGTTGGTGCCGTTAAAGCTGCCGTTGATGCAGGTACTTCATCAGCTGAAGAAGTTGGAGAAGTGGTATCAAGCTACGTAATCCCTCGTCCACACGCAGATGTTGAAAAAATCTTACCAAACAACAAATAATCTGTAATTACTAGAGTGGAGGAACCAGAATGAATGACGAACAACTACGCACAATGATTCGTCGAATCATTAGCGAAGAATTAAATAATGATGATGGTGCCATCGATATCGGTGTTTCAAACCACCACATTCATTTATCAGAAGAAGACTTTGCAACATTGTTCCCAGGTCAAAAGTTTGAATTGTATCGTCAATTGAAACAACCTGCCGACTTTGCTGCTAAGCAAACCGTAACTTTGGTTGGCCCTAACGGCTTCCAGATCCCACACGTAAGACTTTTGGGACCTGCTAGAAGTCACTCACAAATCGAGATTTCAAGAACAGAAGCTCGTCAATTAGATATTGATGCTCCTATTCGTTTGTCAGGTAACTTAGATGGCACACCATCACTAACAGTTAAATCTGATAATGCTGAGATCAAGGTCCAAGGAGTTATCGCTGCTAAACGTCACATTCACATGAGCTTAGCTGATGCTGAAAAATATGGCGTTAAATACGGTGACACCGTTAAGGTCAAGATCCAGTCAAAAGATCGTTGCACAATTTATGGTGACGTGATTGCTAGACCTCGTGAAGACTTCGTAACAGAAATGCACATCGATACTGATGAAGCAAATGCAGCGAACGTTCAAAGCGATACCAAAGCATACATCATCCAAGATGATGATAATAAATAGACCTTATGGAAAGGGTGGTGACCTAGATGAATACTGATCAAGACAAATTGATCAATGCAGTGATGCAAGTCATTGAAACTAGATCGCATAACACTTTTAAGGTTGAAAGTCGGGGCAATGTCCCGGATGAAAAAGTTTTTTTAGAAAATAAATCAGTCGTAATATCGTCGATGGATCTGTCATTGATCCGTGATTTAAACGGATTCAAGACAGAAAATCCATGGGTCGATTGGATCCAAAAAGGTTTGAGCTACGACGAGAAGTTCGAATTAAAACTCGGATTTTCAGATCTGCAGTTGTTACCTTGGAATTTGGTAGTCCGGACGCCATTTACTTTCACTAGTAAGGATGGTCGATCGATCAACGCAATCGATAGAAAAGCTATTACTCGCAATGACGTAATGTTTTTGGAAAAGGGTAGTTATTTATTGAAGAGCAATGCTCAATTGATCACGGATTATGCCAAAGAAGAACTATATTCTAGAAAAATAGAGACAGTGGAAAGGATTGAAGAAAATGTACATGGGAGTTGTGGTTGGTAGTGTTGTATCTACTCAAAAAGCCCATTCATTGGTCGGCAAAAAATTAATGATCGTTCAACCGATCGACAGTTCCAAAAATCCAGTACGTTGCGAAGAGGTGTCGATCGACACTGTTGGAGCAGGTATCGGAGAAACTGTTCTCTTAGTAAGAGGTGCAGCTGCACGTATCTCAGATACGAAGAATGGTCCAGTTAAAAACGAGGCTAGTGATTCCGCAATTGTCGGAATAATCGATAGGTTTGATAAGTAGAGGAATTAATCATGGGAATTTATACAAAAAAAGGTGACAAAGGTAAAACTTCTCTGTACGACGGCACACGTGTCAAAAAATATTCATTGCGAGTCGAGACGTATGGCTCGATCGATGAATTGAATAGTCAGATTAGTGTTGCTCAAAAGTTTTGTAAAGATCCGAAAAACGTCGAGATCCTCGATACGATTCAAAACAATCTGTTTATCGTTGCAGGAGAATTAGCCAATGTTGATACTGCTAATTTTTACAAAAATAGCAAGAGCATCGGACCTGATGATACAAAACTTCTAGAGAATGTGATCGACGAATACACAGCAAAATTGCCAGTGCTTCACGAGTTTATTTTACCTGGACGTAGCGTAGCCGGTGCACACTTGCATTTGTGTCGTTCCGTTTGTCGGAGAGCTGAGCGCTTAGTAGATCATCTAAACGATGATACGAAAGTCCGGCCTGACTTGATGAAATACGTCAACCGTCTGTCAGATTTTCTATACATCTTGGCCAGAGACGAAGATTATGTCGACCAGCTAGAAGGCTTAGTTGATAAAGTTCTTGAAAAGTATAAGAAAGAAGTGAATTAACGATGACACCAGAAAATCTTTTTGTAAACGTACAAAGTGCAATTAAATGCTCTGATGGCACTTCAGCCTTTAGCAGACAAAATCTTCAAAAGGCTTTAGATGCCGGTGAAAAAAAGGCTAATGAGATCAACGTTGGGGTCACAATGTGTATCACTGATGCATATGCTCAACCAATTTTGACTTATCATATGCCAAACGCAAACATGGTCAGCCTAGAACTTGCTCCAAAAAAGGCATGGTCAGCTGTAGCCATGAAAATGCCAACGAAAGACATTAGCGACCAGATCCAACCAGGTGCTCCATTGTATCAAATGGGAGGCATGTTGGACGGCAAGCTAGCATCATTTGCTGGTGGCAATCCTATTATCGTAAACAATCAAATTGTTGGATCTGTAGGAGTAAGTGGCGGTGCTGTTGAAGAAGACCAAGCAGTCAGTCTTGCAATCGTCAACTACATTAAGGAAGGACTTAAATAATGGACAATTTAGAAGAAAAAATTAGAAGCATCCTTAGCGAAGAATTACAAAATGCATCAAATGGTAGTTCAAGTTTAGGATCTACTGATTCGGGCGAGAATGGTATTTTTGATAATGTTGACGATGCTATTGCAGCTGCAAAAGCAGCTGAGGATACATTTATTGATGCATCGATCGAAACTAGAAACAAAGTTATCGATGCGATCAAGACAGGTTTCAAGCCATATATCGAATGGATGGCAAAACAAATCAAAGAAGAAACAGGCATGGGTACTGTTGATGCAAAGATCGCTAAGTTGAACAATGCTTTGTACAACACACCAGGACCAGAAATCTTACAACCAGAAGCTGAAACAGGTGATGGTGGTTTGATCATGTACGAATATGCACCTTATGGTGTTATTGGTGCTGTTGGTCCCAGTACTAACCCTTCAGAAACTGTTATTGCTAACGCTATTATGATGCTTGCTGGTGGTAACACCGTATACTTCGGTGCTCACCCAGGTGCAAAGAACATCACTCGTTGGACAATCGAAAAATTGAACGAATTCGTTTACCAAGCAACTGGTCTTAAGAACTTAGTTACTGGTATCAATGAACCTTCAATCGAAGCTGTTCAAAGAATGATGAAACATCCTGATATCGCTGCCTTGTCAGTTACTGGTGGACCAGCCGTAGTTCATCAGGCCATGACAAGTGGTAAGAAGGCTATCGGTGCTGGTGCTGGTAACCCTCCTGCAATCGTTGATGCTACAGCTGATATTGATTTAGCTGCTCACAACATCGTTGACTCAGCTGCTTTTGATAACGATATTTTATGTACCGCTGAAAAAGAAGTTGTTGTAGAAAAAGCTGTTAAAGATGAATTGATCCAAAAGATGGAAGCTGAAGGTGCCTTCATGGTTACTAACAAAGCTGACATCGACCATATGATCGATTTGACAATCAACAAGAATGGTACACCTAACCGTAAGTTTGTCGGTAAAGATGCTACTTTCATTCTTGATGAAGCTCACATCTCATATACAGGCGATCCTAAGATCATCATTTTGGAAGCTGACAAAGATCATCCATTCACATTAACAGAAATGTTAATGCCAATTATTCCAGTTGTTTGCTGTCCTGACTTTGATAGTACTTTGAAGACTGCTGTTTACGTTGAAGGTGGAAACCACCATACAGCATCAATTCACTCAAACAACTTGATCCACATTAACAAAGCCGCTCACCGTATGAATACTTCAATTTTCGTTGTTAACGGTCCTACATATGCCGGAACAGGTGTTGGATTCACTGGTGCTTCAGCTCTAACAATTGCTACACCAACTGGTGAAGGTACAACGACAGCTAAGTCATTCACTCGTCGTCGTAGATTAAATTCACCACAAGGATTCTCATTGAAGACTTGGAACAAATAATAAGGAAGTGTAAATAATGGTAGTAGATTTTAGTTTAAAACCACATATTATTTCTGGTAAGGACAGTCTCGACACACTCGATGCCATTAAAGATCAAACAATCCTTATGGTTTGTGATCCATTTCTTGATGGTAGCGATGAGTTGAACAAAATCAGAAGTCACGTTCATGCCAATAATCATGTCGAGGTCTTTTCAGATGTTAAGCCAAATCCTCCACTAACCAACATTATTGCTGGTGTGCAAGTATTTGAAAAAGTTAAGCCTACGATCATGATCGCAGTCGGTGGTGGTTCAGCCATCGATACAGCTAAAGCAATTCGTTTCTTCGGTGAAAAAGTAGCCAACACTAAAGTTGCATGTTTCATCGGTATCCCAACAACTAGTGGTACAGGTTCAGAAGTTACTAATACAGCGGTAATTACTGACGATAAGAACAACGTTAAGTTTCCAATTATGGATGATTACTTAACACCTGACATCTCGATTCTTTTCCCTGAGTTAGTAATGAGTGCGCCAGCCTCTGTCTCGGCTTTTTCAGGCTTGGACGTTTTGACTCACGCCTTAGAATCATTAGTTGCTAAAGATAGTAATTTGTTTACAGAAGCATTTTCTGAAAAAGCTATGAGTGTCATCTTTGACGATCTAGTCGAAGTTGTCATGAAGCAGCCTCAAAATTATGAACTAAGAAAGACAGTCCACGAAGCTTCCACAGCTGCTGGTATGGCCTTTAATGCCGCTGGTCTTGGATTTTGTCACGCGATTGCGCATCAACTTGGAGCAATTTTCCACATGCCACATGGGTTAGCTTGTGCGATGACATTACCTTATGTCGTTGAATACAACGCTGAGCATGACGAAGTTGCTTTGAAGAAATACGCTGCTGCCGCACGCAAATGTGGCTTAGTTGGCAAATCAGTTGGCGACAAAGTGGCTGTTCGTAAGATCGAAAGAACGATCCACCAAATGATGCAAGAAATGAATTGTCCAAAATCATTGCGTGCCTTTGGTGTTGATCGTAATGAAGCAGTCAAAGAAACAGACCGTGTGATCGAATACGCTAAAAAGGATGCTACCTTCCCAGGTAACCCTGTTGTACCTAGCGATGATGATCTTCGTGCTGTTTATGAAAAAGTTATTGGTTAGTTAAATATTTAGAAGTGGATGGGTGATTATGGTATCAAAAATTTTAGCAATAAATTCTGGGAGTTCATCTTTAAAATTTAAATTGTTCGAAATGCCCGAGGAAAACTTGATTGCCAAAGGCCAAGTCTATCGAATCGGTTTTTCCGATGCTGTCTTTGATATTGCTTTTGGTGATCAAAAGAAACATCAAGAATTAGATGTCCCAGATCACAATAAGGCTGTTCAATTAGTTATTAATGGTTTGGTCGACAACAAGATTGTTGCTGATCTTGATGAGATCAAAGGTGTTGGGCACCGAATTTCCAATGGTGGCGAAAAGTATGAAAAGTCCGTCATCGTTAATGACGACGTAGAGAAAACCATCGATAAGCTCTCTGCTTTGTCACCATTACACAATCCGGTCAACTTATTAGGCATTAAAGCCTTCGATAAGATTTTGCCTAAGACCCCTCAAGTAGCAGTTTTTGATACCGCCTTTAATTCGACTATCCCTCCAGAAAATGGTCTTTATGCTATACCTTACGAATATTACAAGAAATATGGAATCAAGCGTTTCGGTTTCCATGGTCCTAGTCATCTTTATATTTCGGAACGAGTTCAAGACTTGTTCCCTAATGCGGATTCGAAGATCATTAGTTGCCACCTTGGAAACGGCGCTAGTATTTCCGCCATCAAAGACGGGAAGACAATCGACAATTCCATGGGATTCACACCGCTTGCAGGTTTGATCATGGGTACTCGTTCAGGTGATCTAGATCCACAAATTATCCCATTCCTTCAGGAAAATGAAGATCTAGACGCTGAAGATATCAAAGATCTCCTCAACAAGAAATCCGGTTTACTCGGAATTTCCGGTGTATCCAGTGATGTTCGTGACGTTGAAAAAGCAGCCAGAGAGGGCAATGCTCGAGCTGAGTTAGCCATTAAAGCCTACGTTCACCGTATTCAAATGGTTATCGGTTCTTATATTGCCGAATTGGATGGCGTCGATACGATCGTCTTCACAGCTGGAGTTGGTGAACACGATGCGAACATTAGAAAAGCCGTCATGGACAACTTCCACTACCTAGGAGCTGAAATTGACGACAGTCGTAACGAGACTAGTGAGATCGTGATCAGTGCTGATGATAGTAAAGTCAATATTGCTGTTATCCCAACTGATGAAGAAATCGTTATCGCTCGTGATGTATTTAGATTAGTTTAGCTAGGATGAATAAAATGACAGAACAAAACGGATTGAGAAGAGTTATACAAGAATCAGTACCAGGAAAGCAAATTACGCTTGCACACGTGATCGCTATGCCAAATACGAAAATATTAAGAAGTATTGGGATAGATGAAACGAATATTTCTATTGGTATAATTACTATAACGCCTCCTGAAGCAGCTGCGATCATCTCCGATGTTGCCAGTAAATCAGGTGATGTTAAAATTGCTTTTATCGACCGTTTTAGTGGTTCGGTTGTTTTAACAGGGGATGTCAGCGCTGTAGAATCTGCCTTGCGAAAAGGTATCGATGCTTTGCATCAGAAACTAGGGTTTGATATCCCTGAAATAACAAAATCATAGGATAAAATGGTCACACTTCTTTTAGTGTGTCCTTTTATTTTTTTAAGGGGAATTATGCCTAATGCATAAACTGATCAAGAATTTTACGCTCAGCGTAAATAATTTAACCTTATTGATGTATTTAGCGAATGTTATCTTTATTTCGTTGATCTTCAATAATCCATATATCACGATTGACATTTTTATTTGTCTAATAACTACGAGTTGGTTAGTCAGACGAAAGAAATTTGTTAGTTTTTTAAAGGCTTCGGGACTGATTTTCTTGTTGACGTTGCTTTTCAACTTAGTTATCAATCAAAATGGGGCGGATGTTTTATTGAAAATCCCATTTGTTACGATCTCAACTCAGTCACTGACGAATGGATTTATTTTGGGAATCTCGTTTTTGAACATTTTGTGGTCATTTTACATTTACGATGCCTTGACGCACACAAAATTGATTTTCGAAATCTTGTCCAATGTTTTCAAAAGTATAGCCATTATTTTCGTGCTGACGGTCAAATTTATCCCTAAAATCATCGATATTTTTAATGATGTTCGTCAGTTGTACAAGTTCAGAAACTCAAGTCCGACAAGGGATAAGGGCCGAATTAATCGAATCAAGCAGACGATGCATTTGAACGAAATTGTCTTAAACAAGTCGATTTCTAATTTCATGAACATGTCTGACTCACTTATCAGTAAAGGGTACAATCAAAGAAGACAAAGTTTTGTGCATGAGACCAACAAAGTAAGCGACTACATAATGCGGTCATTTTTGACTATTTCAATTATTTTTAATTTAGTTATGCTTACTAAGGGGATCGGCCAAGTTAATTTCGGATCGGGAAACGTTGACTTCCGGTTTACTTGGTTGATCGGGATCATTATCTTCCTTAATTTCATTGCAATTATTTATCCAATACTGATAGGAGAGTTTCATTACTTATGGTGGAAATCATTCATTTCGAAGACTACAGCTTCAAATATTCCAACAGCACAAAGATATCGTTAGATCGAATCAATTTATCGATCAACAAAGGTGATTTTGCCTTGATCATTGGTGAAACAGGTAGTGGAAAGAGTACCTTATTACGTCAATTGAAGCCGGAGCTAGCTTTAGGTAAAGCTACGGCAGGTAAGTTAACTTTGTTTAATAATGATGACAACAATGATTTTAACCGTGTCGCCTATATCTCGCAGTTTGTCGACAACCAGATGGTGACGGAAACTGCTCGCGATGAATTTCATTTCGTTTTAGAAAATATGGGGGCAACTCCTGAGATGATCCATTCAAAGATTGCTGAGATCGCGACTTACTTCGACATCGTCGATTTGATGGATCTTAAAGAAGAAGAACTTTCTGGTGGTCAAAAGCAAATCATTAATCTTGCTACAGCCTTGATCTTGAATCCGGAGATCTTGCTATTGGATGAACCGACTTCACAACTTGACCCTATCACCTCGGAGAAGTTTTTCCGAATGGTCGAGAAGATCAATAGTGATCTAAATATTACTGTAGTTTTGGTCGAGCATTCACTTGAACAAGCGGTTTACTACGTTAATCGGATCATCTTGGTCGAATCAGGTCAGATCAAAATGGATCTACCAACGGATAAGGCACTTCGCAAGCTGTTTGAAAAAGTCGATTATCAAGCATATATTCCTCAAACTGATCGACTATTTTTGGAACAACAATTGGACCAAAATTTTCCAACTTTGAAATTGCCATTGAGTAACCGTCGCTTGAGCGAGATCGTTTCGCAACAATATGAGTATTTGCATTATCGAGACCACGTTGGCAAGGATGATCAGCCTTCAAAGGTCATTTTTCAAGTTAAACGTTTGAACTTCCGTTTTGAGTTCAACGTTCCCAATATTTTGGATGACATTAACTTTGAACTGGAGCAGGGGAAGTCTTATGCCATTCTGGGTCCAAACGGTGTTGGTAAAACGACGCTGCTGAAAGTTTTGACTAAGCAGTTGTCGGCACTTAACGGTTCCGTTTCGATCAACGGTCAAAACATCAAAAAAATGGGCAAAGAATTTTTTGATCAATTGTTTGTCCTACCGCAAAATCCGGCGTTGTTGTTCGTCGGCGATTCAGTCAAAGAAGAGATTTCTTATCAGCTACAACAAACTGACCAAAAGGTGACTGATGAATTAATTCAACAATATTTGAGCACTTATCAATTAGAAAATATTCAAGATGTTTCTCCTTACGATATAAGTGGGGGTCAGCAAGAGTATTTAGCACTAGTGATCGGATTGATCAAAGATCCAACTTTGCTATTTCTCGACGAACCTACTAAAGGATTAGATCCGAATATGAAGCAAAAAGTCGCCAATTTATTGGTTTCATATCAACAAAATGGCGGGACTATCATTGCAAACACGCACGACGTTTTATTTTCCACGCAATATTTCGATTACGTCGCCTTGATGTTTGATGGTCATTTAGGGAAGTTTGAACCACCAATTAAATTTTTCCCTAACAAATACTTTTATACTACGGAAATCAACAAGGCTTGCCGGGACTATTTCCCTAAAGCCTTGATCTGGGAGGACATCATTAAAAATGAATCGTAGATTATGGTTATTATTAGTCGCATCGATCGTGATTTTAGTATTGCTCGATGCATTAGGAAGCAAGAATTATTTATTACTATCATTTGTATTTTTATTCGTGACTATGGGAGTTTACTTTTGGAGATTTGATCACTCTCAAAAAAATTCACGAGAAGTTGTATTTATCGCTATTATTTGTGCTTTAGCGGTCGCAGGACGAATTGCTTTAGCCGCCTTTTCTTCATTAAAACCGGAACTATTTATTTTGATCCTCGGTGCTATCGTCAGTGGACCTGAAACCGGCTTTTTAATGGGGACGATCATTGCTTTAGCTTCAAATATGTATTTCGGTCAAGGTGCTTGGACACCATGGCAAATGTTTGCTCTAGGCGTTGTAGGAATCATTTCCGGCTTGATGTCAGACAAAAAAGTCCGCATTTGGTTGTTGACCATTTGGGGATTTGCGACAGGCTTCTTATACGGTTGGATCATGGATATTTACTTTATCTTAGGTTTCGTTAAGCCAATCACAATGAAGAGTACTATTGCCGCCATTGTCGCCAGTGTTCCTTTTGACTTCACTCATGCGGCCTTTACCGCTGTGTTAATATTTTTACTAGGAAAAGCGTGGATCAAAATCTTCCAAAGATACAAAGTTAAATATGATCTATTTAACGATCAATTAGAATGATTGGAGTAATCCACATGAAAAAAGCTTTTTTAGTCGGTGCTGTCGGTTGTGGTAAGACGACTTTCAAGCAAGTTATGTTGCATGAAAAGCAAAATTACGACAAGACTCAAGCTATCGAATTTTTCAATAATTTGATCGATTCACCGGGAGAATTCACCGAACACCGTCGAATGTATTCCGCTTTAAACGTTACCGCCAATGCTTCAGACGTGGTCGTGATGATGCAAAGTGTCGCTGATCGGCGCCAAATTTATTCACCAGGATTCGCTAGGATGTTTTTAAAGCCTGCCATCGGAGTCGTAACTAAGATCGATTTGGCTCGCAATGATGATGACTTGGAGTTTGCTAAAGAACAGCTGATTTTAGCGGGTGCTACGAAAATTTATTACATTTCTAACATTGAAGATCCATCACCAGAAAACCAGATTGGTGAGTTGATCGACTATTTAAAGGAGGACGTCGTTAAAAATGAAACCGGCAGAGACTGAAGTTTTAGACAATTTAACATCGTGGATCTTGTCGGCGAATAAGTACGTCCACGGGCATTTGAATTCGATCAATGATATTCGTACCAAATCAGGGGAGTATGATCTCGTAACTAGTATCGATGATGAAGTTGAGAAGATGCTTGATCGAGACATTCAACAAGCTTATCCCGATGCTTTGATAATTGGTGAAGAAAAGCCTGAGAAAAACTATGGCCAGATCAATTCGGGACTAGTTTTTTTCGTTGATCCAATTGATGGCACGCTTAACTTAGTCAAAAAACATGACTGTTTTGCCATCATGATCGGCGCTTATTATGATGGGGAACCATTGTGTGCCGGTATTATGGATGTTATGAATAACGAATTGTACTGGGGTGGCATGGAAACTGGTGTTTACTGCAATCAAGAAAAACTGCATAAGGCCGTTGAACAGCCACTCAAGGAAGGTTTAGTTGGCGTTTCTTGGCGTCAATTTTTGCGCAATTCGTTTGAAGAGATCCGCATCGCCAAAAACAGTGCTGGGATCAGAGTTATTGGTTCAGCCGGATTGGAATTCGTTGAAGTCATTACTGGCAAGCATATTGCCTACTTAGCAACTTTGAATCCATGGGACATTGCTGCTGGTAACGTCCTTGTCCAAGCCCTAGGCTATCGCATTAGTAACGTTTCTGGTAATGACATCAACTTACAAAAGGTCAACCATATCATGGTAGCTAACCAACAAACTTATCGCGATATTCGCAAGATTCAAACTTATTAATTAGTAAATGGGGATAACTAATGAACAACAATAATATTAAAAAAATGACTTTAACAGCTATTTTATTAGCACTGTGTATCGTGGGAGCGAACATCAAGATCATGGGTTCGGTCGCTTTAGACTCATTCCCAGCTTTCTTCGGTGCTTTAGCACTAGGACCAGTAGCTGGAGCTTTCATCGGCTTATTCGGCCACTTAGTTTCAGCGTTGCTTTCTGGTTTTCCACTTACATTGCCAGTTCATTTGATTATCGGACTTTGCATGATGATCACGATGATTGTTTTCGCCACTATCAGAAGAGGTAAACGTAGCTTAAAGTGGGGTTACATTATCGTTTCAGATATCGTAGCTTACATTTTGAACGTGCCCTTAGAACTATTGTTGCTCTATCCAATTTTGAAGCAATTAGTTTATGCTTACTTTTTCCAATTGACAATTGCGGCAATTATCAACATTATCCTGGCTGAAGTCGTTTATATTTTGCTCAGGAAACGATTCCCTAAGCTTTTGAAAAATTTTGTGAACGAGGATAAATAAATGCCAAACTTTAATCATGGAGGTTACGGTCGTCAGCTTGCAGGACAGCGCCAGATCCTCGATTTTAGTGCCAACATTAATCCCTTGGGGATGCCTAATAAATTAATTGCTAATTTGAAAAAGTCGATCAGTGATTTGATTTATTATCCAGACGTAACTTATCGTGCTCTGCGCGAAAATTTAGGAGAATACTATCAGTATGATCCGCAAAAAATTTGGGTCGGCAATGGCTCAGTTGAATTGATCTTCAACGTCATTGAAACGATCGAAGCGAAAAATGCTTTACTCTTGGCACCTAGTTTTGCGGAATACGAACGAGCCTTTTTGAAAAATGGTTCGCAGATCGATCGGTATCATTTGGCTGAAAGTAATGACTTTAAATTAGAAATCAATGATTTTATTTCCTATTTAAAAGACCACCAGTCAATCGATTGTATTTGTCTAGCCAACCCGAATAATCCAACCGGTGATTTATTGAATAAATATCAACTGCGCCAATTGGCCAACTATTGCAACCATCATGGCATCTGGCTGATCATCGACGAGGCCTTTATCGACTTTTTGGATGATCAGCGTAATTTTTCGTTCGTTCAAGAATTACAAGACGATGACTCCGTAGTCATCATCAAATCATTGACGAAGTTTTATGCGATCCCAGGTCTGCGCTTGGGAATGGCCTTGTTTCCCAACCATCAATTCGTTAATACCTTGATGGAAAATTGTGAACCTTGGTCGGTCAATGCTTTTGCTGCAGGGATCACGACTGATGTTTTGGCTGATCCAGATTTTTCTCAGGCAACTTTTACTTGGTTAGCAGCTGAAAAGGCTTATTTAGAAAAAAATTTAGCATCGCTTAAACCAATTAAAATGTATCCTTCAGCAGTTAATTATTACTTATTGTCATGTCCAGAAATTAATTTGTATGATGAATTGCTGCAACGAGATATATTGATCCGTAACTGTGACAATTATCATGGGTTGACGACAGGATATTATCGTATCGCAGTTAAGTCACATTCGGAAAACGTGCAGCTGATTGAGGCTTTAGAAAAAGTCTGCGGAGTTGAGAACTGATCATGGATATTTTATTTATGATAGCCATTGGTTTTATTTTAGATTTGTTGATCGGTGACCCACACAGTTGGCCTCATCCAGTCAAATTGATCGGCAAAGTCATTAGTTGGTCGGTCAAACAAATTGAACGAAAAAGTCGTTCTGCCAGGCAAAAAATTTTACTCGGAACTTTAATGTGGTTCGGAGTAATTTTGACAACTGCCTTAATTTCAGCAGCCATCTTGTACGTGGCTGATTTTTATCACTGGTTGTATTTAGTAATTGGAACTTATCTAGCTTATACCACCATTTCCATCAAAGGCTTAGCGACCGAAGCTCACAAGATCATGAAGTCGCTGCAAAAAGGCGACTTAGTTTTGGCTAGAAAACAGTTGTCGATGATCGTTGGTCGAGATACTAATGAATTAAATGAAGACGAGATCACCAAGGCTACTATTGAAACGATTGCCGAAAATATTAATGACGGGGTGATTGCACCGTTATTTTTCTTGATGATCGGTGGTCCAGTTTTAGGAATGGTTTACAAAGCCGTCAATACTTTGGATTCAATGGTCGGTTACCAAAATCAGCGTTTTGCTGATCTCGGGAAGACTTCAGCCTTGATGGATGATGCCTTTGGTTTTATTCCTGCTCGATTGACCTGGGTTTTGATGATCATAACTAGTTTTATTTTACGTTTAGATCATCGAAATGCGGTCAAAGTAGGTTTGCGGGATCATCTCAAACACAAGAGTCCTAACAGCGCTTATCCAGAATCGGTCATTGCTGGTGCGCTCGATTTGCAGTTGGGTGGGCCACATTACTACTTTGGCAAAGTCGTCAATAAACCTTTCATTGGTTTAGCGACTGAAAAAATTGCTACGAATCAAGATATTTTTAAAACGATTCAAGTTTTATACGTAACATCTTTTAGTGGATTGATCTCATTTGGCTTGATCCGCTGGGCAATATTATTTTTTATGGGGAATCCTTCATAGGGGGAGATCGATATGTTATCAATGAACAATAGTAATACTCAAAAATCGACAATATTTCGTAATTTATTAACAGATTTGACGGCCTGGTGTCCTAATTTGTCTGCTAATGCTGAATTAGTTGAACGACGATTGGAACAAAAGCTCCCAGTCAAACTGTTTGTGGAAGATTACTATTTTGATGATCAACTCAATTTAACAGGCTTCACCAGAATTACTAAAGATGATGTCACTGGTGATGGACCAATCCCAACAGTGGTTGTCTCCGATCGGACTGATTTTGACGGTTGTGATAAGTTGATCCACGTCGTACCGAAGAGAAGTGTGCTCGGGATCAGTTGTCCAGCTGACGTTTCTTATGAAGAAGTGCAGACAGCTTTTGTCTTGTTTATGAGCATCAACCACTTATCTTGGGGATCGATCGAGTCACTTGCTTCGATCGACTTGAATCAAGATCAAGCTAACATTCAGTACTTGGCTGAAACACTGCAAGCTAAGACTAATTTCTTTAGTAAAGAACAGTTAGCTACGACCGATATTAATTACCAATCCTCACCTGATTTAAAACAGGCTACAGGTGTTGGTAATATTGCATCTTCGGCGGCTAATTTGGCTAGTGGACAAGTCGTTTTCATACCACAATTTAATAGTAAGAAAGTTTCACTGGCGATTTGTCATCAATAGTTGAAGCGGTTTTTTAGACGGAGGAGTAATATGACTGCAAGATCGATCATGTTTCAAGGAACGGCATCAGATTCAGGAAAAAGCTGGATGGCGGCAGCACTTTGTCGCTATTTTTTGCAAAAAGGCGAACGAGTAGTTCCATTTAAATCTCAAAATATGGCATTAAATTCATATATTACCGCCAACGGACAAGAAATGGGACGCGCTCAAGTTTTTCAAGCTGAAGCAGCTGGGATTATGCCTGATGTCAAAATGAATCCGGTCTTGTTAAAGGCTTCGACTAATAGCGATACACAAGTCGTCGTCAACGGGAAGGACTTGGGAGATATGAGTACTTTGCAGTATCAAGATCTCAAGACTAAGTTGCGACATGAAGTTACCCACATTTATCAAGAATTGACGGCTGACTATGACGATGTTGTTTTGGAAGGTGCTGGTAGTCCTGCTGAAATCAACTTACTGGATCGAGATTTCGTCAACATGGGGATGGCTGATATTGCTGACGCACCAGTTATTTTAGTGGCTGACATCGACAAGGGTGGAGTCTTTGCTTCAATTTACGGAACGATCAAGTTGTTACCACAAAAACATCAAGACCGGATCAAAGGTGTCATCATCAACAAATTCCGTGGTGATAAATCAATGCTCGAAAGTGGTGTTGATATGATCGAAGCATTGACTGGTGTACCGGTTTTAGGGGTCATGCCTTATACTGACGTCAAGATCGATGACGAGGATTCCGTGGCTTTAAATAGAAAGAATAAGGTCATGGACGTTTCCAAAGACTTGGATGTGGTGGTGGTAGTACTACCAAACATCGCCAACTTTACCGACTTCAATAGTTTAGCAATGCATCCAGATGTATCTGTTCGGTATGCAACAGACCCGAACGAATTAGGAACGCCTGATCTAGTAATCATTCCGGGAACTAAGAGTACTAGTGAAGACTTAAAATATTTAAAAGAACATAAATTTGACGCTGCCATTGAATCCTTATACATGCGAGGGACTTTTATTTTTGGTGTTTGCGGTGGCTACCAAATGTTAGGCAAAAAGTTGATCGATAATGATGCCGTTGAGTCCAAAATATCTGAAGAAGACGGTTTGAATTTATTGAACGTTACAACTTATTATCAAGACCAGAAGACGACCAATCAATCGAAGGCAACCATTGGTAAGCTCGAGGTCGAAGGTTATGAGATCCACATGGGGAAGACGGTTTCGGATGACGATGTTAAACCTTTCGCTCACATAGTTCAAACCAATGGCGAACCCGCCGACCATTTTGACGGCGCCGTTAATTTCGATCACAAAGTTTCTGGTACCTACTTACACGGAATTTTCGATAATCCGGAATGGACGAGAAAATATTTGAATGAAATCCGCAGCTATAAAGGACTAGGTCCACTGAAAAACGTCATCGGCTCATTAAAAGATTTTAAAAATACCCAATATGATAAACTAACTGCAGAATTTGTTGAAAATGTTGATGTCGATAAAATTCTCGAGATCATGGATCAAGCTTCTGCCGCAAAAAAAGTTTCGCAAACTAAATAAAGAAAAAGGAAGTAGTTATGTCTGCAAAAAGTCATCAATATCGCGATTTAACGATCACACCGATCACCGCTGAAAAAGATATGGTCGTCAGTTGTGATATTAGTGCTGGTTTCGGTGATCGTAAGTACGATATTGTAAAGTGCTCACCTGAAATATCAGTTTCATTTACCTTGAGAACAGCCATGCTGGAATTGATCTCATACGGAGCAACACCATTGAATGTGGTCGATACATTGAGCGTTGAATACAATCCGACCGGTATTTCGGTTATTAAACAAATGCAAAAAGACTTAGCTGACATGGGTTATTCAGAAGTATCGATCAACGGTAGTACGGAAGATAATTTAGATATTCAAATGACTACTGTCAGTGTGACTGTGATTGGCGAAGCTCCACATGAAAAAACACGTCAGATAAATCCAGCAACGATTTTCCAATTGGGGAGACCACTAGTAGGGAATGAAGTTTTAGCTAATCTAGATCATATTTTTACAGTTAAAGATGCAATTGATTTACGCAAAGATCCCAACGTCAGTGATATGATTCCAGTAGGTTCAAAGGGAATCGAATATGAAATGAGCGTTTTAGCAGCCAGCAACGGACAAACTCTCCAACTGGAAACTAGCGTCGACCAAAGTCAAATGAAAAAAACTGTTGGGCCGTCTACGGTTTTACTCGTCGTCGTTGAAGATCAGAACCTGATTGATTTTAAAAAGGATCACCCAGAACTAATTAAAATTGCAAAATTGAGGTAATAATATGGAACATTTAATCATGGTGACTGGTGGTTGCCGTAGTGGAAAATCAGAATTTGCTGAAAATCTTTTTGATCGTGATGATGAGGTTTGTTATATCGCCACCAGTAATTCCCGTTCTGGCGATAAAGAAATGGAAGATCGAATTCAAAAACATCAAGCTCGTCGTTCGAAGAAGTGGATGACGGAAGAACGCTATGCTAATGTTGCAAAATACATGGAGACTTCAAAGAAAAAATATTTCTTACTTGATGACGTTACCAATATGGTGACAGCTTTATTTTACGATTGGGTCAACGAAGTGCGTGAAGGTCGTGGATATCCCAATGCCCAAAGTTTTCTATATAATATGGGTACGGAAGAATTAGACGAAGTCACACATTATATTTTGCAACAATGGATCAACATAATGGTGGTAAATAGTTTACGAAATAAGACGCTTGTCGTGGTTACAAATGAAGTTGGTCTCGGCATTGTGCCCGAAGATAAGGACACACGGATGCTGCGCGATATTTATGGTGAAGTTAACAAACTAATTGCCAGCAAGAGTGACGAGGTTTGGTTCGTCATCAGCGGTCTGCCACAAAAAATAAAATAGAGGTATTATTTTGATCACATCATTAATTTTGTATGGACAGTTTTTTACACGGATCCCGATCCCAATTCCAATCGATGAGCCACAGGAAAAATTTAACCGTGGGATCCAATATTTAACGCTCTTTGGCTTGATTTTAGGTGCTATTGAAGCGCTTTGTTTTTATGGTTTGAGTTTCTTATTTCCGACCTGGCTGTGCTGGATATTCTTACTTGTCATCGATGGCATGATTACCGGTGGTTTTCACTTGGATGCTTTAGCTGATACTGCTGATGGGATGTTTAGTTCCCGTAGTAAAGAAAAAATGTATCAGATCATGAAAGATAGCCGACTAGGAACGATGGGGGCATTAGCGCTGATCTATTACTATGCCATCATGATCGGTGTAACTTATTTCGTCAGTGGTCACATTAGCTTGTGGACCAATGTCTTCCTCGCGGCCATCACGATCATGAACACGAAGACTGGTATTTCCTTGATTTTTTTGAGGATCATCAACTCTGATGATGAGAAAGGCTTGTTAAAAAGCTGGGGTAAAATTGCCCCTTGGCGTGCAGCAGTCAGTCAACTGTTAGCCATCATTGTTATCGTCTTAGCTTTAGGCTGGAAAGGCCTGGTCGGATATGCTTTAGCTGCCATTTTCGTTCTCGTTTATAAGCACTGGATCAACAAGCAACTCGGAGGATTCACTGGTGACACTTTGGGAGCTTATGCCAGCATTTGCCAAGTATTGTTCATGATTGGTTATGCCGCGGTCGTGCAACTATGAAATTGATCGTAGCCCGTCACGGAGAAACAGCTTGGAATTTACAAAAAAAGTTTTATGGTACAAGCGATGTTTTGTTAGACGAAAAGGGATTGCAACAAGCTCAAGACTTAGCCCAAGCAATTACTAATCATCGGCTGACGTTTGATGTTGCTTATTGTAGTGGGCTAAAGCGGACATATCAGACCATTAAACCGGCATTAAAAAAAGATGTCCCACTCTTCCAACTACCAGGTCTGAATGAAAAAGGTTTTGGTAAGTGGGAAGGGATGGACGCTAATGAGATCGAAGCTGCTTATCCAGAAGAATGGCAAAAGTGGCTCGATCAACCGTTTGATTACGTACCACCTGAGGCGGAAGATTATTATGTATTTCGCCAGCACGTGCAAGCTAGTTTAGCCAATATCCTACAAACTGCGTTGGCTAAAAAGCAAGAAAACATTTTATTAGTAGCTCACTTGGGAACTTTGCGGGTGATCGAACAAACTTTGCTGAAATCAGACGAGGTTTTTTGGGATATTCACTTTGATGCTGGATGCTTTAGTGAGTACACTAGTAATGACGGAAAGAATTTTGAGTTAATAAAAAGAAACGTGGGTCGATGAAATGGCAATCTTGCTGACTTATCCCGAGGACAAATTCGACGATGAAATGTTGCTCGAACTATACAACTGGAATCCGGTTTTCCTACCATTAAAACGGATCAAGTACTTGCCTTGGATCAAGCAAAAATATCAAATAATAGACGATAGTCTGGCCATCGTAGTGACGAGCATGTTGGCTATTCAAGCGTTGGTGAAATCTGATGTATCACTTGATAAATTAATTTATGTTATTAGTCCTGGTGCCGCCAGATTATTACGACAGTTTCACTTTACAAACGTCTTTGTCTTACCAGTCGAAAATCAGCAACAATTGATCTCAGATTTGAACGATATTTTAGCCGAAGATGACCAGATCGTTTTTTTGAAGAGTAATTTAGCCAAGGAATTAAATGCTCATGCACAAGTGAAAAATATCGATGTTTACGAAAATATTTGGACGGAGGCTGACGAGAAAAAGGCAATCGCGAAGATCGGTGCCGCTGATTTTACGAAAGTTTTGATTACGAGTCCAATCGAGTTTTACCGATTTGAATCGATCGAAGAGAAAATCCCGCAGCAATTCATGACTGCTAAATATTACACTATCGATCATCAAACAAAGGGCATCATGGATGGCCTTGGATTTGAAAACTATATACCAAAGCATAAAAGAAATATTTTGAAGCAAGCAGTTTGGAAAATTGCCCGAGAGAAATAATTGCACCGTGATTAAATAAGTAAGATAATGAAACAATACGATTGTAAAAAGCATTGCTGAATAAATTTTTTTAATTATAGAATGAGAGGGAACTTATGAAAATTTATACTAGAACTGGTGACAAAGGTAAGACTAGAATTATCGGAAATGATGTTATGTTCAAGTCTGACAAACGTGTTGAAGCATACGGTTCAGTCGACGAATTGAATTCACTCGTTGGGATGGTCATTGCCAACTTGAGTGATAAGACTAAAGAACTCGGTGATGAATTGACTGAGATCCAACAATTGTTGTTCGACTGTGGAACTGACTTGGCTATTTCGCAAAACGATGAGAAACACGAATTCATTTTTACCGAAGATCACAAGTACGTTGATTGGCTAGAAAAGAAAATCGACGAATATACTGCCAATGTTCCTAAGACGCAAAAATTTATTTTGCCTGGTGGCTCAAAGACTGCATCTTCATTGCACTATGCTAGAACGGTAACTAGACGTGCTGAAAGAACGATCGTTTCCTTGATTCAAGATGAACCGATCAACGATTACGTTTTGAAGTTTATCAACCGTCTTTCAGATTACTTCTTCGCTGCTGCTCGTTATGCTAATGTGTTGGACGGTGTTGAGGATATTCAATATCGTAATAGTAAGCCAGTATTTAGATAAGCTCATTAAAAAGCGGAACAGATAACTTACTCATTGAGTATGCTTGTCTGTTCCGCTTTTTTTGATAACTATTTATTACACCTAACTTCAAAAAATAGGGAGGCTTTTTACTTGATTTTTCTAGAAAATTTTCTTCAATTTTTAAAAAGATTCTTTTAAATACTTAGTCTGCACGGTTTATTTAATAATTTATAATGATTACAGTTCTTGATTTAATAAATAAAATTATTTAAACGTTTGTGCAACTACTTTTTAAAAGGAGTCATCATTATGATCGCAAATGAGTATGTTTTGGAATTACAACGATTGCAACACATTGGGCCAGTGGATATCCCGCATATCGAAGGAGTCAATATGATCGTCAAAGACCGGTTAGATGCCCACACTTATGATCCACGTTTTTTGGCGGGCCTGAAAAAAACTAATGCTGCGGGATTGAAGGAGCATCATGCTGACATGCGAACCTTTGATACTGGGACAGTTGCTCGAGCATATCTGGATGACATTAATGTACAGCCTTTTATCGCCAATGAAATGGGAAGAAAAGTTAAATTTTTTAAGATCTATCGTGACCAAGTAAAATCCAGTGACAACGCCATAATTTATGTTCATGGTGGAGCTTATTATAATGAAGGCTCAACGGGATTTATGACTATTTTAAAAATGCTCGCCAAAATTTACGATGGTATTATTTACTGCGTAAATTATCATCAATGTCCCGAAAATCCTTATCCTGATTCGATTTTGGACGTCTTAGCAGTGACTTCTTTAGTTAATAAACGTCGTCCACATCTTACTTTGATGGGGGATTCAGCTGGAGCTTGTATTGGCTTGGGTGCCAGTCAAATGTTGTCGCAGTTAGGAATTGCTAATTTTGAAAATCATATTTTATTTTATCCGACGGTAGTTCAAGGTTCTGATTTGAACGGACCACTTTGGGATGATCAGAGAATCGCAATTAATCCTAATCAGCGCAAGTTTTTGCGGCAAGATTACTTGCGACATAAACAACTTGATCGAATCATGACGCATTTATATTTGAACGGTAATGATATTGATTTGACTTCACCGATCATTTCGCCGCTTTATGCAGATCCGACAACTTTTAAAAATTTGAAAATCTTGGTAGGTGAGTTTGATCCACTTCGCTTGCAAGCTGAGTCGTTTGCGGAAGAAGTGGGGACTGCTGGTGAAAAAGTTGATTTTGTCCGTTACGGTGGTATGGGACATTCATTTTTGAATTATCTTGGACAGTGTGCTGCTAGTGAAGATGCTTTGCATGAGGCTGTTCGGGGGATTAATTTGTGATGGAATAAAAAACGTATCCGTTTGCGTTTTTCGCTTTGGGATACGCTTTTTTGTTTTGTTATGAAGGAAGCTGGTTTCGACAAACGGTGAGATGCGTTTGACATGGGTATTCTAGGTCCGGATATATCGATGGGGAATAGTGCTATCCATTTTTAATAGCTAAACTTGCAGCGGTTTGGATGGTGGTTTTTATTTATGATTGCTAAACTTGCAGCAAATTGAATAGTGCTTTTTATTTTTATCCTCAAGGATGCTGAAACGAGCTCCGCGAGGTAGCGGCCTCCGGTTAACACATGTAGTCGCGGCACGGCTTCGGCTGTATAGAAAAGAGCTGTCCATTTTTTGCCGGCAAAAATTGCAGTTAATTGGATAGTGCTTTTTATTTATGATTGCTAAACTTGCAGCGGTTTTGGATAGTGTTTTTTTATGTTTATCCTCAAGGATGCTGAAACGAGTTCCGAGACGCAGCGGCCTCCGGTTTAGAAACTGTCAGCAGGCACGGCTTCGCCGCACCTTGGGTGCTGACAGTCCCTAAATCCTCAGCAGCTACCCGCGTCTCTCCACTCTCTGTTTTTATTCCATTTCTTCAACTCTCTCATGCAACTGCATTCTTTTTCGTTTCAATTCTTTTATGGTCAAATTCCACGTACTAATTAAGACTAGTGTTGATCCAATCCAGGCGAGTGGGTTGGCCATGGCTGCTCCTAAGAAACCGAAGGCTTTGATCAATACTACGCTGGCGAAGACTCTCATGATCAATTCGGCTATTCCAGCGATTGTTGGTGCTTTTTGATTGCCAAGTCCTTGTAGTGTATATCTGACGATGAATAAAATTGATAAGATGAAGTACATGGTTCCGTTGAAGTAGTAATACGTTTGTACTAGATTTAAGATCTTTGGTTGATAGCCATTCATGAATAGTTGGGAAATGTTTTTTCCGAAGAAGACTAGCAACATTCCAATCGTGACGCTGGAACCGACCGATAAGATTATACCTTGTTTAACTCCTTGTAAGATCCGTGGGTATTTCTTGGCACCTAAGTTTTGGGCGGTGTAGTTGACTAGAGAAATTCCGAAACTCATGGCTGGCAAGGTGGCAATTTGTTCAATCCGGCCAGCAACGGTGTAAGCAGCGACGGCATCTGCACCTAAGGTATTGAGCATGAATTGCAAAATGATGGCACCGATGGCGATGATAGATGATTGAAATCCCATGGGCATACTGATCGACAGTAGTTGTTTGATTTCCTTTTTATCGATCTTAAAGTCGCTCCGACTTAGGATCAAATATGGAAATTTGAAGTAAATGTAAATGTACAAAGTGATGAAGGTGATAGTCTGCGCAACGATCGTAGCTAGACCAGCACCAGCAACACCCATATGAAATACGAGAATGAAAATTAATTCCAAACCGATGTTCAAAACGGTACTTACTATCAAGAAAAATAAGGGAACACGTGTATTTCCCAGTGCTCTCATGGTATTTCCTAAAAAGTCGAAACCGACGAATGAGAAAATACCAGCAAAGATGATTTCAAGGAATATGAATGAATCGTGGATCAATTCCTTTGGTGTTTGCATGATCACCAATAGTGGATAAGCAATCGTCACAGCAATCACCGTAAAGACAACGGTGATACCTAAAGAAATAATGATCCCCGACGCAAAACTCTTAGTGACTCCTTGCATATCGCCGGCACCGTATCGTTTGGCGGTCAAAATCGCCAGTCCACTAGTAATATCTTGGGCGAACCCAATGACTAAGGCCGTCAACCCACCGGTAGCTCCGACACTAGCTAGGGCATTGACACTAATAGTTTTCCCGACGATCAAAGTATCAATAAAACTGTAAAACTGTTGAAAGAAATTTCCTAACAACAGTGGAATCGTATAAAGAAAAATAACCTTCATAGGTTTTCCATTAGTAAGATCGATCATCAGCAGACCTCCCTTCAATTTGATTTAGAACATGATAACACTACTATAATGAATTTGATGAAAATTGAACTGAAAAAAATAATTAAAAAATAATGTTAAAATAATTGTAAAGCCAATAATTATTTCTGTAAATATAAAATTAAAGTTGGACAGAGCGTCAGAAGTGACCTTTTCCCACATTCATGTTAAAACAAAGTAAAGGGAATTGGATAATGATATACAACAATTTCTGACGATCGATAGTAACATAGATCGGAAAGGAATGGAATTATGAAAAAATATAAAGGAATCGTTTTTTTTGATTTAGATGGGACCTTATTCAATGATGATAAGCAGGTGTCGGATCGCAATTTGTTAGCACTGGACTTGTTGCGGGAAAATGATATTTTGCCAGTTATTGCTACCGGGAGAAACGAATTCGAAATCGAGAACTTGATCAAAAAAGCTAAGTTTGATTCCTTTATCACCGCAAATGGCAGCTACGTTGTGTTTGAAAACAAACCTATCGTAGTTGAGGAAATTCCGACAAAGGTCAATGAAGAATTGCTTGCCTTTGCCAGTCACTATAATGAAGAAGTGGCTTTTTACAATAATAAAGAATGTGCAGTCTCTGCTGACTCACCGATGGTCGACGATAACTATAAAGCCTTAGGTTTGGAAAAGATCATTGATCCTGATTTTTATAAGAATAATCAGATCAACTTTTCATTTGTTTACACTCCCGAAGGTAAAAATGATCATCAAGATAAATATGAAGAAATCTTTGGATCGCAATTGACGTTTTATCGGAATAATCCTCGGGGACTTGATGTGGTTTTGAAAGGTGTTTCTAAAGCTGGTGGCATTACTAGTTTGATTGAAGAAGCTGACCTGCAAGGAATTCCTACTTATGCATTTGGTGATGGCAATAATGATATTCCGATGTTTAAAAAAGTGGATAATCCCATCGCGATGATTAATGGACTTTCAGTTGCTAAGGAAAACGCCAAGTTTATTACTAAAGAAGATAATAATCATAGTGGGATTTACTATGAATTACGTGAGTTACGATTAATTTAAAGATCAATAATATAATTTTCAAACAAAACGACACATCAAAAGATTTTTGATGTGTCGTTTTTTAGTTGATGGATTTTTCTGTTAGTTCATGTCGTGAGCTATTTTGTTTCTTTTAATATCCCACTGTTTTTTCTTCCCCTTCATTTAAGGTTATTTGTTTGCCTACTACTTTGATCGATGCTGCATGATCGGCTTTCACGATGATAGCGTCTCTAGATACTGTGAAGTAGAAGCGAACTCCGTGATAAGTCAGATTGAAGCTGATCGTGTGCCAGGCTTCTGGGAAGTTTGGCTCTACTACTAGTTGGTCACCTCTGAAGTCAACACCGGCGAAGTATGAGGTTACAACGTTTAAGGTTGCACCCATTACTCCTAGGTGGATCCCTTCGGCGGTAGTTCCTCCTTGGATGTCATAGTAGTCACTAGTTAATGCTTCGTAAAATAGTTTCCATGAGAGATCGGTGTCATTTACTTTCAAAGCTAGCATTGAATATACGATCCGCGATAGGGTGGATCCGTGGGTAGTTCTTTGTAAGTAGTAATTGACATTGTCTTTGATGAATTTGGTTGGATCATCGATGTGATAACCCATTTGATCTAAGATCCCCATGAAATCTTTTTCGGTTAAGTTGTAGAGTGCCATTAGTGCATCGGCTTGTTTTGCTAGTTGGTAATTGTCGGGTGAGTCTCCTTCAGATTTTAAGATCCGGTCCATTCTGGAGATGTCGCCGTATTGACGTCTGTAGTAGTCGAAGTCGATGTCTTTTAGTTTGAAGTAACCGGCGAATTGGCCGAGGATGTTGTCCGAATTGAATTCAAGCTCTAGGTCTTGGCCGATGTTTTTCATCGCGTTCAAGTTGTCTTCAGTGAAATCGGCCCGCTTGAAGTTTTCTGTCACAACGTCATCCGGTTCACTTTCTAACAAGCGATTGAGTGTATTGAATAACCAGCTAGTCATGATGTTAGTGTAAGCATTGTTTTTTAAGCCGGATTCTTTAGCGTTTGGGTATCCTTCGTGGAATTCGTCTGGTCCCATGACGTTTGAAATGCTGTATTGCTTGGTCTTTGGATCATATTCGGCCATGCTGAGCCACAGTTTGGCAATGTTTAGCAACATTTCTAGTCCGTGTTGCTTCATGAATTCATTGTCGTGAGTCATGTTGTAGTAATTCCAAATGTTGTAAGCAATGGCCAAAGAAACGTGCCGTTGTTTTCTGGAATTGTCGGGATCCCACTGATTGGTGATCGGATTCAAGTGGAGGGACTGTGATTGTTCATCACCGTACATTGCACTTTGCCAAGGATACATGGCACCCTTGTAGCCATTTTGTTCAGCGTATTCTTTAGCTGCATTGAGTCGGTTGTAACGATACATCAATAAATGCTTGGTTAGAGCAGGGAAGTGCATCGTATAGTAAGGAAGGATAAATAATTCGTCCCAAAAAATATGTCCCCGATAAGCTTCACCGTGTAGTCCTCTGGCACCAACAGAAGCATCGAGATCTTTGTTGACGTGTTCTTGAGCTGAAACTGTCGCATGAAATTCATTGAGCCGGACTAGTTTTTGAGCAGTAATGTCACCGGTAAGTTCAATATCGACCTTGCTCCAGATCTTTTGCCAACAACGCATTGAGTTAGCCACTGCATCCGCAAAGTTTTTGTGATGAGAGTGGTCATTGACGGCAAATTCTAGCGACGAATCAGTCTCAAGTGAAGTATACATGCTGACGGTTTTTTCAACGGTATAAGTTCTGCCTTCAACGACATGGAAACCGATCGATTGAGCGATTTTTTCTTGGAATCGGTTAGAAGACAGCTCGGAATCATTGGTGTTAGGACATTGGATCCTTGTTCCCACGGCGATGTTGACGTGAGAATTTTTCGTATGTGCTAACAATAGTGCTCGGTGTCCGTCTACTTTGGTGTCGTCAACCACGATGTGTTTACCATTGAAAGAACGATAGCGCTCAACGTTTGAGTTTTCGATTGAACCATCAATTTCAGAAAAGATCCTCATTTCACCGGAGAAATTGAGCGGTTGAACGGTATATTGCAAAGCATAGTTGTGATAATTTTTCATATCGGCAACTTTTTTTGTTACGACTTTGAGCCGTTTCCCGTTTGGTAAAGAAATGATCATGGTGATCGTCAAAACACCAGTCCGCATATCGAGCGAACGGTAAACATTTTCGATCACATCTGGTGACAAGTTGAAGGGGTCACCGTCATCGATACTAAAAGTCATAAACTGGGCATTAGGCAAGTTAACTAAGTCTTCGTTGACGATATCGCGATTATTAATATTTGTCGTTAATTGATCAAAAACACCGGCAACATAAGTTCCAGGGTAATAGTCATCCGATTCACGCGCTTCGACGTAGGAACCACGAAGTCCAAAGTAACCATTCCCGATGGTTTGTAATGATTCTTGACCATATTGGCGTTTGCCGGAATATGAGCCATAGTAGTCAAGATGCCAACCGGCATGTTCGATCTCGGTCGATGCAGCTTGTTTTAGCCCTAATCGAGCAACGTCATGAACACCAACTGTTGGGATATGTAATAAATTTTCCATCGTAAGCCCCATGTCGATCGGTTGGTTACCACAGCTAACGATAGTATCACGTAATTCAACATCGATCGGGTTGAGAATCACGACAACGTCAAAAAAATCGGGGAGCTTAGTTTTAAAGTTATCTAAGTTTTCTCCTAAAGTTTTGGCAGCATTAATGTTATAAACTTTATCAATCGTAATTTTGTCATTCACATCTTCGTAAGAGTACTTGATATGTTTGTCTGTAACAGTGAGATAAAGTGGATTCATTTATATCTACCTCCTATAGTTAAGTGTAGGTTTCATAATCAAAAATATCAATCAGGGGCAAAAAGTCTTTATTATCCTTTTTATAATTTAAAACAATATTTGTGAAAAATAATACTATTTTTTATATAAAATAATTTCTTAAATCGACTAAAAAAAACGCTTTCATTGAGCTAGAATAAAGAATGTAAATAAAACTCTGAGCATTCGGGGGTGTAATTATGAAAAATGAAGAAACCTTGCTTTCTCCAGCTAGTGGTCGGGTGATCGACATTACCGAAGTCAATGATCCGATGTTCTCGGAAAAAGCAATGGGTGATGGATTCGGGGTCATTCCTAACGATACCGAGATCCAAGCACCAATTTCTGGTAGTATCATGCTCGTTGCACCAACACAACATGCTATTGGAATCGCAGCCGATGATGGATTAGAAGTATTGATCCACATGGGTGTCGACACAGTCGAATTAGATGGTGATCCGTTTGACGTGCTAGTTTCAGAAGGTGACGTCGTTCATGCTGGGCAAGATATTGCGACGATGGACATCGATGCCATCAAAAAAGCAGGAAAAGCGACTGACATCATCGTCGCCATCACCAATTCCGCTAAGATGGTAAAAAGTTTACAACCAACACTTGGTTCAGTCGTAGTCGGTGGCAACGCTGCAACAGTTAACTTATTAACTGAAGATGCAGGAGATCAGCCAACGATGAAACGCAAAGGCAAGGTCAATTTTGATACCTTGGCTAAGGACATCATTAAAAATGTTGGTGGAGCTGATAATATCGATAATGTCATTCATTGTATTACTAGAGTTAGATTTTATTTGAAGGATGACAGCAAGGCCAACGATAAAATTGTTAAAAATCTCAACGGTGTGCTAGATGTTGCTCGTGCCGGTGGACAATATCAAGTAGTCATTGGACCAAAAGTAGAAGAAGCATACGATGCGGTGATCAAAGCTCTCGGACCAGCTTTTAGTGATGAAACTAAATCAGCACCAACTGAAAAAAGAGAAGCACCCAAGGGATTTTGGCCAAAGACTAAATTTTATTTCAGTTCCTTGATCGGTGTGATCACCGCCAGCATGATGCCAATTATCGGGCTATTGGCAGCATCCGGTATTTTAAAAGGATTATTAGCCCTATGCGTGTCGTTCCACTGGATCAGTGCATCAAGCAACACCTACATGATTATCAACGCAATGGGGGATGCAGTATTTTACTTCCTACCATTATTAGTTGGCTTTACCGCTGCCAAACGACTAGGAGCCAATCAGATCATCGTCGCCGTGATCGGTGGTGTTCTGGCATATCCAACCTTAGTTCAGCTAGCATCCAAAACAGCCAGCAGTCAAATGAACCTCAATGCCGACTTTTTCGGAATGCCGATCCACGTAGCCAACTACACTTACTCGATCTTCCCAATGATTGCAGCAGCTTGGTTAGCTTCAATCATCGAACCATGGCTGAAAAAACACATTAACGCATCGATCAGAATGATCGTCAGTCCGCTGATCGAAGTATTCGTAGTAAGTGCCGTGATCTTAGTCATCGTCGGACCAGTCATCACATTCTTGAGTTCGCTATTAGCAAGTGGAATCGTATCGCTACTAGCCTTCAGTCCTGCACTTTCCGGACTACTGATCGGTGGATTGTATCAATGCCTAGTAATCTTCGGATTACACTGGGCAGTGATCCCAGTAGTAGCGAGTCAAATAGCAACCACAGGACACAGTGCCTTAAATGCCATAGTTTCAGCAACCATGGTAGCTCAAGGTGCAGCAGTAATGGCCGTATTTTTCAAAACCAGAAAAAATATAGCCATCAAACAAATCGCAGGTGCAGCAACACTATCAGCCTTCGCCGGAATAACTGAACCAGCTATGTACGGAATCAACTTAAAATACGGAAGAATATTCTGGACAGCCAACATAGGTGGAGCAGTAGGAGGCTTCTTAACAGGCCTACTACACGTAGACATGTGGGGCTTCGCCGGCTCACTAATAGGCTTCGCATCCTTCATCAACCCATCAGGAATAGACAGCAGCTTCACAGGCTACCTAATAGCCTCAGCAGCAGCTCTAGTAGTAGGCTTCACCTGCACCTACTTATTCGGCTTCAAAGAAGAAGACCTAGAACAAAAGGTCCACACAGTAGAAAAAGTAAGACTAGGAAGCCGCGAACCAGCAATCAAAGAAGGTAATGAGAATTAGCCTAAAAATGAAAGCTACGAAAGTAACTAATCGACAAAACGTTATATATAGAAGCAAAAATCCCACTTCAAAAAAAAGAAGTGGGATTTTTAGGTTTATATTAAGCACTTCATATTTATCCAGATTAAAATGTTCTGGGGTTTAATGCTTTAGATTTTACTATTAAGAAGAACCTTGAGATAGACCAGCAACAAATAGGGAGAACAAAAAGTGTCAATTTGATCAAAAAGAATAGGGAGCCGACCAAAAAAAGAATATTGATGACAAATCTAGGTGGAGGGGCGGGGCGCTATATGGGTTCAGTAGCCAAATAATGGAACGTAAGTGCTGACGCACTTGCGCAACTGGTTCTTGGTGGTGGCTTCGCCACCGAACAACTAGGGAAGCCAATCCCATATAGCGCCCCGCCCCGGAACCGGCAGTGAACCACCACACAAACTACCACCACCATCCAATACCAAATTAAATTTAAAAACATTTCAATAAAAAGCTTGCGTTAAACCACACTGTAAGGGCTATATTATAAGTAGAAACAAAATAAAGTCTCAAATGAAGTGATCAAATGAAAGAAACAACATACTACTCAGTAATGCAAAAAGATGAACTAGCAATCCCGTGGACAGCAGACTCAAAAAAAATAGTAGAACTGCTAAAACAGGATCGCAACGCCATGCTACTAAGCATGACAGGTCGAGAAAATAAAAAAACCAAAGAATGGATCGATCATGGCATGATCGAAACGTATGAACAAGAAACGCTGGATCAACTAGTCAACGCTGAAGCCAACAAAAATATATACTTGAACAACGCGTTTGCCATCATTGATGACATCGATCAAAAAGGTGACCCCAACCACTCACCTTATATTAGTGCGCTTTATTTAGCTGCAGCATTAGCTAAAAAAATGTTATTCCCAGATAAAATGACTTGGATCTTAAACTTAGCCGTAACCTATGGAGTAGGTTATGGAGGAAGACTGAACCCCAAAGATTACGGGATCCCAAGTTGGAACCAAGATGACGCGGCATTCATCAAAAAACTGATCGAGCCACCGATCGAACCGCCAGTTTGGAATCAAAATAAAATTGACCTAAAATTCACGCCAATTAGTAACATGTACTATTTTCAAATGGCGCAAGCATTCCAAGATATCATGGAATTAATGAAACTCAACACAGGAGATTTTGATTTTTCACGTTTACAAATCAACCATTCTTTCGAATTGATCCACATGACTTTTGAATTAGCTAAGTTTTATCCGAGACGATAAATCGAAAAATATACAGAATTTTCAATATTTAGCCCACTATCAGGGCTTTTTTATTTGCATATAATTGTCCAGTATAAAATGCTCGACCCTTGAAATCCTTGCTATTAAAGCTTTTTGAAAAAATAGATTACAGCCATATTACTAAGGTTACATAAAAGGTGGAAATTGTAATTTTTATTCCCTATGCATGTAACATTCACCTGTTATAGTACTCTTCATAGCAAAGAGCTAATCTTAAAGAAAAGTAAGGATGTTTTTATTTTATGAAAAAAGTATTATCATTTGCATTTGTAAGTGCAATGGCATTAACAGCTTTCGGGATCAAGACAAGTACTTCTCAAGCTGCTACTACTGTGGACAGTAACCATGTATCTGTTGTTGCAGGTGACACATACAAGAGTATTGCCGAAGCTAACGGCGTAACAATCGCTGAATTAGAGCAAGCAAACGGACGTGAAATCGGAGGATTCGACTTGATCTTCCCTGGAGACATCGTAACGCTCCCAACAACAACTGCAGTTCAACAAAATGTTGAACAAACACAAACTCAAGCACCAGCTCAAGAACAAGCACCAGCACAACAAACTCAAGCACAACAACCAGCCCAAACACAAAGTGCACAAACTCAAGCTCCAGCAGCTTCACAATCAAAGGGAACTTTCAAAATTAGTTTCTATGATCCAGCTGTATTAGGTTCAAGCATGGGTTACGGTGGCGTTGCTGCCAACTTATCAATCTTCCCTAAGGGTACAAGATTGATGATCACATTGGCTGACGGTACAACAATGTACAGAACAGTTAATGACACAGGAACATTTGCTTATAGCAACCCTTATCAATTAGACGTTGCTATGCCTAACGCAAGTATTCCTTCATACGGAGTAACAACAGCTACAGTTTCTGTAGTTGGATAGTAAGTACAACTCAAGTTTTATTTAACTCAACATTATTTAATCGTGCGCCGGGCCATGCCTGGAGCACGATTTTTTTTGATTGTTGCAGTACTTGAGGTGAGAGAGCTTTTAGCAGACGAGAAGCGTTTTGCTTGGTTGATGTTTTAATGTTTGTTTGGTGGGATAGAGGTGGTAGTTTGGTGTGGCGGTTCACTGCCGACTCCGGGTCCTGGGATACAGCCGCTGGAACGCACCTGACACGATTTTGAGCTATTCGGGAAGATCGCCCGAACATCTCAAAACTCGGTCTTTCACTAGGCAATGAATTGCCAAGTGAAATTTAGGTGCTGAGGGCTGTATCGCAGGCCCCTCCGTCTAGATAGTGCAACAATCCCCCTTTTTTTTGATTGGGACCGATTTATTTTGTACAAGTTGGCACTTTTTGCGCGTCCTAGTTTTTGCGGTCTATCTCAGTTTCTATCTTTTCTGGTAAGTTCAAAAAGTCAAAGCCAAAATCAAAACTAAACCCGAGACCAAATCAAAAGCCAAATTGTCTTTTATGGTTGTTATAACTTGTGTATCATTTTTTATGTTTTGTTTTATTGATTTGAGCTCGCGTGCTTTTGCACGCACTCTCGCCTGGTATTTTTTGAGTTAGTGATTAACGCATACAATCTAGATGATGTCATATTTGATGGATTTTATTGCTTTGAATGAATTGTTTTTAAAAAGCCGAGCTATCGGCTTTTGAACTATGGTATCCTGTATACAAGAGTCGTTTTTAAAGGGGAAAGTTATGCCAATACCATCGTCAAAACCGTTTCAAAAACAAACTGCCAAGGATAAGGCTTATGAGCAGATCAAAGACTGGATCGTTAATGGTACTTTGATGCCTGAGGAAAAGCTGGCTGAGGTTGAATTAGCTCAGTCTATTGTTGTTTCTCGGACGCCTATTCGTGAAGCTTTGCTTCGATTGAATGAAGAGGGACTTGTTGTGATCGCTGCGGGGAAGATTACTCGAGTTGCTCCGATAGATGCTGATAATATTGCTGATTTGTTTGAGCCTATGGCCGTTATTGAGGGCCTGGCTGCTAATCAAGCTGCTTCTCGGATCGATGAAGCTAGTTTTAAAAAGCTTGCCAATTTGGAGAAGAAGTATCGTGTGTCTTTGAATTCCAATAAGTTAACGACTATTTTGAAGGCTGATCGGGTTTTTCACCAACAAATTTTAGCTATTGCTGACAACGATTATGAGACTAAGTTTTCGAATCAGTTGTACAATCATATTTATCGTTATGAATTATCGATGATCAAGTTGCTAGATGCTGATCATCAAAACTTCAAGATCACTACTAATCATGAGGCATTGCTCAAGGCTTTGGCTGAACAAAATTCGGTCAAGGCTAGCGCTACGATGACTAAGGATTGGTTGTCGACTTTGAAGAAGGTCGTTAGTATACAGGAGCTAACTGAAGCTAGCGAATGATGAATGTTGTATACAATAAAATATTAAAAAAAAGAGCTTGATGCAGACTATGATGGCCTGCTCAAACTCTTTTTTTATGCGCCTTGCGATCTGGCGATTGTTTTGTGTGGCTTTAATGGACGTTTATGGTATGGGATAGACTGAACGAAGACGGTACCGATGACCAAGATGATTCCTAAAGTGCCGATCCAGTTGAAACTGACTCCCATGAAAATCACGGCAATCAGAGTTGCTGATATTGGTTCAGCTGCCTGCAGTAATGAAATTGTGACTGGAGGAAGTAGCGGGATACTTTGTAATTCCATTAGGTAAGCAAAGACTGTGGCTGGAACGACCATGAAGAATAAGATCCAGAAAATATCCCAGCTCATCTTGGGGGCGCCGACCCAGATTGGTTGAACGAAGTTCATAATGATGCCGCCGATGAAAAATGACCATGCGACTACTGGTAGAGTGCCATAATCGTGCAGCAATTTAATGGGCATCAAAATGTAAAGTGAGTCAGATAAAGCTAGTAAAAAGCCCCAAATGATTGCTGCTAAAGGAACGTATAAGGTACTGAGGTCTCCTTGGGTGATCAAGAGGAAGGTACCGATCACGGCTAATCCGACGGTGATCGATTGCAGCAACGAAGGTAGTTTTCGTTTTTTTAAAGCGACATATGCAATGATCAAAACCGGTGAAGTAAACTGTAAAATCGTTGCCGTCGCAGCATTGCTATATTTGATAGTCATGAAGTAAGTCAGTTGAATGCCAAGCATTGCTAAGATGCTGAAAGTCAGTAAGGAGATGCTGCTTTTTAAATGTCTCCAAACAGCCATTACGTAGTCGGTCCCGTGCGTCAACCAAGTGAAAGCTAATAAAATTATCCCGGCTATCAACAGCCGAAAACTGATGATCCAAGTGACTGACATGTGTGTCGAGTTGAAAAGATATTGCGCGACGTTTCCCGCCGTTCCCCATAAAATTTGACTGCTGATCGATAATAAGATACCGAAATTCCTAATGTGTGAAGTGGCAGATCTTGCCGATAAAATTTTGCTGGCCAATCTTAGCCTCCCAACTCTCAATCGTAGTTAACGTCAATGAAATTGAGACTGAATAAATCAAGTGTACATCAGTAACTTTAACACGGATCAAATTATTTATACTTTAAAAAAATATTTTTTCAAAAAGTGTTGTTATCGCTACATTTCTGATTCGGGTTCAGTATAACAAGCACATTGAATCATGGCATGTCAGATCTGGAAAAATTTTGTTTATAATTTATCAAATAAAAAAAGATGACGAAATTTTTTCGCCATCCAAATATTTTTTTTAAGAAGCACGTTTACTATCAATAATTTTGTTAAATAAAGTTGGACAAACTAGACATGTAATAATGGCCGCTAAAGTAATGGCACCAGCTTGAGTCTCTGTGATCAGTTCCAAACTCTTGCCGACTTCCAAAATAGGAAGGACCAAGGTGATAGTTGTCGCAGTTAAAACAGCGGCAGCTAAAGCCAAACGATGGCCAAAACGGTGTCTGAAGACCAAGTAAACGATGGCTTTTGAAATAACGAAAGCTATCAAGAATACCGGAATCAGGATCAAAGCTTTCGGATTAGCAAAGAGGGAACGAAGATCGAGATTAACTCCAGTAACAATGAAGAAAATCGGGATGAAAAATCCGTATCCCATCGAACTCAACTTATCCATCGTATCTTCCTTAGGCTGAAGCAACTTCATAACCGCTCCAGCTAAGAAAGCACCCAAGATACTTTCGGCACCGATTTGTTCGGCAAAAGTAACCAGGGCAAATATCAAGAAAAATGCCAAGCGGATATCTAACTGTGTGGTAGTCTTATCGATCTGTTCAAAGAAACCAAAGACCGGTTTAAATCGCCGAAGCAAAAAGATTGCAATCAAGAAAATAACCGGCAAACCGAAAGCGGAAATATAACTCTTCTGCTTGACCGCCGAATAAATAGTCAAAGCAACTAACGGAATAAATTCACCTAAAACAGCCGTAAGCAAAATAGTCTGACCATACTCTTTATCAAGCAAACCAGTTTCTTTCAACAAAGAAATCAGTACACCCATAGCAATAGTACAGAACAAAATCGTTGCTAGGATAAAGTTATTAAAAATGCCGGTTGTATACAAAATTCCACTAAGAGCCAAAGAAAGAATCAAAATACTAAAAAAACCAAGCGAAGCGATCCCCAAAGGAGAACTCTCCTTAGCCTTAGCTTTAGCCTTGTTCTTAGCCGGTTCAAGTAAAGAAAAATTAATCTCCATACCACCAAGGAAAATCAACATAATAACACCTAGGTTAGCCAAATAACGCAAAGTCATATCAGGCTGAACCAAATTCAAACCAGTCTTACCAATAATGATCCCCATGATAATTTCAGAAACCGCACCAGGCACTCGAGTAATTCGAAAACGAGCCAAAATCAAAGGAGTAGCCAGCGCGGCAAAAAGCGTAATCAATAATGAAAATTTAGCCATAATATCTCTCCTCAATGAGTAACACCTAAAGTCTATTACAGTTAAGGAAATAAGAAAACCCTAAGAAAGAACATAGCAAATTCAAACAATCGTCATACTTTTCAGATAGGGTATAAACAAGAGAGCGAAGGGGCACGTTCAGTTGCTGAGGATTAACGCGGGTGGTCGCACAGAGGTGCTGCGAGGCAGCGCCGCGACCACCTGTGTTAACCGGAGGCCGCTGTGCCCCGCAGCTCGTCTCCGCAACAAAGCGGGCAACATCTGGCATAACTCAATAAAAAAATAGTAACCCAAGTAATAAAAGTAAGAACAATAAACAATCATTGAACAATCTTAAACACATAAAATAAATACAAAAAATCCCAACCAAGTCAGGAGCAATAAATATTGATGGAATTCGTCTTCATGGTAGTAGCCTTCATAGTAGGAATAGTATTCCTAGTAACAGGAACCCACCTAAAAAACAACTACTATCAAAAACCTGCTACATAGTAGGAGCCTTCGGAGTACTATTGGCAATGTACATAGCCTGGCCAAAGTAAAAAAAAAAAGGGTCATCGCGAGAGTGCGGGGGAGAAGCCCCAGCACGCGAGCAAAAAAAGGAACGAAGGGCAGAGAGAAAAAGGTCTTGAACTAGCACTTGATCTTACAAGTAAAAGAAGAAACTGAGATAGACCGAAAATACTAGGACGCGCTAAAAGTGCCAACTTGATTAAAAAAAATCGGTCAAAATAAAAAAAGGGGGGGGATTGGCTTACCTCCATCTAGGCGGAGGGGTCTGGGGATACAGCCCTCAGTCGCCAAATTATTCTTAGCGATTTATCGCTTAGAATAAGACTCGTATTTGAGATCGTCGAAGTGCACTTCTTCGAGGAGCTCAAATCGAGTCGGCAGCGTTCCAGCGGCTGTATCCCCGGGCCCCGGAGCCGGCAGTGAACCACCTCACCAAACTACCACCACTATCCCAATCCACCAAACAAACATCAAAACTCCACCCAAGCAAAACGCTTCTCGTCTGCCAAAAACTCTCTCACCTCAAGAAAAAAAGCCTGTTCCCAAAAAAGGAAACAGACTTAAAGCTACTCTATCGATATCAACTGCACATTACTGATCCCATCAAAATCCTTCAACTGCCCAAGCAGATCATCAATAGTACCAGACAAATTACTAATATCAAACGATAAAACCACACTAGCCAAATCATGAATAGGAATATTTTGATTAATAGTTAAAACACTAGCATTGGCATCCGACAAAATCACCAAAACCTTCGACAGCAAACCTTGCTCATGTTCAAGCATCATCGAAACCAAAGCTTTTCGAGTCGTACGATTCTCATCAGGTAAGAAAACCAGATCCTTGTACTTGTAATAAGTACCTCGACTGATCCCAACCTGCTTAACAGCATCACTAACTTGATGAGTTTTTCCACTTTCGATCAACTTACGAGCTCTGATCACCTTATCAAAAGATTCGGGCAAGATCGAACCGTCAACAATGTAGTATTTCTCCACTTTAAATTACCTCGCTCATTACTCCATTAGTATCAACATTTACATGATTGACTTCCCAAGTTGGGAAGTCTTTTTTTGCGTTAGCAACTATTTGTTCGGCATCTTCACTACTGTTGACGATTGCCATCATAGTGGAGCCGCTGCCGCTAATATACATTGTACCATTAGCTTGCTGACAAATATCTTTAGCTTTTTGATAATCAGGGATCAATTTTGAACGATATGGTTCGTGCATTTTATCGATGATACTTTCCCTGATCAAATTGAGGTCACCTAATTCCATCGCTTTAGAAAGGGCGACTGCATGACCGACTTGATAAATTGCTTCATGATAGCTCATTTCTGAAGGTAAGATCTCCCGAGCTTTTTCCGTGCTCACTTGGTAGTCGGGAATCAGAGTAACGAATTCTAGTTGGTCATTAACATCAAAATGAACTGTCTGAACGTCTTTTTGTTCATCGATGAAAGAAACACCCAGCTTTCCGTAAATCGCAGGAGAAACGTTGTCAGGATGACCTTCCATCTCTGTGGCCAAATCAAGCAACTCGGCACGATCCATCGGTGAATCAAACCAAGCATTAGCCCCTTGAAGCCCGGCCACGATGCAAAAAGCCGAACTGCCTAGTCCTCGGGCAACGGGGATGTTATTTTCGATATTGATCTTCACGTTAGGAACTGGTTTGTCTAAGTGTCGACAAGCCTTCACGAAAGCCTGATAGACTAAATTGTCTGAATTTCTGAATTCTTTCGGACAACCAGTGATCTCTAATTTTTCAGCAGATTTTTCAAATTCAACCGATGAGTAAAGGGAAACTGCCAAACCCATACAGTCAAAACCAACGCCAATATTGGCACTTGTAGCGGGAACTTTAATTCTTATCATAAAACTCTTCCTCAACTTTCGACTTTACGTATTCTTTCATTTGATCTTTATCGATAACGTCTTGGTGGAGGGTAGGTAAGTTCCAAACGTTAGCTAAATTTTCAGGGATCGGAATGTCTGTGACTTGAGCCAATTTTTGCATCACATCAAAGTCGTCATTAGGCACGGCATCTAAGATAGATTGAGCAACGACTCTGACAAATTTGTATGGACTAGCTGTACTCAACAAAACATTTGGTGTCTTATCGCCAGTTTTTTCGTAATCACGCATAACTTTGTAACCAACAGCAGTATGTGGATCCATTAAATAATATTCATCTTGATAAACTTGCTTGATCGATTGTTCGATTTCTTTATCAGTACTGAAACCACAGTAGAAATCTTTTTTAATATTAGCCATTACTTCATCGGAAACTTGGTAGCGACCAGTGGATTCAAGCTGGTTCATCAGATCCTTGACGTAGTCAGTATTTTCGTTGCTCTTATAATAGAGGAGTCTTTCGAAGTTACTGGAAATTTGAATGTCCATACTTGGTGCGACTGTTTGGAAAAATGGCATGTTACGGTCATAAATGCCTGTTTCAAAAAATTTTGTTAGGACGTTATTTTCGTTACTTGCGACGATAAATTTATTAACAGGCAAACCCATTTGCTTAGCATAGTATCCAGCTAAGACGTCACCAAAGTTTCCAGTAGGGACAGTGAAATTAACTTTGTCACCTAATTTGATCGACTTCTTATTGACCAACTGTATATATGAAGCAAAGTAGTAAACCACTTGTGGGATCAATCGACCAATATTGATTGAATTGGCACTCGACAAGCTGACTTTTGGACCTAATTCTTTTTCGAGCTCCTTATCATTGAAGATCTTCTTAACGTTGCTTTGAGCATCGTCAAAGTTTCCGCGGATGGCAGTGATCTCTGTGTTACTACCATTAGTAGTCTCCATTTGAAGTTGCTGGATCTTGCTGACTCCGTTGTGGGGGTAAAAAACAGTGATACCCATGTGCTCGAGATTTTTGAAGCCTTCCAAAGCAGCTTTTCCAGTGTCACCACTAGTTGCTGTCAAGATCATGACTTTACTGTCGTCATCTAAGACGTGTTTCATTAGTTGAGGTAACATTTGCAAGCCAACATCTTTAAAAGCACTAGTTGGTCCGTGGAACAGTTCCAAAACGTGGAAATTGTCAACATCAACTACGGGAGTTATATCGGTGGTGTCAAAACTACTATTATAAGCATTGTTGATACTATCTTCGATTTCTTCTTTGGAGAAGTCGGGGAGTAGTTTCTCTAAAACGATGGCAGCAATTTGTTGATAGCTGAGATCTTTTAGTGAACTCAGGTCAACTTTTAACTGTGATAGTTCGGGATAAACGAACAATCCACCGTCATCAGCGAAACCTTTTTTGATAGCATTTTTTGCCGATATTTGTATATTTTTATCTCTTGTACTTATGTAGTTTTTATTCATGGTTTATAACTCCTTGCATTTCGAATGTCTATATGGTAACCTGTTTTTAATTCAAAAACAAGTGTTTATGAATAGTGAACACTAAATAAATAACAGGAGGTTAAACCTATGAAAATCGCAATATTAGGATTTGGTACAGTTGGAAAAGGCGTATATGAAATAGTAAAGAAGGCGAATGTTCAAACCCAAAACCTCTCTGTTAGTCACATTTTCATTAGAAAAAACAAAAAACGTATTTTGCCAGAAATGACAGATGACATTAACGAGATTTTGGAAGATAAACAAACAGACGTAGTAGTAGAAGCACTCGGTGGTATTGAACCGGCCCATGAATTTATTTTGAAAGCATTAAAGCAAGGCAAACATGTCATCACAGCAAACAAAGCGGTGATCGCTCTATACTTGAAAGAATTCACAGACGCTGCAAGGGAAAATAACGTTAAGTTTTACTTCGAAGCTTCCGTTGGTGGAGGTATCCCTTGGATCCAAGGACTTGAAAAAGCTCTTCGGATCGACAGCGTCAATTCTATTTCCGGGATCTTTAATGGAACAAGTAACTTCATTTTGGACCAAATGAGTAAAAATGGCGAGTCTTTTGAAAAAGTTTTGCAAAAAGCTCAAGACTTGGGATATGCCGAAGCTGATCCTAGTGCTGATATCGACGGTATTGATGTAGCTAATAAGCTTTGCATCAGTGCTGACATTGCTTACAACATCAACATTCAAGATCGTAAAAACTTACCAGTATTTGGTATCAGAAACATCACAGCTAAGGATGTAGAATTTTTTGATAAAAATGGTTTCTCCGTTAAATTGATCGGACGGACACATCAAAAAGGCAACCAATTTGATTACGTAGTGGAACCAACACTATTTGTGAAACACACATTGGAAGCTAACACACCCGACAATTACAACTTGATCTCATTGAACGGAGATACAATCGGCAAACTCGACTTCTTTGGCCAAGGAGCTGGAATGTTCCCAACAGCTAATGCAGTCGTCCAAGACTTGTTGGATATCAAAGAAGCAAAAGATCATCTTAAACGCAATTTTGAAAACAAAATGGAATACAATCCAGAATTAACTAGTGCCGATTATTTAGTAAGATCAGATGCCAATATCGCTTCGTTATTTAAAGATTACGCACCTGCACAAAACGGCAATTACATTATCGTCCACAAGATCCCTGTAGGAAAGATGCATGAGATCATGGACTCAATTCTCAAAGTCGACGAATCAGCATTCATGGTAAGTTTACCCAGTAACAGCAAACTTGCTAACAACAAAATCTCAAAACAGGAGGCCGTCGCATAATGAAAGTAGCAAAATTTGGCGGTAGCTCTGTGGCCGATGCCAATCAATTTAGAAAAGTAAAAAATATCATCGAAAGTGATTCAGAACGTCAAGTCGTTGTCGTAAGTGCTGCTGGTAAAAGTGCCGCAGAACCAGTTAAGGTAACAGACATGTTGATCGAATTGGAAAAAGCGCTCAAAGCGGGTACAGACTTCCAACGATTGTTCGATCACGTGAGTGATCGGATTCTAAAAATCAGAAATGATTTGAAACTAGATGTAAATATCGAAGCTGACTTAGCTTTGATCAAAGCTAACCTCAATAATTGTTCACACGACTACTTAGTATCTCGTGGTGAATTTTTAACAGGTAAATTAATGGCTGCATATTTGAACTTTAAATTTGTTGACCCTAAAGACGTAATGATTTTTAAGGGTGATGAGTTTGACTATCAAGCATCGCTTGACCGTATCTCAAAAGTTTATGCAGAAAATGACCACTTGCTCGTCCCTGGTTTTTATGGGGCATATGCTTCTGGAAATATTCACTTAATGCCTCGTGGTGGTAGTGATATTTCTGGTTCGATCTTAGCAAGTTTATTAAACGCTGATCTTTACGAAAACTGGACAGACGTTTCCGGAATTTTGATGGCTGATCCTCGGATCGTGGATCACTCGAAGAAGATCGACGTTTTGACATACGATGAACTTCAGGAATTATCTTACATGGGAATCGGCGTCTTCCAAGAAGAAGCTGTTCGCCCAGTACGTGAAAAGAAGATCCCTACAAAGATCTTGAACACAAATCATCCTGAAGAGGGCGGTACATTAGTAGTTGATTCTGAACACGAAATGATCAGTGATCAGATCATCACAGGTATTGCCGGTAAGAAAAATTATACTGTTATTACTATTAAAAAATATCAACTTAATAAGCATATTGAAGTCTTGCAAAAAGTTTTGGCTGTGTTGCAAAAGTATCACGTAGCTATTAACTATGTTCCTTCTGGTAGCGATGCTTTTAGCTTTTTGTTCCAAGGTGCTGAGGTTCAAGCACATTTGGATTTGATTTTAGCGCAGCTTCGTAGCTCTTGTGGATTGGACGATGTTGAGGTTAATAGGGATATTGCTTTGGTGGCTGCGGTTTCGTTGCAGTTGAGCAAGCGTCCTGCTATTGCTGGTAAGATTTTGGATTATTTGGACAATAGTTTGATCAATGTTCGTTTGGTTATTCAGGAGGGTAGCGATATGAAGGTTGTCTTTGGTGTTTCTAATGATGATTATGAGAAGACTATTGCTAAGATTTATCGCGAGGCTATGTTTCGGCATTACAAGAAGATCCCTGCTTAGTTAGTTTGACTCTGGACGCGTTTTGCGTGTTCAGAGTTTTTTTCTTGAGGTGAGAGGGGGCTTTTCTTGAGGTGAGAGAGTTTTTGGCAGACGAGAAGCGTTTTGCTTTGGTAGTTGTTGGTGATTTTTGGTGGTTTGGTTTGGGATAGAGGTAGTATTTTGGTTGGAGGTTCACTGCCGACTCCGGGGCCCGGGGATACAGACGCTGGCTTCCTTAGTTGTTCGGTGGCGTAGCCACCACCAAGAACCAGTTGCGCAAGTGCGTCAGCACTTACGTTCCATAATTTAGGTGCTGAGGTCTGTATCCCCGGGCCCCTCCGTCTAGGTGGTGCAACAATCCCCCCCTTTTTTGTGGTTGGGACCGAGTTTTTTTGATCAAATTGGCACTTTTTGATCGTCCTAGTTTTTGCGTTCTATCTCAGTTTCTATGATTTCTGGTAAAATCAAGATCTTATTTAAATAAAGCAAGGTTAAGTTCTAAATCAAAATCCTTTCCATTCCGTTTTTGTTTATTCTTGGCTCGCGTGCTTGATTCTCGCACTCTCGCGGTGTTTCTTTTTTCATCTGTTTTGGGAACTTTTTTTTGGACACAAAAATAGCGCATCTTTTTGGATGCGCTGTTTGTTTTCTTTAAAGGTTTGGGTAGAAGGATTTTAGTCTTAGATATAATCCGCTTGGATCTTCTCCTGCGTAATTGGAAATTGCGTATTCTGTGGTTAGTAGTTCATTTGGTATTGCGTCTAGGACTGGTTGGTTTATGTTGTTGTTTTCTACTAATAAGTAACGGATTTGTAGTGGTTCTGCTCCGTAGTAGTTTCTTGCTGGATTGAAGTTCGGGATGTTTTCTACTTTTTGTGGTGTGCCGCTTGGATCTACTAGGCCACTTACTACGTAGCCGTTGGTTGATACTTGGTAGTAGGTGATGCCGAAGCTGTTTTTGATTACTCGGCTTACTTTGTATGGTGTGTTATTGCCGATCCAGCTTTGGACTTTGCCGGTGTTGCCGTTGAATACTGGTACTTTTTGGTACTTGGTTGAGACGGTTAGGTTTTGATTGCTGGTTCTGGTGCTTGGTGTGTAGGTGGTTGCTCTTTTGAAGGATACGTCTGAGGCTTTGACGTATTCGTTGGTTGATACTTGGTAGTAGGTTATGTTTCCTACTATGTTTGTTTTGCCGGTGATCCAGTCGGTGTTGGCTGCAAGGGCTCGGTTGTTTAGTAGTTTTCCTTTTTTGTCGAAGAGGCGTGTTTGTGGAACGTCTGCTCTGGTTGTTACTACGGTTGCTGCTGACGCGCTGTTTGCGTTAAAAAGGAAAATTGCTGAAGTTACGATGGCAGTCGATAGTAAAAATGTGATTGATTTTTTCATTTTTAAAACCCCCAAATATGAATGACTTTGACTTAAGTGTAATCATTTTTTAAATCGCTTACAATATAAAAAGTTATAAAATTTATAAATAAATCCCGGTGATCAAATTTTGTTGATTTCTGGTATCCTAGACTTAATAATTTAGTGAAGGTGATCTTATCAAAACTTTAGTTGTAGTCTCACATCCAGACATAAATAATTCGCAAACAGAGGCTTTTTTAAAAAAGGGTTCTGAACAAGTTGATGTTATTTGGCATCACGTTGAATCACTCAAGGGGATCGATGTTGATTTTGAACGGAAGTTGATTGGTTCTTGTGAGCGGATCATTTTCCAATTTCCTCTATATTGGTACTCGGCTCCGGCGGGTCTAAAAAACTGGATCGATAAAGTTTTTAGTCGTAATTATGTATATGGCGATGGTCAGTATCATTTGGCCGACAAGGAATTTGGTCTGGTCGTGACAACTGGCTTGGCTAAAAAAGATTTTCAAGTGGGTGGGATCGAATCGATGACAATGGATCAGTTGATGGCGCCATACCGCGCTTTTGCCCATCGTGCTCACATGAAGATACTGCCATTATTTTTAGTCGATCAATTTTGGTATAAGACAGAGTCGCAACAACAACAGCTACTGATCGACTATCAGCGTTATTTAAACCAGGACTTTCCTGACTCATTAGCAAACCGGCAAGCATGGTTTGAAAAACGTTTAGAGAAGTTCGTTGACGGATTGGATGAAGCCGATGGAAAAATCGGTCAATTGATTTTAGATACTTATCAGCAACAGATCGATGAATTGGACCAATTAAACGACACTTTGAAAATGATCAAAGAAGGGGAGGACGACAGTCTTGAGTAAAGAAAATATTTGGTTAGTCGAGCAAGTCAAAGCTTTGGCGAAGAAACAAAACGAATATGAAGATCGAGCTTTTTTGTATGCTCTACAAACTGTGATCAAGGAACAGCAGAAACGTAGTGAACAGATCCAAAGCGAGTTGGATGGTCGTCTGTGGAATCATACCAATTGGTAATTGACCTGTAATTGCAAAAATAACTTTAAGTTAATTTTCTAAAGACCTGTAAATTCAGGTCTTTTTTATTTGGATTTTAATTTTCATGGTAACAAAATACCACTTCTTATTAATTTGTGATGATATTAACAATAACTATTTTATTAATATAACGTTAAATATGAATAATATGTATCATATTTGAACGATTAGTCAAGAAAAGATTTAAAAAGTTAAGGATTATATTTTTGATCTTATTTTTTACATGAAATATAGTTGCAAACAATGATTGGATTAATTTGTTGATTTAACAATGTTTCTCAATAAAACTAGACCATTATTTATTTTATAAATTTTGCATACTTAAAAAATGTAAAAAAATATTCAATTTTAGAAACCGCTACCATAGCAATTGTGTGGTGGATTATAGTATAATTTACATATAGTAAAATAATATTTTGCATCAGGAATATTTATCATCTATACCGATTTATTAATGTTATGAAGAGATTAATTTTCCTGATGTGATTTAGGAGGGTTGTGATGTGGAAGAAATTTAGTTTATTCATATTGCTAGTTTTTCCAATGCTGATGCTTTTACAGTCACAACTTACCACGACTGTAAAAGCTGATTCACAGTCGAGCTACTATGACCTTACGCTCACTACTAATAATAGTGGCGGTGGAAACGGCGGTAATACTACCAATCCCGGTGGTGATAACAATGGTTCCTCTGCTGGTGGTGGTGACTCAAGCACGAATGGCAACAACGGTGGTTCTAATCAAACTACCAAAGCTCCAGGTTCTACCACGACAAGCAATAATCCAAATAATGGATTTGGCTTGTTGCCACAAACAAACAATTTACAGGAAGGCCTTTTATTAGGGATGGTAGTGCTAATAATCGCACTAACAAGTTGGGTTGTTTATCTCTTAATAGAAGGAAAGAGAAGGGAAAAATCAAATGAAAAAATTAGTTAAGCTCACATCAATTTTAGGCGCTACAGTACTTGGACTTACTACAGCAGGAGTTGGTGTTGTAAATGCTTCCGATGTTACACCAGATGAAAATGGTTCTGCATCAACAACTGCCACAGTTGGCCTTCAAGATGATCCTAATGCCAAGATTGAATTAGTTAAAGCTCCAATTTTTGACTTCGGTTCAAGTCTAATTGGATCAAAAACATTGGATCTTCAAGCTGAAAAAGTGGATTCACCATTGCAAGTAAATAACCCTGGTAAAGATTCCGGTTGGAATGTCACTTTAGCTGGAACTCCATTCAAGAACGCTGATGGATCAAAGACTTTGACTGGTGCTACCTTTACTCTGAATGGTGTAGTTTCATCCGAAGATACAAATAACGTAAGTACAGCACCTACAACGAGTTCTGTAGAAGTTAATGAATCTGCAGCTCCAATCTTTACAGCAGCAGCAAATGCAGGTCTTGGTAAGCGGATACATACACTTCAGACCTTACATGGACATTGACAAACGCTCCATCATAATTTTTTGAACCAATCAAAATAAAATAAGCCTCAAGAAAGGACAATAATGCGAAGTAGTCAAATGCTGATTAGCTCAATACTGCTCAGTGCAATGTTGTCCTTTTCAGTTTTCCCACAAGTTGTTAAAGCACAAGATTCTTTGAATACTCATGCTTCGGTCACTTTGATTGATGGGCCAGATCCGACTGATCCTAATAAGATCTTAGATCCTTATGATCCGGATCGTTCTTATCCTGGTGATATTTACGATGTCGGAAATGACGGAACTGGTTCGATCGGTCAATTGACTTTGGATTATGTTAGTAATTTGCGGTTCGGAACTTACCAGGCTAAGCAGGGTGGTTTGACGGCAACAGCTAAAAACACTCATGCGATGGTTCAAATTACTGATGGTCGTGGTAATGGGAATGGTTGGACTTTGCAGCTGAAACCATCAGCGATGGTCGGTGAACAAACAGGTGCAGTCTTGAAAGACGGCTATTTGTATCTGGGAACTCAAGCCATTCGCAAGCCTACTGCCAATGTTTCGGATGCCCCACTTTCGAAAACGCTTCGGATCCCACTTGATACTTATGAAAATATCACTGTAGCTCCAAAAAATACTGGAATGAGTACGTGGACGGTTGGATTCAATCAATATGCTAGTTCCCCAACTCAGCTTGTTTTAAATGATGTATCAAATGCTAAAGCTGACCACTATGTTGGCTCATTAAGTTGGTCCTTGACCAACGCTCCAGTTTAGTTATTCTATAAGTAAACGGAGTTTGTGATTAATAAGAGGGATAGGAGAATTTTTGATTATGAAAAAAATATGGCTAGTGTTGAGTATTTCGCTTTTAACACTGATCGGTTTTTTCTTCGGGGGTAATCAAGTTAAGGCTGAAAGCCTTAATTTTAGTGTTTCAGCAGTTCAACCTGAGAACCAGATCGACAAAGAGATCACTTATTTTGACTTATTAGTTAAGCCAAATGAAGGCCAAGACTTGACGGTCAAGATTCAAAACAGTGATTCTCAAGCACATAAATATCGAGTTTCGATCAACCGTGCGGGGACTAATCGAAATGGAGTTATCGACTATTCGACTCATGGAGTTAAGCCGGACAAGTCATTGAATACCAAATACAATATTGAAACATTAGTACCTGCACCAACAACGGTCGAAGTACCAGCCAAGACCACACAAGATTACACCTTCCATCTGAACGTTCCAAAAGAAGCTTTTGATGGTGTCATCCTAGGCGGTGTCAGAGTTCAGAGAGTCGAAAGCAATTCTAAAAAGCAAAAAGGCGTTTCTATCAGAAACCAATTTGCTTATGTGATTGGTTTGCAACTACATTCTAATGAAGATTACGTGGCACCAAATATGAAGTTGTTAAATGTTAAGGCTAAGCAATATAACGCCCGTAATTATGTCACAGCAAACTTGCAAAACACGAAACCAACGATCATGCATGAATTGAAGGTCAACGCCAAAGTTCATACTAAAGGAACTAAAGATAAAGTAATGGACGTCAAAAAAGACTCGATGACCATGGCTCCAAACAGTAACTTCGACTTTCCAATTAGTGCAAACGGCAAGGCTCTAAAAGCCGGGAAGTATACGCTAGTTCTCGATGCGTACGCTGAAAAGGGCAGATATCACTGGCACTTTACTAAAGATTTTGTAATTACCGACAAGACGGCTGATAAGCTTAATAAGTCGGCAGTCGATACTGAAGACAGTCCTAATTATTTCATATGGATTGTGCTTGCGGTGTTGGTTGTTATTGCTTTGCTGGCTGTGATTATATATCTCAACCAGAAGAACCAGAAGAAACGACGTAAATAGGTTTTGATAGATCTGATGTATGTATATATATATCAGGTCTATTTTTTTAGCTTGAGGTTCACTGCCGGTTCTGCGGAGGGTTCCGGGAATTGCGCCGTGGAACGCTGCGGGCCAACTTTGAGCTATCCAAGGGAAACCGCCTTGGACATCTCAAAGCTTGACCTTTTCGTAAGCACGGCCCACGCCGTGCAAACGAAAATTTCGCGGCTGACGGCGAATTCCCTCCACCCTCCGCAGAACCTAGGTTTGTCTAAAACTTATTTGTTGGCGGGGTGGGATGTACGTAGTTATTGCCAGCAATGTTTGTTTTTGGGTTGGATTTCCTTTGCTTTCTTTTGTTCATATGATTTTTGCTCGTTTCCCTATCTATTCCATTATTTTCGTTGATATCATCGATGGCTATTTTGTTTTTCTTCCTCACTTGCTCTTTCACTTGCTCCTTTGTCGCTCGTGAAAATCGCCTCATTTTGAGGTTGATTTTTAGTTATCCGTTTTTAATTCAAATTTTTTGAATGAAGCAATCAACTAAATTATTGTTTTCTATTAACTCTTTGGTATTTCTGGTTTCTATACTCTGGTCTGGTATAGAATAAGGTTAACTAGGAGATGATTTGATGAGTTCTTTGAAGTTTGAGATTTGTGATATTACTCAGGTTGCTGTTGATGCTATTGTTAATGCTGCTAATAAGACTTTGCTTGGTGGTGGCGGTGTTGATGGGGCTATTCATTCTGCTGCTGGGCCTGAGTTGCTTGAGGAGTGTCGTGGTTTGAATGGGTGCGAGACTGGTGAGGCTAAGATTACTCGTGGGTATGATTTGCCTTCTGATTTTGTTATTCATACTGTTGGTCCGGTTTATTCTGGGTCTGATTCTGATCCGGTTTTGTTGGCTGATTGTTATCGTAATTCTTTGGATCTGGCTGTGGAGCATGATTTGCATAGTGTGGCTTTTTCGGCTATTTCTACTGGTGTTTATGGTTATCCTTTGGCTGATGCTGCTGCGGTGGTTTTGCCGGTGGTTAGTCAGTGGTTGGTCGATCATTCTGATTATTCGATGGACGTTTTGCTGACTTGTTTTGATAATCAAGTTTATGATTCTTATTCTGATTATGTTGAAAAATATACTGGTTCAAATGATTATTTGAAAAAACTGAAATATTGATTGATAAATTTCTTGATACATCTTATTTAACGTGTTAATTTAACAACAACGTGGGGGTGGTTTTTTGAATTATGCAGTTACAGGTGGTACTGGTCATTTAGGATCAGAGATTTTGCAGGCTTTGACGAAATTCGTCGACAATTCGGACGTGAAGGTCGGAGTTCATACTTTAAAAAAGGCGCAAGGCTTGATCGATGCGGGTTACCGTTGTCAGGAGTTTGACTTCTTCAAGGATTCTTTGAATTCGTTATTGAAAGATGTTGATGTTTTTATTTATGTTCCCAGTAAAAGTCATGACAGTTTTAGTCGAGTTACTGAATTTGAAAAGGTCATTGAGGCCTGTGAAAAAGCTCAAGTTAAACATGTTTTAGCCATGGGATTCATTGCAGACCAAGTTAACAATCCATTTGACTTGTCGGCTTTTTACGGTTATTTGCCTCGACGCTTAGCCGAATCTGATCTGCATTACACGATCATTCGCAATGCTTTATACGCTGATCCATTGGTACCTTATTTGCCCGAGTTGATCGAGCGTAAACATGTCATTTATCCAATGGCTGATCAAGCTTTGTCATTCATTTCCTTACACGATAGTGCAGAAGCCTTTGCCAAAGTTGCTACTTCGGATGATCTACGAGTCGATGGTAAGATTTACACATTGACGCAGAACCGCAATTATACGATGGAACAACTGAGCGAGATTTTGAGTGAAGTCGCTGATTCTGAGATCACATATCAACCAATGGATCCTACGGAGTTTGAAAATACTTACGACCAAAATGGAGAAGGTCACATGTTATCTTCCATGTATGCCGGCGGGGCCTTAGGCTTGTTGAACGAAGTTAGTTCTGATTATCGAGATATTATGGGACATGATCCTGTTTCCTTAAAAGATTTTTTGCAAGAAAATTATTCGACAAAAGAGAGGAATTAATATGAAAGCAGTTGTAGTTGAACAAGCAGGCGGACCAGAAGCCTTAGTTTATAAAGAAGTACCGACTCCCAAAGTCAAACCTGGGTGGAGTTTGGTCCAAGTTAAAGCCTTTGGTGTAAATCATTCCGAAATCTTCACTAGAGCCGGACAATCGCCTTCAGTAAAATTTCCTCGGATCCTAGGAATTGAATGCGTTGGTGTTATCGCCGAGACGACTGATCCCGACAATTTGCCAGAAGGTAAGACAGTCATCTCACTCATGGGTGGAATGGGTCGCGATTTTGACGGTGGCTATGCCGAATACGCCTTATTACCCAATGAACAAATCATTCCAGTTCATTCAAATTTGAAATGGACTGATTTAGCATCGATCCCGGAAACGTACTACACAGCATACGGAGCATTGACTGGCCTGCGTTTATCACAAGGTGATGCTTTATTGATCCGTGGCGGAACCAGTGGAGTAGGAGTTGCTGCAGCAAAATTAGCCAAAGCTATCGACCGTGACATTCACGTGACCGGAACTACTAGAGATCTTGGTAAATCAGACTTAATGAAACAAAAAGGTTTTGATGATGTAGTAGAAGACAAAGACGATAAACTACAAACCAAGCTGCAATATGACAAGATTCTCGACTTGATTGGACCCAAAACCATCGAAAATTCCTTAGCAACTTTAGCAGTCAATGGGATAGTAAGTTCAACCGGAGAACTAGGTGGCATTTGGTCAGTAAAAGACTTTGATCCGATCATGATGATCCCAAACAATCGCTACTTAACTTCCTTCGAATCAGGGGATGTAAAACTAACTTGGATCCAAGATCTTCTAAACATAATAGAAGAAAAACACGTAGACGTTTCCCCATCAAAGATCTACGATTTAACCCAAGTAGATCTTGCACATGCTTATCTTGAAAGTGGTCAAAGCATTGGAAAAGTAGTAGTTGAAGTAAATTAATAAAGTATCAGTAGACTTAGAAACTCATCTGAATAAAAAGGATGAGTTTTTTGTTTTAACGGCCTTACTATTTAAATGCAAAATTAAATCAAATCACTCCCATATCCCCAAAACTAATAATAATTTGTTATAATCAATTCGTTAAAAAGGGGTGAAAATCATAAAAAACTCATTTAAGGTTCGCTTTATTGGCTTGGTTTTAGGTCTGGTACTAAACGCGCTCGGAAACGGCCTGTGCATTTCATCAAACATGGGAAGTGGTATCTGGACGGCTTCTGCTGTAAACATGCACAACTGGTTAGGTTTGGATACAGGGATTCTCTTAATGTTGATAGGATTAGCCAATGCTATCACCAACCAGATTTTGATCCATCAAATCGATATCAAACGCTTCATTGGTCAAATCATCTTCGTCATATTTTATGGATATTTCGTTGATATTTTCACTGACATATTTAATTTCTTAGGGATGCCACACTACAACGTGATTTTCCGGATTTTCTTCGCCATTTTGGGTATCGTTTGTTTCTGTGTTGCAATTTCACTATACCAGCGCGCAAATATATTAATGCACCCAAATGATGATACAACAAACATCTTGCGCTTCCATTACTTAAAAGGAAACTCAACTTTAGCTCAGTTGATAGATTTCATCCCACCGATCATCATCGTGATCATTGCCTTTGTTAATACTCACGAGATATACTCGATCAACATTGCCACGCTAGTTTCGATTTTATTCAACGGTGTCTTTATTGCGACAGCCGACAAGTACATCTGGCCACGTTTGAAACACAATTTCAAGTTGAACAATAGTGTCAAATAATTAATCAAAAATATACTAAAAAAGACTTCGACGTTTGTCGAAGCCTTATTATTTTATCGTGATTTTATCGTGATTTTACTAGATATTTTCCTAAGTCGTGCCAGACGTTAGCCTTATCGATGAATTGTAGTAGATCATAAATTCGATCGGACTTAACGTTGCGGTCGCTCAGACAAACATGTTGGATCTTGTAGTGCATCTTATCTAAAAACGCTCCGCCATCGTATCCAGCATCAATTTTATTGCGGAATGATTCGAGTACGGGGACTAGCGATGTTCCTTCGGTATCTGAAAGAACATCGTCGATCAAATCAAGTAGTTCAAGTCTGTTCTTTTTTCTCAATGTAAAAACCTCCAAAGATGTAATGAGAATTAAGGATACAAGCTTAAAATCAAAATGTCCAATTTTTATTTGACATTTTCAATCTAAATATACCTTCTTTTGCGGTGTAATTCAATGATTTTAACTAACCAAATTGTAATGTAATCGATAACAAAACTGCTGACTTAATGATATAATTTAAAAAAATGAATGGAGAAATTTATGGACAATTTAACTCCTTTTTTAGATGACTTGGAAAACGTGGGTCAACGAAAGAGATTGGTCGATATCTTTACTTGGATCAAACAAAACTATCCACAGCTTGAGACCCGCATCGCTTGGAACCAACCGATGTTTACCGATCACGGAACATTCATTATTGCTTTTTCCGTGGCTAAAAAGCATATTTCTGTGGCTCCCGAAGGTGAAGGAATTACACAATTCGCTTCTGACTTTGATCGGATCGGTTACTCATATGGTAAAAAAATGTTCCGCATCACTGATACTCAAGAGGTCGACTACGATCTATTAAAGAGCATCATCGATTTCAATATCGAAGATAAAAAAGACTGTACTAAATTTTGGAGAACTAATGACAAGTGAGAGTGATCTCACTTTTTTTATTTTGTCAAATTATATATTAAAATCATTAAATTAATTTACCAAATTTAGGCCATATTAATTGCTTACTTGCAATAAATTTTATATAACTAAGTTGTGAAAGGGTATGAGGCAACAAAGCTTATCCAATCACAATTATGAACCGTTTAGGATTACAAGATCTGGGACGAGTTTGGCTTATCCGCTGAATATTTTGATGATCTTGCACCTTATGCCCAAGGACTGAGTTAATCTTTTACGGAAATTTCATTTTAATGGGCAATGAATGAAAAGCCCTTATCATCAGATGTTTTTTAAGAGGATGCATTACAGACGATAAGAGAACGAGAGGATTTATTATGAGAAAACAATTTTTAAATAGTAAATTAGCTAAATTCAGTTCTGTCTTAACTGCAACTTTACTAGCATTAGGTGGGGCTAGTGCATTTGCTGGAACGGCAAGTGCTGCTACCACGACGACGAGTCAGACGTCAGCTACTTTGACACCTGGTGAATTGTCACTTGATGTCGTGCCACAAATTGATTTCGGTGGTACGAACCGTATTTCTACTACTCAAGCATCGTATAGCTCCACGTCAGTTGGTGACTTGGCCGTTTCAAACCCTGGTAATTTAGGTGGATGGTCTGTCACAGTTGTTGGGACACCATTTACTAATGGTACCAGTGCTTTGAAGACAGCAACGTTATCACTTGCTAACACATCATCAGAAAAGTACACTTCAACTACTGGCGCAACTTCAGCTTACTTCCCAACTCCCGCTGATGCAACAATCACTGGGACGGCGGCCTTAGTTGAATCTGCACCCGCTGCAACTGTTACTAACCCAGTCGGTGTTGGTCAATTTTCAGAAGCATTCGGTGATGCTGATGCAACCTTGAGTATCCCACCAACAACTGTATTGCCTGGTACTTACGCAAGTACTTTGACATGGACTTTGGCAAGTACACCAAGTACACCAAGTACAACAGCTTAAAACTGATTATAGTTAATTGAATAAAATCAAAACAAGAGGGGTAATATTCCGGCAACGTCGGGATATTTCCCTTTTTTTAGAAGGTGGTATTTTGAGGAAAGCTTTATCGATAATGTTTGGTTTCTGCTTAGCTTTTTTAGGCTTTTTTACCTTTGCATCAAATGTTGATGCTGCCACACCACCTAACACTGCTGGATACACCGTTCAAGCAGAACTACCAGACAATCAAATTAATAAGAATGTCAGTTTTTTTGACTTAAAAGTTACTCCTAACAGTACTCAAGATCTTAAAATCAATATCAACAATAAAGATGCCGTTGATCACAAGTACCGTGTCGAAGTAAATCAAGCCGTGACTAACAGCAATGGCATCGTCGATTACTCACTCCATGGTTTGAAAAAGGATCCAACATTGAAATATAATATTGAGTCCATGTTTGCTAAACCAGAGACTGTGACTGTTTCCGCTAATTCAAGTAAAGAGGTTACCTTGACCATGAAAACTCCTAAAGGTGAGTTCGACGGTTCGATCCTCGGTGGTATTAGAGTCATGCAATTGGATCAAACTAATAATCAGAACACTTCAGGTAAGGTATTGAGCGTCAAAAATCAATATGCTTATGTTCTCGGAATCCAGTTACAACAAAAAACTGATCCAGTTAAACCTGACCTTCGCTTATTGAAGGGATTGGCTACACGGGAAAATCAAAATGAAGTTATCGCGGCTCGGTTGCAAAATTACACTCCAACTTTGATCAATCAAGCAGAAGTAATTACGAAGATAACTCCACAAGGAAAATCAAACGTCGTTTTGAGAAGCGACAAAAAGAACTTGTCTCTAGCTCCAAATTCGACATTTAACTTAGGTGTCAACGCTCCTGGACAATCTATCGGTGCAGGTAAGTACACTATGTACATCAAAGCTAAAGGTGATAATGGGACTAAAGAATGGAATATGAAGAAAAATTTTGTTATTACCAAAGCTCAAGCAGATGAACTAAATGAAGCCGCAAAGAATTCACCAAAAGCTGTTTCTAACCAGCCAAAGTATCGGTTATTCGGTACTTTAGCAGCTTTGGTTGCTGCTTTATTGATTGGATTATTGATTTGGAACTTCAAACTTCAAAGACGTGGACGTCGTTAGTCTAATAAACGATGAAAGATAATGTTATTATTTATCTATCACCATATTTATATTTGGAGGACAAATCATGGGCAAAAAATTTAAAATATCTTTTTTATTAACGTTTTTGTTGACCTTGATCGTGTCGATTGGGGCATATACTTCAACGGCATCTGCTGCAACTAATTCCCAAAGTGAAGCAATTTCACATGAAGTTTTAGTCGAATTAAATAATTTGCGAAGTCAAAATGGGGAAAGCAAGGTTACAGGGGTTTACCCATTAGCAAATTTGGCGCAAAATCGGGCTGATTACTTATCAAACATCGGTCGGCTAGATGAACACGCCGGATATGACTACAAGCAGGGCGCACCCTATACTGCGGTTGCTGGGGAAAACATTGGTTATTGGTATAATTCAGCCATCAGTGATCCTAAAGTAATTGCTAAACATATTATCGCTAACTTGTATGATGATACTGGCATTGCTAATTTTGGTCACCGTAAAAATATGTTGAATCCTTATTTTCAACATGTTGGCATCGGCGTCTCGATCAATCCAATAACTAATTACATTTATTATGCACAAGATTTTGGAACTACTAGTGCAGAACTTGGGAACAACTACGATGCTGCCGTGGCGTATGCAAATTACACTAAACAAGACGGGTTAAGTTCTCAATATCCAACTAAATATGATCAAAATGCCACCGTTTCGACTACTAAATCGGAAATTTTTCCAGGTGCAACCAAGATCAATTCGGTTGTCTCGACTCAAGGATTAACTCGGCTGTATGATGCACCAACAAATGGTAAATTGTCCAACCGTGGTCTAGCACCAAATACAGACTGGTACACTGATCAAGTTTATGTCGACTCTGCAGGTAATCACTGGTATCGAGTTTCGACGAGTGAATGGGCCATGATCAATAACGCCAGCATTAGAAACATTTAAATAAGGCACTTACTGATAATTTCAGCAAGCGTCTTTTTTTCTACTCCTAAAGACAGGTATAATAGCAGTAAGGAGAAAAAATATGCGATTAAAAAATATCATAAGTTTATTACTTAGCTACTTATTACTAATAGTAGGGATGTTCATTTCCAGTATCGACCAAGCCAAAGGTGGACTTCAAGTTACCGGTAGTTTAGTCCTCTTGATCATCTTTACCTTCGTGTTGATGATGTTGTACACACCATTTATTATTTCTTCGATCTTCATCAGTCGCAAAACGAGCATTGCAGTTTTGGCATTTGCCATATTCATGGAAGTAGCCATCATGCTACCGATACTGTTGAACAGTATTTTTTCTGGCAGTGGATCGGACTTTTCAAGGATCGTCATGTTGATCTTTACTGGTTTGAACATGATTGACTTACTGTTTATTATTGTTGTTAATGCTATGTTCATTAATCGAAATAAAACAAATTAAAGAAAGGTGACACACTGCAAATTGCAATGTGTCACCTTTTTTGATTAATGATTGTTCGGTTTTGAAAATTGGCCTTATTCTAGGCTAAATGGATTCCGGCTAGAAATTGTCAGTTGCTGACATTTTCAAATCTCTATCCCAGACTTCCACCGATCAAGTAAGTCACTGCCATGGTTCCGACTCCGACGAGAACATTTCGCAGTACACCTTTTATTCTATCGGAATTTCCTAAACTGGAGCTGATGTATCCGGTGAAGGCCATTGCTAAGACTACCGCTGTGATGGTGCCGATCACTTTGTATGGGTATGGGATCAGCGTGATTGCTAATAACGGTAGTAGGGAACCGATGATGAAGGAGAAAAAAGATGAGATAGCAGCATGCCAAGGATTGAAGTAATGTTGCAGTTCGATATTACATTTTGATTTTAAAGTTACGGTTAAGGGGTCGTTTTCCATTAATTGGGTGGCTACTTCAGTTGCTAATGAAGTGGTCAGTCCTTCGTTTTCATAATGGTTAGTTAAACGCGCTAGTTCACCATCATAGTCCTCTTTTAAACTTTGGCGTTGTATCTGGGTCATTGTTTTTTGAGTGTCACGTTGGGTACTAACAGAGATGTATTCACCACCACCCATAGAAAGGGCACCGGCGAACATTCCCGAGATTCCGGCGATGAACAAGGCCGTCTGACTTTGCTGAGCTCCAGCAACTCCCAAGACGATACCGGCAACTGAAACAATTCCGTCGTTAGCACCTAAGACACCAGCGCGAATAATGTTCAATTGCTCCGATAAATGAAATTTATGAATTAATTTCTGTGAAAACGTTTCATTTGATGTAGTTGAAATAGATTTCATAAAGCCATACCTCGTTTCGCAATTTTACGTTTAGTATAACTTTGGCTATAATGTTTACAAGGCACATTTGTGAATAAAAGTACATTAATCAGTTTTTTTTAAACAACCTATAGAATTTTTCTATAGGTTATATAGATTTATTAAATGAATTATATTGATATGAGGAAAATACAATGGCTAATATATCAGACTTAAGAGTTATCAAAACTAAGAGATTGATCAAAGAATCGTTCTATGAACTACTTGATGAGGAAGATTTTGACAAAGTAAATGTTAAACAAATTTGTGAAAAATCATTGATCGGACGGTCAACTTTTTACCAGCACTATGATGATAAATATGATTTGTTGGCGCAAGAAGTGAATAATTATTCACAAAAATTTTCTGAAATCCTCAAGAAGTATCCTGGTGGCTTTTCAGAAGAAGAAAGCCTGGAAAATATCGTGACCGACTTGCAAAGAGATTCCCATCAATTATTAGCATTGTTCCAACTTCAAAATAAAATCAGCAGCTTGACTAATGAATTCGAGCAACAGATCATCGAATCAGTAGAAAATGTCTTAAATGCCAATCCGATGAGTAATTTACCGACAAAATTCATTAGCAAAGTCTACGCAGATAATGTCATGTCATTTTTGATCTGGTCATTAAAAAACGGCATCGACCACAATGTCAGTTCCTTCCTAAACAACTCGATCAAGCAAGAATATGAATTGTGGTTAAAATATTAAAAAAGCTTGACCTGAAACCCGTTTCAGAAGATACATTAAAATAAGTTCAACCAGAAAAAATTTTTTGAAAGGAGGAGGGCGAAATGACTAACATTCACGACATCGCCAAAAAATCAGGCTATTCCGTCTCGACCGTATCCAGAGTCTTAAACCAGAAACAGTACGTCTCAGAAGATGCCAGACAACAAATTCAAGCAGTGATCGACGAATTAGACTACGTCCCAAATGATGTAGCTAGAGACTTAAGCCGGGGCAAAACCTACAACATCGGAGTAGTCCTGCCATACACCAAACACGCCTATTTCGCCCAGATCCTAGACGGAATCATGTCCGAAGCCTACAAACAAGGCTATCGGATATTAGTACTACTATCAAACTACGACCAAGAAAAAGAACAAGAATTCCTAGAACAACTAAGAAGAAAAGCCTTCGACGCCTTAATTTTCACCTCCCATGGTTTACCCTTAGAAGAAATAGCCAAATACTTAAAATACGGCCAAATAGTATGTTGCCAAAACCCGGGATCGATCAACATACCAGCAGCCTACACAGAAAGATTCAACACCTATGTCAAAGCCTTTGCCTGGCTAAAATCCAAAAACTACCAAAGAATAGCCATCATGCAAAATCGCGACTACCACGAAAGTGCCACCAGTGAAAAAACCATAGCAGCCTACAAAGCAGTCTTCCAAAAAATGCCAGACAAAAATCTAATAGTAAACAACGTCAGCACCTACCAAGACGGCTATCAAGCAGCAAAACACTATCATCAAACAAAAGCCAACCCAGACTTCGTCTTCTGCAACAGCGACGACATAGCCACAGGCTTCAGACAATATCACCTAGACCACAACTTACCAATTCCAGACTACATGGGACAAGAGAACCAACTACCAAGTCAGATCCTAAACTTCTCCACAATAGATCACCACTTGAACAAAGTTGGAGAAAAAGCCTTCGCATTAGCAACCAGCAATGAATCAAAAACCATCAGAATAGAATCAGACTTCATAAATAGATCATAAAAAGACGCCAATAGGGCGTCTTTTTTCGTGTGAAAATATCAAGAACAGAACAAGGCAAGATTGCGAGGAACGAGCAAGAAAGCGAAAGCAAGAGAGCAAAACAAAAAATAACAGAACAGGGCAAGATTGCGAGAAACGAGCAAGCGAGCAAGAAAGCAAAAGCAAAACATCAAAGCAGCATAAAAACACTTATCCAACCAACAAATCAAAAGAAGATTGCACCAAAAGGTAAGTCAGGAAACAAAATGAGCGGAGCTTCAGTCCCGCGAACCGAGAAGCAGCAAGGAGATCAAACAGAACAAATCGTGCAAAAAAAAATAGGAAGCACCTACTTCCCAACTACAAAAAAAGATGTTTGTACTATCTAGACGGAGGGGGCCGGGGATACACACCTCAGTACCCAAATTTCACTTGGCAATTTATTGCCTAGTGAAAGACCGAGTTTTGAAACAATCGAGTGAACTTCTCGATTGGTTCAAAATCGTGTCGGGTACGTTCCAGTGTGTGTATCCCCGGCCCCCGGAGTCGGCATTGAACCACCACCCAAAATACCCCCACCAACAAAAACAACCAAAATTCATACGTACAAATATCAAAAAAAGCCACAAACAACCAAAAATTCATGCTAAAATAACAAATAACAAACAAATCCAAAAAAAACAGAGAAAAACAAAATGGAAACAAAATACGAAATGGTCGAAAAAGACCTAAAAGAAAAAATACTATCAGGCTTCTACAAAATAAACGACAAACTACCAACAGAATCAGTAATGATGGAAACATACCAAGTAAGCCGCTATACAATCAGAAGAGCAATCAGCGACCTAGAAACAGCCAACTATATCTACACCATCCAAGGTGGCGGAATGTTCGTCGACGACTGGCAAAAACAAGTAGCCGAATCACACATAGAAAGCAAACAGATCGGTGTCATCACGACCCATATTGCTGACTATATTTTTCCTAATATCATCACCGGGATCGATCGATTGATCTCAGCCAAAGGCTATTCCATCCTGATCAGCAACACGCAAAACGACCCCAAGAAAGAACGGACCAGTCTCGAAAAGATGCTCGACAGCAATTTATCCGGTCTAATTATTGAACCGACGCAAAGTGCTATCAGTAATCCTAATAAAGACGTCTATGAAAAACTAAAAAAATCACAATTACCAACAATATTCTTCAATTCGCACTATCCAGACCTCGATTTTCCTTATATAGAGATGGATGATAAGAAGGCAGGAAAGATTGTTACGGACGCATTATTTGATCTAGGACATGAACGCATTTTAGGTGTCTTTAAGATCGATGATAATCAAGGTGTCCACCGAATGAATGGGTACGTTAATTCCTATCAACAACATAAACAATTCTCTTATTTAAGTGAAATTGTTATGTTCCAATCATCAGACAATATGCATTCAGTCTTCACTAGATTAAGTGCCATATTGAAGCGAGAAGATCGTCCAACAGCAATCGTTTGCTACAATGATCAGCTAGCAATTCAAGTGATCGACCTGATCAGATCGTTGAATTTAAAGGTTCCAGATGATGTATCCGTTATTGCCTTTGATAATTACCAATTGTCAAAATACATCTCACCAAAGCTCAGTACGGTCGAACATCCAAAGGAACGAATGGGTAGGGATGCTGCCAAGATGTTGTTTGATTTGATCGATGGTAAACAGCCTGAAGGCAACATCGTTTATGACCCAGAATTGATCATGCGTGATTCCACCACAACTAAATAAGTTATTAGGTAATAAGTCTGAAAAAAATTTTTTCAGGCTTTTTTTGTGCGCAAAAAAGCGCTTAAATCAAGCGTTTACATTAAAATTCATCCGAATAACTATTCTATTAGTGAAAAAAGTATCTTGATTTATACGTATAAATGTTTTATGATGTTTTTGAGCTTTTGAAAGTGCTTTCAAATAAATATGCTTTTGAGGAGAGAAAAACTGATGGATAAAGTTAAAAAGATCCCAAGTGGTTTTATTTACTTTTTCGGATCATTTGGTGGAATTTTATTTGGTTATGACATCGGTGTTATGACAGGGGCGTTACCTTTCTTGCAACACGATTGGGACCTACAAAATAGCGCGGGAGTCGTTGGATGGATCACATCCGCTGTTATGTTCGGTGCAATTTTCGGTGGTGCCATTGCCGGAAACTTGTCAGATAAATTAGGACGGAGAAAGATGATTTTAATTTCATCACTTATCTTCGTTATTGGTTCGATCCTTTCTGGATTGTCACCACACGATGGACAATATTACTTGATCATCGTACGTATTTTCTTAGGACTAGCTGTTGGTGCTGCCTCAGCTTTAGTTCCAGCTTACATGTCAGAAATGGCACCTGCTAGACTTAGAGGTCGTCTATCAGGAATCAACCAAACAATGATTACTTCAGGTATGTTGCTTTCATACATTGTTGACTTCTTACTTAAAGGACTTCCAGAACAAATGGCTTGGAGATTAATGCTTGGCTTAGCTGCCGTTCCAGCCGCAATCTTGTTCTTAGGAGTTTTGAAACTTCCTGAATCACCTCGTTTCTTAGTTAAGAACGGTAAGCTTGACGAAGCTAAACAAGTTTTATCATTCATCCGTAAAGAAGACGAAATTGAAGATGAATTGAAGACTATTCAAGAAACAGCCCAAGATGAAACTAAGGTTGCTAAGAATACTTCAATGAGTACTTTATTCACTGGTAAATATCGTTACTTAGTTATCGCCGGTGTCGGAGTTGCTGCTTTCCAACAATTCCAAGGTGCTAACGCAATTTTCTACTACATTCCATTGATCGTGGAAAAGGCTACTGGTAATGCTGCTAGTTCAGCTCTTATGTGGCCAATCATTCAAGGTATCTTGTTAGTTCTAGGTTCACTCTTGTTCTTACTTATTGCTGATAAGTTCAACCGTCGTTCATTGCTTACACTTGGTGGAACAGTGATGGGATTATCATTCATCTTGCCAGCAATCTTGAACAAAGTTATTCCTAACATGAGTCCTATGATGATCGTTGTTTTCTTATCGATCTATGTTGCCTTTTACTCATTTACTTGGGCACCACTTACATGGGTTATCGTTGGTGAGATTTTCCCACTAGCAATTCGTGGACGTGCTTCAGGTATCGCTTCATCATTCAACTGGATCGGTTCATTCTTAGTTGGTCTTTTGTTCCCAATCATGACAGCCAACATGTCACAAGAAGCCGTATTCGCTATCTTCGGTATCATCTGTATCTTAGGTGTAGTCTTCATTAGAACTCGTGTCCCTGAAACAAAAGGTCACACACTTGAAGAAATCGAAGAACAAGGAATCAAACATCACCACGCAAAAAAAGCAGCTGAAGAAACTTCAGTTGAGAATTAATAATTGAAACGGAGAGATTTCAATGAATTTAGTCGAAATATCTAAAGCAATTGAAGAAGGTCAAGTATCTCTAGGAATTGAATTAGGTTCAACACGGATCAAATCAGTTTTAGTTACCAAAGACTTCAAGACAGTTGCTTCTGGTAGCTACGTTTGGGAAAACAAATTCGATAATGGAATCTGGACTTATCCAATCGAACAAGTTTGGGAAGGAATCCAAACGAGTTACTCACAAATGGCTGCTGAAGTACAAAGCAAATATCACCAACCATTGAAAAAAATCAATTCGATCGGTATTAGTGCCATGATGCACGGATACTTAGCTTTTGATAAAAATGATGAATTACTAGTTCCGTTTAGAACTTGGAGAAATAACATCACGGCCGATGCAGCAGATGCATTGACTAAGGAATTTGACTTCAACATTCCTCAAAGATGGTGTGTAGCTCACTTGTATCAAGCAATCTTAAATGACGAAGATCATGTTAAAGACATCGACTTCATCACAACGCTTGCTGGATATGTAACTTGGAAGTTATCAGGTGCCAAAGTTCTTGGTATCGGTGATGCTTCCGGAGCATTCCCAATCGATGAGAAAACTGGAACTTATTCAGAAGAGATGTTAACTAAGTTCGCTAACTTGGATAAGGTCAAACCTTATTCATGGAACATCAAAGACATCTTGCCTGACGTTGAAAAAGCCGGTGAAGTTGCTGGCAAACTTTCAGCTGAAGGTGCTAAATTGTTAGATCCAAAGGGTAACCTTGAAGCCGGTTCAGTAGTCGCTCCCCCAGAAGGGGACGCGGGAACTGGAATGGTTGGTACTAACAGTGTCAGAAAACGTACTGGTAACATTTCTGTCGGAACATCTGCTTTTTCAATGGTAGTTTTGGAAAAACCTTTGAAAAATGTTCACCGCGATATCGATATTGTTATGACACCAGATGGCTCACCAGTTGCCATGGTTCACGTTAATAACTGTTCATCAGATATTAACGCTTGGGCAGGCATCTTCAACGAATTTGCTGCTAGATTAGGGGTTAATTTACCAGCAGATAAGTTGTATGAAGCCTTGTTCCTCGAAGCAACTAGAGCTGATCCTAACGCCGGTGGCTTAGTAAACTACAGTTACCAATCAGGTGAAAATATTACTGATATCCAAGCAGGTCGTCCTTTATTCGTTAGAACACCAAACAGTAATTTCAACTTACCAAACTTCATCTTGACGCAACTTTATTCAGCCTTTGCTCCACTTAAGATCGGTATGAATATTTTGAGTAATGAAGAACACATCCACACGGATGTCATGATCGCTCAAGGTGGCCTCTTCAGAACACAAGTTATGGCTCAACAAGTCTTAGCTAACGCTTTGAACATTCCTATCACAGTTATGGAAAACGCCGGTGAAGGTGGTCCATGGGGAATGGCAGTCTTGGCCATGTATTCAGCTGATAACAATGGACAAACACTTGATGATTACTTAGATCACAATGTTTTCCAAAATCCTGAAAGCATGACTTTGAGCCCAGAACCTGAGGGTGTTAAGGGTTATGAAGAATACACTAAAAAGTATGTTGATGGACTTCCAGTTGAAGCTTCAGCTGGAGATGCAATTTTAGATTAAGAGGATAGAACATGTTAGAAAAATTAAAAACAGAAGTTTATGACGCAAACATGCGCCTACCAGAATTAGACTTAGTTACCTTCACATGGGGTAACGTATCCGGAATCGATCGTGATAAAGGTTTGTACGTTATCAAACCATCCGGTGTGGAATACGGATCACTCAAGCCTGAAGATATGGTCGTTGTAAATTTGGATGGTGAAGTTGTTGAAGGAAACATGAACCCTTCAAGTGACACACCAACACATACAGTTCTCTACAACGAATTCAAAAATATCGGTGGGATCGTGCATACTCATTCACCATGGGCAGTTTCATTTGCTTCTGCCGGAATGGACGTTCCAGCAGCAAGTACTACTCATGCCGATACTTTTTACGGTGACGTACCGGTTTCAGATCCTTTGACAAAAGAAGAGATCGAAGAAGCTTACGAAGAAAATACCGGAAAAGTTATCGTTAAAACTTTCAAAGAACGTGGCATTGACGAAGAAGCAGTCCCAGCTGTTTTAGTTAATCAACATGGTCCATTCACATGGGGTGCTACTCCGGACAAGGCAGTTTACAATGCTAAAGTTCTTGAAGTTGCTTCAGAAATCAGTTATCACGCCTTGCAACTAACACGCGATAACGTTCGTGTACCACAGTATTTGTTAGACAAACATTATTACCGTAAGCATGGTAAGAATGCTTATTACGGTCAAAATAATGCCAAATCTAAAGAACATGCCGAACGTGCATAATACAAAAATCGAGGAGAATCTATCATGGAAAAAATTAAAGATTATGAATTTTGGTTTATTACAGGAAGTCAATTCTTATACGGTCCAGAAGCTTTGCAAGCCGTAGAAAAAGATGCACAAGAAATCGTTGATGGTTTAAACAAGTCAAACAACTTACCTTATCCAGTTAAATTCAAGTTAGTTGCTACAACAGCTGATAACATCACAAAAGTTATGAAAGATGCTAACTACGACGACAACGTTGCCGGTGTTATTACTTGGATGCACACATTCTCACCTGCTAAGAACTGGATCCGTGGTACAAAATTACTTCAAAAACCATTGCTTCACTTAGCTACACAAAAACTTAACTACATTCCTTACGACACAATCGACTTTGACTACATGAACTTGAACCAATCAGCTCATGGTGACCGTGAATACGGATTTATCAATGCTCGTCTACGTAAAGACAACAAGGTTATCTCAGGTTACTGGGGTGACGAAGATATTCAAAAACAAATTGCTAAGTGGATGGATGTTGCCGTAGGTTACAACGAATCATTTGGTATTAAAGTTGTTACATTCGCTGACAAGATGAGAAACGTTGCTGTTACAGATGGTGATAAGATCGAAGCACAAATCAAATTTGGTTGGACAGTTGACTACTGGGGTGTTGCTGACTTAGTTGAAGAAGTTAACGCTGTTTCAGATGCAGACATCGATGCTAAATATGCAGAACTACAAAAAGAATATGACTTCGTTCCTGGTGACAACGGCGACGAAAAATTTGAAAAGAGTACTAAGTATCAAATCCGTGAATACTTCGCACTTAAGAAATTCATGGACGACCGTGGATACTCAGCATTCACAACAAACTTCGAAGACTTAGCTGGCTTAGACCAACTACCTGGTTTGGCAGTACAAATGCTAAATGCTGAAGGATACGGATTCGCTGGTGAAGGTGACTGGAAGACAGCTGCTCTTGACCGTTTGATGAAGATCATTGCTCACAACAAGCTAACAGGATTCATGGAAGACTACACATTGGATCTAAGAAAAGGTCACGAAGCAATTCTTGGTTCACATATGCTTGAAGTTGACCCAACAATCGCTTCAACAAAACCTCGTGTTGAAGTTCACCCATTAGACATCGGTGGTAAAGATGACCCTGCACGTCTAGTATTTACTGGTTCAGAAGGTGACGCTGTTGACGTTACAATGGCTGACTTCGGTGATGAGTTCAAGTTGATCTCATATGACGTTACTGGTAACAAACCTGAAAAGGAAACTCCACATTTGCCAATTGCTAAGCAATTATGGACTCCTAAGATGGGCTGGAAGAAAGGCGCCGAGGCTTGGATCACTGCTGGTGGTGGCCACCATACTGTCTTGTCATTTGTTGTTGATTCTGAGCAGTTGACAGATTTGAGCAAGATGTTTGGTTTGACTTTTGTTGATATTCAATAGGATTTAGATTTTTAATTGAAGTAGCCGTTTTGGTTGCTTCTTTTTTTGTGTTTGTTTTTGTTTGGGCTGGTTGTTTTGGTGGTGGTTCACTGTCGGTTCTGTGGGAGGGTTCCGGGAATTGCGACCGTGGAACGCCATGGGCACCACTCTGAGCTATCCGGGAAGTTCACCCGGACATCTCACAGCTGGGCCTTCCACTAAGCTCCTTCGTCGCTAAGTGGAATTTCATGGCTGACGGTCGAATTCCCTCCACCCTCCCACAGAACCTAGGGTGGTACAATCAATATTTTTGGGTTTGGGTACGGTACTTATCTTTTTTCTACAAACATGTTTTGGATTTGGTGGTTGTTTCTATTTCTTTTTTCCTTCTTACGAGGTTGGTTGCTCTTTCTATCTTGTTTATTTTGTTTTGTGGTCATCATCGGTTGCTATTTTCTTTTCTTCTCTTTCTGGCTCTTCACTTGCTCCTTCGTCGCTGTGAAATCGCGGTGTTAAAAAAGCCTGAAATTATTTTGAATGTATTTTCCATTCTTGTAATTTCAGGCTTTTTTCTTTATATGTGTATATATTGTTTCTGTTTTAACTACTTTATTCGTCTACTTAGTTGTAATTGTTGTTTAGTTGCTGTGTTAGTTTCTTTAATTCTTTGGCGTACTTTTTGTTTTTGTCTGTGGCTTTTTTACCTGTTAGTGTTTGGTTGTTTAGGTGGTACTTTTCGCCGTGTTCTGATTTGATCCAGATGTTGTATTCTGGTACTGAAATTTCGAAGTAGTCTGATCCGTCTAGGCCGTTTTCTTTTAGGTATTCGGCTTCTTTTTTGTCGGCGTCATCGGCGCTTTTGGCGTTTACTCCGGTGATGATTTTTGAGCCTATTGCTGGGATCGGTACAGCTGATTTTTGGACGTAGACTTTTTTGTTTTTGGCGTTTTTGGTTACGCCTCCGCTGAAGGTTACTTTGATTTTGTGTTGTTCTAGTTTTTCATTTCCCTTGATTACTCTGGTTACTAGAATTGTGGCTTTGGTCATGGCGGTTTCGTTGTGGTCGGTCATTTTTTGGAGATTTATGACTGTACCACTTATTACGTAGTCGTTGTTTTTCTTTAGACTTTGTAGGTCTTCGGGGAAGGTTGCATAATCAGAAACGGAAACTTTGTCGTGGACTACTTTTAGTGATCCAGTTTCCTTTTCCCACTTCTGCTTGTTCTGTTGAATTTCGTTGTCAGACACAGTCTGTTCGGGTTTATTTACGATTGTGGTTTCTGATTTGGATGCGGAATTTTCGGATTGCGATTGGGTAGAACAGGCACTGATTGCTAGTGGAATCAGTAGTAAAACTAGGAGCGGGGTTATTTTCTTCATATGGGACATCGACTCTTTTCTTGGCTTAGTTTTAAGTAGACCTAATTTATTAGTTAATACTAGTCTATCAAATTTTTGCAATCTTTTCTAATAATTTGCATTACATACATATATGAAGCGACTGAAAAAATTGTTTGGTGTAAAATTAGATTCATATTCGATAGGAGTTGACGTTGTGGAGACTTTTAATTTTGTTTTTCAGTGGATCTTGCTGGTGTTAGTTGCTTTTGCTTTGGTACCTTATGCAACGGCTTGGATCACGTCGAAACTCGGGCATCTTTCTAAGGAAATGCTCGTTAATAATCTTGGACCTAATAGTCAGTTATTTGTGGGTGGTCTAGGTGTGATTATACATGAATTTGGGCATGCTTCTTTTGCTCTGTTGTTTCGCCATCATGTTGACAAGGTCCAATTATTGAATATCCATTATGCCAATACTGGGACTTTGGGTTCGGTCGAACATTCTTGGAATCAACGGAGCATTTATCAACGATTGGGAAACTTTTTCATTGGTATAGCTCCTTATTACATGTGCTCGATCGTATTGTTATTGCTGCAAAAGTTTTTATTAAAAAGTAATTTTGACGTTTCAACTTTTACTAATGCCGATAAGCTTGATCTCAATTTGTTAAATGCAGGTTTCATGACGGTAGTTGATAATATTTTTTCCATGTATAGCACTGCTTCGTGGGGCTTTATTGTCTTGAGCGTGATAGTATTTACCTTGGTAGCAAGTACCGGTTATGATTTGAGTGACGAAGATTTTCATACTGTTAATCAAGGTATCATCCCTTGGGTAGTTGTTTTGATTGTCTTGACGATTATTTGTCTCGTTTTGCAACAACAGTCATTTTTGACCATGGCAGTGGGGACGATGATTATTTTTTCCATTGCTTTTATGGTTCAAGCAATTGTTTATATTTGTTTATCCATCGCAGTTATCAAAATTTTGAGCTTTTTGTAAGGAGTGATTTTTATGCGGATCAATATTTTGCAACACACACCAAATGAGGGTGCTGGATCGATCTTAGAGTGGGCCAATCTTCATCATCATGATGTTTATACTTATTATCCCGGATTTTTCAACGGTGTTTTGCCGACTGCTGAAGAGACTGATATGTTGATCATCTTAGGCGGACCGATCAGTCCTAATGATTCCGATAAATTCATTCGTGATGAGAGAGTTTTGATCAAAGAATTGTTAAAAGCTGACAAGCCAATTTTTGGAGCTTGCTTTGGGGCACAACAAATTACCAAGACGTTAGGATATCCCGTAGGTAAGTCACCGGTCAAAGAGGTCGGATGGGGTGATGTTACCTTACAAAGTTCAGTCATACCAGACTTGCCAAAAAAGCTTTCGGTCATTCACTGGCATGAAGAAATGTTTGAGATCCCAGATCAAGCTGATTTGCTTTTCTCAAGTCAAGGATTGAAAAATCAAGGATTCGTTCTGGGACACCATGTAGTCGGTCTGCAATTTCACCTTGAACCAGAAATTGAAAATGTCCGCGAAATGGCGATCAATGATTTTCCGTATTTGGAAGGCTCGATTTTTGATCAAACTGCTCAAGAAATCATGGATCGACCTGTTCCAGGTGAGAATAAGACTGCTATGTTTAAAATTCTAGAGTTTATTACAGATAATAAATAATAAGCACCCTTGGGTGCTTTTTTTATGATCAATAGTTGCATTTGCAACTATTTGGTATTAGTATACTAATTATTCCCATAAATGAGGTGAGAACATGGAACAAATTTTACGACCACTAGGTATCATTGCTCGCTCATTAGATTCAATCGCCAATCTCGAATTCAAGGACATCGAATTAAGTCGTGGCCAATACATTTATTTAGTCCGTATTTGTGAAGACCCGGGCATAAATTTGGAACGCCTGACCAATTTATTGAAGGTCGACAAGACTACTGCGGCGAGGTCAGTCCAGAAACTCGAGAAAAAAGGATTAATTACTCGGCAGATCGATGCTGGCAATCGCAAGATCAAGAAGATTTATCCGACTGAAAAGGGCAAATCATTATATCCTCTGCTATTACGTGAAGAACACTATTCTAATAGTGTAGCTATGAAAAATTTAACAACTGAACAACAAGAAGAATTATCACATTTATTAAACCTCGTTGTGGAAAATGTTTCCGATGATTGGGATTTAGTAAAAAGTGGGAAAAAGAGAGAATACTAAGCATGCAAACAATTGAAATCAAGTCACTAACTGAAGCCGACCTAAAAGAACTGCAACAAATCTCTAAGCAAACGTTTTGGGACACTTTTGCGGAATTCAATACACCCGAAAATATGGATACATTTTTAAATGAGGCATATTCTACGGAGCAACTTTTGACGGAACTGAAAAGCAATGACAGCCAATTTTATTTTTTAAAGATAGACGGAAAAACGGCAGCATACTCTAAAGAAAACTTTGACGAAAATGGCTTTGAATTAGAACGGATCTATGTTTTGAAGGACTTTCAAAAATATGGTTTAGGAAAACTTTTATTGGATCATGCCATTAGTGCAGCTAAGTTAGCCCAAGTTCAAGAAATCAAGCTCGGTGTTTGGGAACATAACGAAAATGCTAAGGCTTTTTACAAAAAACAAGGGTTCAAACGCCAGTCACAACACGTTTTTCAATTAGGGGATGACCCGCAAACAGATTTTATTTTAACGAAACAACTCTAAGGAGTAACTATGAAAAAAATTATTATCGATCCAGAATTTTGGGACTTATTTCCCGATGCACAAATAAACTTTTTGACATTAAATCAAATCGATAATCATCCAGCTAATTTTGACGATGCTAAATTTCAAGCCTTAATAGATGAAGCGATTGCTCAGTCGAAACAATTTTTGACCGAGGACAGTTTCCGGTTAAATCCGGTGATCGACCAGTGGCGAAAGGCTTTGCAAAAATTTAAGACTAAAAAAGGTGCCAGAAGTTCAATCGAGGCTTTGTTAAAAAGAGTTGATCAAGGAAAAACTTTGACACCGATCAATCCACTAGTTGATATTTACAATAGTGTTTCTCTAAAGTTTGCTAGTCCTTGTGGTGGGGAAGACCTAGATCAAATGGTCGGTAACTTACATTTAGGTATGGCAAAAGGTGGCGAGAGTTTTTATCCTTTGGGGGAAACCGAAGACAATCCGGCACTGGCAAACGAAGTAATTCATTACGATGAGGATGGTGCAATTTGACGAAGTATGAATTGGCGGGAAGCACAAAGAACTATGTTGACCGATGAAACTAAAAATGGCGTCATGGTGATCGAGGCAATCAACCAGGAACAAGCACTCAGAGCAGATCAAGCTATCGAGGAATTACAAAAATTATGTTTAGACACCTTCCAAGTAGAAGGCGATATTCATAAATTGACTCAAAAACAATCAGAACAAGAAATCATCAAGTAAGCATACTTGATGGATTTCTTGTTTTTTTTATTCATTCCAAACGTCATGTTTGAAGCTTTTTCTTATTTTGATTTGATTCAGATGCTACCAGATGTTTAATCTGTTAAACTGATAATATAAATATATTTATATTATTGAAACTGTACTAAACTAAGAATAAACTTTAAGTGCGTTAATATCGGGATTAAATAGGGGGAATGGAATTTTATGAAACACCGAAATTTATTTTTATTAGCAATGTTTTTTTCAATTGTTTTGCTTTTGACTGGGTGTGGAGGCAATCAACAATCTAACAGCAAAGGTTCTCAATCTACAACGTCTAGGTCAACTAAGAGTAAAGCTTCTAGCAGTTCTGATAAGAATAGCGAAAAACAATCATCTGCACTTTGGAATAGCAAAAAAGATCGACAATTAGAATCATTTATCAATAAATGGGCACCAACGATGGGGCAATCATATGACAAATATGATGGAACAAATCCTATCAAGTCAACAAATGGTGCGGTTTATCCAGATGATCTATCACAAGAAAAGGTTAATAACAGCAATGCCACGATCGGTTGGAGCAAAAATGGTTAGGGGAATTACGACTACAATGTTGTAGCCATTTACGATTATGACAGTGGTACTACCGTTCAACGGATCACTTATTTATTTGCCTTCCATGATGGACAACCGGTAGCTTTAGTCGATCAATCGACCAATGGACCACTGCAGGCAGCACCTACTAAGAACACTAGTGTTTCATCTAATTTTGAATCCATTGCTAAGGGGACATATGATGGAGGTTCCAGCACCAATAGCTCAGCTAAGAAGTCTTCTAATTCAAATACTTCTGCACTAGAACGTGACCCGAAATTAGTAAGTTTAATGATTTATCAAGAAGCAAAGGGAGCAGACTTGGATTTTGCTAGTCATTTGATGTTTGGGTCTGCAAATGGAAAATATTCAATCACTGGTGGAACCGGAACTTCAGGCGTTCAATTTACTATCAGTGGAAACACAGTCAATTATTGGATGCTTGATCCCAATAGTGCTGAAATAGATGCTGACGAAACTATGAAAGAATATTCCATCGGTCTGTCAGAACTTGAAAGTAAGTGGTATTCATCAGCTTCGCAAAAATAAGCCACTAAGGATGCTGCTAATAACTTACGCTCATTAAATGGGTAATCAATGATATGGCTGAACTTTGATATGTAAATTTTTTAAAGTATGAACTAGGGAAATGAGTAATTAAATAAAGGGAGTAAAAAAATGAAACATCGGAAATTATTTTTATTGACAATATTTTTTACAGTCGTGTTAGTGTTAACTGGTTGCGGCGGACAAAACAATTCTGATAGCAAGAGTCCACAAACTGCCACTTCCAAAATTTCAAAAAGCAAAAAATCTTCGGATACATCTAGTAAAAACACCAGTGAGAAGAAATCTTCAACGCTGTGGAATGATAAAAAAGACAAGCAATTAGAATCATTTATCAATCAATGGGCACCAACGATGGGCCAATCATATGACAAATATGATGGTACGAATCCAATCAAGTCAACAAATGGTGCGGTTTATCCAGATGATCTATCGAAAGAAAATGTCAATAATAGTAATGCTTCCATCGGTTGGAGCAAAAATGGTGAGGGGAATTACGACTACAATGTTGTAGCTATTTATGACTATGACAGTGGTACTACCGTTCAACGGATCACTTACTTATTTGCCTTCCATGACGGTCAACCGGTAGCTTTAGTCGATCAATCAACAAATGGCCCACTTCAAGCTGCACCTACTAAAAATACTGATGTAGCTTCAAACTTCGAATCAATTGCAAATGGTACATATAATGGAGGTTCTAGTTCACGCAGTTCATCAAGCAGTAAATCCAATTCAAGTTCTAGTGAAGCCATTGTACATGATCCAGTGATAATAGGGCTATTGCTCAAGCTTAGATCTGGTGATGACATTTCGAGAGAACCACTTCTTGGAGCCGGTAAAATTGGTGATCATTATGGAGTCGGAAATGGCTCTGGAAGTTCAACCATTACATATAAATTAGATGGTGACAATGTTATTTATTATACTCGAGATTATAGTCATGGAGATTCTATGGCAACGGCACCAAGAATCCCACATACTTTGAGTATCAGAAGTTTAATGGATAATTACTACTCCACACCAAGTCAAAAGCAAATGGTGGATGATAAAGCCAACAGTATCAAGCAACATAGTGAAGACTAAATTAGTTTAGTATTTTAATATCAAACATTGAATTTAATTATAGTGATATTTGTTTTGTAACAAAAAAGAACTTCCAGCTCATTTTGAACTGGAAGTTCTTTTTGTTGTCCACTAAGTGAATTTGAAATAAAAATAAAAACTTGAATTAATCATACTTAGGCATCAATCCCATATCATCAGCACGGATCATTTGCTCACCAGCGTGTGACCAAAGCTCAAACTGAGAATTGATCCGTTTTTTGGAATAGGCTCTACCTAAATCACCAGACATTTTGTCTTCTTTGTGTTCGCGACCTTTTCCAGAAACGCATGATGGGATAGGGGTATCTTGGAGATCTTCGAAACTAAGCATTTTGGCAAGTTGGATTTCATGGCTCCAGTCGTCACCAAAATCGTAAATATAAGTTAAGGGACCATTGTTCAAGTCGGAAAAAACGTATCCTTTATCTGCTTGAATTGGTGGATCACCAAAGTAGAAGCCATTTTCATCCACCCGTCCTTCATAGCTTTTTTTACGGTCTTCGGTGTAAAAAGCATAAAGGTGAGAATTTGTCCAGCCAAATGCTAGCTGAATCAAGACGTGTAATTGATCATAACGAATACTCAAAGGCACAACGATGTTTCTAATTGTGGCGGGGGATTCGTTTAAAGTAATTTTTAATTCCATTGCGGCAGCAAAATTGTTCATAATTTCTCCTTGAATCGAGATTTTTGTTCGTTAAGTTTATTATGACAAGACTTTCGATGAATAAGCAATCTTTTTAAAAAATTAATTGGATTAAAGTATTAAATAATGGTAACTTGTTGGACCTTTATCCTTCAGTCAATGCTCTGTACAAACTCAAATTGACTTCATGTTCTAATCGAAGTGTAAAGTCGATTAATTTGGTGTCTTTGCCATCCGCATTTTTGCGTACTGTGTTTTCGGCAGTGAGAACTTTTGCCGACCCTAAGTAGTAGAAGTCGTTACCTTCACGATGATCGTCGTCAGATTTTTTAACAAATAAGTGAATCATGCCAAATTCTTGATGTTCAATTACTTTTCGTTCAGTTTTACTGGCTGTGGTGCGGCCACTTTTTGAAAACCATCTCATGGTTGATCGGTCTAGAAATTCGTCTTCGTATGCCATTTTGTTTTGGAATTTCTCAGTTTTTTGCAAAGTAATAAATACTGGTAAAAATTTTTCGTCCGGTCGCATGATGTAGCCACCAACATTTTGAGGATTTTGTTCCTTTTTCCAATTCAGAAGTTTTATGGCATCACTTCGGTAGTATTTTTCGCCAATGGTGAATCTTTCAGGATAAGACCCATGTTGTTCGTGTAATTTTAACAAGTTAGTATTAATTGCATCTGTAAAATATTTGGTAAAAATTGGTGATTGTAATTCAGATTTAAATTCATTGCTGAATTGCCATTGAGAGTCGTTTCGATGCACTAAAGGCAGGCCACCAAATTTTGTTTTATTTTTGCTCATTAAATAAGAAAGATCAAGTATCGATGAAGCACTATCCAGCGATTCTTCGTCAACGTAAACGTTGGCAGCTTTAAGATCAGTTAAAATGTCTTGGTCAAAAAGCTTTCGTCCATCAAATAATTGTTTAAGGATCCATGCTTCAAGTGGACGTTTAGAAACGGTGAGTTCTCGCGAAATAAAATCTAAAAAAGTATATTGAGTATCGTCAAGTTGGTAAATTGGCTTCTTTTCAAACTTGCTTTGCATGTCATAGACCGTGTTGAATTTGCGAACTATATCGTCAACATCTAAGGTACTGATTTTTTCGAAGTCGATCAACATCGGTATTTGCCGACCGATTTTGTCTTTGAGATTAGCATAAGCATTTCTAAAACGTCCCATATCATTTAAGTTAGCTTTGGAGACAGCATTTAATACCCGGTTACGGGCGACTTCTTCAAAGTGGATCGTGGAAACACCGGATATACTAGGACTAATGATTTGTTTACGGATTTTTTCTTTGTTGCTAGTATTTGAGCGGTCAAATGCCATCGGGATCAGGTAATTTTCATCATAGTTACCGATGAAATCTAAAACAGTAACCGATTCTTTGTCAGGATATTTTCGTAGTCCACGTCCTAACTGCTGCAAAAAGATAATGCTTGATTGGGTAGGGCGCATCATGACGATTTGATTAAGGCAAGGGATGTCGACACCTTCGTTGAAAATATCTACGGTGATGATGTAGGACAATGCACCATTTTCTAATTTTTGAACGGCATCTTCACGACTTTCGACACTATCTTTGGCAGAGACGAAGCAAGCTTTGATGCCCCGTTCGTTAAGTTTTCCTTCCAGTTCTTGTCCTTCATTGACACGGCTGACGAAAATCAATCCATGCACATTACGTCTGGGACCATAGTAGTCGGTTTTGGAAATTATGTAATCGACGCGTTCGTCAGAAACTAAATATTGGAGACTAGTCTTATCATCGATCACTTGACCGTCTTTTTCGTAGTCGGTAACACCGATGTAGTGGAAAGGTGCCAGTAGATCATGATCTAGTGAATCCAATAAAGAGATTTCGTATGCTAAATGATAATCAAAATAAGCATAAACGTTGGTTCCATCAGTACGCTCAGGAGTTGCTGTCATTCCTAGAGTGAATTTTGGTTGGTAAAAATCCATAAGTTTTTGATACATGGTCTTTTTACCGCCAGCTTGATTTTGAGAAACTCGATGAGCTTCATCAATAATGATGTAGTCAAAGGCATCTGTACCTAGTTGCTGACAAATTTGATCACTGGAGGCCATGTTGACTGTAGCAAAAAGGTATTTGGCATCTAAATTCTTGCTTTCACCACTAAGGATGCCATAGTCGCTTTCGGAACCTCCGAGAATTTTTTTAAAGCTTCCCATCGCTGAATTCAAAATTTGTGCTCGATGGGCGACAAATAAGACCCGCTTCGGCCTGGTTTGTCGAACATCGAAAGCAGCTAAATAAGTTTTACCTGTACCGGTAGCAGCAACAATCAATCCTTTTTTGGCATGTTGGATTTCACGCAATTCTGCTAGAGCATCCAGGGCAGGACGTTGCATTTGATTAGGACGAACCAATTTAGTTTCAGCAACTCTTAATGGTTGTTGAGTAACTAATTTTTGATAGTCAGCGGGTTTCCAATGAGCTCGGTAGCTACTTATCCAATCGGTCGTAAGATTAGTAGCCTTGTTCCAAAGACTGTCTAATTCATTTTTGACATTGTCGACAATATCTCCGCGTTCAGTGGAGGTAACCCGTAAGTTCCATTCAAAATTTCTCTTCAAGGCATTTTGCGTAAGATTGGCACTACCGATCAAGATGCTCTCATAATCATCATGATTAAAGTAGTAAGCTTTCGTGTGAAAGCCGTCTTGATTTAAGACCCGTACGTCGAGGTTAGGAATGTGTAATAGATCATCAAAAACATCCGGATGGTTGAAACTAAGGTAAGTCGAGGTAATTAGTCGACCCTTTACACCATGTGCAGCAATATCTGCCAGAGTGCTTTTTAAATCTAAAAGGCCACCCAAAGTTACAAAAGCCACTGCGATGGTAAAAGATTTAGCACTTCGCAGTTCTTCTTCCAAAGTATCCAAAACAGTTCCGTTGTGGTTAGTGACCAACGCTGGTTGATACCGATCTAGTGCTTGAGTGGAACTGTCGATAAAGCCAAAATGTAATCCCTTAACGATTTCCTCATTAGTATTCATAGTTAAATCCAGTCTCCGCCAACGCTTTTATCACAGCGATATCACTAGGAGCCCAAGTCAAGTCAAGAGCTTCTTCAGGAGTTACCCAACGTAATTCATCGTGTGCAATCGTTTTAGTTATTTCACTGTTCAGCTGAACGTAGTAGCAGTGAAGTACCACTTTGCCGAATTCCAATTCAGCGACCCCATCAAGTGAGAACTTCTCAAAGACAGTCGCCGAAGCACCGAATTCCTCTTTAAGTTCACGAGCCATAGCCTGTTCAGGAGACTCAGAAGGTTCGATCTTCCCACCAGGAAACTCCCAGCAACCTCCCAAAACTCGATCAGCAGCACGCTGAGCAGCCAGCAATTGATTATTTTTAACAATAATAGCTCCAACAACTTGAATTTTACCCATAAAAAATCACTCCCATTGATAGTTATTACAATAGATCCAGTATATCAGATCAACCAGTGAGAATAAGGGGATAAAATGTCAAAAAATTCAGATCTTGTGATTTAAATTCGATAAAAAATATAAAAAATGATTTTTTGAAATTACAGTATTAGCATAATAGAAAAAAGAAATGGCAAGCTGTCAAAGATCAATCCACCAAAATCAATCAATAATGTGACACAATTCATTTTGAATATTGTTTTTATTGTTTTCGTATATTAATATTTAAATGAAAAGCAATCGGAGGGATCGGCATGGGAAAAGACGTAACGCAAGTAAAAGAGAACATCAAGAGTTTATATGATCAATTGAATGCAACAGAAGACAAAAATTCACATTTGTTAAACATCACAGACGTATTAATGCAAGTTTACAATAAGCTAGATAAATCCAAGGATCCAGTAGTATTAGTAAATCACATGGTAAACTACCGCTACGTAGAAGGCTTCGGCAGAATATTATTAACAAAATCAGAAGAAGCGCTACTAATAGAATTAGGAACATACGGCAAAGAAGCAGGCCTAAACGGACGCTACCTAGCCAAATTCGCAGACAAATCCCAATTCTACAGCATCTTCGAAGAAATGCCTCAAAGATAAAAAAATACAATAGAAGAAAAAAGCCTCAAGATTGGAAAAATTCCAATTTTGGGGCTTTTATTTCACCCTTTTATTTCATTAGGTTAGATTTCATTTTTATGGTTTTTAGACCAATAAAAATGAAATAGATAGAATTACGAATAATAATGATAAAAGAGCAAGATAAATAGGTACAGAAATATAAACCAAATCAGTCAAAGCATATATAAATAAGTATTGTATCCAGACCAAAAAAGAATATTATTATTTAACCTAGGTTCTGCGGGAGGTGGAGGGAATTCGCTGTCAGCCATGAAATTTCACTTAGCGGTTTACCGCTTAGTGAAAGACCCAGCTTTGAAACAAGCGAGTGGTCTTCTCGATTGGTTCAAAGTGGGTCCATGGCGTTCCACAGCGCAATTCCCGGAACCTCCCGCAGAACCGGCAGTGAACCTCCAATCATAAAACCATTTTCATAAAAAACACAACACCGAAAACATATTTTAAACTATGTTTAATAAAAATATTCACCTAACACAAACAATAATATAAAAATTTTGACAAACCATCAGTTAACTCCAAAAGCTATTGTATAATACATAATAAGGAGATGAAGGGTATGAGCCAAACACCGTATAGATTTCAGGATACTGACGCATTCAAAAGCACCGAACAATTAGTAATCAAAGGTCGCTTTTTTGCTACCACTGTTTCTGATTCGTTTAATGAATTTGAACCGAAGAAAAGAAATATTCATAAGATATTAAACATCAAGAACAAATTGTTAGTACCTGAACTATTAGCAGTCAAGCGCCAACGTATGTCAGGATCGCTGTTCGCCTTTTTAAGAGGAACGGTCGATGTGATGCATTACGATTTGTCGCGACATGAGAATAGTGGTATCAGGGTTTTAGTTGGTGGAGACGCTCATATTGGTAATTTTGGTTTTTATGGATCATCTGAAGGCCAATTATTATTTGATATGAACGACTTTGATGAGGCTCATTTAGGTCATTGGGAGTACGACCTAAAACGTTTGCTCGTTAGTGCGTTGCTTGTTGCCCGTGATCATGGATTCGAAGAATCTGAAATTCAAGAATTTTTATTGTCAGTGGTTGATACTTATTTCGATACACTAAAGCACATGACAAAGATTTCCGAAATGAAAAGATTTATTTTGCCTAACACTTTGCAAAATATTACGCAAATTTTTGGTGATTTAAAGAATAACGAAGAATACTTCCAAGATTCCTTCATTAAAGTGATCGCCAAGTCGATCAAGAAGGCTCAGAAGAGTAATTCTAAGTTAGTCATTGAGAAATATACCGAACTTAATGACAAAGGGGAACGTCGTTTTGTTGAGAACAAACCAGTAACACAGCACATTAGTGAGAAGGATTACCAAGATCTAGTCGAAGGCTACAAGAAATACAAAAAGCACCAACGTAGTGATGTTCGTTTATTCCTAGAGGATTTCGATATCATTGACGTGGTCAGACATAGTGTAGGTGTAGGAAGTGTGGGGACACTTTGCTACTTGATCCTACTGGAAGATCTGGATTCTAACTACTTAGTATTGCAAGCTAAACAAGCTCTTCCTATTTACAATGATGACGAATTGTATTCTGATTCCAATGTCAGTCAAGGACAAAACATCGTTGACAGTCAATTGATCTTGCAGAGTGCATCGGATCCATTTTTAGGAGCGTTTGATACGAAACAATACAGTTTTTACATGCGCCAATTTAAAGATATGAAGTCATCCATTAAATTGGACAAATTAGATTTCGCCTCTTTCAAAGACTATGTTCAAGTTTGTGTGATCTTGCTAGCCAGAGCACATTCACATTCACCAAACTATCCACTAATTATCGGCTTTGGGGAAGAATACGCCGATATTGCCAACTCGTTAATGAATTTCACTAACAGTTATGCAAAGCAAGTGGAATATGATTTTGAGTCTTTCGAAAAGGAATTAAGAGATGAAAAGTAAATATTATAATAGGGATTTAAGTTGGTTGTTGTTTGATAATCGAGTCATCGATCAAGCATACAATCCAAATGTACCAATTTTGGAAAAGTTAAGATTTTTAGCCATTGCTTCAAATAACTTGGACGAATTTTTTAAGGTTCGGATGCACAATATCCACAGTATGATAGGAAGTAAAAAGCTCGAAAAGCGAACTGGTCTGAGCGGGGCCGAAGTTTTGAGTTTAGTGCATGAATTTAATATTCGAAATATTACCAAGCAATATGAGGCTTATTCTTTGTTGCTCGAAAAATGCAAAGAAAAGAATATTTTCCACTTGATGAAATATTACGAATTGAGTGATTTTGAAAAGCAACAAGTTAAAGATTATTACACTGAAACTGTTTCTCATCAGTTGAAAGTTGAAGGTTTTTCCAACCAAAAGCAATTCAAAAACAATCTAAATATTTTGATGCAGTCACAAGGCCACACGTATACCGTTCCAATACCAGATGGACTTGACCGGTTAGTCTCAACCGGGATACCTGATCATTATATTTTATTGGAAGATGTCATCTTGAATGTCGCCGAAGATATTTTTCGCAAATATGATGTTTTAAAGAGTTATATTTTCCGGGTCACATATGACAAAAATAAGAAATACGACTTTTTAGATCAAAGTCTGACCGATCAAGAATATTTGACTAAGATGACAGAATATTTGAACTCGCGTGATCCACGCAAGATCACACGAGTTGAGTTTGAATGCGCCGGTCCCCGGGGGAGAAGCTACTTCGCAGCTTTGTTTGGATTAAGCAAGAAGAGTGTATACAAAATACCGGGACCGATCGATTTAAAACTGTTAAACGGCTTTTTCAAAAAATATAAAGATCAGCCTAATTTAGTGTTCACAAAATTCCGTCCACGCAAATGGAAAGAAAAGAAAGATATTTTACAATATTTAAATAACAATGATTTATTACTAGAATATCCATATGACTCATTCAGCGTTTTTCTTAAATATTTGGAAGCTGCAGTCGATGATCCGAAAACGACAAAGATCTGTATTACGATCTATCGGACGGAGAAGAAATCGCAACTAGTTAAATTACTGCAACGTGCAGCTAAGAAGGGCATTGACGTTACTGCGGTGGTTGAGTTGAGAGCTCGGTTTGATGAAGAGCATAACTTACTCGTATCGGAAGTCTTGAAGTCTAGCGGTGTCCATGTGTTGTACGGCGATCGCGTTAACAAAGTTCATTCCAAAGTTTGCCTCGTCTTACAAGGTGGAGACGATACTGGATACGTTCAGATCGGAACCGGTAACTATAACGCGGTGACTTCTAATGTCTTTTCGGATATTAGCTTTTTCACGAGCGATATGACTTACGTTCATGATGCTACAAAATTCTTCAACCGTCTCAAGACCTATGAAGAAACTGATTACGACTTGTTAGCTACATCTCCTAATCAGCTCAAGCCTATGATCATCAACAACATTAAGCGTGCTACTAAAGAATACTTACGTGTTGGTAAAGGGCAAGTCTTCATGAAGGTCAACGGTTTGACCGATATTGATATTATCAACGAAATTTATCGGGCAGCTCGATTAGGATTGCCATTCAGACTGATCGTTCGAGGACCTTGTTCTTTGAAGCTAGGTATTTGTGGTGCCCGTGAGGATATTGTGGTTAAAAGTATCGTCGGTGAATTATTGGAGCATAGTCGAATTTTCCACTTCAAATATGGCGATAGCCATGATGAACTGTGGATCTCATCTGCCGATATGATGACGAGAAACCTGGACCGTCGTGTGGAAGTTGCTGTACCGATCATCCATGATAAACCTAAGAAAAAACTGCTTAAGATTATTAAGATGTATTCCAAGGATACTGAAAATTCATACTATTTAAATCAAAACGGTGAATATTTCAAAAAACATAAATCCTTTGGAAAATCAGCTCAACAAACTTGGTTGAAACGATTAAAGTGGCATAAATATGTAAATTAAATAAGATGGTCGATCTCTTAATCAAGGGACGACCATCTTTTTTGCATTAAATACTATTAAATTGAAAAATGAAAAATTATTTTTGTATAAACGCTTGCCTTCGACCTAACTAGAAGGACTATTATACAGTTGTAGTTATCGTTTTAACGAAGGAGAAAGACATGAAAAAAATCAATATTGGTCAAACTAACTGGGAAACCTCAGCAGTGGCTTTAGGTATCATGCGTATGGAAGCTTTAACGACTGCCCAGGCAGCAAAAGCTTTGGATGCCGCTAAAGATGCTGGAATCGACTACATCGATTCTGCTGATATTTATGGCACAGGTGACTCGGAAAAAGTTTTCAGTGAGGCTCTCAAACAATCTGGCGTTAGTCGTGATGAATTGTATATTCAATCAAAGGGTGGCATCGTGTTGGATCCTAACAGAAGTCACGGTAGTTTTGTCTTCGGTAAGAGATATGATTTCAGCAAGAAACATATTATCGAAGCTGTTGATGGTATCCTAGAAAGAATGCAAGTCGACTATCTTGATTCATTTTTGCTTCACCGTCCAGATCCACTGATGGAACCAGAAGAAGTAGCTGAAGCATTCGACGAATTGCAAACGGCTGGGAAAGTCCGTCACTTTGGTGTCTCCAACTTTAATCCGCAACAGTTCGCCTTTTTGCAAGAACATCTTGATCAAAAATTGCTGATCAATCAATTGCAATTCAGTATTATGCATACAGGAATGGTTGACTTTGGTATACATGCAAATATGAAAGATGAACGCTCAATCGACCATGATGGCGGTATTCTTGAATATTCGAGACGTAAAGGTACAACTATTCAAACTTGGTCACCATTCCAATATGGGATGTTTGAAGGGACGTTTATCAACAATGACAAGTTCCCAGAATTGAATCAAAAGCTTGGCGAGTTAGCTGATAAATATCACGTCAGCAAGAATGGTATCGCCACTGCTTGGATCTTGAGACATCCAGCCGAGATGCAAGTTATTATCGGAACAATGAATCCAGATCATATTAAAGATAGTGCTTCTGGTGCTGATGTTAAGCTGACTAACCAAGAATGGTACGACGTTTACTTTGCTGCCGGAAATACTTTACCTTAACGAAAAAAGCCGATATCGAAAATGATATCGGTTTTTTGTTAACTTTTTCATGAAAGCACTATAATTATCTTAATAAGAATTGAAGGTGACAATTATGAGTAAGTCAGAACTTGAAAAATGAGATGATGGTGAGTGGTATTACTTCCTCGATGATGAAGTAGTCCAAAGAAAGGCCAATGCTGCTAAACTGTGCCAAGAATTTAATGAAATACCCGCAACTGATCCTGAAGCACAAACGAAAAAAATCAAAGAAATTTTTGGTTCCAGTGGCGAGAACGTCTCAGTCCAATCGACTTTTAATTGCGACAATGGGAAAAATATTCACGTTGGAGAAGATTTTTTAAGCAACTACAATTTAACGATTTTGGACATCGCTCCTGTTACGATAGGGCACAATGTTCAAATCGGTCCTAATGTTGATATTTATACAGTCAATCATCCACTGAACCCTATCGGTCGCCGTAAGTATCTCGCCAAGGCATTACCGGTCAAGATCGGTAATGATGTTTGGATCGGCGGTAAGGCTACGATCACTCCGGGTGTTACGATCGGTAACAATGTCGTAATTGCCGCTGGTGCGGTCGTTGTTGACGATGTGCCGGATAATAGTTTAGTCGGTGGAGTTCCCGCTAAAGTCATCAAGAGTTTGGAAGAAAAGAAGATCGATTAGTTATTTTCCGAGGCCGTTTTTTAGCGACTCCAGACCTTCACTGGCGATGAAGTAAACCAAGACTAAAGCCGCAACAGAATCGATCCACCACAAGTTGAATAGGGCAGTTACGATCACACCGATCAAGACGGTTGCTGCCATGTAAGCACAAGTGATATTGCACATACCATCTTCGACCAAAGCATCTGAATTGATCGATTTGCCGAATTTGCGTTTTTTTACGGCTAAAATTGGCATTAATATTAATGAAACGATAGCAATCAAAATACCTGAGATACTTTCATCAGCAACTTGATGAGTGAATAAGTTGTAAATGGAAACGAAAGTCACATAAATCGCTAATAACAATAAAATCGTCCCGACTATCAGGGATGATTTTTTTTCGGCTTTTTCGATGACCTCAGCGGATTGGTGGGCTGCTTCTTTTTTCAAACGCCAGATCAAGGTCGACCCGGAGATCAGTTCGAGCATGCTATCCATTCCAAAGGCGATCAACAAGATCGAACCAGCACTAATGCCTGAGTAGAGGCCAACGATGAACTCTAAGGCCATCCAAGCCGTCGAGAAATATTCAATAGTTAAACTTTTTTTGACGTTAAGATCATTCACCATGCTTTTTTCCCCTTAACACATGATTAGCGTGTTCCATCGTTTCATTGATAATGTCCAAGATGTGGGGGTCATTTAGACGATAGTAGTTGGCTTTTCCATCGCGTTCTGTACTGACTAATTGATATTTCCTCAAGGTAGCTAGTTGGTGGGAGACAGCGGACTGTTCCATGTTCAAAAGCTTCATTAATTGCGAGACTGAAAGCTCTTGTTGTTCCAACAAATAAAGCATTTGAAAACGTGTTTTATTGCTGAGGACTTTGATGATCTTTTGTGATTCATTTAATATTTTTGAATCGATCTGCAAAATATCGTTCATTTAGCACCTCACATATGATAAATTATTCATATGAAAATGATATCATATTTAAAAATGTTGTAAACTAGTGGTATTGATTAAGAAGTGAGGAATCGTAATGGATCCAATTATCGAACAAATGAAAAAAAACGTTTCTGTCCGTGACTTTAAAGATGAACCTTTGACAGATGAAGTGAAAAAGGAATTATTGCAAGCTGCTCAAAGTGGTTCTTCATCAAACTTTGTCCAAGCTTTTTCAATTATTGAAATTTCTGATGGAAAATTACGTGATACTATAGCGGACATTACCAATAGTGCACCTTATGTCAAGAAAACGGGGGCATTTTATGTCTTTGTGGCTGACTTGTATCGTCAAGCTCAGATGCTAAAAAGACGTGGCCTGTCGTTAGATGGTATTAAGTCGATGGAGCAGTTACTAGTTGCAACCGTGGATACGACGATCGCAGCTGAAAACATGGCAACAGCTGCTGAATCATTGGGACTAGGAATCTGCTACATCGGTGGTATTAGAAATGACATCCGTCAGATCGCTGAATTGTTACATTTGCCTAAATATACCTTCCCATTGTATGGATTGACGGTTGGGATCCCCAACGGTAAGAATCAAGTCAAACCAAGAATGCCTTTGTCTAACCAAGTGGCAACAGATCACTATGATGTCGAGCAGTTAACTAACATCGGCGATTACGATCAAAAGGTAAGAGAGTACTATTTGTCGAGGAACTCCAATGCTCAAGATAGTACATGGACAGATAAGAATGTCGACTTTTTCAAGGAGATCCGTCGTCCAGATGTTGGTCCGTTTTTGAAGGATCAAGGATTTTCATTGAGTTAAATCCAACAAAAGTAAAATTCTGGTAAATTTTTGAGAAAAGTTAAGACTGTAATCGAATTCATTGATACATTGTTAACAAATACATATATAATGGAACTAAGATTTTGTAGAATTTAGATATGGGGAAGATTATGAGTAAAAAAATTGATTACGCAATTTGGGGCGTTTGTGCCCTCTTTCTAGTTTTGGCAATCGTTGTTGTTGCAACTTTCAACGGTAAATTAGGCCAAAGCCAATATGATACTTACACCGTTCAACCTAAAGAAGAACGCTATTACAGTGGTATGGTCGCACCTGATGAAAAAGAATCAGTTAGTCCTAAAGCACTAGAAAAAGAAACGATGACTTCTCAACCAATGAAGAGTGGCCAAAAGGTTACTAAAGGCCAAACTTTGTTCACTTTCAGTAAAGATATGAGTAGTCAAATCAGTGCAGTTAACGCTGATATCCAACAATTGACTGCATCAAATGCGTCACTACAATCACAACAAAGTGCTGCAACTACTACAACAGCTGATAGTACAGATGATTCAGATGCCTCAGCATTGATGGCTGCTACACCAACAGTTGATAATAGTGCACAAATCGCACAAAACAATGCTCAAATCACTAGTGACCAAAGCAAATTGGCTGAATTAAATGAAGAAGCTAATCGGACAGTTGTCGCACCAATTTCTGGTACTTTGATCAAAGACACTGAAGGTAATTACTTCGTTTATGGCAAGCCAGTAGTTCAAGGTAACGTTAATGAATTTGAACTACCAAACATTAAGAACAATGCCGACATGCAAATTTATAAGAATAATGGTAAGAAGATGTATGGAACTGTCACACAAATTGACAAAGCTCCTTACAACTCATCTTCATCAGTTTCTTACTATCACTTCCAAGTAACAGCTGATCAAAACCTAACATTTGGTATGCACGTTCAAATCAAAGGTAACTCTAAAGGATTCAAGATCCCTAAGAATGCTGTTACAGATGACGACTATGTTTATGTTCTAAAATCAGACAATACTAAGAAAAAAGTCTACCTTACTTTAGATAAGAGTGGCGACTTCTATTACACACACTCTGGTATCAAAGCTGGACAAAAACTTGTCTTAAAATAGGAGTGGGGTGAAAGAATGTTAAAGGTTAAAAATGTAGGTAAGACCTACGCAAACGATTTTAAAGCCCTGTCTGATATTAACCTTGAAGTTCCCGATGGTGAGTTTCTTGCCGTCATGGGTCCATCAGGTTCTGGTAAATCGACCTTGATCAATATCTTAGGATTGCTCGACAACGATTATACCGGGGACTACTTTTTGAAAAATGAAAACTACAAGAATAAAGACGATGCAACATTATCTGGCGTTCGTGGAGATAAGATCGGATTCGTCTTTCAAAATTTCAAATTGCTAAGTTCGTATACTGTATACGAAAATATCGAGATCCCGTTGATTTACAGCAAGTCTAAAACGATCACTGATCGTAAGTCAGTGATCGATGAAGTGATCGAACAAGTAGGATTACAGGGTAAAGAAAATAATCTTCCAAGCGAGCTTTCCGGTGGACAGCAACAACGTGTTGCTATTGCTCGAGCAATCGTCAATAATCCTAATTTGATTATTGCTGATGAACCAACAGGGGCATTGGACTCCAAAACGAGTTTGGAGATCATGAATATTTTTAAACATCTAAATGAAACATTTAATACGACCATTATCATGGTTACGCACGACCAAGAAGTTGCAGACTTTGCAATGAGGACGGTTCATATCCGTGATGGTCGTCTGTATGAAAATGAGAAAAGTGTGGTGTCTGACTAATGGAAAACTTAACGATCGCACTTCGCTCAATTATGAAAAATAAGAACCGAAACCTCTTAACAATGTTAGGTATCATCATTGGTATTGCCAGTGTTATTAGTATCTTAGCTGTTGGGGATGGTTTCACCCAAAGTATTACTAAAGAGTTAGGTAAGGACAATGCTTCTAATAAAGTATCGTTGTCTTATGTTACTAACTCGACTGATTTAAATAGTATTGATGGCTTCACTCAAGGGGATGCTGCCTTGATGTCAGATGTTGACGGTGTTCAATCAGTCAAATTATCTAGTTATGACAACACTAAATCAGTTAAGCTATCATATCGTGGCAACAGTTCGAAGACTTATTTAGGACCAATCAAGAAGTCTTCCGATGGGCCCAAAAATGTTAAAAAATCCATCTTGAATGACAAGAATTCATACGACGTGATCATCTCACAAAGTGTCAAAAAAGACTTGTTCAAGAAATCTTCGGCTATCGGCAAACCTATCCAAATCGGTGAGGACATGTTCATCGTCCGGGGAGTGTCTGATGGTGGCGACGAATACTCAGCTAATGTCTTAGTTTCTAAAGGAACTTATAAGCGGATTTTCTCAGCTAATTCCAATAAAGATCAGGCTAAATTGACGATTGAAAATGGCAAGAATAAGAAGAAAGTTTCTAAAGCTGTTTTGAAGAAAATCAAGGCCAATGGAGAATATCGCCGTGAAGGGAAATACCATATCGATGATCCAACTAAATCGATGAAATCATTCCAAAAAGTCTTGAATAGCGTAACTTACTTTGTTGCCTTAGTAGCTGGTATTTCATTATTGATCGCAGGTATTGGTGTCATGAACGTAATGTACATTACAGTTTCAGAACGACGCAACGAGATCGGTATTAGAAGAGCCTTTGGTGCTACTGGTAATAATATTCGGAATCAGTTCTTGACTGAAAGTATCGTCCTTTGTGTTATCGGGGGAATCATCGGTATCATCCTCGGGTACTTGGCGGTCTTGATCATTAATGCTTTCTTGCCGTTTAAGGCGGTTATCACTATCTATTCAATTTTGATCTCACTATTGGTATCTAGTGCAGTTGGTTTGTTGTTTGGCTTTATTCCATCGAACAAAGCTGCTAAATCATCACTAGTTGGCCTACTAAAAGAGGAGTAATGTAATGGGAATTTTATATAAAGTTAAAAGAAGCTCATTGATCGGCGTGATTTTGATCGCATTGATCACTCAATTTACAGCAATGTATGTTAACTTTGCTTTGACTACTGGGTTTGAAAAGATGAACAAGTTTTTGGTTGTCTTTTTGGCTTTGGTTGCTGCAGCTGTTTTGTTGGCTATTGTTTATTTTGTTTTTCAACTTATTTTGCGTAAGGAAGAGGTTGAGTATAAGCAGGTCTTGATTGTTAACATGGCTATGACATTTGCCTTGGGCGGTATCTTGGCTACTATTGTTACTATGAGCACTTCTTCTACCGCTAATACTTTGGCTAATGTTTTGATTGGGGTTATCCAGTATGGATTGCTTGGTTGGATCAATTGGACTTCGCTTGAGGTTAGTCGTCAGGGGAAGATCAATATTAGTATTTGGACATTGATTTTGTTTGTTTTGTCTATTTTTTAGGATTTAGAGCTGGCCTGTTGGCTGGCTCTTTTTTCTTGAGGTGAGAGAGTAGAGCAGACAGAGGCGTTTTGCTTAGACGGGATTTTGTTGTTTGTTTGGTGGGATAGAGGTGGTAGTTTGGTGTGGTGGTTCAATGCCGACTCCGGGGCCCGGGATACACACACTGGAACGCTGCCGGCATCGATTGAAGCTATCCGGGAAGTTCACCCGGACATCTCCAATACGAGCCTTCCTCTAAGCTCCTTCGTCGCCAAGAGGAATTTGGCGGCTGAGGTGTGTATCCCGGGCCCCTCCGTCTAGGTTTTAGCAATCCCCCCCCTTTGTTAGTGGGGAAATAGGTGCTTCCTATTCTTATGCGCAAGATTTTCTTTGTTTGATTTCCGGGCTGCTTCTCGGTTCGCGGGACTAGAGCTCCGCTCATTTTGTTTCCTGACGTACCTTTTTGTTGCAATCTTTTGTTTGTTTACTTGTTGGATAAGATTGAACATTATTTTTTCTTCTCTGGCTTTCTCTTTTGGCTCGCGTGCTCGATTCTCTCTCGCACTCTCGCATTCTCGCATTCGTGTTTTTAGGCTCTTGTGCTCGTTTCTCGCACACTCGCGTTGGATTGTGTGTTTTATTTTCTTATTTATTTTTTTTGGAGGTTTTTATGAAAATCTATTTTGCTGGTTCTATTCGTGGTGGTCGTGACCATGCTGATGTTTATCGGGCTTTGATTGATTTTTTGAAGGTGGATCATGATGTTTTGACTGAGCATGTGGGCGATGCTAATTTGTCTGAGTCAGGTGAGGTTTTGTCTGATAAGCAGATCCGTGATCGTGATGTTGCTTGGTTGAGGGAAGCTGATTTGGTTGTGGTTGATTCTTCTGTTCCTAGTCTTGGTGTGGGTTATGAGTTGGCCTGTGCTGAGTTGTTTGAGAAGCCGGTTATTATTTTGCATGATTCTGAAGTGGCTTCTTTATCGGCTATGATTTCTGGGACCGATTATTTTTCGGATATTAATTTTTATCATGGGGCCGATGAGGCTGTGGCTATTTTGCAGGCTAAATTGGCTGATATTGATTAATTTGATTTTGGGGGTTGCTCTAAAACCCGTTTCATACTTTACACTGGCTTTGTTAGGAAATATAAACAAAGGATAGTGATCGATATGTTTACTTATGTACAAATTTTTCGTCCAAATGAAGAGACTTTTAATGGATATGCTGCTTTTGAGTTTGGCGAAGGGATTTTATCTTTGGCATTTATGACTGGTTTGAGTAAAACGGTTCGAGTTAAGATTCCTTTGGCTGAGATTTCTAATTTGTCTGAGGACCCTGATATTAAAAATCAAATCGAGTTTGACTATGATGGTAAGCACTTTGTCTTCTTGAATAGTGGTTACGGTGTTTCTAATTTCTTGAAGGAAAATTTGATTGCGGCTTTTGCATAAATTGTTTTTAAATTGTCCCAAGGAAGTGGTACACTATGATTACAAACTACTACGATCGGGGCGTTTTAATTGAAAACTAAATGTTTTGATTTCAGAAGTGCATTTAAAGGATATATTGAAAATAATATTGTTAAAATTTTAATGAGCATTACTATCGCAATGATCTTCGTAATCGCTAATAGCCAGATTTTGATCTATGCGGCCATTTATGGCACTTGGATGTTGGCATTCACAACATTGTTTGTTTTGGGTTACATGCTCTCATATGCGATTTTATCGTTAGTATTTCGATTATTAGGTAAATAACAAGCAGGGATTTCCTGCAAAAAAAAGTAGCTTGAAGTTTAACTTCAGCTACTTTTTTTGTTTGATTTGAAAATGTAGTTTTCCCTGGGAATTTTCTCAGAGAGATATCAATCTTCAGCGAACACTGATAGTGGTAATGCAATTGTATAAGCAAGATTGAATTGTATTATCTCCATTAACACACAGAGTTTCTTTCCATGCCCATTAGTTCAGAGCAAATTTTTCAATAGCATATCCAACGCCATCTTCATTATTGTCTTTTGTAACGAAATCAGCGACGTCTTTGACACCAGGTTGACCGTTTCCCATGGCAATTCCTTTGCCCGCTAATTTTAGCATTGGAATGTCATTGTCACGGTCACCGATAGCAATAACGTTTTCCAAGTCGATATTTAGTTTCTTCGTTAGCATTTTTAAAGCGGATCCTTTGTTGACGTTTTGAGGGAAAACTTCTAGGAATCCTTCTCCGGTTCTAACAACGAAATAGTCTTTATCATAGGTTTGATGAACTAAGTCAGATATATTATCGAGTTCATCTTTATTTCCATTAATAATTGCCTTGAGAATCTGGAAATCGTCGGGGAGCTCGTCGGGTTCGCGGATAAAAAGACCGCTGTCGTTTTCATAAGCTTGAGCGATGGTATACTTGTCGAACCATTTTTCTGAACTAGTGTAAGTATTAGATTTGTCGTCAACAACATTGTAGTGCAACTTATTTTTCTTAACGAAGCTGACAAAATCACGATAAAATTGGTTGCTGAGGGCTTCTTCATACAAAATATTTTGTGAAGCAGTCTCGATAATAGCGCCACCATTAGTGATCAAAAATTGCTCATCGCCCAAAATACCAAGTTGATCCGCATAATTTTTAACAGCATTATGAGTACGACCAGAACAAAGAACAATTTTGATACCTTGCTGCAAAGCCCGTTTAATGATTGTTTCATTTCCTTTAGAAATAGTTTTTTGAGTATTCAATAAAGTGTCATCCAAATCGATGGCAATAAGTTTGTAAGTCATATTATTCTCCTCGGATTCATTATAAATTCTATTGTAATCCAGTATATTGTTTTCGGATAGACAGAAAAAATCTGCTAGATTATAGTATAGATACATCTAAATAGGGGGTAAAAATAGCACGATCCAAGAAGCATTTTCAGAGAAAAAGAAACAACACAACAAACCAATAATAGTGCGACTTGGACCCGTTTTAAGGCAATTTTACAGGTAATGTCATGACATATAGTTATATCAAATCAGAAAATTTTGAGCATCAATTGTAAATATAACTTTTATAATATGAATCATTTATTCTATGATAAGAAGTTATTATTTAGTTGTTCCAGGATAGTAATTTATGATTTTACATTTACCTAAATGAAAGGATTTGAGATCATGAAACTTATCGAAATGATTAAACAAACAATCAAACCAGAAGCAAAAGAAATCGACGTAAAACAAAAAATCGTCTTAGCTGAACTGCAAGCTGAGAATACTTATTAAAAAAGCAAGAAACCGCAATACACAAAGCAATACAATTCTGCAATCTTCAATAAAAAATGAAGGAGACAGATCAAAAGCGGAGATCTAAGTTCCCAACATTTCATAAAAAACCACATCAAAAAGAACAGGATGTGGTTTTTTTGCGTGCCAGATTGAGTACTACAGCGTTTTTCACGGCGACGAAGGAGCCAGTGAAAGAGCAAAAAGAAGAGTAATCAAAAAATGAAAGCAAAATTAAATAGCTACCGATGATAAAACCAGAGAAAATCAAAAAGATAGGGAGAACAACGAAAAATAAAAAAAGTTGAAAAAGGAAAAGGAAGTACCATCAAAAACCGCAGCAAGTTTGCAGAAAAAAGCTAAGTACTGTATCCCTCACACAAAAATATGTTTATACCAACTTAGGTACTGAGGGGTGGAAGAAATTCGCCGTCAGCCATGAAATTTCACTTAGCGGTTTACCGCTTAGTGAAAGACCCAGCTTTGAAACAATCGAGTGGGCTTCTCGATTGGTTCAAAGTGGCGTCCATGGCGTCCATGGCGTCCATGGCGTTCCACGGCGATATTTCTGGAACCCCTCAGTACCGGGAACAAACCACCACACAAACTCTATAACAAACAAAAAAATCCGAAACCAATAAAGGTTTCGGATCATCTCAAACATCACAAGATAAAAAAATTGGGCATATTGGGTTCGAACCAATAAATTGCGGATTCAGAGTCCGCTGCCTTACCATTTGGCGAATGCCCAGTAGTTTTTTCAATACTTAAAAATTGTATGAAAAATAAAAGTTTATGTCAAGGTTAAATAATGTTAATCTGAAAGATTTAGCCAGTCAGTTGTGGTATGTTATTTACTGGACTGATTTTTGAATATGAGGTGAAATTGTGAATAATAATAATATTTTAATTACTACAACTGAAAATATTCCTGGACAACAATATGAGATTATTGGTGAGGTTTTTGGCTTAACTACTCAATCCAAAAATGTCGTCAAAAATATTGGTGCCGGCTTGAAAAATATTGTCGGTGGCGAAATTAAAGCTTACACCGAACTTCTAACTGAGGCTCGTGATATCGCAATTGAGCGTCTAAAAGAAAATGCAGTAAAAATGGGTGCCGATGCTGTCGTGATGATGAGATTCGATTCTGATTCCATCAGCCAAGACATGGAGACTGTCGCAGCATACGGGACCGCAGTAAAATTTAAGTAAGGTGAAATTATGACATTACAGTACAACAAGGCTTCATTATCTGCTTGTACTAGCATTTTAGTTGGTAGAAAAGCTTCGATCGATGGCTCTACTATGATCGGTCGAAACGAAGATGCCAAAGCTTCTTGGCCAAAACATTTCGTCGTTCATCCACACGAAGAGTTTAATGAGCCACAAAAATACGTTTCAAACGAAAATGGTTTTACAATGGAGCTTCCACAGATCCGCTACAAGTATTCAGCCACTCCTGAATGGACTGACAAAGAAGGACTTTTTGAAGAGGATGGCTTCAATGAATTCGGTGTTGCCATGAGTGCTACAGAAAGTGCTTATTCTAACCAAGCCGTTTTAGGAGTTGATCCACTAGTCAAAGATGGAATCGGCGAAGAAGCAATGGTCACGGTCGTTTTGCCATACGTGAAAACTGCTCGTGAAGGAGTCAAACGTTTAGGCGAGATCGTTGAAAAATACGGAACTTCTGAAACCAACGGAGTGCTATTTTCTGATCAAAAAGAAGTTTGGTATTTTGAAAATGGTTCCGGACATTACTGGGTAGCACAACGGATCCCGGATGATTCATACGCCGTAGTTGCTAACCAATTGGCTATCCAAGAAATTGACTTCAATGATCCAGATAATTTCATGTTTAAGTTAGACATTCAAGAATTTGTGAATGATTACAACTTGAATGCCACTCCGCAAACTTTTAATTTCCGGAAGATTTTTGGCACGCATGACCAATCTGATGCTATTTATAGCACGCCTAGAGTTTGGTATGGTCAACAACAATTTTCAGGAAAAACGGATGAAAGTCCTGAAAGTCAAGAACTCGACTTCATTAAAAAAGCTGATCGGTTATTGAGTATCGATGATGTGCAAGGATATTTAAGTTCGCATTTTGAAGGAACTGAATTTGATCCATTGAATAAATCGGCTAATAACAAGCGTTATCGTCCGATCAGTTTGGCGAAGACCCAAGAATCACATGTACTACAGATCCGACCTGATCTGAAACCAGAAATTGCTGGTGTTCAGTGGTTGAGCATGGGCGTTTCGTCGCAAAGCGTTTACGTTCCGTTTTATATGGGGATCACGGATACCCCCGAGGAATATAAAATTGGAAAACTGCCTTACGATGAAAAGTCTGCATATTGGACCTTTAAATTAGCTGGTGTCTTATTAGACAGCCACTATCCTGAATTAGGCACGATGTTCAAGGAGCAACAAAAATCGATCAACATTACACTACGAAAGATGTTGCGAGACTTTGACATCAAGTCCTTAAGTAAAGACGATGATCAACTACCACAATTTTTGACATCGGCTTCACAGGAAATGGCTAAAACAGCTCTCGATGGCTATAAAGAATTGACTGCAAAATTGATCACGCAGTCAACTGACTTTTCACCATTGAATTTTAAAACAGATATGAATTTGTAAACATGAGGGAATAGGGGATTTTTGAAAAATGAACGAAGGTAATTCGACGAAGAAAACCATCACGATGTTTGGCTTGATCATGATGATTTTTACGTCCGTATTTGGATTCGCTAATACTACTGTTGCTTATGAGCAAATGGGATTAGCAAGTATTATTTGGTATTTATTCGCTGCAATCTTTTTCTTCTTGCCAGTCGGCTTTATGATGGCAGAATACGGTTCAGCTTATAACGAAGCTAAAGGTGGAATTTATTCTTGGATCGAAGGAGCCATCGGACCAAGATTAGCCTTTACCGGAACTTTTATTTGGTTAGCTTCATGGGAAGTTTGGCTAGTGTCGACCTCTTCAAAAGTGTGGATCCCGATGGCAACATTTTTTGCCGGACATGATACTACACAAAGCTGGCATCTCGGTGGTTTAAGTTCAACACAAACGATCGGCTTGTTGGCAGTTTTATGGATCATTTTTGTTACATTTACGGCTTCACGAGGAATCGATAAGATCTCGAAATTTACTTCATTCGGTGGAACGATGATGATCATCTTGAACATTGTCTTCTTCGGATTGAGTATTGCAATGATCTTCTTATCAGGTTTCCACATGGCTGAACCGATCAATGGGATCAGTACTTTCATCAAGTCACCGAACCCAGAATTTGCCTCACCGATCGGGATGCTTTCATTTATTGTTTATGCAATTTTTGCTTATGGTGGTTTGGAATCTATGGGTGGCGTCACTGATAGTATGAAAAACCCCAAGCGTGATTTTCCGAAAGGTATTTTGATATCAGCTGGAATTATCGCCGTTTTGTATTCATTGACGATCTTCTTCTGGGGTATCAGTACTAACTGGAACAACGTCATCGGAAAAGACGGTGTTAACTTAGCTAACATTACTTACGTGATGATGAGTAACTTAGGTTATTCATTCGGTACTCACATCGGTTTAAGTACTGCTGCAGCTACCACCTTAGGTGCTTGGTTATCTCGATTTACCGCGCTTGATATGTTCATCTTATACATGGGTGCCTTTTTCGTCTTGATCTATTCACCACTAAAATCATTCATCATGGGAACTCCCAAAGACTTTTGGCCTAAAAAAGTTACTAAGTTGAATGATAAGGGAATGCCAGCTTTTGCCATGTGGATGCAAGCAATCTTTGTTTGTGTCATCATCTTGGCAGTTGACTTCCTAGGTGGAAGAAATGCCAAAAACTTGTACGCCGTCTTAACATTGATGGCTAATGTAGCAACTAGTGTTCCTTACTTATTCTTAGTCGGAGCCTTTCCATTCTTCAGCATGAATGACGATATTGAAAAACCATATCAATTTTTCAAAAATAAGAACTTCATGTGGGCAACTTCGATCTTAGTCTTTCTAGTTGTACTATCTGCCATCGTCTTCACATTGCTCGAACCGATCATCGAACATGCATATATGGATGCTTTCTGGACCATCTTAGGACCAGTCTTGTTCGGAGCAATCGCATTAGTCTTGTATGGATCTTATGCACGACACGAGCGTAAGAAGAACTTAGGAGAATAAAGGGTAAGAAATCTGATGTGATTTTGACCTAAATAAAAAATAAAAAAGATGCTGATCATCCAAATTAGGGCAGATGCAGCATCTTTTTTTACTCAAAAAGCGGCTTTTTATAAAAAATTTAAAAATTAATTTTATCATCATATTTCCTAATATACCGCGTTATATGACGTCACAAATATATTAAAGACGTATTATATTTTTGCGAAAATGAAAATTATACTTAAAATTTGCTAGTAAAAGACTTACAATAGAGCTGTAATCGTTTTCACAAAATAAATGGTTTTGTTTGGAAGGCATTACGTGCAATTAACGCAAGGAGGGAAATATTATCATGAGTAGTCAAGATACAGCAAATGTTTTATGGTTCAACGAATTACATCGTGAGGATGTCAACTTAGTTGGTGGTAAGTCATCATCACTAGGTGAAATGACATCTTCAATGGACGTTCCAGTACCGTATGGTTATGCAACCACAGCACACGCATATCGGTACTTCATGGATAAAACAGGATTAAACGACGACGTAAATGCGTTGTTGGATAGTATTAAAGATTATGAAAATTCCGAAGAACTTCACACAGCCTGTGAAAAGATTCGTAATTTGATCGTTGATGCAAAAATGCCGGATGATCTTGCTGTCGAAATTAAGAAAGCTTACGATGAGCTCTCAGAAAAAGTTGGACAAAAAGACCCATTCGTTGCTATTCGTTCCTCTGCTACAGCTGAAGACTTGCCAGATGCTTCATTTGCAGGTCAACAAGAATCATACCTAAATATTAAAGGCGGCGACGACGTTGTAAAACGTGTGCAAGAATGTTATTCATCACTCTTTACAGATCGTGCAACATACTATCGTCACAAGCAAAACTTCCCATATGAAAAAGTTGCTCTTTCAGCAGCTATTCAAATGATGGTCTTCTCAAAGGCATCAGGTGTTATGTTCTCTGTTAACGTAGCTAACGGTGACGAGTCACAAATCGTTATTGATGGTATTTACGGATTAGGTGAATATATCGTTTTAGGTAAAGTTACACCTGACCATTTTGTAATCGACAAGAAATCAATGAAGATCGTCGATCGCACAATTATCAATAAACCAATTCAATTACTAAGAAAAGAAAACGGTGGTACTTACGAAGAAGAAGTACCGAAGGATATCCAAGACAAACCAGTTCTAACTGATGAACAAGTAATCGAATTAGCTGGATATGTTAAAAAAGTTGAAGACCATTATGGTTGCTTAATGGATATGGAATATGCTTTGGATGAAAACACAAATAAATTGTGGATCGTTCAAGCTCGTCCAGAAACCGTATGGTCACAAAGAAATAAAAATCAAGATGACTCAGAAGAAGATGAGAACGTGGTATCAGAAAGTGATGCAGAAGTAGCTGTACGTGGATTACCTGCTAGTCCTGGATTGGCAAGTGGTGTCGTTCATGTTATCGACGATCCTAAAGATATCGATCAATTCAAGGAAGGTGAAGTCTTAGTAACACTAATGACATCACCTGACTGGGTACCAGCTATGAAGAAAGCTGCTGCTATCGTTACTAACAATGGTGGTATGACTTGTCACGCTGCTATCGTTTCTCGTGAAATGCAGATCCCTTGTATCGTTGGTACTAAGAGTAAGACAGTGGCAGCTACAGACGCATTCAAGACGGGTGATGTCGTAACTGTTGATGCTAAAAATGGTGTCGTATATCGTGGTAAAGTTAATAGCTTGCTCAAGAAGAAGACACCAGAAGCAGGAGCAGCTGGACAAGTAGTTGCTGCAGAAACATTTGCTCCAACAGCAATTCGAGTAATGATGAACTTAGGTGATCCAGACCTTGCAGACAAGTATTCAACACTACCTGCAGATGGTATTGGACTAATGCGTGAAGAGTTCTTATGGACAACATTCATTCACGAACACCCACTATACTTGATTGAAACGGGCCGTCCTGAAAAAGTCGTTAACATGCTTTCAGATGGTATCGCCAAAGTTGCACGTGCAATGGCTCCAAGACCAGTAGTGCTACGTCTATCAGACTTCAAGTCCAGTGAATACCGTAACTTGAAAGGTGGAGACAAGTACGAACCACACGAACCAGCAGACTTACTAGGCTGGCGTGGCGCTTCACGTTACTACGATCCAAAATATATCGAAGCTTTCAAACTAGAACTTGCAGCAGTTAAGAAAGTACGTAACGAATTTGGATTGACCAACTTGAACATCATGATCCCATTCGTGAGAACAGTTGATGAAGCTAAGAAAGTTACCGACATTATTCAAGGTGAAGGATTAGTTCGTGGAGCAGACTTCAAGATTTACATGATGGCTGAGATCCCAACAAACATCATCCTTGCCGATCAATTTAACAAGTACGTTGATGGTTACTCGATTGGATCAAATGACTTAGCAATGTTGATCCTAGGTTGTGACAGAAACAACGATACCGTAGCAAGTCTATTCGACGAACGTAACTTAGCCGTTAAACGGGCAATCCGTCACTTGATCAAGACAGCCCACAAAGATGGCAGAACAGTATCGATCTGTGGACAAGCACCATCAGAGTACCCAGAATTCACAAACTTCTTAATTCAAAGCGGAATCGACTACGTCTCAGTTAACCCAGACATGGTTAAAGAAACAAAACGCAACGTAGCCCACTTCGAACAAAGAATCATGCTAGACAAAGCAACAGGCCGTGGAATTCAAGACCCTAATGATTACAGCTGGGGAGAATAAAGAGAGCGCAGGTACACGGTTAGCTGCTGAGGATTTAGGGACTGTCATCACAAAGGTGCGGCGAAGCCGTGCCTGCTGACAGTTTCTAAACCGGAGGCCGCTGTGTGCCGGAGCTCGTTTCAAACAAGAGAGCGGAGGAGACGAGGTCTGCCACCGGAGCACAAGTGAGTCAATGCGGAGCTGGGCCCGTCAGGCCCACGCAGCGTTGACTTGCTTATGTGGAGGTTGCATCGTCTCCGGAGCTCGTTTCCACTATATGAATAGGGAGCGACTAGCAAAACATTAAGTACTAAATCAGATTCAAAGAACTAAATCTCAATTACCTTTTAATTCCAACCAGAAAAGCAGCTGACATAAAATCAGCTGCTTTTTTGTCTAAAAAATATGATATTTACCAAACTAACCGCAACACGTTTCCGCCATATGGATAGGGGCGACCAGTAAAACAATAAGCACGAATTCAGATCCAAAGAACAAAAGCCAAATTACCATACAATTCCAACCAGAAAAGCAGCTGACCAAAAATCAGCCACTTTTTCACAAAAAAAGAAGCCAGCCAAAGGCCAGCTCCAAATAAAAACACTAATCCACAGGATGCTTGTCAGTCAAAGCCTTAGTACGTGCATCTAATTCCTTCAACTTATCAGCATCGTCATGATACTTAATAGCATCAACGATAATATGTGCAACTTCACGAGAGTCTTCTTCGTCGAATCCACGTGTAGTAATAGCCGGAGTACCTAAACGAAGTCCAGAAGTCAATTTTGGTGGCAATGGATCGTTAGGGATTGCTTCCTTGTTAGTTGTGATATGGATCGAATCAAGTAAGTTTTGAACTTCCATACCATTTAAATCAGTTTCAGTTAGGACCACATTCAATAAGTGGTTATCTGTTCCACCAGTTAAAACTGAAAGGTTATCAGCATTATTGATAACTTCAGCCATAGCAGCAGCATTCTTGATAACTTGTTCAATGTAAGTCTTAAATTCTGGTTGAAGGTCTTCACCGAAGGTAACAGCTTTAGCAGCAATCACGTGTTCTAGTGGTCCACCTTGAGTTCCAGGGAAGACAGCAGAGTTGATCTTCTTGCCAAGTTCTTCTTTAGCAATGATCATTCCTCCACGAGGTCCACGGAGTGTTTTGTGTGTTGTAGTTGTCACGATATCAGCGACACCAACTGGTGATGGATGTAGACCAACGGATACAAGTCCAGCAATGTGAGCCATGTCGACCATTAACAATGCGTTAACTGAGTCAGCAATTTCACGGAACTTATTGAAGTCGATCACACGACTGTATGCCGAAGCACCAGCAACGATCAACTTAGGTTGAACTTCTTTGGCGATTCTTTGGACATCATCGTAATCGATGAAACCTTCATCATTAACTCCATATGAATGGAATTCGTACATTTTACCTGAGAAGTTTACACGGGAACCGTGAGTCAAGTGACCACCGGCATTTAGATCCATACCGAGTACCTTGTCACCAGGTTTGAGAACTGCTTGATAAGCAGCAGCGTTTGCTTGTGAACCAGAGTGCGGTTGAACATTAACATATTCAGCATTGAACAATTTCTTGGCACGGTCGATTGCAATTTGCTCGATTTGATCGATAAATTCACAACCACCATAATAACGTCTGCCAGGATATCCTTCAGCGTACTTGTTAGTTAAAACAGAACCTTGAGCTTTACGAACATCATCGGAAACGATGTTTTCTGATGCAATAAGTTCGATGTTACGGTTTTGACGACCTTCTTCTTCTTTGATCAGGTCGAAAATTTCCTTATCACCATTACTGTATTTCATTGAACCACTCCTTAGTTATTATTTACAACACTTGTACCATCAGCATAATTGATATTCACGTTTTTCTCAACATTGAAAATGTATACATTAAAAATAATTTGTTTATCAGAGTTGCCATTTTGGTCTAATGATTGCGCCATCATCTGCACGCCTCTAGCTAGGAGCTCGTTTCCACGGTAAATTGGCTTAACGCGGTAGCGGATGAAATTGTTCGGATTTTGCTTTAAATAATCTGCAATGTCGTCTTCATGTTTCAGCATTTCCGGAGAATTCAATGATCTGGTACCCGTCATCAAATTTTTGGGATTGTTATTTTGCCCGGTCAGTTGATAACCAATTAAATGGGATCGATTATACAACCAACCACCATTGATCCGTTTATTGTGCCAACCGGTTGGATTGACATAAAGGGGCTCTCTTTTAGCGGTGGGCATCAGGCTTTTACTCAAAAGTGCGTCGGCCTGAACTGCACGATTGAGGTTATCTAAATCGGCAAAACTCTGCCAAGCACCTTTACTGACGTCTAGATCAGCTTGGGAGAAAGTTGGTTGGTTATTATTTACCTCAACTTCCTGTTGATCAGTATAATTTAATTTGGCTAGTTCTGACGAAGATTTAGCATCGGTTTGGGTAGTTTTATTACCATTGCTGTCTGAACCTTGATAAAGCTGATAAGCACCTGACCCACCCGCAATTATCAAAACTAAGGCGAGGGTAATGATTTTCTTCCGTCTTCGTTTCTTCGGTTTAACGATCAGAGCCGTGACTAATAAGATTAGTCCGAGGACGATCAAAAGTAGCATGTACATTGTAGTAGTATTCCTCCATCCATAAAAAATAGCCAGTTCACAAACTTGATGTGTCAAGCTTACATTGCTTAATTTTACCATAAAACGACCATACGTTCGCATCTGTTTTGCTTGAAAAAACTTATCATTAAAGTTATGATTGATTTATAAATAAGAGGAGGTTTCTATATGAAAGTTATTGTAGTGGGTTCATCTCACGGTGGGTACGAAACGGTCGAAGGACTTCTCAAACAAAACCCTGACACAGAAATTCAATGGTATGAAAAGGGCGACTTTTTATCATTCTTGTCTTGTGGTATGCAATTGTATCTCGAAGGTAAGGTTAAAAAGGTTAATAGCGTAAGCTATGCTACGCCTGAAGAAATGTCAAAGAAGGGTGTCGCTGTATTTCTTCAACAAGAAATCACAAAGATCGATCCGGACAAACATGAGGTTGAAGTAGTTAACCACGTTGACAACTCAACAAGGACCGAAAAGTACGACAAACTAGTTTTGAGTGCTGGTGCCGTACCAACTCAAATCCCTGTAGAAGGTTCAGACCTTCAAAATATTTATTCAATGCGTGGACGCGATTGGGCTATCAAGCTTAAAGCTAGAACAGTTGATCCAAAAATCAACAATGTAGTAGTTGTTGGTTCGGGTTACATTGGTAACGAAGCAACTGAAGCCTTCGCCAAAGCAGGCATGAATGTAACAGTTATCGATATTTTGCCACGTGTTTTAGGAACTTATTTGGATCCAGAATTTACAGATATTTTGGCTAAAAATATGGAAGAACATGGTGTAAAAATTGCTGCTGGAGAATCAGTTAAAAAATTCATCGGTAAAGATGGTAAGGTAACTCAAGTTGAAACTGACAAGGGTACTTATGATGCTGATTTGGTCATTGAAGCAGCTGGTGTCCGTCCAAATACTAAGTGGCTACAAGGTATCCTTCAATTGAACGATGATGGAACTATTGCCACTGATGACTACATGCAAACTAGTCAAAAAGATATTTTTGCTGTTGGTGATGCTACCCATCTTAAGTTCTTGCCAACAGATGGTGATGCTCACATTGCTTTAGCAACAAATGCGCGTCGTCAAGGTCGGATTGCTGCCTTGAACTTAGAAAAACCAACTAGAAAATTCCCTGGTGTTTCAGGTTCATCTGCTTTGACCGTCTTTGATTACAAGTTTGCATCAACAGGTATCAAGGATGCTACTGCTAAGTCATACGGTGCAAACGTTAAGTCTGTTTTTGTAACTGACTTGTATCGTCCAAAATTTGTTCCAGAATCAGAAAATGCCACAGTTTACTTCAAGCTAACTTATAATGCTGACAATCATGAAGTAGTCGGTGCACAAATTATGTCTAAACAAGATGTGACTGCTAATATTAATGCTATTTCAGTTGCTATCCAAGCTAAGTTGAAGATCGAAGATCTTGAATATGCGGACTTCTTCTTCCAACCTGGTTTTGATCGTCCTTGGAATATTATTAATGTTGCGGCTCAACAGGCTGTTTTGAATGAGAAATAAGTAGTATAATAGTTTGACTGGTAGATGAATCTCATATGAGTCAACTGTAGATGATAGGAAGTTAGCAGTGTTGTCGATTTTTTTCGATAATGCTGCTTTTTATATGAAATAAACCTAATAATAGGGTGCACTAAATAAGCTACTAGCCATTACGAAAAAAAATTTGTATACTGTAGTTGCTAGCTAGCTATATATGACTTGAGGCCGACGTAACCATTTTGCGTTGGTCTTTTTTATATTCTT